>NZ_LT607496.1:34979-95344 GCF_900095235.1 Janthinobacterium sp. UMAB-60
GCACCTGGCTGACCTTCGATCCTGCATTGAAAGGCCGCTCGTTTTTGTGGAATCTGCACGCCGTGGCCGGCACCTGGTGCCTGGTCGTCTACGTGGCGCTGACCCTGACGGGCATTTACTGGAGCTATGACGTGGTGCGCGACAATATCGATGCCTGGGCCGGCAAGCCCCCACGGGTGGCGCAAGCGCCGGGCAAGAAAGGTGCGCCGAAGGCGTCATCGCCCGCCGTCGACATCGGCCTGGCCTGGAGCAGCTTCCAGCAACATGCCCCCGGCTGGACCCTGGCCACGCTGCGCCTGCCCGCGCGCCCCGGCGACGCCGTGCAATTCACGTGGCTGGCCAGCGACGCCCCGCACGAGCGGGCGCGCAGCCGCATGAGCATTGCCCCGGCCGACGGCGCGCTCACGGAAAACGCGCCGTACAGCCAGCAGGCGCTCGGTTCGCGCCTCGTCAACATCATTTATCCGCTGCACATGGGCACGTATTTCGGCTTGCCGGGCCGCATCATCGTCACCCTGGCCAGCCTGGGCCTGCCCCTGTTCGCCATCACGGGCTGGATGTTGTACCTGGGCCGCCGCAAGGCCAAGCGAGCTGTGCAGGCGCAACGCACCCTGCTGGGCAGCGGCGCGCCGGGCCAGGCGGACACGGGCTTGCCCACTCTGGTGGCCTACGCCAGCCAGTCGGGCCAGGCCGAGCGCCTGGCGCTGGAAAGCGCGCGCGCCCTGCAGCAGGCGGGCGTGGCCGTCGACGTGCAGTCGCTGGACCGCTTTGATCCCGCGCAATTGCGCCAGTACGAGCGGGCCCTGATCGTCGCCAGCACCTTTGGCGAAGGCGAGGCGCCGGACGGCACGCGCCGCTTCGCGCGCCTGTTGCAACACACGTCGGGCACGCCGCTGGCCGGCCTGGAAGTGGGCATGCTGGCCCTGGGCGACCGCCATTACAGCGACTTCTGCGGCTTCGGCCATGCGCTGGAGCGGCAATTGCGCGCGCTGGGCGCCACGCCATTGTTCCCGCTGATCGAAGTGGACAAGCAAGACCCCGCCGCCCTGGCCGACTGGTCGCAAGCGCTGGCCCGTTGCAGCGGCAGCGCCATCGACGCCATCGGCGTGCAGGAAGAAGCGTCGTACGCCGAGTGGCGCCTCGCGCGCCGCGTGCTGCTGAACCCTGGCAGCCTGGGCGGCGAACTGCATGAAATCACCTTGACGGGTCCGGCCGGCGCCACCTGGGAAGCGGGGGCGCTGGCGGAAATCATCGCTTGCAACGCGGACGGCAGCGAGGGTGACGCGCAGGGTGAGCATAAAGTCCAGCATGCGCCGCGCAGCTACTCGCTCGCTTCGCTGCCGTCCGATGGCGAACTGCAGTTGCTGGTGCGCCAGGAGCGCCATGCGGGCGAGGAAAACGACGGGTACGGCATCTGTTCCGGCTGGCTCACGCGCTTCGCGCCGCTGGATAGCACCATCCGCCTGCGCCTGCAAGCCAATCCCGCCTTCGCGCCCGCCCTGACCGACGTGCCCTGCATTTATATCGGCAATGGTTCCGGCCTGGCCGGCCTGCGTGCGCACCTGCGCGCGCGCCAGCGGGCGGGGCTGGCCCGTAACTGGCTGCTGTTTGGCGAACGGCAGCAAGCTTTTGACAGCGTCTGCGGCGCAGAGTTGCAAGGCTGGCTCGACGCTGGCCACCTGGCACGACTGGACCGTGTCTTTTCGCGCGATGGTGAAACACGACAATACGTGCAGGACCGCCTGCGCGCCAGCGCGGATGAACTGCGCGACTGGCTGGCGCACGGCGCCATCGTCTACGTGTGCGGCAGCCTGCAAGGCATGGCGGCAGGAATCGATGCTGTGCTGCAAGAAGTCCTGGGCCAGGAAGGCCTCGACGCCCTGCTGGCGGCGGGACGCTACCGCCGCGATGTGTATTGATCTGCCTCAGCACATGGTCAGCGCCGCCCGGCTATGTGGGCGGGCGCACAGTCAGCGCCAGCCATCGGACTAGAGTGGGGACATCGCGGCATGGCGCCCTGCCCGCCGCGCCACCCACTGTCTGCGAGGCACCCCATGAAAAACCCCTGGATGAGCATGTACCTGAGCGCCGCCAACCGCATCGCCAACACGGCGCGCGGCCACGCCACGGCCGCCGTCAAGCGCGAAGCGGCGAAAAATACGCGGCAGTTGACGCAAGTGTGGTTCGATTCCTTCCTGCCCCCGGCAGGCAAGCCGCGGCGCAGCCGCAAGGCCAAATAAGCCCCTGGCAACAGGCGAACTGGTGCGGTGCACCACAGCAACTAGTTGAAGTTTCAATCAGATGAACTAAACTGCAAGCATGGTAGTACATAGGAAGTGACCGGCAGGCGCCGCATCCCCGCGCCGCCACCGGGACACCGGGAGACGACCATGTTGACGCTCAAAGTGCTGGCCTGCCTTGCCCTGTCGGCCTTGCTGCTCGTGCCCCTCGTACTGCGCGACGCGATGCAGACGTCGGCCGGGCAGCAGCTGCAAGTACCGAATGTAGACGCACAAGCTCTCTGGGCCCGCTGGCCCAAGCATTAAAAAGCGCGGCGGCACTCGGTAACTCGGCGCATCATTAAAACCGCTTTATTGCGGATGGTGATTTGTTCCCCGTTTCCTTCATTTCTCAGTGCCTCAACCTTCCCCCTCTTCACCATAATTTTGATCCAGGTCATGGATTTCCCCCTTCGCTGCGTCCACACTGGAACAGTCCGCTTCGCATCGCGACGGACTTAACCGGGAGCATCGGCATGGGTATATCGGCTTGGAAAGACGAGATGGCGCTGGGCGTTCCCGCCATCGACGAGGCGCATGAGGCGCTGTTTCAGGAGCTGGCGCGGCTGGGGCAGTTGAGCGACCAGCATTTCAGCGTGGCGTTTCGTGAACTGATTGCGGCCGTCGAGCGCGATTTCCGCGAGGAAGAGGATTTGATGGAACAAATCGGTTTTCCCTCGCTGGCGAATCACCGGGAACAGCATGCGCGCGTGCTCAGCGGCTTGCACCATGCGTGGGCCGCCGTCGATGAAGGCGACCTGGAACAGGGACGCCATGCGCTGTCGCTCCTGCCGCAATGGCTGATCTTCCACCAGGCCACCATGGACCTGGCCCTGGCGGCCGCCCTGGAGCTGGTGCAGCGCCAGCCCAACTAGATCTACAGCAGCAGCACCGTGGCCTGCTCGGGCAGGACGACGCGGTAGTGTCCCGGGTATTTGTCTTCGCCGTCGAAAATCTTGCAAAACACGGGCTGATTGATGTCGTTGACGGCCGGCTCATTCATGGGCAAGGTGGCGATCATTTGCTCGCCATCCATCAGCTGCAAGGCACTGCCCCGCTCGGTCGCGCAAAAGGCCAGCGATTGCACATCGCTGGCGAACGGCCGCTTGTACCACGGCGTGATGGCCCGCACGGCGCGACGGGCGTCGCGCAAGACTTGCCCCACGCGCGTGACATTCCACGCATCGCGCGCCACGGACGGCTGGAGCACGATATTTGCCGTCAGCTCGCCCCTGCCCTTGTTCACCAGGAAAATGCCATCCTGCGCGGCGATGTCGTCGTTGAGCGGCACGACAAACACGCCGCCGGCGGATACCTTGATCGGCACGGGAGTGCCATTGCCTTGCAGGGCCACGCGCACATCGTCGATGGTGGCGCTGAGCTTGGCGGGAATCAGGCGCAGGGCCATGACCACGCTGCCGCTCGACACTTGCCACACTTTCCTGGCCGTCAGATAACTCTCGCGGTACGCCGTGAAACGGATGCGCGGCGCCTTGGCGTCGCTGTTGGCCGTGACCGTCACCGTTTGCGGGGGCAAGGCGTCCTCCGCTGGCGCAACGGGCGGCGGCACGGCATCGGTAACAGGCGGCACGCTGGCACTCTGCAGCGGCGCGGGAACAGCCGGCGGCGGCGCGTGTTCCTGGGCCTGGCCCAGCGACACGACACACAACCATCCGGCACAAGCGATCCATGTACGCATGCATTTCTTTCAATGAGGAAAATATTTTATCAGCGCCTGCATTATCGCAGAAGGCCGGACGATGCGCCTCCATTGGCCTGCCGCACTCTTTTGGTGCACACGCTTGATTATTTGGCAAATACCACCTATATTGATAATGATTCTTATTCACGAAAGTGAGTGGAATCGCGCGCCCTTCTTTTCCACTGCCCGACCGCGCCGGGCCTTGCGGTGGAACTGCTATCCAAGCCAGACCACGGGCCAGCGTCATGCCATCCCCCCAGCTACTGCGCACCTCGCCAGACGAGATAGGAACACACACGACTAAAAATACTCCAGGAAAATAATGCAATCGACCACCGCCTTCCCTTCTTCGCGCCAGCCCGTCTTGCGCCCCCTGCCCCGTCTATTACACATCAGCCTGCTTAGCCTTGCCGCTGGCGTGGCCCTGCCGGCACAGGCCGCCGATGCCGCCGCGGCCGACGTGACCATGCCGGCCGTCACCGTGACAGGCCAGTCGACAGCGACGGCGGAAGGCACGCAATCGTACACGGCAGGCGAAGCGCGCAGTGCCACGCGCATGGACCTGTCCTTGCGCGAGACGCCGCAATCGGTCAGCGTCATCACGCGCCAGCTGCTCGACGACCTGGGCGCCGTGCGGCTGGACCAGGCGCTGGCGCAGACGACGGGCATCCAGGTGAACCAGAACGACACGGAACGCACGACGTTTAGTGCGCGCGGCTTCGGCATCAACAATATCCAGATCGATGGCATGGCGCGCGGCGGCAATGCGCCATTGCAAGACACCATCCTGTACGACCGCATCGAGGTGGTGCGCGGCGCCACGGGCTTGATGGGCGGCACGGGCGACCCCTCGGCCACCATCAACATGATACGCAAGCGGCCGACGAAAACCTTCCAGGCCAGCGCCGGCCTCATCATGGGCCGCTGGGATGACCAACGCTTCGAAGCCGACCTGTCCACGCCCCTGAACGCGCAGGGCAGCGTGCGTGCGCGCACGGCCCTGGCCTGGCAAAAACGCGATTCCTACCTGGACATGTACCACGAGCGCAAGACGGTCGGCATGCTCATCGTTGAGGCGGACTTGCGTCCCGGCACCCTGCTGACGGCCGGCGTCGACTTCCAGGACAACCAGCCCACAGGCGCCACCTGGGGCGCCGTGCCCTACTGGAACGCGGATGGCAGCCTGGCCAACTTGCCGCGCAACACCAGCTGGACGGCGCCATGGAGCACCTGGGCCAACAAGCAGCACACGGTATTCACGTCGCTGGACCAGCGCCTGCCCGGCAACTGGAATCTGCACCTCGGCTATGCGCGCACGGAAAGCACGAACCGCACCACCGTTCTCTATGCGGGCAAAGGTTATCCCGATCCCGCCACCGGCGCAGGCATGGAACTGTGGACGGGCGCCTGGGGCGCGGGCAAGAACACGGACGACAATTTCGACGTGTACGCCAGCGGTCCCTTCACCTTGCTGGGGCGCAAGCATACGGCCATCGTCGGCTGGAACGGCGGCAACCAGCGCGCCCGTTCGCTGGGCGGCAAAGCGGAAATCAATTACTCGAAATTCCTCCCCGATTACCGCAGCTGGACGGGCAACATTCCCCGCCCCGTGTTCCACCCGGACGGCTCGCACACGGAAACCGTGACGCGCCTGGCGGGCGGCTATGTGGCCACGCGATTGAGCCTGGCCGACCCGCTGCATGTGATCATCGGCGCGCGCAGCAGTACTTACCGCACGGACACGCGCAGCTACAACACGCAAGGCGCCTACACGGGCAGCGGCGACTTCGTGGAAACGCGCAATGAAGTCACGCCGTATGTGGGCGCCGTGTTCGACATCAACAAGCAATATTCGGCCTACGCCAGCTTTACGCAGCTGTTCAACCCGCAATCGAGCAAGGACCGCAACAACCAGTTCCTGGCGCCGGAAACGGGCGACAATGCGGAACTGGGCATCAAGGGCGAATTTTATGAAGGCAAGCTGAACGCGTCGGCCGCCCTGTTCCACACGAAGAAAAAGAACATGGCCGAACTGGACCGCACGGTACCGCCCGGCTTTCTGCTGCCCGACGGTGGCCAGGCCATGGTGGCCAATGGCGCCGGCGTGACGGCCAAGGGCGTCGAGTTCGACGTCTCCGGCCAGATCACGCCTGCCTGGGAAGCGAGCGGCGGCTATACCTATCTGCACGCGGCCGAGGCCGACGGCCGCCGCGCCGTCACCACGCAGCCGCGCCACTTGCTGCGTCTGGCCACCAGCTACCGCTTCGACGGCCGGTTCACGGGCTTGAAAGCGGGCGCCAGCATGACGGCGCAAAGCGCCACCTACAGCGAGTCGTGGTACGGCCGCCCGCCATCGGGCGAGATGACGAATATCCCGCAGGCCGGTTATGCGCTGGTCAACGCCATGGCCAGCTATGCCCTCAGCCGCCACGCCAGCGTGCAGCTGAACGTGAATAACTTGCTCGATAAAAAGTACTACCGCAACGTGGGCTTCTTCGACGGCGTGTTCTGGGGTGAGCCGCGCAACATCAGCCTGGCCGTGCGCACGGCGTTTTAAGCGCGACCATCACACTGGCGCGCTGCGCCAGTGTGCGGGCGCGGGCAGGCAGAAGCCATGCAGCAAGGGTCCGCCCACAGGCGCCAGCACGGCGGCGGCGACGTGCTCGAACGCGCGCTGGCCCGCCGGCAAATCGCTGGCGAGCAGGCGCAAGGCCCCGTCCAGTTGCCCGGCGATGGCCGCGTCAAATGCCTGCAGGCAGCGGAACAGGTGCTTGCCGCCGCCACTCCATTCGCCGGCCGCGCGCAGGTGCAGGTCGGCCAGCGCTTCGTACAGCTGGCAAGCGACGGCCAGCGCCTCGCCCGGGTGCCGGCTGTCGACCAGGTCTTCCAGCGCGGTGGTGATGGCGTAGCGCCGGCGCTGCAAGTTCTCCGCGTCGAGCACGGGCGGCCCGGCTGCGGCGATGGCTTGCGCCAGCGCGTGCAGCCGGGTGCAGGCGTCGCTGGCTGCGACGATGTTTTCCCCTTCCACCACCATCATCGCCAGCGGCACCGTGCCTCCCGGTGCATCCATTTCCTTGCAAAAATACGTGAACGTGGCCAGGTCGTGCGCGAACAGTTCCACCGTGCGCCCTTCGGCCGCGATGGTCGAGCGCCAGGCGCAGTCGACGTGCTCGAACAGCAGCAGCAAATCGATATCGGAAGTGGGCGTTTGCCGGCCCGTGGCAAACGAGCCACCGATGATGGCCGCCACGGCCGTGGGATAGCGTTCCTGCACCAGCCGCACGGCGATCGCGCGGATAGCGTCATAAGTGGGGATCGTCGTCAAAGCCAGTGCTCCATGCCGAAAACGCTATCCTACCTGCAATATGCGTGCGGCCGCCAGCCTGCTACACTGGCGCTCTCCGATCAAGGAACCAACATGGAATACGACTGCATCGTGGTGCCCTCGCCCGTGGGCGAGCTGACCCTGGTGGCGCGCGGCGCGGGGCTGGCCGCGATTTTGTGGGAAAACGACAAGCCCAACCGCGTGCGCCTGGGCGCGATGCGCGTCGATGACGGTTGCGCCGTGCTGCTGGAAACGGCGCGCCAGTTGGTGGAATATTTCGCCGGCACGCGCCAGCAATTCGACGTGCCGCTCGATTTTGCCGGCACGCCATTCCAGCAGGAAGTCTGGCGCGCGCTGCTGACGATACCGTACGGCCAGACGCGCAGCTATGGCGAGATCGCGCGCCAGATCGGCCGCCCCGCCGCCGTGCGCGCCGTGGGCGCCGCCAACGGCAAGAATCCCATTTCCATCATCGCCCCCTGCCACCGCGTCATCGGCGCCACGGGCGAGTTGACGGGCTTTGCGGGCGGCCTGCATGCGAAGGAAACGTTATTGGCGCTGGAAGGTATTTCCTTGTCCAGCGACCGCGAAGCGCTGAAAACGGGCCACGCCCGCCGCCGCGCCGTGCACATCGATACGGCGCAAGGCTGTTTATTTTAGGCGGCGGCATCATTCCCCGTGTGGGATACTCACGCCCTCGCTCAAAACCACACATCCTATGCCCTACCTTGTCATCCTGTTCTTTGTCGTACTGTATTTACTGGCCACGTTCTTTTTCCACATCCCCGTCCTGGTCGCCCTCGTGTATGGCGTGCTGAGCCTGAGCTGCTTCGTTGCCTATGCGATCGACAAGTCGGCCGCCAAACAGGGACGCTGGCGCACCTCGGAACGCACCTTGCTGCTGTTGGGACTGCTGTGCGGCTGGCCGGGCGGCGTGCTGGCCCAGCAATGGCTGCGCCACAAGTCCAGCAAGCGTTCGTTCCGCATCCTGTTCTGGATCACGGTCGCCCTCAATATCGGCGCTTTCGTATATTTCAGCATGCATTACGCGGCGCCCGATATCGGCACGGACGTCGCGCCGATCGAGCTGTAAAAACTGTCCTGCCCTTCACTCGCCCAGCAGGCGCAGCGACTCCAGCCAGTCCGCCTTCCATTCGCGCAGCAACGGTTGCGTGGCGAACGCCTTCTTCAGGTGCGCCATCGGCACGCGATGCACGTCGTGCAAGCCGAACGCCAGGGTCACCGGATGCCACAGGTGGCTGTTCTTGCCGCCGCGTGAATTCTTGCGCACGCGCGCGCCATCGTCGCCAAAGATGCCCACGCCGCTGGCCATGCCCTTGTCCAGGTCGACCTTGCCCACGCCGGCAAAGGCAAGCAAAATCTGCTCGCGTCCCAGGCCCTTCAGGGCGCTGGGCAAGACAAACGGCGCTGCCTTGTCAGCTCCGGCTTCCGGCTCGGCCGGCTGCGGGTGCTGCAACTCCTTGAGCAAGCGCAACAGATCGCGCTCCTGGAAGTGCAAGCCGTCCAGCGGCACGCGCAAGCCCTGCCCTTTCAGTTCGATGGGAAGATTGCCCGAATCGCGCGTAAAACGCAGCCACACGTCGTCCGCACCCGAAGCCAGGTGCTGCTTGTCCTCGACAAACACGACGGGCGCCGCATAGCGCGTCACGCCATCATGGAACAGCTCGGCCCAGGCGTCGCTGTAATCGAGCCAGACATATGGCAAGCCGCCCTGCTCGAGCAGGCGCGCCAGGGTCCACGGCGTGCCCGTCTGTTGTGCCAGCCAGGCACAGGCGTCAAAGGCGGTGGCGCGGTACGGCAAAGGAAGGGAAGTCATGGCGGTTCCGTCGATAAAAGTGGAGCGCAGTGTAGCAGACGCCGCCATCCTCCCCTTGGGCAGGCGCAGCGGGCGCGCTGCGCGATGTGCTAGGATGGAAACATCAGCACGTGCCACGACCATTCCGGCCGGGTGGCACACCACCGCAAGGGGATGACCATGCATTCGAGCACCAACGCCGCCACCACGCCCGCCCCGCCACCGGAGCGCGATTCGCCCACGCCGGCCAGCGAAAGCCATGCCGAGCAAGCGCTGGATGAAGCGCTGAAGGAAAGCTTTCCGGCCAGCGATCCGATTGCCATTGCCATCCCCAAGCCGGTCAGCAAGACGCCAGCAGTTTAAACACGCGCACGTCCTGCATCATACTGTTCGCCTGCTCCTGCATGCTGGCCGCTGCCGCTGTGGCCTGTTCGACCAGGGCGGCATTCTGCTGGGTCACCGCATCCATCTGACTGATGGCCTGATTCACCTGTTTGATGCCGTCGCTTTGTTCGTGGCTGGCGACGGCGATTTCCCCCATGATGCCCGCCACCTGCTGCACAGAGGAGACGATTTTCTGCATCGTGCCGCCAGCCTCATCGGCCAGATTGCTGCCAAGCTCGACTTTTTCGACCGACTCGGCAATCAGCTGCTTGATCTCTTTGGCGGCGCTGGCGGAACGCTGCGCCAGGGCGCGCACCTCCGATGCGACGACGGCAAAACCGCGCCCCAGTTCACCGGCGCGCGCCGCTTCGACAGCCGCGTTCAGGGCCAGAATATTGGTCTGAAACGCTATGCCATCGATCACGGAAATGATCTCGACGATACGCTTCGAGCTATCCTTGATGGATACCATGGTCGCGACGACACGCTCAACCACTTTCCCGCCCTGCACCGCGACCGCTGACGCCGACAAAACCAGTTGATTGGCTTGCTGGGCGCTTTCGGCATTCTGCTGGACAGTGCTGGTTAACTGCTGCATCGCCGACGACGTTTGCTCCAGTGCACCGGCCTGTGCCTCCGTTCTGGCCGAGAGGTCCATATTTCCTGCAGCAATTTCCTGCGAGGCAGTCGAAATGGTTTCAGTCCCGCCACGCACACGGCCCACCGTATGACGCAGGCTCTCCGTCATGCTTTTCAGAGCACTCATCAATTCGCCCGGCTCGTCGCGATAGTCGGTCGCGATTTGGCTGCGCAGGTCACCGGATGCGACAATGCGGGCCACCTTCACGGCATCCTGCAGTGGCCTGGTAATACTCTTGCTAATGAGCACAGCCACCGCAATCCCAATGCCCAGCGAGAGCAGCAGTATCGCCAACAGCAAGCTGCTCGCCACCGTGATGCGCGCGCCCGACTCCGCCTCTGTCGCCGACGCGCGTTGGGTGGTCATCTCTACCAGTTGCTTGATGGCCTGCAGATGCTGGGTGTAACTGATCGTCATTTCTTTCATCGCAACAGTAGCGCCAGCCTTATCCTGTGCCTCTATTGCGGGGATGAACTGTTGCAGTGCCGTCGTATAGAAGGCCTGTGCCGGCGCATGCGCCTTGTTCAGCAACAGCCCGGCGATATCGGCATCCAGTGTCGCGCCCTTCCAGAATGCATGGCGCTCATCGTAATCATGTTTGAGCGTTTTAAATTGTGCGATCAACTGCGCCTGTTCGGCACGATCCTCGGTCGCCAGCAGCTGAAAACTGACCAGATAGGATTCCAGTATGTACTCCGGCGGTGGCAACACGTCCGCAATCAGATCCTTGCTTTGCACAATTTTCTGATAGACCGGACCGTTCACTTTCCATTCTTGCAGAGTCTTGAACGACCATAGGCCATAGAGGATGAAGCCAGCTGAAAAGATCACAATCAGCACAGCTAAACGGTGCGATAGTTTGAGTACTCGTAACATATTCATGATGTTTCCTTATATTAGCTGTGCTTGCATCTGGTTCAGCTACGGAGTAACACTGCTCGCGCATGTATGGCAGGCGATCATTCGAAGTCCGATATATGATTAAAACGGTATTTAATTTTTATAAGAGGCAACTTATTCTACATCGAATTTATGAAAATTCAACGAAAAATTAATTAAATTAACAAAAACAAAAAAAATAAAACAAAATACATAAATTTATGTCGTGAATCTCTATCCGCATGGCGACGAGTTCTATGTTGCTTGCACAACAAAGCGATCCTTTCTTCAGCGCATTCTTATTGCTGTGGTTGCTTTCCGGACATCCGTGAACAAGCATAAAAAAACCCCGCCGGGCAGCGATGGTAAAACCATCGCGCCGGGCGGGGCCAGTCAAGCCGACACGCGCCTACTTCGGCGTGTCACGGTATTGCTCCGGCGTCGTGTCGCCGTCGGCAATTTCATACCACATCGCATTGAGCACGGCGAACGTCGCCGCCAGCGGAAGACCCAGTATCCAGGCGAAATACCACATAGTTAGTTCCTTTCCTTAATTCTTAGTAAGCGTGACCGCTGTCGTCCTGGATGGCTTTTGCATCAACCTTGCCCCACAGTACTTTATATACCCAGGTCGTGTACGCCACGATGAGGGGAATGAAGACGGCCGTGACGACCAGCATGATGAACAGGGTCATGTGGCTGGACGAGGAATCCCACACCGTCAGGCTGGCGCGCGGGTCGATCGACGAGGGCAGAATGAACGGGAACATGGCCGCGCCCACGCTGAGGATGATGCCGGCGATGGCAGCCGCGCTGGCCAGCAAGGCAGGCACTTCGCGGCGCGCGCGCAGGAAGGCAAACGCCAGCAGGGGACCCAGCAAGCCTATCGCAGGGGCGATCCAGGTCCACGGATGGGCGGCAAAGTTGAGGAACCAGGCGCCCACGTGCACTTCTGCCGTTTTCAGCATGGGGTTCGACGGACCGTCGACGACGACGGCGCTGGTGACACGGTAGCCATCGACCCACAGCCACAGGGCCACGCCGGCGGCCGCATACAGCACGACTGTCGCGATCGCCGCCACGCTGCCGTAGCGGCGCGCACGGTCAGCCACGGCACCGTCCGTTTTCAGCTGCAGCCAGGTGGCGCCGTGCATCACCAGCATGGCCACCGAGACGAGGCCGCACAGCAAGGCGAACGGGTTGAGCAGCGCAAAGAAGGTGCCGTCATAGAAGATGTGCATGTCTGGCGAGAAACGGAACGGCACGCCCTGCAGCACGTTGCCGATCGCCACGCCGCAGATCAGGGCCGGCACGAAGCCGCCCACGAACAGGGCCGCATCCCAGCGGGCGCGCCAGCGCGGATCTTCGCGCTTGCTGCGGAACTTGAACGCCACGGGACGCACGATCAGCGCCACGAGGATGACGAACATGGCCAGGTAAAAGCCCGAGAACGAGACGGCGTACAGCTGCGGCCAGGCGGCAAAGATGGCGCCGCCACCGAGGATCAGCCACACCTGGTTGCCTTCCCACACGGGACCGATACTGTTGATGACGACGCGGCGTTCCAGGTCCGTCTTGCCGACAAAGGGCAGCAGGATACCCGTGCCCAGGTCGAAGCCGTCCGTGATGGCAAAGCCCACCAGCAAGATGCCGATCAGCAGCCACCAGATCAGGCGCAGTGTTTCGTAAGAAATCATTTCATGCAAAATCATGGTCTGGCCCTCCTTAGGCGCGTTGAGTATGAATGGCTGCGGCCGCTGGCACGGGGGCCGGCGCCGTCTCTTCCGGCCCCTTGCGGATGGCCTTGAGCATCAGCTTCATTTCGATAATCAACAGCACGGTGTAGATGGCGGCAAAGCCGGCAATGGTGATGAGCAAGGTCGTCGCGCCCAGGTTCGAGACCGCCACGGCCGTCGGCAGCACGCCTTCGATGACCCATGGCTGGCGGCCCACTTCAGCCACGATCCAGCCCGCCTCAATCGCCACCCACGGCAGCGGGATGGCGAATACGGCCAGCTTCAGCAGCCAGCGGTGCTTGTCCAGGGTGCGGCGCGTCGACAGGATGAAGAACGTGCCAGTCAACAAGATAAAGAACATGCCCAGGCCCACCATCACGCGGAAGGACCAGAACAAGGGCCCCACGGGCGGCACGGTATCGAGCGCGGCCTTGCGGATCTGCTCGGGCGTGGCCTGGCGCGGATCGTCGACATAGCGTTTCAGCAGCAAGGCATAGCCCATGGACTGGCCTTTCGACTCGAACATATCCTTCGCCTCCTGCGGCACGGGCGCGCCCGGCGCCACGCCGCGGATGGTTTGCAGCGCGTCGTACGCCTTGATGCCATCCTGGATCAGCAGTTCGCCGCGGTCGACCAGTTGCTCGATGCCGGGGATTTCCGTCGTCAGCGAACGCGTGCCGATCAGGCCCATCACCATCGGAATGTGCACGGCGTAATGCGTCTCGCGCGCTTTCGCGTCGGGGAAGCCGAAGGCCGTGAAGGCGGCGGGCGCCGGCTCCGTGGTCCACATGGCCTCAATCGCGGCCAGCTTCATCTTTTGATGTTCCGACGACAGGTAGCCGCTTTCATCACCGAGCACCACCACCGACAGGCTGGCGGCCAGGCCGAACGAGGCGGCCACCGTCATCGAGCGCTTGGCCAGCTGCACGTGGCGGCCCTTCAGCAGATACCAGGCGGAAATACCCAGCACGAAAATCGACGCGGCCGTATAGCCGGCCGACACCGTGTGCACGAATTTCGCCTGTGCCACGGGATTCGTCAGCACGGCGCCGAAATCGGTGATTTCCATGCGCATGGTCTGCGGATTGAAGGCCGCGCCGACGGGATTTTGCATCCAGCCGTTGGCGATCAGAATCCACAGGGCCGAGAAGTTCGAGCCGATGGCCACCAGCCAGGTGGTGACCAGGTGGCCCCGCTTCGACAGCTTGTCCCAGCCGAAGAAGAACAGGCCGACGAAGGTCGCTTCCAGGAAGAAAGCCATCAAGCCCTCGATGGCCAGCGGCGCGCCGAAAATGTCGCCCACATAATGGCTGTAATAGCTCCAGTTCATGCCGAACTGGAATTCCATGACGATGCCCGTCGCCACGCCCATGGCGAAGTTGATGCCGAACAAGACACCCCAGAACTTGGTCATGTCGCGCCAGATGGGGCGGTTCGTCATCACGTAAACCGTCTCCATGATGGCGAGGATCACTGACAGGCCGATCGTCAGCGGAACGAATATAAAGTGGTACAGAGCTGTCAGCGCGAACTGCAGTCTGGATAAAGCGACAATATCGAAGTCCATATGATTTCCTTGGTGTTTCCCTACTGTAATTGTAAACTTGGTATCAATCTGATGCTGTTTCGCTTGGCGCCGTTGTGGCAAAGCTGTCAGGCAGCGCCGCCTGTGTCTCTCCTATTGTTCTTCAATCGCCGCGCAAGCCGGCCAGCGCCGCCTCGAAGGCGGGTGTGCCACGGCGCGCGTCACCGACGATGCGGCCGTCGCGCAGGCTGACCAGCCGGTCCGCCTGCGCCGCTTCGCGCCGCAAGTGGGTTGCGATCAGCAAGCTGCGTCCTTCGCTGCGCGCACGCAGGCGCTGCAGGACGTCGATCGCCACCTGCGCATTCAGCGCTTCCGTCGCTTCGTCCAGCAGCCACAAGGTCGATGCGTGCAGGAACAGCCGCGCCAGCGCCAGCCGGCGCGCCTGTCCGCCCGACAAGCCCAGGCCGCCCTCGCCCAGCATGGTGTCCAGGCCACCCGCCAAGGCCCGCACTTCCTCCTCCAGGCCGGCCGATTGCAGCGCCGCCCACAGCTGCGCATCGCTGGCGGACGGGTCGGCCAGGCGCAGGTTGTCGCGCAGGCTGTCCTGGAACAATTCCGTCTTCTGCGTGAACAAACAGGCGCGACCCGCGTGCACCGTGCCCGACAGCGGCGCCAGCTCGCGCGCGGCGATGGCCAGCAAGGTGGACTTGCCCGCTCCGCTGGGGCCGATCACGGCCACGCGCTCGCCATCGGCGATATGCAGGGAAATATCGTGCAAGATGGCATTATTGCTGCCCGCATGCGCGGCGCTGACGTGTTCCAGGCGCAAGCCCGGTGCGGCGTCGACGGGCGGCGGAGGTACATCTTCTCCATCGAGGCGCGGCGCCAGGCGGCGCATGGCCAGCAGCATGCGGCCCGCTTCCAGCGCGCCACGGCGCAAGCCCGCAAACGGTTCCACGGCCGTCAGGGCGATCAGCAGGGCCAGCGCCGCCAGCGGCACGTTCAGCACCTGCTGCTGCACCAGCGCCGCCACGGCCAGCAGCACCGCTGCCAGAGTCGCGCTGCCGGCCACGCCATACGCGGCGCCGGCCGCCGTCTCCAGGCGCAGCAGGGCGAAATCGGCTTGCGCCAGCGAGCGGTCGATCTGTCCCAGCGCGGCGCACTGGGCGTCGATGCGGCCCGCCATCACCAGGTCCGTCTGGCCGGCCACCAGGTCGATGGTGCCGGAACGCAATTTTTCGATGGCGCGCGAGCGCACGATGGCGGGACGCCGGGCACGCTGCGCCACGAGCCAGCTGATGCCGCCGCCGGCGGCCAGCAGCCACGCGGCCAGGCCCAGGCCCAGCTGCCACTGCATCACGCCCAGCGCCACGCCGGCCAGCAGCGCTACGCACAGTGCCGTGAAGGCAGGCACCAGCAGGCGCAAATACAGCGCTTCGAGCGCGTCGATATCGGCCGTCAGGCGAAACAGCAGCTTGGCGGGCTGGCGCAGCAGGCGGCTGGCCGCTTCCGGGCGCGTCCAGCCGCGGAACAGTTGCACGCGGATGGCCGCCAGCGCGGCGAACGTGGCGTCGTGCGTGACGAGCCGCTCCGCATAGCGCGAGCCCGTGCGGCCGATGGCCAGCAGGCGGATGCCGGCCGACGGGCCGAACACGTCGAACAGCACGGCCGTGGAGGCATGCAGGCCGGCAATCGAGGTGGCGGTAATAAACCAGCCGGACAAGCCCAGCAAGGCCATGCCGGCCACCGCCGTCAGGGCCGCCAGCAAGGCGCCCCCGATCAGCTTGCCGGGTTGCGCCAGCAGCAATTGCCGCAGGACGGGGTTCGATATGAGGGAAGTGTTCATGCCGGCTGTTCCTGTTCGTGCTCCTGTGCCTGCGCCCGGACATCGACCTGCACCGTGCGCTGCAGCCGGCCAGCCAGCACGGGGTCGTGCGTGGCGACGAGCATCGTCTTGCCCTTGGCCAGTGCCAGCAAGGCGTCCGTCACGCGCGCCGCCGTTTCACTGTCCAGGTGGGCCGTCGGTTCATCGACCAGCAGCAAATCGGCATGCGGATGCAGGGCCACGCGGGCCAGGGCCAGGCGCACGGCTTCGCCGCCGGACAAGCCCTGGCCGCCATCGCTGAGCATGATGGCCGGCTGCGCCTGCGCCACGCTAGCCAGGTCGGCCAGATGCAGCGCCTGCGCCACCTGCGCCGCGTTCGCGCCAACGCGGCCCAGGGTGACATTCTGGCTGACGGAGGCGGCAAACACGTGCGGACGCTGGCCCATCCAGGCCATGCGCTGGCGCAATGTATTGACGCTGCTGTCGGTCAGGCGCACGCCGCCGATGCGTATCTCTCCACCGCTGGCGGGCAGCAAGCCGGCCAGCAAGGATAGCAAGGTGGTCTTGCCGGCGCCGCTGGCGCCCAGCAGGGCCACGTGTTCGCCGGCGCGCACCGTCAAGTCAAAGCCGTCGAATACGGGCGCTTCGCCAGGGTGGGCAAAGCGCAGTTCACGGATGTCGATGGCCGGTGGTGGTGCCACCGCCATGGCGGCGGCGGAAACGGCGGCAACTTCCACGCCGGCACCAGGCAGGGCGACGCCCTCGCCCGCCAGGTCATGCAGGCCGGCCAGGCCCGCTTCGCCGGCCGCCTTGTCGTGCCAGACGGCGGCCAGTTCGCGCAAGGGTTCGAAGAATGCGGGCGCCAGCAGCAGGATGAACAAGCCCTGCCCCAGCGTCAGTTCGCGGCCCCAGGTGCCGAAATTGATGCTGCCCAGCAAGGAGAACCCGATAAACGCCGCCACCATGGCCACCCCCAGCGCGGAAAACAGTTCCAGCACGGCGGACGACAAAAAGGCGATGCGCAGCACCACCATCGTGCGCCGGCGCACGGATTGCGACGAGGCATCCAGCCGCGCGGCCGTGGCGTCGACGGCGTCGAGCGCGCGCAGGGTGGCCAGGCCGCGCAGGCGGTCCAATAGAAAGGCGTTCATGCTGCCCATTTCCACCATCTGCGCGCGGCTGGCCGCTTGCGCGCCCATGCCCACCAGGGCCATGAAGACGGGAATCAGGGGCGCGGCGATGAGCAGGATCAAGGCGGCGATCCACGACAGCGGCGTCACGACGGCGAGGATCACGAGCGGCACGGTGAGCACTTTCCAGCGCGCCGGCTTGTAGCGCACCAGATACGGCACGATGGCTTCGGCCTGCTCGGCGATGACGCTGGCCGCCTGGCCCGACTGCGCGCGCTGGCGGTCCAGCGGCGAACGCTGCGCCAGCGCTTGCGCCACCTGGGCGCGCAAGGTGCTCAGATGGGCGCGCGCCGCCGCGTACATGCGCCGCGCGCCCCACGCTTCACCGCTGGCGCGCAGCACGCCCAGCAGCAGCACGCCAGCGGCCGGCAACAGGGCCGCGCGCCACGGTGCACCATCGAGCATGGCTTGCACGGCCCAGGCCAGCAAGGCCGCTTGTGGCAGCCACAACAAGGCGGCGCCGCCTTGCGCCAGGCTGGCGGCGCGGGGGAGGATAAAGCGGGGCAAAGACAGTGGCGTGGTCGGCATCTCTATACTTTTTGAGTTTTCAGAATTTTCTGTAAATTCGATTTTTTGTATAATACTGCGAAACATGACATATATCAATTGACCCTGCGGGTGTGGCGTGAAAAAATTCAGATAATTATGAAAACTCAAAATATCCACATGACGCCGCTGATCCTGACCTTTGTCAGCCATTTCGGCGAGATGGGCAGCCGCTGGGGCTTTAACCGTACGGTGGGACAAGTGTACGCCTTGTTGTTTGTCGCGGAGCATCCTTTGCACGCGGACGAAATCGCGGAACACCTGAGTTTTTCACGCTCGAACGTGAGCATTGGCTTGAAGGAATTGCAGGGCTGGGGCTTGATCCGCCAGTCGCGCATTCCCGGCGACCGGCGCGAGTATTTTTCGTCTCTGGGCGATGTGTGGCAAATCTTCCGCGTGGTGGCCGCCGAACGGCGGCGTCGCGAAGTGGCGCCCACCCTGACGGTGCTGCGCGAATCGCTGCTGGCGCCGGCCACGGAACCCGTGGACCAGTATGCGCAGGAGCGCATGCGCGAAATGTATGAATTGGTCGACCTGGCCAACACCTGGTTCGACGACTTGCAGCGCCTGTCGCCCGAATCGATGGCGCAGCTGATGAAAATGGGCGCCAAGGTGCAAAAATTGCTCAACGCCAAGGACCGCCTGTTTGGCGTCAGCAACAACAACGACTGAAGCCTCCTCCTGCCTCCCCCTCTGGCACCAAGCGGCGTGTCCTCTCACGCCGTTTCTGATCGCCGCGAGCACTCTCGCTAGCACAGCCATAAATAGGCGTATGCGATATTATCAAATAAATCAATAGAATTATTTAAATTGCATTGATTTGCATCGAGACTAAGCTTGCATATGCGTACTCACGCAAAGGCGATCGGGCGACAAAATGACCTCCCTGACAGGATGGCGCGCGCCCTGAAGCCATGAAATGCCTTCAATAAAACAAAGGGGATTTTGATGAAAAGCATAACAAGCGTTGCCATACAGGCATCCATGCTGGCCGCCCTGACGGCCTTTGGGGACCTGGCACAGGCTGCCACATGGATCGACGTGGGTCCGGCCAGCGGTTTCGTCATCGCCAGCAGCGCCGTCACGTATTCACCATCGCCGGCACTGCAGGTGAAATATTATGACGATAATCTGGTGCCGCAGAGTCCTGTGGCCATCCAGGGTTACATCAATGGCGTGTTCGGCAGCAGTCTGGGCGCCGCCGTCTCGTTTTGCGACAACGCCACCTCGGGCTGCACTGCCGGCACCACGGCAGGCTTGAGCGGCGGCGTCAATTCGTATACGAGCGCGGCCGCCTATGACTATCTGGCCATCCACTTCGGCCAGGGCGAACTGGTGTTCCACTGGGCCGCACCTGTGGCCGCTGGCGCCACTTTCACGGTGGCGGGCCTGCCCAAGGATCTGAGCAACTACAGGGCCTTCATTTCCGCCGTGCCGGAACCTGAAACCTATGCCATGCTGCTCGCCGGCCTGGGCATGCTGGGCTTCCTGGCACGCCGCCGCCAGGGAGAGCAAGCCTCATAAATAAGCCTCATCACGGCAGCGGCATCTTTACGCCGCGCTTGCGGCGCCAGGCCCACTGTTTACACCATTTTTAGATCCCCCTCGCTATGCTCGACAGCATCAACCGCTGATCGACAAGGGAGATCTCATGCACGAACAACCGTTTCAGCCACGCGCGCGCAGCGTGATCCGCCAGCACTTGCCCGTGCGGGAACGGCTGCGTCTGGCCCGACTGGCCAACAGAAAAATCGTTTCGGTATGCTCGGCGCTGCTGTGCGCGGTGCCGCTGCTGTATTTGCTGAGCATGGTGCTGTTTGCGCAGCCTTAGGGCCGCGTGCTGACAGACAGGAAAGAGAGAAGTTGCGGCCGCATGGCGCAAGCCGTGGCCAGTATGAAACTGGTCCGCCCAGAGGGAATCGAACCCCCATTCACGGTTTAGAAGACCGTTGTCCTATCCGTTGAACGATGGGCGGAAAGGTGCAGTATTTTAATCTATGCGCGCCAGCAATGAAATGCCAGCGCGGAATAGAAAACGGGCTGTCATTTCTGACAGCCCGTTTATGACTTTGGTCGGAGTACAAGGATTCGAACCTTGGACCCCCTGGTCCCAAACCAGGTGCGCTACCGGGCTGCGCCACACTCCGAAGACAAGATAATAACGCCCCCATCCAATTTCGTCAATTGCCATAGACGAATTAGATGGAAATAACTATCGGTTCTTGCCTATCACGCCGTAACTTTATCCGCGATGCGGCGCGCCATCGATTCAGCCTGCTCTTTATCTTTCGCCTCGACCATCACGCGGATCAACGGCTCGGTGCCCGATGCGCGGATCAGCACGCGGCCCGTGTCGCCCAGTTCGGCCTCGACCAATTCTTTCTCGGCCACCATGGCGGCATTTTTTTGCCAGTCGAAACCGGGCGCCACGCGCAGATTGATCAGGGTTTGCGGGAACAGTACCAGTTCGGCCAGGCATTGCTGCAGGCTCTGGCCGCTGCGCTTGAGCGCGGACAACACCTGCAGCGCGGAGACGATGCCGTCGCCCGTCGTGTGGCGGTCCAGGCACAGCAGATGGCCGGAGCCCTCGCCGCCCAGTATCCAGCCCTTTTCCTTCATGACTTCCAGCACGTAGCGATCGCCCACCTTGGCGCGCGCAAAGCCGATGCCCTGCTGCTTGAACAGCACTTCCAGCGCCATGTTGGTCATCAACGTACCGACGGCGCCCGCCACGGGGCCCGTTGCCAGCCGGTCCTTGACCATGACGTACAACAGCTCGTCGCCGTTATACAGCCGCCCCGTGGCGTCGCACATGATCAGGCGGTCGGCGTCGCCATCGAGGGCGATGCCGAGGTCGGCACCGTGCTCGACGACGGCTTCGGCCATCGCTTTGGTTGCCGTGGCGCCGAAGCCCGCATTGATGTTGAAGCCATCGGGCTTGTTGCCGATGGCGATGACTTCCGCCCCCAGCTCATGGAACACGTGCGGCGCGATATGGTAGGCGGCGCCATGCGCGCAGTCGACGACGATCTTCAGGCCGCGCAAGTCCAGCTCGTTCGGGAAGGTGCTCTTGCAAAACTCGATGTAGCGGCCCTGGGCATCGTCCAGGCGCTTGGCGCGTCCCAGCTTGTCCGACGGCACGCAGGCCATGGGCTCGTCGAGCGCCGCTTCGATTTCCAGTTCCACGCTGTCGGGCAGCTTGGTGCCCTGGCTGGAAAAGAACTTGATGCCATTGTCATGATACGGATTGTGCGACGCGGAAATGACGACACCAGCCGACAGGCGCAACGCCCGCGTCAGGTAGGCGATCGCCGGTGTCGGCATGGGACCGGCCAGCATCACATCCACGCCGGCTGCCGCCATGCCCGCTTCCAGCGCCGCTTCCAGCATGTAGCCGGAAATGCGCGTGTCCTTGCCGATCAGCACCGTCGGGCGCGCCTTGCCGCCTTGCGACTTGGCCAGCACCTTGCCGGCCGCATAGCCGAGGCGCATGACGAAATCGGGGGTGATCGGAGCCGTGCCCACCAGGCCGCGGATGCCATCGGTGCCAAAATATTTACGCGTCATCGTATTTCTCTTCTTGTTGTTTATGATAAATCTTACAGGCTCAGTGTGCCATGCGCCAGACCTTCAGCGCATCGACGGTTTCAGCTACATCATGCACACGGATAATTTCTGCACCTTGCGCTACCGCAGCAAGCGCACCGGCAACACTGCCGGCCAGGCGCTGCTCGACGGGACGTCCCGTGACGGCGCCGATCATCGACTTGCGCGACAGGCCCGCCAGCACGGGCAGGTCCAGCTCGCTGCGCAACTGGCGCGTGGCGCGCAGCAAGGCATAATTCTGCTCCACCGTCTTGCCGAAGCCAAAGCCGGGATCGACGCACAGGCGCTCGCGGGCGATGCCGGCCGCCGTCAGGGTGTCGATGCGCTGGCGCAGGAAGTCAGTGACTTCGCGCACCACATCGTCGTACTGGGGCTGGGCTTGCATGGTTTCTGGCACGTTTTGCATGTGCATGATGCACAGCGCGCAGTCGCTGTCCTGTACGGCCTCGATGGCGCCCGGCGCGCGGAAACCGTTGATGTCGTTGATCATGTCGGCGCCCGCCAGGATGGCTTCGCGCATCACTTCGGGTTTATACGTGTCGACGGAGAGGGGCTTGCCGCAGTCGCGCAAGCCATACAGCACCGGCATGACGCGCGCAAGCTCGTCCTGCAGCGGTAATGGTGGCGCGCCGGGGCGGCTCGATTCGCCGCCGATATCGATGATGTCGACGCCGTCGACTATCATCTGCTCGGCGCGCGAGAGGGCAAATTCCAGGTGCTGATACTGGCCCGCATCGGAAAACGAGTCGGGCGTGATGTTCAGGATGCCCATCACCAGCGCCTGCGTGCCGGACAGGTTGAAGCCGAAACGGCCGAATTGCAAATAGTGTCGCATGTGAATCTTTGTAGTCGTCAGGGAAAAACTGCTGCGGCAACGAAAAAGGGCAAGGATCGCTCCTTACCCTCGTTCTTGCCATACCATCGCGCGCCGCCCGTCAGGGCAGCCGTTATCAGGCTGGTGCCGTCACGTTTGGCGAGATGCCGCCCGTGCCGCTGTCACCGCCCGCATTGCGGCGTGGCGGAATGACTTTCGGTGGACGCGGCTCCAGGCCGGCCATGATGTCATTGATTTGCTCTGCATCAATGGTTTCCCATTCCAGCAAGGCCTTGGTCATCATTTCGACCTTGTCGCGGTTGCTTTCCAGCAAAGTACGCGCCAAAGCATATTGCTTGTCGAGAATGTTGCGGATTTCAGCATCGACCTTTTGCTGCGTCGCTTCCGAGATCGTCTTGGTGGCGCCACCGAAGAAACCTTCGTTTTCGCTGTCTTCGTAGACCATCACGCCCATGCTGTCGGACATGCCGAAGCGGGTCACCATGGAACGGGCCAGCTTGGTGGCACGCGAGAAGTCATTCGACGCGCCCGTGGACATCTGCCCCACGAAAATCTCTTCGGCGATGCGGCCACCGAACAGGATGGAAATTTCTTCCAGCATCTTGTCCTTGTAGGCGGACAAGTTATCGTGTTCCGGCAACTGCCAGGTCAGGCCCAGGGCCCAGCCGCGCGGCATGATCGTTACTTTATGCACGGGATCGGCTTTTGGCAGCAATTTCGCCACCACCGCATGACCGGACTCATGGTAAGCCGTATTGCGACGCTCTTCCTCGCGGATGATCATCGACTTACGCTCAGGACCCATGTAGATCTTGTCTTTCGCGTCTTCGAAGTCAGCCATTTCCACCAGGCGCTTGCTGCGGCGGGCGGCGAACAGGGCTGCCTCGTTGACCAGGTTGGCCAGGTCCGCGCCCGAGAAACCGGGGGTGCCGCGGGCCAGGATATCGGCTTTCACGTCGGTACTGATAGGTACTTTACGCATGTGCACGTTCAAGATCTGTTCGCGGCCGCGGATATCGGGCAAGCCGACGGAAACCTGGCGGTCGAAACGACCCGGACGCAACAGCGCTTTATCGAGCACGTCGGCGCGGTTGGTGGCGGCCACGACGATGACGCCGGAGTTCGCTTCAAAACCGTCCATCTCGACCAGCAACTGGTTCAAGGTCTGTTCGCGCTCGTCATTGCCGCCGCCCATGCCGGCGCCGCGGTGACGACCGACAGCGTCGATCTCATCGATGAAGATGATGCATGGCGAATGCTTTTTCGCGTTTTCGAACATGTCGCGCACGCGGGAAGCACCGACGCCGACGAACATTTCCACGAAGTCGGAACCGGAAATCGAGAAGAACGGCACCTTGGCTTCGCCAGCGATGGCGCGCGCCAGCAGGGTTTTACCCGTGCCCGGAGGACCGACCATCAGCACGCCGCGGGGAATGCGGCCGCCCAGTTTCTGGAATTTGCTCGGGTCCTTGAGGAAGTCGACCACTTCGTTGACTTCTTCTTTCGCTTCGTCGCAACCGGCGACATCGGCGAAGGTGACGGTATTGCTGGCTTCATCCATCATGCGCGCCTTCGACTTGCCGAACGAGAATGCCCCGCCCTTGCCGCCGCCTTGCATCTGACGCATGAAGAAGACCCAGACGCCGATCAACAGCAGCATGGGGAACCAGGATACAAAAATAGTTTGCAGGAAAGACGCTTCCTCAGGCGGGCGCACATCGAAGTGCACGCCATTGTCGCGCAGATCGCCGATCAGGCCCTTGTCGAGGCTGGTGGCGGTGGTACGCACCTTGGTGTCGTCCATCAGCTTGGCGGTGATCGACGAACCTTCGATCACGACATCCTTGACACGCTTGGCTTTGACTTCATCCAGCAAATCGGAATAAGCGATGGCCTTGCTGCCGCCTGTGGCGCCATGACTGTCGAATTGCTTGAACAGCATGAACAACAGCAGCAATACGACTACCCAGATGGCAGATTTGGAAAACATGTTATTCACGAAGACTCCTTGGATGCAGTGCGCATCTCTTTACCAATAGCTAGAAACACGATTTTACTCGCAATAAGCGGGCCGTGCCAAAGCCCGCCGATCCGTGCGCGCGAAAAAACCGCGCTCACGCAAAAAAAATGCAGTATAAACAATTTAGGCTTTTATGCCATCAGACGCTACTGCACTTCTCGTTCCCATGTGCGGATTCCTGCTTAAATATCAAGGGCGGAATCATCTTCTTGCACGGCATTTTTCAGCGGATTCTTGAGACCACGCCCCATCAGGAAGATTTCTGACGATTTATCGCGGCTGGCCTTGGGCTTTTTCTGCACCACGACCTTGAATTCAGCGCGGAATTTCTCCACGATCTGGCTGAAACCCATGTCCTTGAAGCATTTCACCAGCAAGACGCCCGATGGTTTCAAATGCAATTGCGAGAATTCGATGGCCAGGTCGATCAGATGTTCCATGCGCGCGGCGTCCGCCGTGGCAATGCCCGACAGATTCGGCGCCATGTCCGACAAGACCACGTCAACCTTGCGTCCTTGCAACACCACTTCCAGCTGGCGCAGCACGCGCGCTTCGCGGAAGTCGCCCTGGATGAAGTGGAAATCGGCGATCGGCTCCATTTCCAGCATGTCCAGGCCAATCAGGGTACCATTGACCCCGCCGCCGTCCTTGCCGGCCAGCTTGCGCCGCAGATACTGGGCCCAGCTGCCAGGAGTGCAACCAAGGTCGACAATTACCTGTCCATGCTTGATCAGTTTTTCGTCTTCATCGATTTCTTTGAGCTTGTATGCTGCCCGGGCGCGGTAGCCCTCTTTTTGCGCCAACTTCACATAAGGATCATTTATGTGGTCGTGCAACCAGTTTTTGTTTAATTTCTTCTTTGCCATTCGCGTAGAATACTGCTTTTAAGGGAATTACTAAATATTATTATGCTAAAACTTACACCCGTAGAGCGCAGCGCACTGCGCGCCGAAGCACACGCGCTGAAGCCTATCGTCATCATTGGCGAAGCGGGCTTGACACCTGCTGTACTCAAAGAGATCGACCTTGGCCTGGATTCGCACGGTCTGATTAAAGTCCGCGTGTTCGGCGACGACCGCGAAGCCCGCGTCGGAATGTACGATACGATTTGCGGCAATCTCGGCGCCGCCCCGGTACAACATATTGGCAAACTGCTGGTAATCTACCGTCCGAAAAAAGAAGTGGTTAAGGAGAAGGTCAGCGCCGGCAAAGGCATGCGCGAAGTGACCATCGTCAAGGCCAGCGCCAGCGGCACCAAGCGCCCCAGCGTGACGAAAGTCATGATCAAGGGCAATGAGCGCGTTACCGAAGGCGGTTCCATCAAGCGTGCCAAGCCACGTCAGAAAAGCGCCAAGAAAAGCGCACTGGGCAGCAAGTAAGCCTGTTCACCCGGCAACCGCAAGGCTGCCGGGCTTGAAACAAGAAGCGGAGCACGGGATATCCCCTGCTCCGCTTTTTTATTGCCGCTGCGGCATTTATCGGATTACGCGTGGCCTGCGGCCTCGCTAATCCGACCTACGTGTTGCCATGTAGGTCGGATTAGCGCGCAGCGCGTAATCCGACAACACCACAGACGATTACTGCTGTTTCCAGATCAATACGCCCGCCAGCAAGCTCTGCACGGCAAAGATCAGGGTCGACACGCCATGCAGCATGCCGAAGCGGCTGCGCATGGCCTCGTCCATGATGCCCGAAGGCGCTTGCGCCTTGAGCTCGGCCATCAGTGGCGAAATGCCGAAGTGGCTGAGCAGCGCGCACACCAGCATGGACAGCACCAGCGCCCCCAGCAGGCGGCGGCGCTTGAGCTCCAGCGCGCCCGCGCCCCACTGCAGCAAGGCCAGCAGAATCAGCGCGCAGGCGATTGACAGCCAGGCCTCGGCGCGGAACATACTGCCGGCGATATTGCCCGCCAGCACACGGTCGCTCAAGGTAGCAAACAAGGTGGGCGCCACGATGAAGCCGATGGTCCACAAGCTGCCGGCCCACAGGGTGGCAACGAGGAAGCGCACGCGGGCGAGCATCAGATGTACTGTACTTCCAGGATTTCGTATTCGCGCGGGCCGGACGGCGCCTGCACTTCCACCACGTCGCCGGCGTACTTGCCGATCAGCGCGCGGGCGATCGGGGACGTCACGGAGACTTTGTTCTTTTTCAGGTCGGCTTCATCGAGACCGACGATCTGGTACGTGACTTTCTGGCCCGATTCCAGGTCTTCCAGGTTCACGGTCGAGGCAAACACCACGCGGCCTTCCGCGTCGAGCGCGGTCGGGTCGATGATTTGCGCTGCGCCCAGCTTGCCTTCGAGCTCGGCGATGCGGCCTTCGACGAAGGCCTGGCGTTCCTTGGCGGCATCGTATTCGGCGTTTTCCGACAAATCTCCGTGCGAACGCGCTTCGGCGATCGCATCGATGACGATGCGGCGTTCCTTGGTCTTCAAATGATGCAGTTCTTCCTTCAGAAGTTCTGCGCCGTATTTGGTCAATGGGACTGAGGTCATGTTATCTCTACTATCTGCTGGTTATCGGTGCCATCGTCCGTGTTTTGCCACGGATAACGGACTTACCAAGTGAAAACCACAGAGGCCGCGCGCTGCTCTGCACGGAACTCTGTGGTTGATAAGCATGCAGTGTACCGCCTAACGGCGGTCACTGCAAACGCACTTAGTTCAAGGTCTTGTGCAGACCTTGCAAATCGTACACACGCAACTCATCCAGGTGACGGATGCCTTCGACGGCCGCTTCCGCGCCCGCGATGGTGGTGTAGGTCGTCACGCGCGACGCCAGGGCCGAGGTGCGGATGGCCCGCGAATCGACGATGGCGCTGCGTTTTTCTTCCACGGTGTTGATCACCAGCACGATTTCATGGTTCTTGATCATGTCGACCACGTGCGGACGGCCTTCGATCACCTTGTTCACTGGCGTGACGGCGATGCCGGCAGCAGCGATCACGGCGGCGGTGCCCTTGGTGGCGACCACGGTAAAACCGGACTCGACCAGGTCGCGCGCCACTTGCACGGCGCGCGGCTTGTCCGACGCTTTCACGCTGATGAAGACCTTGCCCGATTTTGGCAGGTTCACGCCGGCGCCCAGTTGCGATTTCACAAACGCTTCGCCGAACGTCAGGCCCACGCCCATGACTTCGCCCGTCGATTTCATTTCAGGGCCCAGGATGGTGTCCACGCCCGGGAACTTGACGAACGGGAACACGGCTTCCTTGACGCTGAAGTATGGCGGCACGACTTCCTGCGTGATGCCTTGCGAGGCCAGCGACTGGCCGACCATGCAGCGCGCGGCGATCTTCGCCAGTTGCAGACCGGTGGCTTTCGAAACGAAAGGCACGGTGCGCGAAGCGCGCGGATTGACTTCCAGCACGAAGACGACGTCTTTCATTTCGCCATCGATTTCCTGTTTCTGGATGGCGAACTGCACGTTCATCAGGCCGACCACGTTCAAGCCCTTGGCCATCAGCGCCGTCTGGCGCTTCAGTTCATCGATGGTTTCTTGCGACAGCGAGTATGGTGGCAAGGAGCAAGCCGAGTCGCCCGAGTGGACGCCAGCCTGTTCGATGTGTTCCATCACGCCGCCGATGAACGTCGTTTCGCCGTCGGAGATGCAATCGACGTCGCACTCGATGGCGTCGTTCAGGAAGCGGTCCAGCAGCACCGGCGAATCGTGCGAAACCTTGACGGCTTCGCGCATGTAGCGTTCCAGGTCGCGTTGCTCATGGACGATTTCCATGGCGCGGCCGCCCAGCACGTACGATGGACGCACGACCAGCGGGTAGCCGATTTCCTGCGCCAGCGCCAGGGCGTCAGCTTCCGTGCGCGCGGTGCGGTTAGGCGGCTGGCGCAGTTCCAGCTTGTGCAGCAGTTGCTGGAAACGCTCGCGGTCTTCGGCCGCATCGATCATGTCGGGCGAGGTGCCGATGATCGGCACGCCATTCGCTTCCAGGTCCAGCGCCAGTTTTAATGGTGTCTGGCCGCCGTACTGCACGATCACGCCGACCGGTTTTTCGATGGCGACGATTTCCAGCACGTCTTCCAGCGTCAGCGATTCGAAGTACAGACGGTCCGAGGTATCGTAGTCGGTCGAAACCGTTTCTGGATTGCAATTGACCATGATGGTTTCGTAGCCATCTTCGCGCATGGCGAGGGCAGCGTGGACGCAGCAATAGTCAAACTCGATACCCTGGCCGATACGGTTCGGGCCACCGCCCAGCACCATGATCTTTTTCTTGTCGGTCGGATTCGACTCGCACTCTTCGTCGTACGTGGAATACATGTACGCCGTGTCGGTCGAGAACTCGGCCGCGCACGTGTCGACGCGCTTGTAGACGGGACGGATGCCCAGCGCATGGCGCTGCAGGCGCACGGCCGTGTCGGTCGTCTGCAACAAAAAGCCCAGGCGGCGGTCCGAGAAGCCCTTTTGTTTCAACTTGTACAGGGTGTTCTTGTCCAGGTTGTCCAGCTTCTGCGTATCGAGCCACAGTTCCAGGTCGACGATTTCCTTGATCTGGATCAGGAACCATGGGTCGATCTTGGTGAGATTGTGCACTTCTTCCAGAGTAAAACCTTGGGCAAACGCATCGCCCACGTACCAGATGCGCTCAGGACCAGGCTCGCCCAGTTCCTCTTCGATCTTTTCGCGGTCCTTGGTTTTCTCGTTCATGCCGTCCACGCCCACTTCCAGGCCGCGCAAGGCTTTCTGGAACGATTCCTGGAAGGTACGGCCAATCGCCATCACTTCGCCGACGGATTTCATCTGCGTCGTCAGGTGGTGGTCGGCGGTCGGGAACTTCTCGAACGTGAAACGGGGAATCTTCGTGACGACGTAATCGATCGACGGCTCGAACGAAGCCGGCGTGGCGCCGCCCGTGATTTCATTGCGCAGCTCGTCCAGGGTGTAACCGACGGCCAGCTTGGCGGCGATCTTTGCAATCGGGAAACCCGTCGCTTTCGATGCCAGCGCCGACGAACGCGACACGCGCGGGTTCATCTCGATGACGATCATGCGGCCATCGACAGGGTTGATCGAGAATTGCACGTTCGAGCCACCGGTGTCGACGCCGATCTCGCGCAGCACTGCCAGACTGGCATTGCGCATGATCTGGTATTCCTTGTCCGTCAGGGTTTGCGCCGGCGCCACCGTGATGGAGTCACCCGTGTGCACGCCCATCGGGTCGAGGTTTTCGATCGAGCAGATGATGATGCAGTTGTCCGCCTTGTCGCGCACCACTTCCATCTCGTACTCTTTCCAGCCCAGCAACGATTCTTCGATCAGCAACTCTTTCGTCGGCGATGCTTCCAGGCCGCGCTTGCAGATGGTTTCGAATTCTTCTTCGTTGTAGGCGATGCCGCCGCCGGAGCCGCCCATGGTAAACGATGGACGGATGATGGTCGGGAAGCCCAGGGTGCGCTGCACGGCCCACGATTCTTCCATCGAGTGCGCCACGCCGGAACGGGCCGAACCGAGGCCGATCTTGGTCATCGCGTCCTTGAACTTGGAACGGTCTTCCGCCTTGTCGATGGCTTCCGGCGAAGCGCCGATCAGCTCGACGTTGTATTTTGCCAGCACGCCGTTGTTGAACAGGTCCAGCGCGCAGTTCAGCGCCGTCTGGCCGCCCATCGTCGGCAGGATGGCGTCAGGACGCTCCTTGGCGATGATGCGCTCAACCACCGACCAGGTGATCGGTTCGATGTAGGTGACGTCGGCCATTTCCGGGTCCGTCATGATGGTCGCGGGATTGCTGTTGACCAGGATGACTTTGTAGCCCTCTTCGCGCAGGGCCTTGCACGCTTGCGCGCCGGAATAATCGAATTCGCAGGCCTGGCCGATCACGATCGGGCCAGCGCCAATAATCAGAATACTTTTGATATCTAAACGTTTAGGCATTTTTCTTTTTCTCCTCCGCAGCCATCAAGTTGATGAAGCGGTCAAACAGGTAAGCAACATCCATCGGGCCCGGCGACGCTTCAGGGTGGCCCTGGAAGCAGAAGGCCGGCTTGTCCGTGCGGGCAAAGCCCTGCAGGGAGCCGTCGAACAGCGATTCATGGGTCACGCGGCAATTCGCGGGCAGAGTTGCCGCGTCGACTGCGAAACCGTGGTTTTGCGAGGTAATCAAGACCTGTTTCGTTTCCAGATCCTGCACCGGGTGGTTGGCGCCGTGGTGGCCGAACTTCATCTTCAGCGTTTTCGCACCGGAAGCCAAAGCCATGATCTGGTGGCCGAGGCAGATGCCGAAGGTCGGGATGCCCTTCTCGATCAGCTCCTTGGTCGCTGCAATCGCGTAGTCGCACGGTTCCGGGTCACCGGGGCCGTTGGACAGGAAGATGCCGTCCGGATTCAACGCCAGGGCATCGGCTGCCGTCGCTTGCGCCGGCAGCACGGTGACCTTGCAGCCGCGCGCCGTCAGCATGCGCAGGATGTTGCGCTTGACGCCGTAGTCGAAGGCGACCACGTGGTATTTCGCGTCCGCGTCAGCCAGCTGGCCATAGCCTTCGCCCAGGGTCCATTCCGTTTCGCGGTACTCATAGGCGGCCTTGCTTGATACCACCTTGGCCAGATCCATGCCGGCCAGGCCGGGGAAGGAGCGGGCCAGTTCCAGCGCTTGCGCGGCGGATGGCTCATTGCCTTGCGTGCCGACCAGGATGGCACCGCCCTGCGCACCTTTTTCACGCAGGATGCGCGTGAGCTTGCGTGTATCGATGCCGGCGATGGCGACGATATTTTCAGCTTTCAGGTAGTCGGACAGGGAGAGCGTGGAACGGAAATTGGATGCCAGCAATGGCAGATCGCGGATGATGAGGCCAGCGGCGTGAACCTTGGAAGACTCGACGTCTTCCGGGTTGACGCCCGTATTGCCGATATGCGGATAGGTCAGGGTGACCATCTGGCGACAATAGCTTGGGTCGGTAAGGATTTCCTGATACCCGGTCATCGAGGTGTTGAAAACAACCTCGCCCGTGGTATGACCGGCGGCACCGATCGAAAAACCTTTAAAGATCGTTCCATCAGCAAGCGCTAATATGGCTGGAACGGCAGGGCCAGAAAAAAATGGCGGCAAGGGCAACTCCTGATAAAGTTACCGTAGCTGCGCCACGTCAGACCGACCGCCTAACTACCCGAGCCAGATGCACTCAGGGTGTTTCAACGGTCATTTTGAATGAGGGGATGGGTAGTCGCTACGGTATATGTGTGATTGGCTAAACCTTTGAATTATAACCAAAAGGAAGCTTTTCCACAAGGAAGAAAATACAGAAGGCCCGGCATTTTTTTGCGCAGCAGCATAAATCCTGCGCCCCATGAAAAAAGCCGCCCGGCTTGCGCGGGACGGCTGGTTCTGCAACTGCGGCGACTACTTAGGCCGTCAAAGCGGCAATACCCGCTTTGGCGATTTGCGCATCTTCGGCCGACTTCACGCCCGAGACGCCGACGGCGCCCACGTAGTGGCCGTCAAACACGATGGGCACGCCGCCTTCGAGCAAGCCGTCGATTTCCGGCGCGCTCAGGAACGATACGCGGCCGCCATTGATCATCTCTTCATAGATGCGCGATTCGCGGCGGCCCAGCGCGGCCGTCTTGGCTTTCGATGGGGCGATGTGCGACGAGATCGGCGCCACGCCATCCATGCGCTGCAGCCACAGCAGGTGGCCGCCGTCATCGACGATGGCGATCGCGACCGCCCAGTTATTCTTGACCGCTTCCGCTTCGGCGGCGGCAGCGATTTTCTTTACGTCGTCCAGGGTCAAAATCGGTTTCGATTGCATGGTGCATCCTTGTTATGTTGAATCAAAATTGTATACGAAATGCGCAGCGGCGCTATCGCTTACTGCTCGCGCTTGGCTTTCAGCTTTTGCTTGAGCTGCGCCATGACGGCAAACGTCGCCTGCTCGCCCGCCAGGATGGCCTGGTTGCGGCTGTTGAAATCGTTGCCCTTCATGGTGCCCAGGCTGGGCTGGATCACCACGTCCGCATCTTTCAATTCGAACTGGTTGATGCGCTGGCCCATGATGGCGAACGTCTGCATCAGCACCTCCATCGAACTGATGGCCTTTTGCGTATCCGTTTGCGACGAGATATTCACGGCGATGATGAAATCGGCGCCCATGTCGCGCGCAAAACGCACGGGCACGGGAGCGACGAGGCCGCCATCAACATAGGTGTGGCCGGCGATCGTCACGGGCTGGAACACGCCGGGCACGGCCGACGAGGCGCGCACGGCCATGCCGGTGTTGCCACGCTGGAACAGGATCGGCTGGCCATTTTTCAAATCGGTCGCCACCACGCCAAACGGAATTTTCAGCTTTTCCAGCGGCACGCCGCCGACAGCCTTGTTGACATAGCTTTGCAGCGCTTCGCCCTTGAGCACGCCGGACGACTTGCCGAACAGGGGCAAGGCCCAGTCCGAAATGGCCGCTTCGTCCATGTCGAAGGCCATTTTTTGCAGGGCAAAGCCGGAGTTGCCCGCCGCATACAGGGCGCCCACCACGCTGCCGGCACTGGTGCCGGTGACGATGTCGGCATGGATGCCCTGCGATTCGAGCGCCTTGATCACGCCGATATGCGCGAAGCCGCGCGCCGCGCCACCGCCCAGCGCCAGGCCGATCTTGATCTTGCGCGGCGTGACGACGATGGGCTCGGGTGGCGTCAATACTTGTATCGGTTTCGGGGCGGTGGTATCGCAGCCGGCCAGCGCAAAGGCGGCCAGGGCAAGCAGGGTCAGGCGTTTAGGGAACATGGTGGAGAGTGAGAACCGCGCGCGGCAGTGGCAACAAAGGAGAGCTGATTGTAGCGCAAGCGGAGCCGCTGGCACTGAAGACAGTCTTAAATGTTTATAGTGACAAGGTTCGTGCGCCCCTGCCCCACTGCTAGACTGGCGCCTGCTCTTTACTCTCAATCAAACATGTCCGACGATTTGCAATTTGCCGACAGCCGCGCCTTGGGCGCCCCATTTGCACAACAGTTATCCAACGATCCGCCCGACGGCGCCCTCGCCTGGCTGACTTGCGTGCTGGTCACGCAGGCGCCCGCGCTGCGCTCGTCGAACGCCATCCTGCTGGCCTACACGGGCAACCCGGCCGCCCTGGACTGGATCGACGTGAATATCGGCTCGCCCGTGGCGGGACAATGGGGCGTGGCGGCAGCGCTGCTGGGCACGCCCTGGCCGCGCATCCTTGACTGGCTGCAGCGCGGCGGCGCGCACCGGCTGATGGCGCTCGATACCCTGCGCGCGTATCGCAAGCCGGCCGTCAACATGTCTCCTCTGGAACAGATTGCCGCGCCCGTGCTGCCGCAGGCGCCCGCGCGCGCCGAACTCGACGCGGCGCTGGCCGCCTGCCTGGCGGCATCTTCCACGCCGCGCATCCAGGCTGCCATCCACTCGATCAACCAGCATGTGGACGAGATCCTGCGTGGCGGCCCACGCGGCGTGGCCGTGGCCGACCTGCCGCGCCTGTACCTCGACCCGGCACCGTTCAAGGATGCATCCGCCATCCTGGAACAGCACGAGGCAGTGGTCGGTGGCATGCGCGAAAACCTGCAGAACTTGCTCAAGGGCATACTGTGAGCAGGCCAGCTCTGGTGATAATCGACTTGAGCGATATCAACACCGCGCGCCAGCTGCATGCCAGCCTGGCGCCCGCGCTGGCCTTTCCTTCCATGTATGGCATGAACTGGGATGCCTTCCACGATGCCATCACGGGCCTGGTGGACATGCCGCAACAGCTGGAACTGCGCGGCTGGCCAGCCTTCGCCACGCGCCTGCCCGCCGATGCGGCCATGCTGCAGCGCATCCTGGCGCGCATGGCACAGGACATTCCGGCCCAGGCGGCGCAGGTGCGCTATGTCTGAGCCTGCGACATTGTCTATTTCGAAAATCCCTGTTCGTTGAATTGCCCCGCATCCAGCTTGGCCCAGGCATGCCGGATGCCCCACCACATCAGATAGGCATTGCCGCCGCCGCGCGCGCGGAACCACGGTTTCACGGGATCGATGGGGCGCACCTTAGCCGGCGGCAAGATCAGCACGCCGGTCGTCTGGCCGGCGTCGCTGGTGCCCGCCACCAGCACATTCTGGCCAAAGTGATTCGCCTGCGCGATGCCCAGCGCCACATTCGTCAAGGCCGTGGCGGCGCCCATTTCACCCAGCAGCGCCGGCGTATTGAAGGTCTGCTGGAGGAAATCGAAGGCCGGCACCTCGGTCGTCAAGGTCTGCGCCAGGTAGGCGATACGGTCAGGCGACGCCGGCCGGGTGTTGTTTGCATCGTGGATTACATAGCCGATCTCTACCTCGCTCTTGCGCCCATTGCCTGCCGCCTGCGCCAGCGTCGCCTGCCAGGCCTGCACCGTGGGCGGCGGCAAGCCATTCTGCGCCGCCAAGGCGCTGACCTGCTGCGTGGCCGGATAGCCTATCCACGCCAGCGCATCGCGCTCCGTCTTGTAATGGGGACCGGCCAGGACCAGCAAGACCATGTTTTCATTGATCTGCTCATCTTTCGGAAAACTGGGCGCATCCCAGCTCATCACCCACACAGTTTCAGCGGGATGCGCCTGCAAGTAATCGAGGGCAGCCGCCAGAGACACAAAGCCTGCATTCGCGCCGCCGGCCGTGACGCGCACGTCGGGCGGGGTGGACTTGGTCCAGGATTTGGGGAAGTTCGGGTTGCCAATTGAAAAAGTACTTGTGATTTGCTTGCGCAAGTCATCGCCTGCGAGAAGGGGATCAAACCGTTCTGCAGGCAAAGCGTACTCAACATGGATACCCGCCAATTCATTCCAGCCTTTTTTGTGTTTGAAGTCGTGGGCGTTATAAAAATAGGTGGGGTTTGAAAAGTACATACCATGAAATGGAGATATCAACTCATTGGCATACTTAATGTGAAAATTTTTAAAACTCCCCTTCCCATTAAGGGAAGACGCTATTCCAGAAACAGATCTCACACTGGAAAAAATAGCCGGATGCAACTCAACCATATCATCCTTTTCATTCGGTCTAACCTTTCCAAGAGTCCAAAGTAGCTGCCACTCGGTAGGATAGTCCTGTCGCTGCAGGGGATTTAGCCATTGCACACCTACTACTTGTGCAATAAACGGCTTCGCAGTGTCTTTTTCTATTTTCTCAACATTCATTTCCGTTTTAACGGCACATGAGGATAAACCTATCGTCGCCATCATCGCAGCCAAGGTATTAAATATAAAATTTTTAGCCATAATTACCTACCTTAATCAAGAAAATTCCACAATAAAATTCAGGTAGCACTGTTTTCACGCGAATTCTTTATTTTCTCCGGCATAGTTCCATCTGTTGATGTTCTTGCCCAATGCGCAACAGTTTTTTCATTCATGCGCCCTTCTTTAAAATATTCCTTGAAAACTTTCATTTGTTCACTATCCTCAAAATCATTAAGAAACCGCCAATCCGCCATCGTCCTCAACTCCCGCAAATCCGTTTCCAACAAATGACAGCAGCCCACGGCCACGTCATACGCGAGCGCCTTTCTGGAATGTTCGCTGTTGGTCAGGATGGTGGAGTGATCGGTGGCATAGGTGCCCACGTTGCCGGCCAGGCCCGCCTGGATTTTCCGCTGGCGCCATGCCGTGTATTGCGCGCTCGCCGTCTCGGGATGGTCTTCTTCGGTGACGTGTTTGCCTTTCTCGACCTTGCCTTCGCGCTTGGCCATCATGCGCAGGGAGGCGTGGTATTCGTATTGCAGGGCCGCTTCGCTCTCCTCGTTGCCGCGCGCGGCATCGGTGCGCTGTTTTTCGCCATGCAGGCCGCCGCGCGGTATCGACAACTCGCGCTCGCCATGGAACGGGTCGCCCGCCGGATGGGCGGCATCCTTGTTGCGATTCCAGCCATGCGGATGCAGTCCCATGTCAAAGCTGGGGCAGATAGCGCCAAATAACTTCGCCTGCGGGAAGAAGGTCTCCGGCAGGTCGGGCGCTTCCAGCGGGATTTTCCAGTACTTGTCGGGCGAGGCATTGATACGCTTGCGCATCAAGGTGGTGGCCACGATGGCGATGGGTGCAAACGCCACGGTGAGTATCTGGAACAGCCAGTTCTCTTGCGCTTCCAGGCCCTTTTCCACGCTATAGGTGGAAATCATGGAAGGCGGATTCCAGAAATGATCGCTGCCAAAGTCGATGGCAGGACGATGATCGCCCCAGTAGTCGTACGCGCCTTTTACGCCGACGGGAAAACCCTCGGCAAACACGCGCTGGGTAAATATTCCCTCGCCGCCTGCCCTGGCGATTTCGCCCGGGTCGAGCTTGCCCTGGCGATCTTTTTTTGGCAGGCCATCCTTGTCCAGCACAGGGCCGGCCAAGCCGCGCCAGCCCATGCCTTGCACCGTCAAGGACGAAATCACCTGGTCGTGCGGATTGCAATACAGGGTCACGCGTCCCACGGTTGCGCCCCGCACGCCATAACTGTCAATATCGTGCTGCGCCTTGAACGGGTGGTGCGCACTGCTCATGGCCTGGTCGATTTTCTCGGCCTTCCATTGTGCGGCGCGCCGCTCGCCGATGAGGGCGAAGAAGGCCGCCAGCGTACCGAAACGGGCGGCGGCCGTCTGGCGACCCGTGCTGCCGTCGGCCGCCTTCAGATTCGACGACGTCCAGTTCTCCGCCATGTTGTCTTCCACCACGCTGTAGGGTGGATTGCAGAGTACATAATTGTCGGCAATGCAAGGCCACTGCCGGCCCTGCGCATCGGACACCTTGGGCAGGCGCTCGCCCAGGAATGCCGCCGCCATGCTGACCATATTGCCCTGGCTATGACACACGATGGTGATCGGCACATCGGCCTGCTTTTTTCGGATGGCCTCGATCAACCGCGCCAGGCGGTAGGCGGCCAACACGAAATACGGGCGTGGCGGGCAGGCGTACACCTGCCGGTCATTGGTCGGATTCATGTGCTGGATCTGCATCCACAAAAACAGCTGGTCCGACAAGCCTTCGCCCCACAGGTCCGGCAGCGAACTGCAGCCATTGGCGAACGGTCCGCCGCCCCAGTAATTCTGCTCGTTCAGAAATATGCCGTCGCCATACGTCTGCAACTCCTCGTCATTGGCCGCATAACCCCAACGAAAGCGGATCACGGGCGAATAGCCATCGCCTTCCATGAAGGTTCTGGGTTTCATCAGCGGGTTAATGAAACCGTCGCGCGTCAGCTGCTTCAAATAGCGGGCCGGCGTCATGGCGATGCCCTCCTGGGCGCCGCGCCCGGCATCGTGTACGCGCCGGTGCAAGCGCGCATTCAATCCCGCGCACAAACCGGTTTCCGCCTCGTCATACCACTCGCCATCGGAATTGACGCCATGCACGAAAATCATGATGCCTGGCAAGGGCAAGCGTGTGCTAATGAGTAACTTGTCGTGATCGAAGCGCAGCAGGCCGTCTTTTTCGCCTATCTGCAGGTATTTGCTTTCATCGAAGGGCAAGGACCCCGTCTTGGGCTTGTGTACACTCATGCCTGACTCCCGTGAATGATGGACAACGCACTATCCACGCTCAGTCGCGCGGCCTGAAAATACGCACCTTGAGTTTTTCCAGGCTGTCGCCCACGATGGCCGCGCCCTTGCCTTCGCTGTCGGCATCGACCACTTGCTGCGAGCCGTCCTCGCGCTCGACGACGATCTTGACGCCGCTGACGGGACTACCGTCGAGGCCGGAAAGCACCTGCGGCATGCGGCCCAGGTCGCCCTCGTCAAAGCTCGGCAATTCAGCCTTGCTGCTGGCCGGGCCATTCCAGTGATGGCCGTCGGTCTTGATGGTCAGCGCACCCGGGCCACCCAGTTCCACGCAGCCGCCCGCCAGTTTCAGATAGGCGCCCCCGGCCGTCATGAACGTGATTTCATCCTGCGCCATGCCGATCATGCGGGTATTGGCCGTCAATTTCAGGGCCTTGGCGGCGTTCAGTTGCATCTCGTCAAACTGGCTCTGCATGAGAAATTTGCCATGGTGCGCGATCTGGGTGATGCCGCCCTTGTGGGCAAACACGGAAACGCCCTCGCCGGCCTGCATGCTGCAGCGCTGGCCCGCGATCACGTGCACATGCTGCTGCGCCACCGTGTCGACATTCACGCCGGCATAGCTGACGATGGTCTTCGGGCTGCTCAGCGCCAGCCCCGCGGGCGCCGTCAGGCTGGCAGTCGGTGCCACGGCACCAGCCACCGCCTCTTTCAAGGCGGCGGCGGGCGCCACGTCGACCGGCAGCGCCTGGTGCGCGCCAGCATATTCGCCCAGCGATTTGAACAGGTCCAGGCACTCTTGCATCAACGCCAGATGTTCCTCGGCGGATAACTGCCCGCCTGTCGCGTCGAGCCGCTGCCAGGCCGACAGCAGCAGCGCCTTGCCGCTGCGGATCGCGCCGCCGTGGTCGCTGCGCAACTCGAATCCGTCGCCGCGCTGCCGGCCAGCGCCGCCCGCGCGCGGCTCGACGAGGAACCCAAGGTTGAGCTCAGTGGTGGCGTGATCGCTGGCCAGCTGGGCACTGATCTGCCGGGGCGTATCGTCGAAACGCAGCTGATTGCCGCCCTGGCCGCGCACTTCGCGGCTGCGCATGCCCGCCAGGTAGCGGTTGCCCGGCAGTGCGCCGCGCTTGCTGAGTGCGGGCGGCGGCGCCACGGCATTGAATAATTGTCCCAATACAATCGGCCGGTCAGGGTCCCCTGCCAAAAATCCGATCAGCACTTCCGAGCCGATGCGCGGCAATGCCAGCGTGCCGCACTGGTGCGCGCTGCCCTGTCCATCGCCCGCCCAGTTGCTGATGACGCGCAGCCAGGCCGTGTCGCGCTCCGTATCCGAGGCACCGGAACCTTGCGCATGTGCATGGTCGGCGGCGCGGGTGGCGGGGAAACGTACCTTGATGCGCCCTTGCTCGTCGCAATGCACTTCTTCACCACTGGGTCCGACGACGATGGCGCTTTGCAGCTGCGGCTGAGGCACATCGCGCTGTGGATCGAATGCGGGCACCAGGGCCACGCTGGAACGCACGCAGCTGAAGCGCATGCGATAACGCGGCGTTTCCGGCCCCGTCTCGCCTGCCACCCAAGTCGCGCCTTGCGCCAGCCAATCACTGGCGGCGAACAGACGCGCGATGCGCGCATCCAGGGCGCGCGGCAGGTTGTTACTGGCATGCACTTCCAATGCCGTGACAAGGAAACGCCGGGCATCTGGCCGATGCTGGTCGATTTCCGGATGACCTTCCAGGCTGAACTGCTGGCCGGCGCACAGCGAGCGCACGACGCCCTCGCCATGAAAACACTTGGTTTCCACGTCATGGCGCGCCATCGCCAGCAAGCCCAGCTGGCGAAAATCTTCTGCGTCATTGCCCATGTGCGGCGTCGCCACGAAATAGTCGTCGAGGCTGGCTGCAAGGCAATTGCCGCTGGCACCCTGATCCGCCATGCCGCCCGCATCCGTCCGCATGAACTGGCGGTTGCGTGGCGCCGCATAATCCCAGCTATGGCGCCCCATGCTGCCTGCCTGCAGGGTGCGCACGGCGCCCCAGGCCGTGATGGTATCGCTCTCTTCCGTGGCGTCCGCCCGGTGGTAGCGGATGACAGGCGCCACGTTCTCCGGCAGGCGGCTGGCGTCGTCGAACAGCAACAAGACATGCGACGGCATGGCGTCGGACGCCCCATGCCGTGCGGCGCCAGGCTGGATGACCCAGGAAATGCCGCGCCGCCGCAGCAGGCGCCGGATGAACGCGGCATCGGATTCATTGTGCTGCATGGTCAGTTCGCGCGCCGGAAAGTGACGACCGGCCAAGGCCTGATCGATTTCGCAAGCAAACGTGGCGCCGATAATGGTGTTGCCCAGCCGCCATTCAGCAATCAGCAATTCGACGATCTCCAGCTCCGTCTTGCCGCGGAACACACGCGTATTGCGGCGTTTTTCCATCAAGGTCAGCGCATCGTGCAGCACCAACTGGTAAGTGGCGAGGCCGCCATCGCTCAATCCGGCCGATGCCTGCGCGACGATGCCGCACACGCTGCGCAACTGCCCTGCGTCGGTAACGATCTGCAACTCGGCCGGAACACCGATGAACTGTTTGAGCGGCAAGTGCGCATCGAGCGAGACGCAACGTATGCGGTACTCCAGGCCGGCGCAAATGGCTTCACGGCCATCTACCTGCTGCGGCAACAGCACATCGTCGTTGATTCCGTCCGCATACGCCAGCCGCAGGCGCAACGGCCGGTGATGGGCGTTCAGTTCCTTCGCCGCCAGCATGAACTGCATGAATTCGTCCGCGCTCTCCATTCCGTCTCCCCCAGTGCCGATACGCCTCGCTCCCAGCTCATCAGTATTCATACATTTGCCGACGGCCAATTGCGGCGCATCAAGCGGCACCGGGAAATCGGATCTCATAGCACATGGCGTCGCAGTCGCGGCGGGCCTCTCCGGTCAGCAAGCGCGCGCCCTGCCCCAGGCCAGCTGCGCCCTGCTCCATCCTGGCCGTCAGGTTGCTGCCATGCACGTCGGCAGCGCGCAGGATCAGACGGATTTCGTATTGCATGCATGGCAAGCCAAACAGGCTCAACATGTTTTTCAAGGCCAGCGCAGCGGAATGTCCGGGAAGAAAATCGTCAAACTGTGCCCGCGTCAAAGGCCCCAGATACAGGCGCAGGCGCAAGTCCCGGCGCCGGCAGCGCGCGCCCAGCATGGCGCCCTGCCCCAGGCTCACATTGCTGCGATTGAGCAGGGAATGTTCATTGCTTGGGCGCACGTGCCAGGTGCTGACGAAGGATTCGATACGCAAGGGCACGCCGAAATAATCAGCCAGCACATCGGCCATCAACTCGGCGCTGACGGGCCGCTGCCGCAATGCCGCAGCGTAGTAAGCCAGCGCTTCCGGCGGCAGCGCGCCAGCACTTGCCAGGCGCGACGGCCAGGCGCCAGCCAGCGCCAGCTGCAACGACAGGAACCCGGGGCGGCCGCTTGCGTCGGCCTGGCACTCGATCCGGCTGCCGGCCCAGGCCTGATAAAACAGCACGGGCGCGCGTTGTGACAGGGCATCGAGAAAAGCACGCGCGCCGGCATTGCCCGTGGCCCGCTCCTGGCGCACCAGCCGCTCCGTATAGTGCAGGGGCAAGGTACCATTCACACCCAGCAATCCCATGAAACTGGGCCGCAGGTGCAGGCGGCCATGCTCGCCGTCATGCCACACCGCCTCTATCTCGCAGGCAGGAAACGCCAGCGCAACGCTCTGATGGAAACGCAAGCCATCGTGCAATGCGGAATCGGCAGACGCGCCCTGCCGGCATAGCCAGCGTTCGAGCAGGCGCACGGTTTGAAAGAAACCGAAACGGTATGGCGCCTGGGACAGCAGCGCGATTACGCCAGTACTTGCTGGCCATTGCGGGGCGGGCATCGCAGCAACTCCTTCCCACTCTTGAGCGAAATGACGACCAAACGGCAGTAGCTGTTGACATGCACATACATGCCCAGCACATGCTCGATCACTTGCGCAAAGACATGCAGGCCGCTGCCGACGTAAGCCTCTTCATCCACCGTCAGCAAGACGTCGATGCCAAATACCAGCACGCCGCCACTGGCGTCGGGCATCCAGGTGCTGCTGGCGCGCTGCGTCAAGGCCCGGATGCCTTGAATTTGCCGCTGTGACATCAAGGAAGCCGGCAAATCATGCAGCGCCAGCATTTCCTGAAACAGCGCCAGACCATCGTCCAGCAATGACTGATGATTCAACGACAACAATGCCAGCAAACGGGCTTGCGCAGGCAAGTCGGCTTTAAAGCGATACGCCGGACTGGGCTGACGCAACAGGCGCACCGGCAGCGCGCCAGCCGTCCCCTCGTGCCGCAGATCGCCATCCGGAGAACCGACCGGCAATGCACTCGGCAAATCGCGATTGCTGCAAGTCAGGTCCACCGATACCGTCGTTATCCCGGCATAGGTATCGTCCTCGTCGCCGTCAACAAACGCCAGGCTGCTTTCGTAACCGGGATGGCTGAGCGCCCGCGCCTCATCGCGCCGCGCCACCCAGTAACGGCTCTTCGCAGCCTGCCCGTGGCGCATGGCATAAAACGGCTGGCAGTGCGTCACCGTGCCGGCACGGGCGCCCTGCCGCACCAGGCGCACGGCATCGACACTATGAATGTCATACGCGTGCGCATATTTATGCTCGGCCAGCAGCGGATACTCGCTGTGCGTTTGCGTCAACCGGATCGGCGCTGCAGCTTGCTGGAACAAATTAATCACCGGTGTGCAGGCAAGCAACAAATTGCTTGCCGATACAGACCGCAGCAGGCGTGCGCCGGCGCTGCTGGCAGCGATGTTCTGCAGACCCAGATGCAAGGTGCAACGCTGGCATCCAGGCGGCAACAGCGGTGTGATCTGGCCAAGGTCGATATCAAAGAACTGGAATTTGTCAGGGCAGGCAAAGTATTCTGTCAGCAAGCAGTAGGCACGATGGGAACCCGGCTTGCGCGGCAACAGCGCCTCCTCCGGCAAAAACCCGACGGCACGCAGCGGCACTTGCGCCAGCGGCAACTGCACGCCGCCGGCCTCGATCCAGGCATGCGCGGCATGCAAAAACAGGGCATCGCGCAAGGTGGCCGTCAGCGATGGCGTGCCATCGATGAAGACGCGTACGGCAGGCAGCATTAATTGCTCCAGCGTACCGGTGGCCGACGTGGACACGATATCGATGGCGATCGCAGTCGATATGTCGGCCGGTAAATTGACCGCGACAGCAACATCCATCACGGGAACGAAGCGCGCGCCGGCAAGGCTGAGCGGCGCCAGCACCACGTCATAGGCGGTGCGAAACTTGCAGACGACGCCCTGGAATGGCGGTGCATGCATCAAGGTTCCGCGCGGCAAGATATCGATGCCGTCGCGCGCCTGGCCCGGCACGCCCCTGGCGTCCACGTGGGCAATCGAACACGCGGGAAACGGCCTCAGGTAGTGTGGGAAATTCACTTCCAGCATGGACTCGGTGAAAACATAGCGCGCATCATCGATCTTCTTGGCCGTACGGGCATTGCACAAGGCATATGCCTCGATCAGGCGCTCGATATGCGGGTCCTGGCAACTGTTGCCAGTCAGACCCAGTGCACCGGCGACGCCGGGATAGCGCGCAGCGAATTCCTGCTGATGCGTACGCAGCATATCCAGTTCCAGTTCATAGTATTTCAGCAACGATTCCATGCCGGCAGCTCCAAAGCGGGACGGGCGACACAGGTCGCCAGACGGAATCCGCATTATTCAATATCGCCGGAAAAGTAAGTTGCGCAGGAACAATAAGTCGAGCTGCGGCATGGCAGCAGCATCGTTCCCTGGCGAAATATGCTTGACAGCCCCGCCCCACTTCCCTTACATTAAGTGCATGTCCTCCTTCAAACATTCCTCCCCTTCCCTGCTGTCGCTATCGCGACTACTGCTAGCACGCGCATAAGTTTGCCGCATTGCTTCGCCTGGCCACACGCCGGCGTGTTTCAAAAACCCTGGAAGGTTTGATGATGTTTGCACCATCCCCCGCTACACCCGTAACTTCTGACGCGACCGCCACCGCTGGCGCCGTTGCCCTGCTTTGCCTGCTAAAACTACCGACCGCTTGCCTGGCCTAGTGTTGCGTGGCCGCCCGGCAAGCTTGCGCCACAACCATTGATTTCCCCCCTATCTTCAGGAGTACCCGATCATGATGTTGCAAAATCCAGCTTCCAAATACCGCGCCTTTCCTCCCGTCAAATTGACCGACCGTCAATGGCCGAACCAGATCATCAGCAAACCGCCTATCTGGATGAGCACCGACTTGCGCGACGGTAACCAGTCCTTGATCGAGCCGATGAGCGCGGAAAAGAAGCTGCGCTTCTTCGAGATGCTGATCGCCATCGGCCTGAAGGAAATCGAAGTGGGTTTCCCATCGGCATCGCAGACGGATTTCGACTTCGTGCGCAAGCTCGTCGATGAAGGCCGCATCCCGGACGACGTCACCATCATCGTGCTGACGCAGTCGCGCGAAGAATTGATCCGCCGCACGGTGGAATCGGTCGTCGGCGCCAAGCGCGCCATCGTGCACCTGTACAACTCCGTGGCACCCGTATTCCGCAAGGTGGTGTTCGGCATGTCACGCGAAGAAATCACGAATATCGCCACCACCGGCACCACCCTCGTCAAACAGCTGGTGGCGCAGCATCCGGAAACGGAATGGGGCTTTGAATACACGCCGGAATCGTTTTCCACCACGGAACTCGACTTCTCCAAGCATATCTGCGACGCCGTCAGCGCCATCTGGAAGCCGACGCCCGCCAACAAGATGATCATCAACCTGCCATCGACCGTGGAATGCAGCACGCCCAACGTGTATGCGGACCAGATTGAATGGATGTCGCGCAAACTGGCGCGCCGCGATTCCATCATCATCAGCGTGCACCCGCATAACGACCGCGGCACGGCCGTCGCGTCGGCCGAACTGGCCGTGATGGCGGGCGCCGACCGCGTGGAAGGCTGCTTGTTTGGCAATGGCGAGCGCACGGGCAACGTCGACCTGGTGACTTTGGCGATGAATTTGTACACGCAAGGCGTGCACCCGGGCCTGGATTTCTCCGACATCGATACCGTGCGCAAATGTGTGGAAGAGTGCAACCAGTTGCCCGTCCACCCGCGCCACCCGTATGCGGGCGACCTGGTGTTTACGGCATTCTCCGGTTCGCACCAGGATGCCATCAAGAAGGGTTTTGCCAAGCAACAACCGGACAGCATCTGGGAAGTGCCGTACTTGCCGATCGACCCGGCCGACCTGGGCCGCAGCTACGATGCCGTGATCCGCGTCAACAGCCAGTCCGGCAAGGGCGGCATGGCGTATTTGCTGGAACAGGAATATGGCCTGGTCTTGCCGCGCCGCCTGCAGATCGAATTCTCGCGCGCCGTGCAAGCCGTGGCCGACGCCACGGGCCGCGAAATCGCCGCGCAGGATATCCATGAAATCTTCCAGAAGGAATACCTGCAGCAGACGGCGCCGTACGCCTACGCCGCGCACCGCATGGTGGAAGACACCAGCAGCGATGAATCCGTGCAGATCGACATCAGCCTGTCGCACCGCCAGACGCCATTGGCCCTGCAAGGCGGCGGCAACGGCCCCATTGACGCCTTCGTCAATGCGCTGGGCCTGGACATCAAATTGATGGATTACCATGAGCACTCGATCGGCTCGGGCGCCAACGCGCAAGCGGCGTGCTACGTGGAATTGCGCCTCGATAATGGCCCGACCCTGTTCGGCGCCGCCATCGACAGCAATATCGTCACCGCCTCGTTCAAGGCCGTACTGTCGGCAGTGAACCGCCGCATCAAGCAGACGGAAGCCGAAAAAACAACAGCGGCCGACGTGGCGGCCAGCGCCGCCTGAGCACGACCCGGGCCTCCCTCATAGGGAAAAAAAAGCGGTACGGCTTGATCGCCGTGCCGCTTTTTCATTTCTCCATGGCAATTGTTGCTGCAAAAGAAGTATCACGCGCCGTATAATCGTTTCATAATAAGACCAGCGGAGACAGAACATTAGCTTACCGAGGGAATCAGTATGAAATTGACGGATATGAAGATAGGCGTGCGCTTGGGCGCCGGTTTTGGCGTGGTGCTGCTGCTGATGGCAGTGCTGGTAGGCACGGGATTGTTGCGCCTGGACAAAATCGGCGGACTCAGCGAGTCCATCATCGAGAAAGACTGGGCCAAGGCCGACGCCATCGCCACCATCCGCAGCACCACGCGTTCAAACGCGGCGCTGGTTCTGGAACTGTTCATCCATGAAGATCCCGCCCGCGCCAACGCCATCCACGGCGAAATCGATGCCAACAAGGCCACCATCAGCGATGCGCTGGCCATCCTCGACCGCCTGATCGTGCTGCCTGAAGGCAAGGAACTGCTGGCCACCCTGAAGCAGCAGCGCAAAGCTTATGTCGTCTCGTTCAGCCAGGCCGACAAGCTGCTGATGGCAGGACAACGCGCGGAAGCGGCCGTGCATGTGCGCGACGATACCCTGCCCGCCCTGAACCGCTTGCAAACGACGGTGAACCAGCTGAACGAGCTGCAGCGCGCAGTGGTCGTGCATGGCGGCCAGCAAATCCAGCAGAATATTTCAGCAGCGAATGTGCTGATGGCCAGCCTGGGCACGGCCGCCCTGCTGCTGGGCGTGCTCTTTGCCTGGCGGGTCACGCGCTCGATCACCACGCCCATCGCGTATGCGCTGCGCGTGGCGCAAGCCGTGGCCGCAGGCGACCTGAGCAGTAATATCGTGGCCGACGGCAAGGATGAAACGGGCCAGTTGCTGCAGGCGCTGCGCGACATGAATACCAACCTGGCTACCCTCGTGGGGCAAGTGCGTGGCGGCACGGGCACCATCGCCGTGGCGTCGAGCCAGATTGCCAGCGGCAATGCCGACCTGTCGGCCCGCACGGAAGCGCAGGCCAGCGCGCTGGAAGAAACGGCCTCGTCGATGATCGAACTGACGAGCACCGTGCGCAGCAACAGCGACAATGCGCGCCAGGCCGACAGCCTGGCCCGCTCGGCATCGGCCATCGCCCAGCGCGGCGGCACGGCCATGGCGGAAGTGATCGGCACCATGGATGCCATCAATGCGTCCTCGCACAAGATTGTCGACATCATCGCCGTCATCGACGGCATCGCCTTCCAGACGAATATCCTGGCCCTGAACGCGGCCGTGGAAGCGGCGCGTGCCGGCGAGCAGGGACGCGGCTTTGCCGTGGTGGCCACCGAAGTGCGCAACCTGGCGCAGCGCTCGGCGGCGGCCGCCAAGGAAATCAAGGAACTCATTGCCGACTCCGTCAACCGCGTGGGACAGGGCGCGCAGCTGGTCAGCCAGGCGGGCGCCACGATGGATGAAGTGGTGGCCAGCGTGGGCCGGGTCAGCGCCATCGTCGGTGAAATCAGCGTCGCCAACCACGAGCAAAGCGAAGGCATCGAGCAGATCAATGCCGCCATCATGCAGATGGACCAGACGACGCAGCAGAACGCGGCCCTGGTCGAGGAAGCAGCCGCGGCGGCGGCAGCCATGCATGAGCAGGCAGGCGACCTGGAAACCCTCGTCAGCCAGTTCAAGCTGGAACAAAACGCCGTCGCCAAGGCGCCAGCCCGCCCCGACGCGCCCGCCGTTCCGCGCTTGCAGTAAAGCCGCTATTCCACCTGGCGCGCCAGGCGGATGCCCGTAAATTGCCAGCGCGCGCCAGCCGGGAAGAAATTGCGGTAGCTGGCGCGCGCATGGCCGGCCGGCGTGGCGCAGGACGAGCCGCGCAGCACATACTGGTTCAGCATGAACTTGCCGTTGTATTCACCGAGCGCCCCGGGCGCCGTGCGGTAGCCCGGATACGGCGCGTAGCTGCTGCTGGTCCACTGCCAGCAGCGGCCAAACATTTGCCGCAGTCCCGCTCCCGGCGCACCGGCCGCCGGATGCAGCTGCCCTACTTCCACGGCGACGCCTTGCGCGGCCACTTCCCATTCCGCTTCCGTCGGCAGGCGCGCGCCCGCCCAGTGCGCATACGCGTCCGCTTCGAACAGCGACAGGTGCGTGGCTGGCGCCTGCAGGGCGAGCGGGCGCAAGCCAAATAGCGTGAATTCCTGCCAGTGCCCCGCGTCATCGCGCTGCCAGTACAGCGGACACGCCAGCTGCTGGCTGCGCACCCAGTCCCAGCCTTCGGCCAGCCACCAATGCGCCATGCGGTAGCCGCCCGCCTCGATGAAGGCGAGAAATTCGCCATTCGTCACCAGCGCGCTGGCCAGTTCGAACGGCGCCACGTATTGCGGATGGCGCGGCAATTCATTGTCGAAGCAAAAACCATCGCCCGCATGGCCGATCTGCGCCAGGCCGCCGTCAAACGCGAGCCAGGCCGTGGGCTGCGCAGCTTGCGGCGCTGGCGCAGGAACACTGTCCAGCGCGTTGTCCAGATAAGCGGGAAACAGCGCGCTCTGCGCCAGCAGGTGCTTGACGTCCGTCAACAGCAGCTCCTGATGCTGCTGCTCGTGTTCGAGGCCCAGCGCCAGCAGCATGGTCAGGCGTTCGCGCTGGGGCCGCGCCAGCTCGCCCGCCAGCAGGCAGGCGATGCGCGCATCGACGTTGGCCCGATAAGCGCGCACTTGCGCCATGCCGGGGCGCGTCAGCAAGCCCCGCTGGGCGCGCGGATGCTTCTCGCCCACGCCGTTGTAGTAGGAATTGAACAGCACGCGGAAGGCGGGGTGGAACGGCGCGAACGCCACTTCCATGCTTTCCAAAATAAATGTTTCGAAAAACCAGGTGGTATGCGCCAGATGCCATTTCACGGGACTGGCGTCCGGCATCGACTGGGCCCCGCAATCCTCGTCGGACAGCGGTTCGGCCAGGCGCAGCGAATGCTGGCGCACCTTGTTGTAATGATCGATCAGCATCGTCGCCTTTAGTCTCTGATGACACGGGCGTAAATGACGGCAAACCACTGCTGCGGGTCCGTCCAGACTTGCACGGTGGAAAACCCTGCCTGCTCCAGCAAACCGACGAAGTCCGCGCGCGTGTATTTATAACTGTCTTCCGTATGGATGCGCTCGCCTTTCGCGAAACGCCGCTGGCCACCTTTCCAGTGGACAACTTGTTCGCTGCGCGCTTCCAGGTGCATTTCCACGCGGCGCTCGTCGGCGTTGAAAAAGCCGTGGTGCCGCCAGGCGCGCACGTCGAAGTCCGCGCCGATCAGGCCGTTCACGTGACGCAGCATGTTCAGGTTGAAGGCGGCCGTGACGCCCAGCGCATCGTCATAGGCGGCGTCGAGGATGGCATCGTCCTTGATCAGGTCGACGCCGATCAGCAGGCCGCCATCGCCGTCCGCGTTCGCGCGCAGGCGGCGCAAAAAGGCGGTCGCTTGTTCAGGCGAAAAATTGCCGATCGACGAACCGGGATAGAAGAACAATCGCCGCGCCTCGCGCACGCTGTCGGGCAAGTCCAGGCGGCTGGAAAAATCCAGGCCCAGGCCCGTCATCTCGATGTGCGGGAAGCGCTGCTGCAGCCGGCTCAGCGATTCACTGAGGAAATCGTAGGAAATATCCACGGCCACATACTGGGCCGGGTGCAGCAGGGGGAACAGGCTGGCGGCCTTGGCGCAATTGCCCGCGCCCAGGTCGATCAGGGTGCTGCCCGGCCCCACGGCGTGCGCGATCTCGGCGCCGTGACGGGCGAAGATGGCCGCCTCGGTGCGCGTCGGATAGTACTCGGGCAAGGCGCAAATGGCTTCGAACAGTTTCGAGCCCAGCGCGTCGTACAGGTACTTGGGCGAGGTCCAGGCCTCGCGTGCCAGCAGGCCGCTGCTGACCTCGACTATCGTGGCAGGAGTGGCGCTGGCCACTCGAACGTTGCTGGCGGGAGACAAATCTGACTGCTGTTGCGCGTGTGGCATGGTCATGGGCTGGCGTCGTCTATCAAGGTTAACGAAGGGCTTGCACGGTCAGCCACCGGGCGCCGCCCCTGCCACAGCGGTTTGCGGGCGCCTTTTCCGATGACTTTTTTCCATCATAGCGGAATCCGCACAAGCCAGCTGTGCGACAGGTAACGCAAGATCAAACTAGCGGTGTGCACGCAAAATTGGTATTGCCCAGCAAAAATGATAAGCCTGTCGTATACTACACATTGCCGGCCAATCAATCCGCGCCCCTTTGCAGTTCCCAGGCCCCCCTCTCCCCCGCGTGCCTCCCTTTACGATAGCCGTTATTAATCAAGATCACCATGCTCGAATTGCGCCATCTGTCGAAGTCCTATGCCCATGCCCGTCCCGTGCTGGCCAACATTTCCTGCCGCTTCAAGGCGGGGGAATTCATCGCCATCATGGGTGACTCGGGCGTTGGCAAGTCGACCTTGCTGAACCTGATCGCCGGCCTCGATACGCCCGATGCGGGTGCCGAAGCGCACCCTATCCTGGTGGACGGCATCGCCATGTCCAGCCTCGATGACGCCGCCGCCACCCGGCTGCGTCGCGCCCGCATGGGCTTTATCTTCCAGGCCTTCCACGTCTTGCCGCACCTGACCCTGCTGCAAAACGTGGCCCTGCCGCTGCTGCTCAACGGACTGCCCCAGGAGCGTGCCGCCAGCATGCTCGACGCGGTCGGCCTGGGCGGACGCGGCGGCGACTTTCCGCAGCAATTGTCCGGCGGAGAAATGCAGCGCGTGGCCATTGCCCGCGCGCTCGTGCACAAGCCGGCGCTGGTGCTGGCCGACGAACCAACCGGCAACCTCGATCCCGATACGGCACACAGCATCCTGCAATTGCTGCGCGCCGAAATCAAGGCCAACGGCAGTTGCGCGATCATGGTCACGCATTCGCTGGCCGCCGCCGAAATGGCGGACAGAACCATGATCCTGACGAAAAACGGCTTACAAAATACAACAACCGTCGATCAAATTGATCAAACAATCAGTTAATTTAACTGACCATCTTTCACAAATTTTGTTATCGTAGTATTATTGAAAACACTTGCCTGGTTATCAATGTTGTAACGCGAATGGTATCACGTCACCCGGACAGTCGTACTGCGATGACGAACTATAGCTGGGACCACATACAGTGGTCTCGTCCCTTGCATAACCTGAAGGAGGAGTAAATGAACGTTCGGCAAAAGAAGCTGGAAATGATTGAAGCGATGAACCGGGCGCGTGCGCTCGAACCATCGAGTTTTGTGCCCAACAAGCTGCTCGATACCCTGATCGAGAAGATGAACCTGAAAAATGATGCGGAACTGTGCCGTATTCTGGAAGTCCAGCCTCCCATCATCAGCAAGATTCGTCACGGCAAACTGTCGGTCGGTGCAACGATTTTATTGCGCATGCATGAAAAATCGGACATCACCATCCGCGAACTGAAGGAACTGTCCGCCACGCCAGTCCACTGAGATACACGCTGTTGTCATGCCATGCCAGGCACCCAGGTCCCCGGCGCCATGAACTTTTGCCATGCAATTCGCGCAGTTCGCTCACCGCACCACATCCGCGCACGATAGCGAAGAGACCCAGCCCAAACCATGCTGACCGTTTCTCTGCCCATCCGCTCCAGCGCCATCCCCTCCCCGCTTTCACTGCGCATTCCCCCTGCCAGCCAGCATTTCCACTCAAACTTGATCTGACACAACACGCATAGTCTCCGCAGGCATCAAGGTCAGCTTTTAACCAGTGATCCCAACCGCATGTCCAGCGACCCTCTTGCGCCGCCCGTGCTGCGCCTGACGCTCACGCGCGATCCCCTCGCCGACGCCGGCGACGGCCCCGCCGCGCCCGGCTGGCACAGCGAGACCCACGTGCTGTCGGGCGCGCGCGGCATCGGCAGTTGCCGCACGGCACTCGATATCGGTCCGGCCGACGTGGTGCAATTGCTGCTGTGCGACGGCAGTTCGCTGCTGGCGAGCAGCCTGGACCTGCCACGCTACCTGGGGCCGGCCACGGCGGCACGCGACGGCGCGCCCGCCAGCATCGAAGTGGGACTGGCCTTGCGCCCGCAGGCGGCGCGCCCGCCGCCCGGCGCCAGCCGCGACGGCCTGGGCGCCTGGATGCTGCGGGCCGTGCGCGTGTACCGCTGCGGTACCGCCGCCATGACGGCGCTGGCGGCGGCGGGCGCCTTCCAGGACCGCCAGCTGGAACAACGGCTGGGCCTGTACCGCTGCGGCATCGAGGCGGGCAGCATGACGGCCGTCGCCAGCGTGCCCGCCGGGCCGGAACCGGTGCTGCTGCTGTTGCATGGCACGGCGTCGTCGACTCAGCGCAGCTTTGGCGGCCTGTGGCGCAACGGCCTGGCGCCGCAGCTGGCGGCGCACTACGGCAACCGCATCTACGGCTACGAGCACCGCAGCCTCAGCGACAGCCCCATCGAGAACGCGCTGGCCCTCGTGCGCCAGCTGCCGCACGGCGCCGTGCTGCACCTGCTGGCCCATTCGCGCGGCGGCCTGGTGGGCGAATTGCTGGCGCGCGCGCAGCGCATCGACAGCCGCGGCGCCGTCGACCTGGCGGGCGACGGCCTGGAACGGCTGAGCGAAAACACGGTGGGCGGCGAAGCGTTCAACAGCCACGATATCGGGCACTTCACGGCGCAGGCGCGGCTGGGCGGACGCGGCGGCCACGACGCCGATGCGGCGCGCCTGCGCGAACTGGGCGAGGAGTTGAAGGCGCGCGCCATCCGCATCGCCCGCTTCGTGCGCGTGGCTTGCCCGGCGCGCGGCACCACCTTGATGTCGGGACGGCTCGACCGCTGGGCCAGCGTGATGTGCAACCTGCTGCCGCAGGACGATGTGCCCGATGGCGGCATGGCCTTCCTGCTGGCCGTGGTGCAGCAGCGCTGCGACGCGCGCATCCTGCCGGGCCTGGAAGCGATGATGCCCGACTCGCCGCTGGTGGCGCTGCTCAACGCGCCCGACGTGCGCGTGGCCAGCCCGCTGCACGTGCTGGCAGGCGCGTGCAGCGGCGATGGCTTGCTGGGCTGGCTGGGCGACTGCCTCGGCGACCAGCTGTACGGCGGGCAGAACGACCTGGTGGTCAATTGCGCCTCGATGGCGGGCGGCGCCACGCGCAGCACGCCGGTGCGGCAACTGCTGCTGCGCGGGCCGCGGACGCACCACCTGAACTACTTCGAGCGCGCACCGTCCGGCCTGGCGGCAGTGCAGGCGCTCACGGGCGACGACAGCGCCTACCAGCCGCTGGCCGGCATCGAGCACGGCGCGCTGGGACGCGGCGGCGAAGTGCCGAAGCGGCGCGCGCACGCCCCCATCGTGCTGCTGCTGCCCGATATCATGGGCAGCCATCTGCAAGTGGGCAGCAACCGCATCTGGTTCGACCCCGTCAACCTGGTCGAAGGGCGCATCGAGCGCCTGGCCGTGGGCCAGCCGCACATCGTCAGCGCCGGCTGGATCGAATCGTGCTATGAGCCGTTGGCCCGCTTTCTCGCGCAAAGCCAGGAAGTGCGGCCCTTTACGTATGACTGGCGTTTGTCGCTGCAGCACTCCGGCAATGCCTTCCTGCCCGTGCTGGACGAGGCCATGCGCGACGCCGAACAGCGCGGACAGCCGTTGCGCATCGTTGCCCACGGCACGGGCGGGCTGGTGGCGCGCCTGGCATTGAAGGAGCGCTGGCCGCGCTTCGGCGCCCTGCCCGGCAGCCGCCTGCTGCAGGTGGGCACGGCCAACCGGGGCACGCAAGCGATGGTGCAAGTGCTGCTGGGGCGCGACCGGCTGGTACAAATGCTGGCCTGCTGGATAGGCTGGAAGCACACGCGGCGCCAGTTTCTCGGCTTCGTGCGCGCCTTTCCCGGCGTGCTGGACATGCTGCCGTGGCCGCAGGCGGGCAGTATCGACTACTTCGACGCCAACGCCTGGGCGCAACTGGCCGCCGGCGACGCGCAAGCGGGCCTGCCCGACGGCTGGCAGGCGCCCGAGGCGCCAGCGCTGGCGGCGGCGCGCGCCACCGTGGCCTTGCTGGAGGCCGCCCCGCTCGACGCGCGCCATTGCAGCTACCTGGCCGGCTGCGCCGACACGCCGGTGGCGCTGCGCCTGCGCGACGGCGGCATCGAGACGGCCTGGTCGCCGGACGGCGATGGCCGCACGGCCTGGCAAGGCGCGGTGCCGGACGGCGTGGAAGCCTGCTACCTGCCGGTGGCGCATGGCGACCTGCTGCTGCAAAAAGAAACCTACCCGGCCATCGCGCAACTGCTCGACAACGGCCAGGGCGCGGGCCTGTCCCGGCGCCCGCCGCACGCGCCGGGCGGCGCCCCGCCGCGCTTCCGCGCGTACGCTCCCGATGCGCGGCCGCTGTACCCGCAGCCGCCGGAACTGCTCGACGCCGCCCTCGGCGCCGCCGGCCCCGCCAGCGCTGTCGAGAGCCGCGCGCCGCAGCTGAGCCTATCCGTCATCCACGGCAGCATGGCCTCGGCCGACGCGCCCGTCATGAGCGGCTGCTACGCTTACGAGTCGCTGCGCGGCAGCATGAGTTTTCTCGACCGCCTGCTGGCGGGCAAGCTGCAGGAAATCCACGCGCTGGGGCGCTTCCCGCAGCGTCCCGACTCCGCCCTGGTGGTGCTGCAGCCCGATGCGGCGCGCCGGCCCGGCGGCGCCATCGTCATCGGCCTGGGCGCGCTGGGCGAACTGACGCCGGGCGAACTGGCGCGCGCCTTTGCCGGCGGCCTGCTCGAATACGCGTGCGTCTGCCTGCAGGTGCGCGCCGCCGGCCATGCGGCCGCGCCGCCGATGGGCGAACACGGCTTGCGCGTGGCCAGCCTGTTGTCCGGTTCCGGCTATGGCGGCTTGAGCATCGCCCTGTGCGCGCGGGCCCTGATCGACGGCGTGCGCAGCGCCAACCGGCGCCTGGAAGACGCGGGCATGGCGTGCCGCATCGGCCACATCGCCATCTATGAACAATCCGAGGCGCGCGCCATCGCCGCCGCCGTGGCCATCGAGCAGATCATGGCCGAGGCGCGCTACCAGGGCGGCTTCACGTTCGAGCGGCGCATCCGCCACAGCCCGGGCGGCTACCGGCGCATCCTGCCCAGCCTGAGCGGCGACAATGGCTGGCGCCGCGTGCAGATCGTCGCCGCGGACCTCTCCGGCGCCCTGCGCTTCACCGTGCTGACGGACCGCGCCCACAACAGCGTCGACGAGGAGCCGAACCAGCGCCAAGCCGTCGATGGCCTGATCATGGACGCCACCGACAACACCACCGACCAGCCGGGCCTGTCGCGCGCGCTGTACGAACTGATGCTGCCGAATGGGCTGAAGGCGGCCATCCCCGAAATGCGCGGCCTGATCCTGGCCGTCGACCAGAGTGCCGCCATCTATCCGTGGGAGCTGATGCGAGACGAGGCGGGCAGCGAGGAAAGCCCGCTGTCCACGCGCATCGGCATGGTGCGCCAGCTGGCCAGCCTGCGCGAGCAGCCGCCCGCCACCAGCCCGCCCAGCAACAGCGTGCTGGTGATCGGCGACACCGATTCCGGCCTGCCCGAGCTGCCCGCCGCGCAGACCGAGGCGCAGGACGTGGCGCGCATGTTCCGCGCGCACGGCTACCAGGTGCGTGAGCTGCTGCGCCCGCAGGCGCAGCGCGTGCTGGTGCACCTGTTCGACGAGCGCTATTTCGCCATCCACCTGGCCGGCCACGGTGAAGTGGCCGGCCCCGGCATCGCGCATACGGGTCTGGTGCTGGGGCCGAAAACGCGGCTGACGGCGGCGCAGGTGGGTAAATTGAAGCGCGTGCCGCAATTCGTCTTCATCAATTGCTGCCACCTGGGCGACATGCGCCCGGACGCCATCGCGCCGTGGTCGAAACTGGCCGCCAGCCTGGCCACGGCCTTCATTGAAATAGGCGCGCAGGCGGTCATCGCGGCCGGCTGGCGCATCGACGACCAGGCGGCCAGCATCTTCGCGCACAGCTTTTATCACGCCATGCTGAGCGGCGAGTACTTCGGCGACGCCGTGCGCCTGGCGCGCGAGGCGGCGTATCTGCAGTTCCCGGCATCGAATACCTGGGGCGCCTACCAGGCGTATGGCGACGACCGCTACCGCTTTCCGAACACCCAGAGCCGGCCCTGGCAGGCGCCCGACTACCACTACCACGGCCACCTGCTGGCCGACCTGGAAACCCTGCATGCGCGCCTGGCGGGCGCCGATCCGGCGCGCCGCGCGGCCATCGAGGAAAAGCTGGCCAGCATCGAGGAAGCCGTGCGCACGCGCTTCTTCGGCTGCGCCGACATCCGCGAAAACATGGCCGCCACGCGCGCCGGCCTGGGGGGACTGGAGAACACCCTGCGCGCCATCGAACACTACCGGGCGGCGCACAGCGCGGCCGACGGCAAGGTGGGCTTGCGCGCGCTGGCGCACTGGGCGGAACTGGAGATACGCCAGGGCGCGGCCCTGTGCGGCATCGATGCGGGCGCCGGCATCGAGGTGCCTGCCGTGCCGGATATGGCGCAGGGACGGCAGTTGCTGCAGGATGGAAAACAGCATATCGACCTGCTGGTGGCGCTGGCGCCCACGGCGCAGCGCCTGGCCCTGCTGGGACGCTACTGGGCCTTGCAGGCACGCCTGGCCTTCGCCAGGGGGAGCTCCGGCGCGCCGGCGCTGCGCGCCATGACCGATGCCTGCCTGGCCGCGCTGGAAGAAGCGCGTCTGCGCAGCGGCGTGGCCGACTGCGACCTGATTTTTCAGGTGCTGGCGGGCGCCCTGCTGTTGAAAGCCCATGGCGACAGCGCCGCCTGGCGCGCACTCGATGCGCAACTGGCCGACTTGCTGCACGACGCCATCGCCTATGCGCGCCAGCGCCACGCGGACGAGCACCGCGCCATCGACGCCGGCGCCCCCGTGCGCGCCGCCCTGCTGGCGGCCCTGTGGCAAGTGCCGGACGGCCAGCCCTTCGACGCGTCCGCGCGCGCCGCCTTCCTGGCCCTGTACCACGACGCCGTGCGGCGCCACGGCAGCATCGGCGAACCGGAAGCGATCAGCGTGCCGCTGCGCTTCCTGCTCGAACTGCTGCCGCCCGACAGCGCGGAGACCGGCTTGCGCAGCGCCGTGCAGGCGCTGGCCAGCCAGCTGCAGGCCTCACTCCCCGGCGCCAGCCTTGGCAGCCTTAGCCAGGCACCACGCCATAATGGCGCGCATAGCGCTCGTCCAGATTCGCCAGCGGCATCATCATGAACATGTCGGCGCTTTCGAAATCAGGGTCCCACGCCGGCTCGCCGCAAATCCACGCGCCCGAACGCAGATAGCCCTTGATCAGCGGCGGCACTTGCGGCTTGTGCGCCGCTTCCACCTGGTGGATGGGGAAAGGCAGGTGCGGCGTGACGCGGTATTCGCTCGGGGCCATGTGCTTTTCCGCCAGCGCCTGGTACACGGCAACGGCGTTATGCCCGCCATCGGCCAGGCTGATGCTGGCGCAGCCGACCAGATAGTCGCAGCGCTCGCGGCGCATGTACTCGGCCAGGCCCGACCACAGCAGCATGATCACGCTGCCGCCCCGGTACTTGGGATGGATGCAGGCGCGGCCCGCTTCGACCATGCGTCCGCGCAGGTTCTTCAGGCGGCTCAGGTCGAACTCGTTTTCCGCGTACAGCCGGCCGATCTTGGCCGCCTTGGCCGCGCTCAGCACGCGGTAGGTGCCCACCACTTTCAGGGTATCGGCGTCGCGCACGATCAGATGATCGCAATGCGCGTCGAATTCATCGCTGTCGAGGCCATCGGCATTCGCCAGCGAGCTCAATCCCATGGTTTCGATAAACACCTTGTAACGCAAACGCTGGACTTCGCGCAATTCCGCCGCTGTCGTGGCCTGGCTCAGCACCAGTTGGACCGGCCGGGCCTTGGCTTCGTTTGATGCGACTATGTTCTGCATGGTTTCATCCCCTGTGATCAAGACGACTCCAGCGTACTTGTCTAATATGTCAGGAAAATGACAGCCGAATGTCATTTCCATGACGCAAGTCAATGCCAGGGGAAGAGCGTGCGCATTTACCACACTCGCCGGCGCCGTCAGTGAAAACGTCGCTTACAGGGTGATGCCGGGCGTGTAATCGACGAAAGCATCCTGGCGGCAAAAGCCCACCAGTTTCATGCGCGCCTGCGTGGCGATGGAAATGGCCAGCGAACTGGGGGCGGAAATCGTCGCCAGCAGCGGAATCTGCATGCGCGCCGCCTTGCGCGCCAGCTCGTAGCTGCCGCGGCTGGACAGGAACACGAAGCCGCACCGCATGTCGACATCGTGCAGCGCGAGGTGGCCGATCAGTTTATCCAGGCCGTTGTGCCGGCCGACATCCTCGAACACGTGCACGATGTCGCCATCGGGCGTGCACCAGGCGGCCGCATGCACGCCGCCCGTTTCCCGCATCAGCGCCTGGTGTTCGCGCAAGCCGCTCGACGCGCGCGCCAGCGCGGCCGGCAGGTCGACGTGGATCAGGGACGGCGGCAGCGCCGCGGGCCGCAAGTCGAGCATGTCGATGCTGTCGATGCCGCACACGCCGCAGCCCGTGCGGCCCGTCAGCTGGCGCCGGCGGTCCTTCAGGCGCACGAAATCTTCCTGCGCGATGCTCAAGGACACTTCGGCGGAATCAGGGCGCAGGAACACTTCACAGTCGAAGATGGCGCCGGCCGAAGCGACCACGCCTTCCGTCAGCGCGAAGCCGTAGGCGAACGCTTCCAGGTCGCGCGGGGTGGCCATCATGACGACGTGGGAAATGCCATTGAAGACCAGCGCCACAGGGATTTCCTCGGCGACGTGGTCGATGGCATCGGTGGACTGGCCCGCGCGGTGGCGAACGATGGCGCGCTCGACGAAGCCGGCGCGTTCAATACTGATTTCTTCTGACATGGCAACCATGGGGGAACTATCACAGGCCCCATGGTAAACCAGAATGGGCAAGCGGGGGGCGGCCCCTCCGCTCGCGCCATCAATCCTTCTTCGGACGGCCCGTTTTCAGCTGCGGCAAGCCGGCCAGCACGTTTTGCAGGGTGGCCAGGTCGATCTGGCTGATCAGCGCCACGCCGATACGCAGCAATTCGCTTTTCTTGATCTCGAAACCGGCCTTCAGGCAAGCTTTCTTGACCTGCCCCAAGACTTCATATTCCGCTTCCGGCATGGTGAAGCTGTCGCGCACCAGTTTCGGCTTGCGGGCTTTTTCCTTGACGGCGACGACCTTGGCGAGCGGCGCTTTTTTCGCGGCGGCCGGCTTGGCGGCCGGTTTGACGGCGGCTTTCACTGCCGGCTTGGCGACGGCCTTGCCGGCTGGTTTCGCAGCAACCTTGGCCGCCGGCTTGGCAGCGGCTTTGGCGACTGCCTTGGCCACAGCTGGCTTGGCCACGACGGCCTTGGCTGCCGGTTTGGCGACGGGTGCCTTGACTACCGCAGGCTTGGCGGCAACGGGCTTGACTGCCGCTGGCTTCGCGACGGCGGCTTTGGCGGCCACTGGTTTGGCGGCGGCCTTGGCCACCGGCTTGACGGCTGGCTTGGCTGTCGGCTTTGCGGCAGGCTTGGCGGCCGGTGCGGCCTTGGCTGCCGCCGCATTGATCGAAGCGCTGGTGGGGAACATCGATACGGGCGCGCTGTCGGCTTTTTTCACTGGGACGGTTTTAGTCATGGATTTTCCAATCTAATAAATAATATAAACAATATATACTCTTTTTTGAAATCTTGCTTGCTGCACATCAAGTCATGCGCACGGCATGACCTCCTAGGCGCTGGCGCGGATGGTGAAATCGACCCCGACCTCATCCCAGAATTCCTGCTCCTTCTCGATCCAGAACGACACGGTGGGATGGTGCGCCACCCAGCCGCGCTTGATGTCGAGCTCAATGCGGCTCTTCATGCGCAGGCGCAGTTCGCTGAAATCGGCTTCGATGCGCGCGTGCATGAGCAGAATCGACAGGCGCAGCGCCAGCACGGCCTTGGCGAAATCGGGGTCGGACAGCACTTCGCCGATCTTGCGCAAGTTGCCCTTCTGCGCCAGGATCAAGCGGCTCATGGTCTTCTGTTCGCGCGTGGTAAAACCGGGCAAATCCGCGTTTTCCACGATGTAGGATGCGTGCTTGTGGTAGCCCGTCTGCGACACGGCCAGGCCCACTTCGTGCAGCAGGCTGCTCCAGCGCAGGCTTTTCACCAGGGCGTCCGACGTGGGCTTGAGCTGCGCATACATGGCCAGCGCCTGCTCGGCCACCCGGCCGGCACGCTGCTGGTCGATATGGAATTTTTCCATGCAACCCTGCACCGACTGTTCCCGGCGGTCGCGCTTGGTCGAACGCAGGTACAAATCCCACATCACGCCCATGCGCAAGCCCGCCTCGATCGGCGTCATGACGGGTATCGCCATTTCGCGGAACAGGCCGATCAAGATGGCCAGGCCGCCGACGATGGTGCTGGCGCGATCGGGGCGCAAGCCGGGCATGTCGATGCGGCTGGTGTGACCGAGTTCGATGAAGCGCCGTGCCAGCGCATCGAGGCTGGCGCTCGTGAGCAAGCCGTCGCCCAGCTTGTTGCGGGCGATGATGTCGGCGATGGTGCGGATGGTGCCGGAAGAGCCGTAGGCCGTCTTCCAGTGCTGCGGACGGTATGGCGGCGCGGC
>NZ_LT607496.1:95374-131207 GCF_900095235.1 Janthinobacterium sp. UMAB-60
CCCGCCGATGAAGAACGACAGGCTTTGCTTGACGGTGCCCAGGCTGAACGACTCGACGCGCTCGATATCGTTGCCGCGCCCCAGTATCAGTTCGGTCGAGCCGCCGCCGATATCCATCACCAGCCGGCGTTCGCCGGGGATGGCCAGCGCATTGGCCACGCCCATGTAGATCAAACGCCCCTCTTCCTCGCCCGAGATGATTTCGATCGGATGGCCGATGGCTTGCTCGGCCAGCGGCAGGAAAACGGCGCCGTTGCGCGCCACGCGCATGGCCGATGTGGCCACCACGCGCACGGCATCGAGTTCGAAGCCCGCGAGGATGGCGCGAAAGCGCTGCAGGCAAGCCAGCGCCCCCTGCATGGCCGCCTCGGTCAGGTCGCCATTGGCATCCAGGCCGGCGGCCAGGCGTATCGGGTCGCGCACGCTCTTGACCACGCGTATGGTGTCGCCATCATGCTTGCCGACGTGTAAACGAAAACTGTTGGACCCCAGGTCCACCGCTGCATACATACTGGCCTCTTGTCTTGTCATTGCTGTACCAACTGAAAAAAGTTGGCAAAATCAGTTGCTAAACTATATAAATCATTTAGACGATTTAAAAATCCTACCACACTACCCCCATCGTATGACAGCGGCGTGACAGGATTGTGACAAAACAGCAGCCGCGCGGCGGCTTACGGAACGATGGTGGTAAATAAGTAAACGGCAAAAATCACCAGGTGCACCGTGCCCTGCATGACCGTGGTGCGGCCCGTGCCCAGCGACAGGGTGGCCACCATCAGCGACAGCAGCAACAGCACTGTCGATTTGATATCGAGTCCCAGGGTGATCGTCAGGCCCGTGGCCAGCGACACCACCACCACGGCGGGTATCGTCAGGCCGATGCTGGCCAGGGCGGAGCCGAGGGCCAGGTTCAAACTCGTTTGCAGGCGATTGGCGCGCGCGGCGCGCACGGCGGCCAGGCCTTCGGGCAGCAGCACGATGGCGGCGATGACGATACCGACCAGTGTCTTTGGCGCGCCCATGGCGGCGATCGCCGTCTCCAGCGCGGGCGCCAGCGACTTGGCCAGCAGCACCACGGCGCCCAGGCACACCAGCAGCGCGCCGGCGCTGACCCAGGCGACGGTGGGCGTGGGCGGCGCCGCATGCACCTCTTCGTCACCGACGGCTTCCTTGGGCAGGAAGTAGTCGCGGTGGCGCACCGTCTGCACCAGCACGAAAGTGCCGTACAGGACCAGCGAGATGACGGCGATGAAAATGAGCTGGCTGGAGTTGTAGTACGGGCCGGCGGCGCTGGAGGTGTAATTCGGCAGCACCAGCGTCAGGATGGCGATGGCCGCCAGCGTGGCCAGCGACGCGCTCACGCCCAGCAGGCCGAAGGTCTGTTCCCGGTGGCGCCCGGCGCCCAGCAGCAGGCAGATGCCGACGATGCCGTTCAAAATGATCATGATGGCGGCAAACACGGTGTCGCGCGCCAGTCCCGTCGTTTCCGGCCCGCCGGCCAGCATCAGCGAGACGATCAGCGCCACCTCGATCAGGGTCACGGCCAGCGCCAGCACCAGGGTGCCATACGGTTCGCCGATACGGTGCGCCACCACTTCCGCGTGGTAGACGGCGGCCAGCACGCTGCCGATCAGGCCAGCCACCAGCAGGATCTGATAGTAGCCGCCGACATTGAAGGTGGAACCGAACAGGAAGAGCCAGCCGGCAAGCGGGGCGGCAAGCGGCCATACAGGCAGGGATTTGAGCATTTTCATTATGGGCCTGGCAAGAGTAAGAAAGGGGAACTGCGGTGCGGACGACAAGAGGGGCCGAGCGTGCACCCCACAGCATAACTTGCCTAGCTTAAATGAAAGTTAGAGAATGCACATGTTCGGCGTGCCGGCGGCCAACATGGCCTGTCTGGTAACGTGCCGTTGCAATTTTCTTGTCCTGTTCCTGCCCAAGGAATGCGGCAAGCAACCCAACTGGCTGGGCTCGCGCAAAAAATAGGCCGATTTACATATCCAGGGTGCTGGCGCCTTGCGCTTCCACCACCCTGTTGCGGCCCGCCTGCTTGGCCGCCTGCAGCGCCTCGTCGGCCCGCTTGAACAGGCTGACGCTGCTGTCCTCGGCGCGGATGGTGGTCACGCCCAGGCTGGCCGTCAGCTGCAGCACGGCGCGTTCCGTCTTGACCGGCAGCGCTTCGACGGCGGCGCGGATGCGCTCGGCCACCATCAGCGCATCGGCCAGATTCGTGCGCGGCAGCTGGATGGCAAATTCGGCGCCGCCCAGGCGGCCCATCAGGTCGCTGTCGCGCAGCTGCTGGCGGCACGTGTCGACGATGGTTTTCAGCACCGCATCGCCCACCGGATGGCCATAGCTGTCGTTGACGCGCTTGAAATGGTCGATATTGAGCACCACCAAGGCCGTCGGCAAGCCGGGCCGGCGCGCCAGCGCCATCCACGGCGCCAGCGCCTGGTAAAAGCCGCGCCGGTTCGGCACGCCCGTGGCCGCATCGAGCACCTCCAGGCGCGCCAGTTCGCTGCCCATTTTTTCACGCAACAGCAGCAGGTAGCCGAAAGCGTTCGTCAGCATCATCAGGTACAGGGCGCCAAAACCGGCCAGCTGCAGCAGCTCGGCGTCAACATCGGGGATGGCGGCAGCGAGCACGCCGCGCGCGGCGATCAGCAGCGACAGGATGCCCATGCTGACGACGAGGAAGCGGCGCAGCATGCTTGCCTCGCGCCATTTGAGGCACAGCGCGGCCACGCCGGCGAGGAAAAAGCCGGCCACGATCAGCGAGCCGCCGGCACTGCGCAGCAGCGGCGCCACGTCAAACAGATAGCAGGCGGCAAACAGCGCCACCGACAACCCCAGTGCCGGCAATACATAGCGGCGCCAGCCGCTGCGCCCGGCCGCCTGCCACAGCGCGCCCGCGTCCAGCGCCATGCCGGCAAACAGCAAGCTGTTGCCCAGCAAGATGGAGAGGAAATCGGGCAGCACGCCGCGGAAATACAACAAACACCAGGCCACGGCCTGGCACTGCTTGGCTACCGCCCAGGTGGACAGGCTGAGCGACTTTTTGCGCTCGTACTCGAAGAAGAACAGGGCCGCGCACAGGCTCAGGTTGCCGAGCGCCAGGGCCAGTACCAGAGTCTTGATATCCATGGGCTACGTTATCGATGCGCAGGCGCGGCGCGCCAGGTCAGATTTCGTGTTCGACATTCGTGCTGCCGTCGCCGACCTTGCTGGCCCACGCCTGCACGAAATACTGCTTTTCCACTTCACTGGGCGCCTCATGCCAGAACACGATGAGGGTGCCCTTGTGGTCATGGATCTGCGCCACTTTTTCAATGAATCCGAAGTTGGCGGCCACGTCGGCCAGCGCCGCCGCATAACCATATACGCGCGTCAGCCGCTCGATGCGGTCAGGCTCCGTAAAACTGTTCGTCGCGGTAATGATGGGGTGATCCAAAAACATGCTTGTCTCCATGGTGCCCGACTACGTGGCCGTGCCGCCGCGCGCCATCTACATATACGCATGCTCGGCGCGGATTAATCGGGTATGCTCGCGGAAGCTTATCAGATTTCTCTGAATGCAACAAAGCATCTTCCCCAGTCCACTCAGCGAAGTCGTCCTATGCCGGATAGCCAATTACCTGCCGTACGCGCGCCCCAGGTGCATACCTGTGGCGACCGGCGCCGCCTGGAATTCCAGCCAGGCATGATCCAGAGCGAAATGCTGCTGTCGCGCCCCGACCATCTGCTGCTGCGCTATGCGCGTGCCATGATGTGCTTTACCCTGTTCGTGCCGCGTCCCCGGCACATCCTGATGGTGGGACTGGGCGGCGGCTCGCTGCTGAAATTCTGCCACCGCCACCTGCCCGAGGCGCGCATCACGGTGCTGGAACTGCGCGCCGACGTGATCGCCCTGCGCGAGCAGTTCATGCTGCCGCCCGACGACGCGCGCCTGCGCATCATCGAAACGGACGCCGTCAGCTATATCCGCCAGCATCCGGGCTGCGCCGACGTGCTGCTGCTCGACGGCTACGACGAAACGGGCCTGCCACCCGCACTGGGCAGCGCGCGCTTCTATGCGGACTGCCTGCGCGCTCTGCTGCCCGGCGGCGTGCTGGTAGCCAACCTGTTCAGTTATGACGAGCACTACCCTGCCATGCTGGCGCGCCTGATGCTCACCTTCCGCGGCGCCGTGTGCCACTTCGACGGCATCGCCGGCAACAACCGCATCGTCTTCGCCGCCAGGCCAGACAAGCTCGGGGCGGGCCGGGCCCTGCGCGTCGTGCGCCTGGTGCGCTGGCGGCGCGTGTGCGGCCTGGGTTTCCTGAACCGCTGGCTGCCCGCATGGCAGTTGTGGCGTGTGCGTCGGCGGGCAGGCGCGGGCAGCGACTGAAAGTCGTCTTCCCCTGCCATGGATGTTGTTGCTTATTAGCAGTAATTTGGTGCAAAATCAGCATGATGGATGTGGTTTATGACAAACTATGGCCTGCGCGGGGCCGGCAGGCGCCGCCGAATCCAAGTATCCATGAAGTGAGATAGGAAAAACCATGCTGCGTGGCCGCCTGCCCTTGTCGATTTCCGCCGCGGCCGCGCTGACTTTTGCCTGCGGCGTCGGCATCACCGGCGTGCTGTTCTGCGCCATCAGCCAGCTCGAATACGACAAAATGAGCCTGAGTCTGCAGCAGCGCGCAGGCGCGCGCGTGGCCGCCATCGAGCAGGGACTCGACGACGCGGTCGAGGTGCTGACCACGACCAACCAGCTGTTTGCCGCCGTCGTGCCCGTCACGCGCGAGCAGTTCCACGCCTTCACCACGCCGCTGCTGCAACGCCACCCGTTCATCCAGGCATTCAATTTCCACCGCCTCGTGCCGCATGCGCAGCGCGCGGCGTTCGAGGCCGAGCTGCGGCGCATCGTGCCCAACTATGCGATGACGGAAATGCACAATGGCGTCATCCATCCCGTGACCGAGCACGCGACCTACCTGATCGTCGATTATCTCGAACCGCTGCAGGGCAACCGCCCCGCCTTCGGCCTGAACGTGCGCCCTGACGGCTTGCTGGCCGGCGCGCTGGAACAGGCCATCATCAGCGGCCAGACCACCGCCACCGGCCTGCTGGCCCTGGCGCAGGGTCCGCAGCAGGGTTTCGTCATCCTGCGCCCCGTGTACCGCCACGGCGTGCCCCTGCAGACGGTGCAGCAGCGGCGCGCGGCGCTGATCGGCGATACGGCGGCCATCGTCCGCGCAGGCGAACTGGTGCAGAAAATCCTCGCCGGCGCCGACCTGCTGGGCGACCCGCAGCTTGAACTGAGCGTCTACGCCGACGCTGACGCCGACCCGCGCCAATTGATCTTCCGGCATGGCCAGGCGCCTGCCGCCGAAGCGGGCGACGCCTGGGAGTCGCTGCCACGCTGGCTGCAATTTGCCTATCACAGCCGTTATGACCGGGGCTTTTCCTCCGCCGGCCGGCCCTGGCATGTGCGCGTGGTGGCCCATCCGCGCCCTTTCCTGGCCGACCATCTGGGCTCATTGTTCACCCTGATCACCGGTTTGCTGTTCAGCGTGCTGACGGCCGCCTTCGTGCAATCGCTGACGCAGCGCTCGCGCCGCGTGCAGCTGCTGGTGGAACAGCGCACGGCCGATCTCAAGCGCAGCAATGAACTGCTCAGCGCCGACGTGCGGGCGCGCCAGCGCACGGAACGCGCCCTGCAGGAAAGCGAAAAGCGCTTCCGCCGCCTGCTGGCCCTGTCCTCGGACTGGTACTGGGAACAGGATGCCAACTTCTGCTTCACCCACATCACCGGCGGCTTTACGGACAAGTCCAACATGCCGCTGGAACGCTTCATCGGCATGACGCGCTGGGAAAACAACCCGGAGATGCGCAATTCGCGCTGGGGCAAGCAGCATATCGCCAACCTGGAAGCGCACCTGCCCTTTTCCAACCTCGAATATGCGATGCAGGACCGCGATGGCCAGCTGCGCTGGTTCAGCATCAATGGCGAACCGCTGTTCAACGAGCTCGGTGAATTTCACGGCTACCGGGGCACAGGGTCCGAAATCACGGAACGCAAGCTGGCCGAGCAGCAAATCCAGCACATCGCCCACCACGACGTGCTGACGGGCTTGCCCAATCGCGCCCTGCTGCGCGACCGCCTGGCACAGGCCATGGCCCTGTCGCGCCGCAAGAACCGGGCCATGTGGGTGCTGTTGATCGACCTCGACCGCTTCAAGTTCGTCAACGACAGCCTGGGCCACAAAGCCGGCGACCTGCTCCTGAAAACCATCGCCACGCGCCTGCAGGCCAGCCTGCGCGAAAGCGATACGGTGGCGCGCCTGTCGGGCGACGAATTCGTCGCCATCCTGTGCGAACAGGCCGACGAAGTGCTCAGCGCCGCCATCGTGCAGCGCGTGATGGATGCGGTGGCGCAGCCGGTACTACTCGACGGCAAGGAATTCTTCGTCACCTGCAGCATCGGCGTGGCCGTCTACGACATGTCGCGCTACGACGCCCCCGGCGACGTGACCTTGCATGGCGAGACGCAGAACCTGATCGAGCAGGCCGACATCGCCATGTACTGCGCCAAGAAACAGGGCCGCAACAACATCAAGTTCTACACGACGGCCATGAACCAGGCCACGCTGGAGCGCCTGCGCATCGAGACGGCGCTGCGCAACGCGCTGGAACGCGGGCAGTTCGTGCTGCATTACCAGCCGCAGGTGGACCTGGCCAGCGGACGCATCGTCGGCGTGGAAGCGCTGCTGCGCTGGCAGCACCCGGAACTGGGCATGGTGGCGCCGCAGCGCTTCATCGCGCTGGCGGAAGATACGGGCCTGATCGTGCCGATCGGCGCCTGGGTCATGCGCGAAGCGTGCATGCAGGTGAAACGCTGGCATGCGGCGGGACTGGACACGCTGCGCCTGGCCGTGAACCTGTCGGCGCGCCAGTTCAACGAGCCGAACCTGGTCGCCTTGATCGCCGAAGTGCTGCTGGAAACGGGCCTGCCGCCCGCCTGCCTGGAACTGGAACTGACGGAAAGCCTGTTCATGCACGATGTGGCGCTGGCCGTCAGCCAGCTGCACGACATGAAAGCGCTGGGGGTGCAACTGTCGATCGACGACTTCGGCACCGGCTATTCCAGTTTCGCCTACCTGCGCACCTTCCCCATCGATGTGCTGAAGATCGACCGCAGTTTCGTCGGCGACGTGGCGCGCGACGCGGACGACGCGGCCATCGTCGTCTCCATCATCGCCCTGGCGCACAATTTGAAGCTGCGCGTGGTGGCCGAAGGCGTGGAAACGGCGGAACAGCTGGACTACCTGCGCCAGCACGGCTGCGACGAGGCGCAGGGCTATTATTTCAGCCACCCGCTGCCGGCGCACGAGGTGGAACAGCTGCTGCGGGCCGAAGAAACACACGCCATGCCGTAGCGGGCGGCGCCAGTCATGTCCGGTTCCTACAGCTTCTGCTGCAGGAATTCGAGGAAGCAGCTGATGCGCTGCGCCAGCTGGGTATTGCGGTAATAGACGGCGTGGATCTGCTGGCGGTAGCCCGTGTAGAACGGCTGCAGCACCTGCACCAGGCGGCCGGCGGCGATGTCGTCCTTCGTCATGAAGTCGGACAGGCAGACGATGCCCTGGTCATGCAACGCCAGCTGACGCAGGGTTTCGCCGCTGGAGGCGGCCAGCGCGGGCACGATCTGCAGGCTGTTGCCCGCTTCGTGGCGCAGCGGCCAGTGATTCCCCAGTTCATATTGCGCAAAACCCAACAGCGCATGGCCGGACAGCGCTTCCGGCGTGGCGGGTACGCCGTGGCGCGCCAGGTAGGCGGGCGTGGCCAGCACGTGCAGGGGACTGGCACTGAGCGGGCGCGCATGCAGGGTCGAGTCGACCAGGGCGCCGATGCGAATGGCGATGTCGGTGCGGTGCTCGAGCAGGTCCGCGATCTGGTCGTTGCTGGTCAGCTCCAGGCGGATGTCCGGGTACATGGCGCGAAACTCGGCCACGTGGGGCACCACGCAATGCAGCATGAAGGGCGAGGCGGCATCGACGGACAGGCGCCCGGCCGGCTTCTGGCGGCGGATGCGGATCGATTCCTCCACATCCTCCATCGAGGCGAGGATGGCGCGCGCCTTGTCCAGGAACAGCTGCCCCTCTTCCGTCAGCTCCATGCGCCGCGTGGTGCGCGTCAGCAGCGAGGTGGCCAGCTTGTCTTCCAGGCGCGACAGCGCGCGGCTGACGCCCGAGGTGGTTTGTCCCAGGTGCACGGCGGCCGCGCTCAGGGTGCCGCTGTCGATGACGGTGACGAAGATTTTCAGGTCGTCCGAATTGATATCCATTGTTGCCTTATTATTGACTGCGTTTCACATATCGCGCCATTATAATGGAATCATGGCAACAGTGATGGCAGCAGCCAACGTCAGGCAACGTAGAACAAAATGGCGATAAAATGACAGCTACTGCCGGCCAGCACGAACAGGTGCCAGATGCCGTGGCCATGGCGCAGCTTGTGGTCGGTGGCGTAGAAAGCGATGCCGCCCGTGTAGCACAGCCCGCCTGCCACCAGCCACAGGAAGCCGTTCCACTCGAGCGCCGCCAGCAACGGCTTGATGCCGATGACGATGAGCCAGCCCATGGCCACGTAAATCACCAGCGACAGGATGCGCGCGCCTTTTGCGTACACATATTCCTGCACGATGCCAAACAGCGCCAGGCCCCAGACGACGCCGAACAGCGACCATCCCCACGGCCCGCGCAGGGTCACCAGCATGAAGGGCGTATAGGTTCCCGCGATGAGCAGGTAGATGGCGCAGTGGTCGAGCCGCTGCAGCACGGCCTTGGCCTTGCCGCGCACGCTGTGGTACAGGCTGGAAGTGAGGTACAAGGTCAGCAGCATGACCGCATACACGCTGCAGCTGACGATTTTCCAGGGGTCGCCCGTGCGCGCCGCCACGACGATGAGGATGACGCCGCCGATGGCCGCCAGCGCGGCGCCCACCGTATGGGAAATGCTGTTGAACCGTTCACCGTGGTACATGCTTAAGCCCGCTTCGTTAAAAACAGGCTCATCCTACACGCTTGGGGTCAGACCCGTCGGGACTCGGCGTCCCCGTCCGACCCCAGTCCTTGCTTTGGGGTTTCAATCAAGCCGCTTCCGCCTTCTTGCGCGCGGGACGGCGTGCCGGCGTCTTGCGCGGCGCCTTGGCCGGCTTGTCTTCCGCCATGACGGCCACGTCCACCGGTGCAGCCTCAATCACAGGTGCCGCTTCCGCCACCGCTTCAACCGCCTTCTTGGCCGGCTTTTTCGATGCTGCCGCCTTGCGCGCTGGCGTGCGCGGCTTGGCCTTGGTCTTCGCTTCGGCGACGGTGTCCACCATCACTTCAGCTACCGGTTCCGGCACTGGCATGGCTTCCGCCACCGCCACCTCGACGGCTTCCGCGCGCGCTTCACGGGCGCCATCGCCATTCTTGCGGCCGCCACGGCCATTGCGGCGCGAACCGCGCTTGGCGCTGCCCTCTTCCGCCACGACCTCGACTGCGGCTTCGGCCACCTCGTGCAGCACTTCCGGCTGTGGCGCTGGCGCATACTGCTCGATGACAGCCGATTCGGCCTCGGCCACCGGCACGAAAGCCTGTGGCGCGGACTCGCCGCGGCGTTGCTCGTTCTGCTTGCGGCCGCCACGACCATTGCGGCGCGAATCGCGGCGGCTGCCGCCTTCGCGGCTGTTGCCCTCTTCCGCCGTCGCGCCGGTCTCGCCACTGGCGCTTGTCTCGCTGGCGGCATCCGCGTTCACGGCGGCAGGCACGGCCACCAGGCCGCTGCTGCGGTAGACATAGGCACCCGATTTCTCATCGCGGCCAAATTCCAGCAAGCCGCGCGCCTGCGCTTCTTCCAGCAGGTTGCCGAAGGTGCGGAAACCGTAATACGATTCGCTGAAGTCCGGCTTGCGGCGCTTGATCGCTTCTTTCAGCATCGAAGCCCAGATCTTGCCGCTGTCGCCCCGTTCGGACACCAGCGCGTCGAACGTTTCGACGGCCATCTCGATCGCTTCCGTCTTGCGCGACTCGTATTTTTCCTTGCGGCGCACTTCTTCGTCGGGCGAGCGCTTGACAGCGGCAGCCGGGCTTTCGCGCGCGTCGCGCTTGGCGGCCGTGCGGCGGCTCTCGCGCACCAGGTCATCGTAGAAAATGAATTCGTCGCAGTTCGCCACCAGCAGGTCGGAGGTCGACTGCTTGACGCCCACGCCGATCACCTGCTTGGCGTTTTCGCGCAGTTTCGACACCAGCGGAGAGAAATCGGAATCGCCGCTGATGATGACGAAGGTGTTCACGTGAGCCTTGGTGTAGCACAGGTCCAGTGCATCGACGACGAGGCGGATGTCGGCCGAATTCTTGCCGGACTGGCGCACGTGGGGAATTTCGATCAGTTCGAAGTTCGCTTCGTGCATGGTGCCCTTGAAACTTTTATAACGGTCCCAGTCGCAATATGCCTTCTTGACAACGATGCTGCCCTTGAGCAGCAAGCGTTCGAGGATGGGCTTGATATCGAATTTTTCGTAATTTGCATCTCGCACGCCGAGCGCGACGTTCTCGAAGTCGCAAAACACGGCCATGCTGAGGTTTTCTGGGGATGACGCCATAAGGGTGAATTCTCGCTGGATAATAAGGGCGGACGGGAAGCGCAACGCCTCCCTTTTCGCCTAGTATATTCGCCCATCGCCCGTTTCGGCGACAACTATCGTGCGCGGCGGCCTATTGCGCACCGCCGACGGCGCTGGCACCGGGCCAAACAACGCTTTCATCGACCGAATACAACTGGCACGGCAGGCTGCTGCGGCGCTGGCACGAAGCGAGTGCGCGCACCTCGGGACTTTCGCCCTCCTCGGCCCAGCCCCAGGCGCCGCTGGCCGACAGGGCAAAGGCGCGCGGCGCGGTTTTCTCGAGGAAGACGCGGTAGGCCGCGCGGCCCTGCTCTTCCAGATACGGCACGGCGGCGATATCGTCCTGCGGCGCGAAATGCGTGGCGGGCGGCGACGGCGCATCGGCCACACGATAAACCTGCCGCACCGGCATGCCGACTCTCTGCAGGAAGCGCTCGGTGGCGGGCAGCCACACGGCCACGCCGTCGCGGCTGCCCAGGGTCAGGTGGGCATCGCGCTTGAACGGGCCATAGGCCAGCAGTTGCGCCCGGCCGCCGGAACCGGTAAAGGAATTGAACAACCGCCGCGCCAGCGCCGGCGAAAAATACGAGTCGTTCGCGCCATACAGCCACAGGCTGGGGATGTGGTTGTAGGCGCCCAGGGTGGCGAAGGTCTTGGCCAGCGCCCCTTGCCAGTCGCAGCCGGGCATGTCGACGCGCAGGCCGCCGGCAAAATTGAGCACGCCGCGCACGCCGGGCACCATCCGGGTGGCCAGCGCCAGCGCCGCCATGCCGCCATACGACTGCCCCGCGACGACGATGCGCTGCGGGTCGACCCAGCTCTGGCGGCGCGCATACGCGAGCGCGGCCAGCATGTCGCGCGCCTGGCCCTGGGCGTTGCCCAGCATGTCGCAGCCAAAATCGCGATAGGCGCCCGTGGAGCGGGCAAAACCGGCGCGCATGGGCAGCATCACCGCATAGCCGCGGCGCACGAACTCGGTGGCCATATAGATGAAGCGCTCGCGCTGCTGCAGCCGGGCCGGGCCGGCCTGCTTGCCGTGATTCATCAGCAGCAAGGGAAACGGTCCGGGGCCGGCGGGACGGAACACCGTCGTCTCCAGCGCCTCGCGCAAGCCGTCGCCGGCCGGCACCATGATCACCTGCTCGTTCAGGCGTGCATCGAGCGGCAACTGCAAGGGAACAAACTGGGCTTTCAGGGGCAGGCAAGGCAGACTGAGCAGCAAACCCAGGAACATGGGGCGAAGCAGATGAAAAATGGCGGACTCCGTGGATGACTTCCCTGCCAGTCTAGACAGTGAAATGCCACAGGACAATATAAAAAAATTACGTGATGTACCTATTTTTTTGCGGCAAGATGCAACAGAAAAAATTATTGCCTTACACCACCACACTTTTCCCGCTGGCGGGAGTAAACTGGATGTATTCTGAAGGAGTCGCCATGTCCATCTCCGCCCTCACCACCGGTACTTCGGGGCTGACCGCCAACCAGCGCGCGCTGGATGTGGCCGCCAACAATATCGCCAATGCGAATACGCCGGGCTTCCAGCCGCAACAAGCCGAGTTCCAGGAGTCCAGTCCGGCCGGCACGGGCGTCACGCTGTCCGTCGAAGGACGCAAGCTGGCCGCCAGCGAAAGCGTCAGCGGCGCCAATGCAACTGCGGCCAAGGCGGCAGAAAGCCGGCCGAACGGCGTCGGCCTGGCGTCCGAACTGACGGATAACCTCGTCTACAAGGCCGGTTTCAACCTGTCGGCGAATGTCGTCAAGGCGGCCGACCAGGCGCTGGGCAGCCTGATCGACGTCAAGACTTAAGCACAGTCACTACCGGTTAGATAGTCTGATTTTTCATTTCCAGCGCCAAGGGCGCCATCGCCGGCCGGATCAGTGCCAGCAGCCGTTCGGCGGGAATGCCGTCGCGCGCCTGCACCGACAGACCGTGCAGCAAGGCCGCATAATAGTCGCCCAGCGCCTGCACGTCCGCCTCTCCCTTTAATTCTCCCGCCAGCTGCGCCGCGCGCAGGCGCTCGATGACCGCTTGCGTGCGCGCGCGGCGGTGCTGCGCCAGCCAGTCGGCAATGCCGGCGTTTTCCGCGCTCGTGTTGGTCGCGGCCGTGACCACCATGCAGCCTTGCGGCTGGCCGCTGCGCGTGTACAGCAGCACGGCCTCCTCCAGCATGCGCGCCACCGCGTCGCGCACATTCAGGCTGGCCGCCAGCGCGTGCACGGCAAACGCGCCTTCTCCCGTTTCATACAACTCCACGGCTTCGCGGAACAGCTGCTCCTTCGAGCCGAACGCCGCATAGATGCGCGCCGAGGCGATGCCCAGCGCCGCCACCAGATCGGCCATCGACACGCCTTCATAGCCGCGCGTCCAGAACGCGTCACGCGCTTTTTCCAGCGCCAGCGCGCGGTCAAATTCCCTCGGTCTTCCTGCCATTGTGATCCTCTGCTTACGAAGTGGCGGCCAGTATAACGCCTGGCACGCAAGCCGCCTTCGCGATTTATTTTGCATCGACGCCTTGACCGCGCCAACAATTTCACCTATTCTTTGTCGATCGACAAACAATAGGAGCCGATATGAAAACCATCCAAGGACCGAGCCTGCACCTGGCACAATTCGCCGCCGACACGGCGCCCTTCAACACCCTGCCCGCCATCGCCGAATGGGCGGCCGGCATGGGCTTCAAGGCCCTGCAGATTCCCGCCTGGGACGCACGCCTGTTCGACGTGGCACAGGCCGCGCACAGCCAGCAATACTGCGACGACCTCGTTGCCATGCTGGCCAGCCATGGCCTGGTCATCAGCGAACTGACGACGCACATCCTCGGCCAGCTGGTGGCCGTGCACCCGGCCTACGACGCGCTGTGCGACAGCTTCGCCCCGGCACACCTGCACGGCCAGCCAGCGGCGCGCACCGAGTGGGCCATCGAGCAAGTGAAACTGGCGGCCATGGCCTCGAAGCGCCTGGGCCTGACCGACATGGGCACGTTTTCCGGTTCGTTCGCCTGGCCGTATCTGTTCCCGTTCCCGCAACGCCCGCCCGGCCTGATCGAAACGGCCTTCGACGAACTGGCGCGCCGCTGGCTGCCCATCCTCGACATGTGCGAGGAACAGGGCGTCAACCTGTGCTACGAAATCCACCCCAGCGAAGACCTGCATGACGGCATCAGCTTCGAGATGTTTCATGAACGCGTGGGCCGCCACCCGCGCTGCAAGATGCTGTTCGATCCCAGCCACTTCGTGCTGCAGCAGCTCAATTACCTGGAATTCATCGACATCTACAAGGAGCACATCCGCATGTTCCATGTGAAGGATGCGGAATTCAATCCGACCGGGCGGCAAGGCATCTACGGCGGCTACCAGTCGTGGGGAAACCGCGCCGGGCGCTTCCGTTCGCTCGGTGATGGCCAGGTCGATTTCAAGGCGATCTTTTCAAAGATGGCGCAAAACGACTACGCGGGCTGGGCGACGCTGGAATGGGAGTGCTGTCTGAAGGACCAGGAAGTGGGCGCGCGCGAAGGCGTGGCCTTCATCAATGCCCACATCATCCCCGTCACCGACAAGATCTTCGACGACTTCGCCGGCGCCCCCGTCAGCGCGCAGCAAATCAACACCCTGCTCGGCATCGAGCACAACTGATCAACTGAATCAATACAAGGACTCACCATGCATCAACATGAAGACAACTACAGCCACGACTATGTGCGCATCGATGGCCAGCGCCTGCATTGCGTGATTGCAGGCGAAGGCAAACCCGTGCTGCTGATCCCCGGCTGGCCGCAAACCTGGTATGCCTGGCGCCACGTGATGGCAGCCCTGGCGGCCAATGGCTACCAGGCGATCGCCATCGACCCGCCGGGCAGCGGCCACTCCAGCCGCCCGGCCGATGGCTACGACACCGGCGCCGTGGCCGCCACCCTGCACCGCGCCATGCTGGCGCTGGGCCATGCGCAGTACGACGTGGTGGGTCACGACATCGGCATGTGGGTCGGCTATGCGCTGGCCAGCGATTTCCCGCAGGCCGTGACGAAACTGGCGCTGACGGAAGCCGTGATTCCCGGCCTGGCGCCCGCGCCACCGATTTTCGTCGCGCCGTCGGATAACATCTTCCTGTGGCACTTCATGTTCAACCAGGTGCTCGATTTGCCGGAAATGCTCACGGCGGGCAAGGAACGCGAGTACATCCGCTTCATTTTCGACCGCTGGTCGTACCGCCGCGACAAGGTGGCCGTCGACGTGTATGCGGACGCGTATGCCACGCCGGGCGCCCTGCGCGCGGGCTTCGCCTACTACCGCGCCATTCCAGAAACCATCCGGCAAAATCTGGAACGGGCAAAACACAGCCTGCCGATGCCGGTGCTGGCCATCGGCGCCGACCACGCGACGAATGACGCACCCCTGCTGACCATGCAGGGCAAGGCGGATCAGTTACAAGGCGCCATCGTCGCCGAATGCGGCCACTTCATCATGGAAGAACAGCCGGAAGCGTTCATCGCCCACCTGCTGCCCTTCCTGGCCGGAGAGCCCGCATGAGCCTCGACCCGCTGATCGCCGCCTGGCTGGAACAGAGCAACAATGCGCCGCCGCCCGCCTCGCTGGCAGACCTGCGCGCGGCCACGGAAACGGGCTTGCGCCAGCTGCACGGGCCGCTGGAGGACGTCGCCTCGATCAAGGATTACGTGCTGCCCGGTGAACATGCGCTGGCCGTGCGCGCCTACGTGCCGGCCGGCGCGGATACGAGCGCCCCCCTGCCCGCCATCGTCTTTGCGCATGGCGGAGGATGGTGTCTGTGCTCGCTGGACCTGTACGACAATCCGTGCCGCGCGCTGGCCAACGCCACCGGTTGCGTGATTTTTTCCGTCGACTACCGGCTGGCGCCCGAACACAAGTTCCCCGTGCCGCTCGACGATTTTTACCGGGCCTTGTGCTGGGTCGCCGAACATGCGGCGGCGCTGGGCATCGACGTGAAGCGCCTCGCCGTGGGTGGCGACAGCGCGGGCGGCAACCTGGCCGCCGCAGCGGCACTGATGGCGCGCGACCAGGCCGGTCCCGCGCTGGCGCACCAGTTGCTGCTGTACCCGGCGCTCGATTTCGCCTTCGAAACGCCGTCGTACCAGCGCTATGCGGAGGGCCATTCGCTGACGCGGGAAGCGATGCGTTTTTGCTGGTCGACCTACCTGAACGAGCCGGCAGAAGGGAGCAATCCGTATGCGGCACCGCTGCGGGCCGCCTCACTGAAGGACTTGCCACCGGCGACGGTGCTGGTGTGCGAATTCGACCCGCTGCATGACGAGGGAATTACGTATGCGCGGCGCTTGCACGATGACGGCGTGGCGGCGCAATGCGTGCAGCTGGACGGCATGATCCATGCATCGATGCACATGCCGGGCCTGACGCCAGCGGCGCGGGGATTGTTTGACGTGGCGGGCCAGGCGATGCGAACAGCGCTGGGAAGGTAAAAAAATCCGCCGCCGGGGATGGCTCCACGGCGGCCGACCTCTTCACTTCATTACTCCACCAGCTTGCGCACCTCGATGCCATTCAACCATTTCACATGGCGCGGCCCCGTGCGGATATCCTTCGCAGAGATGAGCGCGATCTCGCCATCGTTGTCGTCGAGGGCCTTGCCGTTTTTTTCGTAGTAGACGATCACGCCCTCGCCGGCCGGCGCGTTATACAGCTCGCCCCAGGAAAACACCACCGCATAGCCATCGGTGGCCGTGGCGATGATGGCGAGCTTCTTGACATCGTTATGACCGGGCGCATCGAGCACCGCCTTGTCGAGAATGTCGCGCAGGCGCACGCCCTTGTAGCTGGTGATGCTCTCGGCCTTGTCGCCGTTGTGGCGCGTGACGGCGATTTCCCCGCCGTTGGCCGGCGGCAGCTGGCGCAGGTCGGCCACCTTCAGGGTCAAAGGCGTTTCCACCATGCCCGTCACGGCCAGCGCGTGGCTCATGTTGTCGCGCGCCGGAGCCGGGTCTGCCCATGCGGGCACCGCAGCCAGCAGCAGCGCGGAGGTAAAGCCAGCCAGTATTGTCTTCAACATGCTGTGTCCTTTCATGACAGTGATAAATCAGAACTGGTACTGTGCATTGGCCAACCAGGTGCGCCCGGCGCTGGGGAAGCCGTCGGACAGCGCGTAATTGCGGTCACCCAGGTTCGCCACGCCCGCTTCCAGGGTCAATGCCGGCAAGGGGCGGTACACGGCCTTCAGGTTCAGCGTCGTAAAACCACCGAGTTCCAGGGTGTTCGAGACCCAGCGCCCGCTGTTCGATTCAGCGATGGCCACCACGTCGACCTGGCGCGCCGCGTGCAGCACGGCGTGCGCCGTCAGCTTGTGGCGCGGCACGTCCGTCAGGCGGATAGCGCGGTCGCTGACATTTTTCATGTCCGTATACGTGTAGTTGCCGCCGAAATCGAGCCAGGCGCCGGCGCGGCCACGCACACCCAGTTCCACGCCGCTGATATGCGCCCGGCCCGCGTTCTGCATCTGCGCGCGCACGCCCGACACATTCGCCACGCTCTGGATCTTGTCCTTCACGTCGCTGTAGAACAGCGCCGCCTCCAGCGCCAGGCCTTGCGCATTGCCTTGATAGCCCAGCTCATAATTCATCGCCTGCTCCGCGCGCAAGGCCGGGTTTTCGATATACGTGCCCAGGCGCTGCGAATAGCGGTCCTTCAGGGTCGGCAGGCGCGACTTGCGCGCCACGCTGGCATACACGCGTGCATCAAGACCGATCTTGTGGAACAGGCCCGCCTGCAGGTCGGTGGCCGATTGATTCTCCGGCAGGGTATACGCATTGCCGGCGCTGTAGACGGTGTCCGGGCGCAGTGCATTGCGCGACACGCCCAGCGACAGTTCCGTCGCCGCATTCAGGGCGATGCTGTCTTCCGCGCCCAGGGTCCACAGGGCATCCTTGTACCAGGTAGTGCGTACCCCCCTGGCATCGCGTTCCTGGTGCTCGTCGGCCTTGACGCTGGCCACAAAACGCAGGCTGTGCGCGGCCAGGCGGAACGATTCGAGTTCCACCGCGCCGCCGTTCGTGCGGTCGTTATAGATGCTGCGCCCGCCGCTGACGCTGCCCTGGCCGCTGGTTTTCAGGGTCGTGTAGCTGCCATTGGTAAACGACGTGATTTCATTGTCGTAGCTGTCGTGGTACAGCCGCAGTTTCAGGCGTTCCTGCTGGCCCAGGCGCGTCTGCGAGACGAAATACACGCTTTCCTTGTTCCAGTATGGCCACTGCCAGTAGCGCGCACCGACGGGATTCGTCGATGGCGGCTGGCCCTTTTCGCCATGCTGCTTGTAGTAGCTCAGTGCATACTCGTCGCCCGCCTGCGCGCCTTCGGGCGTGTAGCCCACCTTGAACGACAGCTTGTGGTCCTTGCGATACGCATTGTTGCGCGTGCCGCCGTCTTCCGTGGCCGTGGGACGGAAGTCGGACGACAGGGGGAAACCGTCGCTGTCAATGTACGACACGCCCGCCTGCAGATACCACAGGCCCTGGTTCGTGCCCACGTTGACCGAGACCTGGCGCTCGCTGCCCGAACCGAATCCCACTGACGTATCGCCTTCCATCAAAGCCGTCGGCTTGCGCGACACCAGGTTGATGGCGCCGCCCAGGGTATTGGCGCCGTAGGCCACGGAGCTGAAACCCTTGGCCACCTGGATGGCGGCCAGGTCGCTGGTCGTGAAGCGGTTGAAATCGACATAGCCGTCATACGGCACGTAGACGGGAATGCCGTCGATGTACAGCGGCACCTGGCGCGCATCGAAGCCGCGGATGGCGACGGTTTTTTCGTTGCGCGAATTGGTCGACAGCGATACGCCCGACAGCAAATTGAGGGCGTCGCCCACGTTGTCGCGGTTAAAGCGGCGCATCTCGGCGCGGCGCACTTGCGACCCCACCTGCTGCCCATCCAACTGCGCCACTTGCCCCAGCTGGTCGCGCTGGCCGATCACCGTCACCGTGCCCAGCACGAACGGCGCCGCCGCATCCACGTCTTCCTTGCCAGCAGCCTGCTGCGCCAGCGCCAGCATCACGGCGCCTGCTATTACCTGTTTCACCATCGTCATGTTGTTCTCTTCCGTTATATATCGCCGTATACAGCGATATACAAAAAAATACAAAAAAAGCGGCCACTCGTGCGGCGGCCGTCATCCCATGGCGCAATATACAGACGTATACAACGATGCTCAAGCGACTAGGCCGGAAACAGCTATGCAGGTCAATTTTCCAGGAAAATTTCATGCACCGCAGCATTTCGCTGTGCGAACGAATGTTTCACAAAACGATTGACACGTCCAATTTGGCTAGGCAAACTGATTTCCAGGGAGTCAGAAAAATGAAGGCAAATATGACCAATACTCAGACCGCGGCCGATCCGGAACTGATCGTCTTCAGTGATGACGAAGAAGGCAAGGACCGCCAGTTCGTCAACGCGCTGGCACGCGGGCTGGAAGTGCTGCGGTGCTTTCGCCCCGGCGAAGTGTTCCTGTCGAACGCGGACATGGCCAAGCGCACGGGCATCCCCAAGCCCACCATTTCGCGCCTCACCTATACCCTCACCAAACTCGGCTACCTGAATTATTCGGACAGCCTGGGCAAGTACCAGCTGGGCGCGGGCGTGCTGGCCCTCGGCTACCGCATGCTGTCGAACCTCGATGTGCGCAAGATGGCGCGCGCGCTGATGGAGGAGCTGGCCGAGCATGCGCAGGCCTCCGTATCGCTGGGCACGCGCGACCGCCTCAGCATGGTGTACGTGGAAACCTGCCGCAGCAGCGCCAACGTCACCCTGCGCCTCGATGTCGGTTCGCGCATCCCCCTGATGACGACGGCCATGGGCAAGGCCCTGCTGTGCATCCTGCCGCAGGCCGAGCGCGACTACCTGATGGACCATGCGCGCCTGCACGAGACGGAGCGCTGGCCGCGCATCAAGGCCGGCATCGAACAAGGCTTCAAGGATTACCAGGACCGGGGCTTTTGCATCTCGGCCGGCGAGTGGCAGAACGACGTGCATGCGGTGGGCGTGCCCATGCTGGGTGCCGACGGCGAACAGGTGATGGCCTTCAATTGCGGCGGCCCCGCCTTTCTCCTGTCGCGCGAAAAACTCGAAGGTGACCTGGGACCGCGCCTGGTCGCCCTGGTCAAGACGGTGGAAAAAAACCTGGGCCGCGGTTAGACTGCGCGCCCCCTCTCAACGACAGATCAAATCAAAGCGCCGAGGAAACCGATGATACGCGACGAAGAAACCCTGAACATCCTGCTCGACAGCATCGCCCGTTTCGTGCGCGAAGTGCTGGTGCCGAACGAAGCGCTGGTGGCCGAAACGGATACCATTCCGCCCGCCATCGTGGCGCAGATGCGTGAACTGGGCCTGTTCGGCCTGTCCATCCCGGAAGCGTACGGCGGCCTGGAACTGAGCATGGAAGAGGAAGTCAGGGTCGCCTTTGAAATCGCCCGCACCTCGCCCGCCTTCCGCTCGCTGATCGGCACGAACAACGGCATCGGCTCGCAGGGCATCGTCATCGACGGCACGGAAGCGCAAAAACAATACTATCTGCCGAAACTGGCGGCGGGCGAGATCATCGGCTCGTTCGCGCTGACGGAAGCGGGATCGGGGTCGGATGCGGCATCGCTGCGCACGAGCGCCGTGCGCGACGGCGATTTTTATATCCTCAACGGCAGCAAGCGCTATATCACCAACGCGCCCGAAGCGAGCATCTTTACCGTCATGGCGCGCACGGACCCCGTCAAGCGGGGCGCCTCGGCCATCTCCGCCTTCATCGTGGAAAAGGATACGCCGGGCCTTTCACTCGGCAAGATCGACAGGAAGATGGGCCAGCAAGGCGCGCATACCTGCGACGTCATCTTCGAAAATTGCCGCGTGCCGGCCGCGAACGTCATCGGCGGCAAGGAAGGCGTGGGTTTTAAAACCGCCATGAAGGTGCTCGACAAGGGCCGGCTGCACATCGCCGCCGTCTGCGTGGGCGCGGCCGAGCGCATGCTGGCCGACGCCCTCGCCTATGCGATGGAGCGCCAGCAGTTCGGCCAGCCCATCGCCGAATTCCAGCTGATCCAGGCCATGCTGGCCGACAGCAAGGCGGAGATCTATGCGGCGCGCAGCATGGTGCTCGACGCGGCGCGCCGGCGCGACAACAAGGAAGACATCTCGACGGAAGCATCGTGCTGCAAGCTGTTCGCCTCCGAAATGTGCGGCCGTGTGGCCGACCGCTCCGTGCAGATCCACGGCGGCGCCGGCTACATCAGCGAATACGCGGCCGAACGCTTCTACCGCGACGTGCGCCTGTTCCGCATCTACGAAGGCACGACGCAGATCCAGCAGATCGTCATCGCCCGCAACATGATCAAGGCAGCGCAAAAGTGAAGGAGGCCGCGATGGACATTCCCGCCCTGCTGGCCCACTTGCCGGCGCGCCTGTCGGCCATTCCCGCCCACTGGGCGGCGCGCGCGCCCGATGCGCCCGCGCTGCATGAACGGGGCCGCAGCTGGACCTACGCCCAGCTGCAGCACAGTGTGGACAGCGCCGCGCAGCTGCTGCGCCAGCTGAACGTGCGTGCCGGCGACCGCCTGATGGTGGTGGGCGAAAACTGCGCGCTGCAAGTGGCGCTGATCTTTGCTAGCGCCAGCATCGACGCGTGGATCGTCAACGTCAATGCCCGCCTGTCGGCGCGCGAGATCGACACCATCGCTGCGCACAGTTCGGCGCGGCGCGTGCTGTTCCTGGCCGGCGCCTCGCCGGAAGCGGGCGCGCATGCCGCGCGTCTGGGCGCGGCCAGCGCCACGGTCGACGGCATGGGCGAGCTGCTGGCGGGCGACTTGAACGAGGCGGCCATCGCGGAAGACACGGTGCCCGGCAACGAACAGGTGGCCGCGCTGATCTACACGACGGGCACCACGGGGCAGTCAAAAGGCGTGATGCTCACGCACCGCAACCTGCTGTTCATCGCCGCCGTCTCCAGCACTCTGCGTGGCCTGACCAGCAGCGACCGCGCCTACGGCGTGCTGCCGATTTCGCACGTGTACGGCCTGGCCTCGGTGGCCCTCGGTACCCTGTATGCGGGCGCCGCGCTGTACCTGGTGCCGCGCTTTTCCGTCGACGGCCTGCTCTCAGCCTTGCAGGACGACGGCTTGACCATCGTCCAGGGCGTCCCCGCCATGTACGCCAAGCTGCTGCAAACCCTGGGCGGCGCCGATACGCCGCTGCCCACGCGGCTGCGCTTTGCGTATGCGGGCGGCTCGCCGCTGGCGCCGTCGCTCAAGCACGACGTGGAAAAGCTGCTGGGCACTGCGCTGCACAATGGCTACGGCATGACGGAAAGCGCGCCCACCATCAGCCAGACGCGCCTGGAAACGCCGCGCCGCGACGATTCCGTGGGCATGCCGATACCGGGCGTGGAAGTGCGCGTGGTGGACGTGGCAGGCACGGACGTGACGCCGGGCGAGCCGGGGGAATTATGGATACGCGGGCCGAACATCATGGCCGGCTACTACCGCGAACCGGCCATGACGGCGGCCACCATGCGCGACGGCGGCTGGCTCAATACGGGCGACATGGCGCGCCAGGAACCGGACGGCGCGTTGTTCATCGTCGGGCGCACCAAGGAACTGATCATCCGCTCCGGCTTCAATGTGTATCCGCTGGAAGTGGAAACAGCCCTGAACGCCCACCCATCCGTGGTGCAGTCGGCCGTGGTGGGACGCACGCTGGACGATGGCAACGAGGATGTCATCGCCTACGTGGAGCTCGATCCGCGCCAGCCAGCCAGCGTGGCACAATTGCAGGCCTGGCTGGCGCAAACCCTGTCGCCGTACAAATGCCCGTCCGCCATCATCGTCATGGAAGCGCTGCCGGCGGCCGCCACGGGCAAGATTTTAAAAGGGCAGCTGCGGCAAATGGCGCAGAATGCCCGATAAGTTAACCATGTTGTACCAGACTTGAGAATAAAACCAAGCCACATCACCGGAGGAGACACGATGAAACGTACCTACACACGCATCGCCATGGCAGCGCTGGTCGCCAGCGCCTGGATGACGCAGGCCAGCGCCGACGAATTTCTGGTCGGCGCGGAAATCCCGCTGACGGGCAACCTGGCGCGGGTCGGCGCCGGCATGCAGGAAGGGATCATGGTCGCGGCCGAAGTCTTCAACAAGACCAACGGCAAGCACACCATCAAGATCATCACCGTCGACGACGAATCGGCGCCCGCCAAGGCCATCGCCGCCGTGGAAAAGCTGGCCAGCCAGGGCGTGGTGGCCATCACGGGCGGCTATGGCTCGAACAATATCTCGCCCGCCTCGGACACGGCCAATAAGCTGGGCCTGGTCTACATCACCTCGGGCGGCGTGGACGACAGCCTGGTGGCCAGCGGGCGCAAGAATTTTTTCCGCATCAATAACACGGCCGGCTACGAAAAAGCCATGCTGGGACTGCTGGCCGACGTGGGCGCCAAGTCCGTCTCCATCGTGTATTCGACCAAGGACGCCACCACGGGCCTGGCGAAAGACGTGGAAAAAGCCCTGGCGGCAAAGGGCGTGAAGGTGACGACGCACTCGTTCGACCCGGCCATTACCGACTTCAAGCCCATCATCAACAAGATCAAGCTGCAGGATAAATCGGAAGTCGTGGCTATGGTCGGCTACGAAAACGATTACGTGGGCATCATCCGCGCCGCGCGCGTCCTGAAGCCGAAGATCAAGGCCATGGTGGGCGTGTGGTCGCTGGCCACGCCGAAGATGGCGGCCGACTTCCCCGACCTGATGCCGAACGTGTTCGGCACGGCCCTGCTGCCCTTCCCGACCGAATTCAAGACGGCCGACGGCAAGGCCTTCAGCGACGCCTACAAGCAGCTGTACAAGAAGGAGCCGGACTACCTGGGCCAGTTCGGCTACGTACAGTCGATGCTGCTGTTCGAAGCGATCGCGCGCGCGGCCGACAAGGGCACGCTCAAGAAAGGCGGCGTGGCCGACGAGATGCGCAAGACGGACCGCGAAACCCTGATCGGCCGGGTGCAGTTCGCCGCCAATGGCGACAACCAGAACTTCGTGCACCGCATGGCGCAGCACCAGGACAAGAAGGTGGTGATCGTCTGGCCGAAGGAACACGCGACGGGCAAGCTGGCCTACCCGGCCCTGCCCTGGTAGGCAGCCTCCCGCTGCACACGCGCGCGTCCGCCAGGACGCGCACCGATGAACGGCAGTCCCGGCGCAGCTTCGCGATGCGCCAGGGCTGCCTGACGGGATGACGACATGACAGAATTAATCTTGCAAGCGCTGTATTCAGGCTTGCTGCAGGGCGGCTCCTACGCCCTGATCGCACTGGGCCTGGCGCTGGTCTTCGGCACCATGAAAGTGATCAACCTGGCGCACGGCGAACTGGTGCTGCTGGCCGCCTACATAGCCTACAGCGTCGAATCGGGCCTGGGCCTGGGTCCCATGTTCGCCATTCCCATCGCGCTGGTGATCGTCAGCCTGACGTCCGTGGGCGTGTACCTGATCGTCAGCCGCATCAAGAAAGACCGCGAAATCAATTCGCTGATCCTCACCTACGGCATCGGCGTGATACTCACCAATGTCATTTTGCTGGTCTGGAAGGCGGACATCCGCTCGACCTCATCGAGCTGGCTGCAGGAAGGCATCGAGATCGGCCCGTTTTTCAGCATGCGCAGCGAAGTGATTTTCTTCGGCGTCAGCCTGGTGCTGATGGCGGCGCTGTGGCGCTGGCTCGCCACCAGCTGGTATGGCCGCGCCGTGCGCGCCGTCTCCAGCAACCGCGACGCGGCCAAGCTGATGGGCATCGATCCGGGCCGCACGGAACTGGTCTCCTTTTTAGTCGCCGGCATCCTGGCCGCCTTCGCCGGCGTCGCCCTGTTCAGCTATGGCGTGATCCAGCCCGCCTACGGCGGCGCGCTGACGGTGAAAGCTTTCATCATCACGGTATTGGCCGGCATCGGCTCGATCCCAGGAGTGCTGCTCGCCGCCGTGCTGCTGGGCGTGGCCGAAGCGCTGACCGTCACCCTGGCCAGCTCCGCGCTGCAGGAATTGTCGGGCATGGTGCTGTTCCTGCTGGTGCTGTTCATCATGCCGAACGGCTTGTTCGGCGCACAACGGAGGCGCGGATGAAGCGCTCGACACTGATTTCAACGGCGGGCCTGCTGCTGGCCGCGTATATCGCCGTGCCGCTGGCCCTGGGCGGCAACCAGTATGTGATGAGCATGGTGGTGGCGGCCCTGATCATCGGCGGCGTGGCCATGTCCTGGGCCCTGCTGGGTAACCTGGGCGGCATGGTCAGCTTCGGCCATGCGGCGTTCTTCGGCGTGGGCGCGTATGTCTCCGCGCTGGCCACCGTGAAACTGGGCGTGCCCGTGTTTGCCGCCATGCTGCTCGGTGGCGCGGGGGCGGCCATCGCCGCCGTCATCATGCTGCCCGTGCTCCGCCTGCGCGGACCGTATTTTGCGCTGGCCATCCTCGCCTACGCCCACATCTTCCGCATCCTGGCCACGGAGTGGAGCTCGGTGACGGGCGGCGCCGGCGGCATCAACAATATTCCCGCCTTGCCCACCGTCTTCGGTTTTGATTTGGCCAGCAAGACGGGCGCCTACCTGGTGGTGCTGACCCTGGTGGTGTGCTGCGCGTTTGCGTATAGCCGCATCCGCGCCAGCCATTACGGCATCGCCCTGCGGGCCATGCACGACAGCGAAGACGCCACGCGCGTCGTCGGCGTCAACAGCACCTTGCTGAAAGGCGCGATGCTGCTGGTGTCGGCCTTCATGGCGGGCCTGTTCGGCGCCTTCAACGCCCATTACATCAACTTCCTGGAGCCCGACTACGCCTTCAATAGCCTGTGGGTGACGTTACCGATCGTGGCGGCCATCTTCGGCGGCTACCGCACGATACTCGGCCCCGTGCTGGGCGCCGTGGTGGTCTACCTGGTCGACCAGCTGATCTTCAAGTCGCTGATCCCCACCGGCCACCAGCTGGTGCTGGGCGTGCTGCTGGTGGCGATGATCGTCTTCAGTCCGAACGGCCTGCTGCCGCTGCTGCGCAAGATGTTCAAAGCGAAGGAGAACGCACATGCTTGAACTCGATAATGTGTCCGTGCGCTTCGGCGGCCTGACGGCCGTCGATTCCGTCACCTTAAAAGTGAGCAGCCACGACGTGATCGGCCTGGTGGGCGCGAACGGCGCCGGCAAGACCACGCTGTTCAATGCGATTTCCGGCCTGGTGCGCCCTACCGGCGGCGGCATCCGCTTCGAAGGGCGCGACATCATGGCCATGCCCATGTACCAGCGCGCGCGCCTGGGGCTGGGCCGCACCTTCCAGATTCCGCAGCCCATGCATGAATTGACGGTGCGCGAAAACCTCGTCGTGGCGCAGCGCTTCGGCACCGGCAAGGTCGACATGCGCAAGATCGATGAAATCCTCGAGTTTACGAGCCTGCTTGACAAGGCCGGGCGCGATGCGGCCAGCGAACTGGCGCTGACGGAACTCAAAGCGCTGGAAGTGGCCAAGGCGCTGGCGACGAATCCGAAACTGCTGCTGCTCGATGAAGTGCTGGCGGGCCTGGAAACGAACGGCAAGCGCCGCTTCATGGGCATGCTGAAGGACTTGCACGCCGCCTTTGGCGTGGGCATCGTCATGATCGAGCACGATATCGAAACCATCAGCAATCTGTGCCAGCGCGTCGCCGTGCTCAATTTTGGCCAGCTGATCGCCGACGGCACGCCGGATGCCGTCTTCCGCGATCCGGCCGTCATCGAAAGCTATACGGGAGCCGTTCATGGTTGAATCGATGCTTGAAATAAGTCAACTGCGCGCCGGCTATGGCGCCATCAACGTGCTGTGGGATGTCTCGCTGGCTATCCAGAAGGGCAAGCTGACCACCATCATCGGCCCGAACGGGGCTGGCAAGACGACCTTGCTGCGCGCCATCATGGGGCTGCTGCCCGTGGGCGCGGGCAGCATCGCGCTCGACGGCGTGGCCATCAACGGCACGCCCACCTGGAAGATGAGCGACGCACGCGTGACGATGATCCCCGAGGGGCGCATGACGTTTCGCGACATGAGCGTGGAAGAAAACCTGATCATGGGAGCCTTCCCGAAGGAACACCGCAGCCACATGCCGGCGCGCCTGGCCGAAGCCTATGCCATGTTCCCGCGCCTGCACGAGAGGCGCCGCCAACTGGCCGGGTCGCTCTCCGGCGGCGAGGCGCAGATGCTGGCCATGGGACGGGGCTTGATGTCGGACCCGTCGCTATTGATTATCGACGAGCCGTCGCTGGGACTGGCGCCGCTGGTGGTCAATGAACTGTTCGAGATCCTCGCGCGCCTGAACGACGGCAAGCGCACCATCATCCTCGTCGAGCAGAACACGGCGCGCGCCGTGGGCGTGGCCGATCACGTCTACCTGATGCAAAGCGGCAAAGTGGCGCTGTCGCAGGCAGCTTCCGAAGTCAACCTGGAGCACCTGCACGAACTGTATTTTGCGCGCTGAGGGAAATCAGCCGCACGCGGCTGGCATCACTCGTCGTCGTCGGCCAGTTTGTCAAACGCCTGCAGGGCACTCTTGCCCAGTCCGGTCGTCACGAAGGGATCGTCGGCAGGAAAGTGGCCGCTATCGGCCAGCATGCGCAGCTTGCTCAAGCGCTCGCCCAGCGCCAGCGCTTGCGCCTGCGGATCGGCATCGGCATCGACGCCCGCCTGCCCGATCGCGCGGGTCACGGACTGGGGAAACTCCCACAATTCGGCGATGCGTACCGACAAGATGCGTGCTTGCGCAAACACCTGCGCAATGAAGGCGTCCGATTGCGGGAAGGCATCGGGCGCATGCATCTGGTCGATCAGCCGGAACGCCACCACCAGGCCGACATTGGCCATCAGCCCCGCGAGATAGGCATCGAAGGCGTTGGCATGCATCGTCGGCGCGACCAGGCTGGCCGCCAGCGCACATTTCTCGGACTGGCGCCAGATCAGCGGCGCCGTGCGCACGGTCAGTCCGCCGCTTTGCATGCTGACGATGGGACGGAAGGCGACACGGGCGAGCAGCATGCGCATGCCGTTTTGCCCGAGCAGCATGATGGCGCCTTCCATGTTATTGATCGACGGACTGGCGTTGTAGCGTGACTGGTAGCAGGGCCGGTTCGCTTCGCGGTAGACCTCGGCGACCAGCAGCACGTCCTGGGCCAGCTGGGCCGACAGCTTGGCCGCGCTCATGTTTTCATCTTGCAAGGTACGCATCAACTGCGGAATGATGGCTGGAATGCGCGGCACCAGCGCGGCGCCAGCGATCGGTTCACGGGCCAGGCGCGCCAATTCGTCCAGAATCTGCTGTTCCGCCTCCGCCGGAGCCTGCGCCGAACCCGCAGCCGCCAGCCAGCGGTAGTAGATGGCATCGATTTCGGTGATGGTGGCCGGCTGCAGTGCCATCTCTGGCGCCGCCTCCGTGACTGGCGCAGGCTTGTTTTTTTCGTCGCCGCCGTTCAGTAATTTTCCTATCCAACCCATTTTGCTGTCCCGAGCCCTGTATCCATCATTATCGCGAAGTTCGCTTCATGATTTTACTTGATGACAGCAGCGCTGGTGCGGCTGGCGTGAGCGCTTTGTCCACCTGCCGCAACATGCTAAAGTGGCACTCTCGCAGGTTCCCTGCTTTGCAAGGTCCATCATGAACAATCCGCTGGCCCGTTATGTCACCAGCCAGGCGTACAACAACGCCTGGGCCAACCATCGCCTGCTGAAGGCTTGCGGGCAGCTGACCCAGGCCGAGTTCCAGGCCACGCGCGTCAGCTTTTTTCCCACCATCCAGTTCACCCTGAACCACATTTTGACGTGCGACTGGTTTTATCTCGACGCGCTCGAACGCGAGCTGCGCGGCGAAGCGCCCCATGCCGACTGCTATGTCTTCTTTGAAAAGGACGAGCCATTTACCGATTGCGCGGCCCTGCACGCGGCGCAACACGCCTCGGACCTGCGCCTGATCGCCCATTGCCGCAGCCTGTGCGATGCGGACCTGGCGCGGCCCGTGACGATCCTGCGCGACAATCCGCAAATCGACACGCGCCAGCGTCTGCTGGCGCACCTGTTCCAGCACCAGATCCACCACCGGGGACAAGTGCACGCCATGCTGGCCGGCACGCGCATCGAAGCGCCGCAGCTCGATGAATTCTATTGCGCCGGCGAAGCGGGCGAGCGGGCGCAGGATTTCCTGGAGCTGGGCTGGACGGAAGACGACGTGTGGGGAGCGCGCTGAACTATTCCTCGGCGTGGCAGCAGACGCACAGCTTGTTACCGTCGAGGTCGCGGAAGTAGGCGCCATAGTAATTGGCGTGGTAATGGGGCCGCAAGCCGGGTGCTCCCTCGCACACGGCGCCCAGCGCCAGCACGGCCTGGTGGCAGCGGTCCACCTGGGCACGGCTGGCCGCCAGCCAGGCCGTCATCTGGCCATTGCCCGGCGTCGCCGGCAAGCCGTCATGCGGCGCCGTCAGCACGAACAGGGGGCGCGGCGCCTGCCGCGCCATCCAGCCGGCCCAGGGTTGGGCCGGATCATGAAATTTTTCGATCAAATCGAGTTCTCCCAGCAGGGCCGAGTAAAAGGCGTAGGCGCGGGGAAAGTCATTGGTACCGAGGCAGATATGGGACAGCATGCTGCTCCTTCATGAATTCAAGCATGTGCGGCGAAATGCGCCAGCTGATTATATTGGCATATCGTTTCCGACTGCATTCCATCTCGGCAAACAGGTCGGTGGACGCAGCGCAAAACCTGGACTCGATCGCCGTCATGCAGGGCAACGGTTTCACCAATATGGCCACTCGGATTTGCGGCCTTTTGAACGCCGCAAGGAACACGCTGGCGCCTGAAAAAACCGAACGAACGCTCTATTTATCCGCCAACTCTCCCCCTGACGTTGTAAGATAGGCAAATATGGCACGGCATCGGCCGTGCCGCTTGCCAGCCTTTCGCGCATGCGGATGCACTCACATTCAGGGAAAAACCATGAGTAATACAGACAAAAAAGCCTACCTCGTCGGCGGCGGCATCGGCTCGCTGGCCGCGGCCGCCTTCATGATCCGCGACGGCGGCATGCAAGGTAGCAACATCACCATCTTCGAAGCATCGCCCGTGACGGGCGGCAGCCTCGATGGCGGCGGCAATGCCGAGGATGGCTACACCTTGCGCGGCGGGCGCATGCTGACCACCGATAATTACGAGTGCACCTGGGACCTGTTCAAGAGCATCCCTTCGCTCGAACATGCGGGCCAGAGCGTCTACGATGAAACCATCGCCTTCAACGAACGGCACATTCCCCACTCGCGCGCGCGCCTGGTCGACCGCAACCGCTTCAAGGTCGATGTCAGCAGCATGGGCTTTTCCATGCAGGACAGGCTGGAACTGCTGAAGCTGACGGAAGCCGATGAAGACACCCTGGGCAGCAGCGCCATCACGGATTGGCTCTCGCCCGAATTTTTCGACACCAAGTTCTGGTATATGTGGGCCACCACGTTTGCCTTCCAGCCCTGGCATAGCGCCGTCGAATTCAAGCGCTACCTGCACCGCTTCATGATGGAGTTTTCGCGCATCGAAACCCTGGCCGGCGTCAAGCGTACCGTCTACAACCAGTACGACTCGCTGGTGCGCCCGCTGGTCGCCTGGCTGCAAGAGCAAGGCGTGAACATCATCATGGATTGCACGGTGACCGATATCGAGGTTCAGGAACCCGAAGGCCGCCTGACCGCCACCGCCCTGCACTGCCAGCGGCGCGGCCTGGCCGACGTGATTCCCGTCGCGGCCGGCGACCTGGTCTTTTTCCAGAACGCCTCGATGACGGATGCCTCCAGCTATGGCAGCATGCACAGCGCGCCGGCCAAGCGCACGAAAAACGACAGCCAGGGTTGGCTGCTGTGGGAAAAACTGGCCGAAGGCCGCCCGGAGCTGGGCCGTCCAGCCGCCTTCAACAGCAGCATCCCCGAATCGTACTGGGCCTCGTACACGGTCACCCTGAAGGACAGCGCCTTCTTTGACAGGATGGAGCAATTCACCGGCAACAGCGCGGGCACGGGCGGCCTCGTCACCTTCAAGGACAGCAACTGGTTCATGTCCATCGTGCTGGCGCACCAGCCTCATTTCGCCGGCCAGCCTGAGGGCGTGCAAGTATTCTGGGGCTATGCGCTGCACCCTGACCGCATCGGCAACTTCGTCGCCAAGCCCATGTCCGACTGCAGTGGCGAGGAAATCCTGCGCGAGCTGTGCGGCCACCTGAACTTCGACCTCGACATCATGGCCACGGCCAATTGCATTCCCTGCCGCATGCCCTACATCACCAGCATGTTCATGCCCCGCGCAAAGAGCGACCGCCCGCTGCCCGTGCCGGCCAACTCCGTCAACCTGGCCTTCGTCAGCCAGTTCGTGGAGCTCACCGACGATGTCGTCTTCACCGTGGAATACTCGGTGCGCGCGGCGCAGACGGCCGTCTACCAGTTGCTCGGCGTGCAGCGCGACGTGCCGGCCATCCACGCGCACGACAAGTCGCTGAAGGTCAAGCTCGATGCCGTCATCAAGGCCTTCAAATAAGCGCATTTTCCGGCGTCAACGCAGTTTCTGTCCTGTCGGCCGCGCCTTTGTCGCAGCGCAAAGCACGGCGATATTGAACTGATAACGTCAGGGTTCGGGAATTTCCCCTATCTTGCCAAGTCCAACATGAAACTGCGGCTACGCCTGTTCGAACATGTGCTGCTGGTGCTGGCATTGGCCGTTGTCATCTTTGCCGCCGCCATCGTGCTGGCACGCATGACGCAGTGGGCGGAAGCGCGGGAACTGCCCCTCTATCTCGTGCAGGGCATGCATCTGGTGGGCAAGGTGCTGTTTTTCCTGGATGGCTGCATCGTCATTGCCGTCAGCAGCATCCTGGCCGCCCGGCTGTTCCGCCTGCTCACCAAGGAGGATGTATGAACCACCTTCATTACCTGCTGACCCTGCGGCATCCGCGCCGCTTCTGGTGCAGCGCCCTCGTCATCGCCGTGGCCTCGGCCATCCTGCTGGGCCCCTGGATCGACAGCATGCCATGGCTGGTGGCGATCCCCCTCGTGGCCGGCGGCTTGCTGGTGGCGCTGGGCGAGCTGTGGGATGACATGCATGGCAAGCGCCTGCGGAACGGCGACGACGACGCACAGGCGCCCTGCCGGCATCCCTAGGCTGATGCTTGCACGCAACAACGGCCACGCCATCGGCCGCGCAGGCGCTTGATTTAAGACTGGCTTCAGCCTCGCCGTGCATCGTGGATAGGGCGCCAGCAGCAATGGCGCCTCCCTCACCATCACGGGCACGGCCCAGCGAAAGAGCCAAGATGAAAACATGGATGCGCGCCAACAAAGGTTTTTTGATGTTTCTGCTGCTGTTCGGCGTATTCCGCACGGCCGTGGCGGACTGGAATCCCATACCGTCGGCGTCCATGCGCCCCAACCTGCTCGAAGGCGACGTGGTCTTCGTCAATCGCCTCGCCTTCAACCTGAAAGTGCCGCTCACCAATATCGTGCTGCAGCGCCTGGGCGACCCGCAACGGGGCGACATCGTCACCTTTTCCTCGCCGAAAGACGGCACGCGATTGATCAAGCGCATCATCGCCCTGCCCGGCGACACGGTGGAAATGCGCAATGAACAGCTGGTCATCAATGGCCAGCCCGCCCGGTACACGGCGCTCGACACGGCGCCTGAAAGCATCGCCCACATGGGCCAGCTGACGGCGCAGCGCATCAGCGAGCGCAACGCGACCGAGCAGCACCGCATCCAGGTCTTGCCGCAAATCGCGGGCGCGGCGCGCAGCTTTGCCCCCGTGACGGTGCCGGCAGAGCACTTCATGATGCTGGGAGATAACCGCGACAACAGCGCCGACTCGCGCTATTTCGGCTTCGTGCCCCGCGCATTGCTGATCGGTAAGGCCGAGCGCATCCTCGTCTCGGCCAATATTCAGGAGCATTGGCAGCCGCGGCTGCAGCGTTTCGGCATGAAACTGGAGTAATCACTGCCCTTGCAACGGCGCCATGCTTTTCGGTTAGCATGGCGCATCATGCAAAATTTTCCCTCAGCCAGCCTGCAAGCCGCCAGCGACGATGCCGCCCTGGAGCAACTGGCGCAGTTCCTGCGCCGCCATCCCGACGTGCTGCTGCTGACGGGCGCCGGCATCAGCACGGCATCCGGCATTCCCGACTACCGCGACACGGACGGCGTGCGGCGCGGCAACGCCCCCGTGCAAGGCCCCGATTTTCGCCGCCAGGAAGCCGTGCGCCGCCGCTACTGGGCGCGCAGCATGGTGGGCTGGCCCACCTTGGCGCGCGCCACGCCCAATCCCGGTCACCTGGCCATCGCGCATTTGGCGCAGCGCCAGCGCATCGGCGGCCTGGTCACGCAAAACGTCGATGGACTGCATCAGCAGGCGGGCAGCGCCGCCGTCACGGAGTTGCACGGCAGCATACATGGCGTGGTATGCCTCGATTGCCGGACCCACCACACGCGCCGCCTGATCCAGGACCTGCTGGAACGCGACAATCCGCAACTGCTGGGCGCCACGGCCACGCCGGCGCCCGATGGCGACGCCTTGCTGGAACCATCCCAGCTGGCCACCTTCCACCTGCCCGCCTGCCCCCGCTGCGGCGGCACCCTGCAGCCGGACGTGGTGTTTTTTGGCGATGGCGTGCCCGCCGCCTGCGCGGCCGAGGCCGAAAGCAAGATGCAGGCGGCCGGCGCACTGCTGGTGGTGGGCTCGTCCGTCATGGTGTATTCGAGCTTTCGCCTGTGCCGCATGGCGGCCGAAACGGGCAAGCCCGTGGCCGCCATCAACCTGGGCAAGACGCGCGCCGACCATTTGCTGGCCTTCAAGGCCGAAGCGCCGGCACAGGACATCCTGCCTGCGTTAGCGGCCATGCTGGGCTGATGCCGTGCCGGCCCTGCGCCACTCTGGCTATACTGTGGCATTAACGAGGAGAATTCATGCTGGAACTGTTGAGTGAACACGCCTGTTTTGGCGGCGTACAACGCTTTTATCGCCACGACGCGCACGCCATCGGCTTGCCCATGCGTTTCTCGGCTTTCATTCCCGATACGGCGCCAGGCGCCACGGTCAGCACCAAACGCCCCGCCCTGTTTTACCTGGCGGGCCTGACGTGCACGGAAGAAACGTTCATGATCAAGGGCGGCGCGCAGCGCGTGGCGGCCGAGGAAGGCTTGATCCTGATCGCGCCCGACACCAGCCCCCGTGGCGCGAATATCGCGGGCGAAACGGATGCCTGGGATTTCGGCGCGGGCGCCGGCTTTTACGTCGATGCCACCGAAGCGCCGTGGCGCAGCCACTATCGGATGTATAGCTACCTGCTGGAACTGCGCGCGCTGCTGGAACAGGAACTGGCGCTCGATGCGCAACGCACGGGCATCTTCGGCCACTCGATGGGCGGCCATGGCGCGCTGGTGCTGGCCTTGCGCAACCCAGACCTGTTCCGCTCCGTCTCAGCCTTCGCCCCCATCGCCGCGCCGAGCCAGTGCCCGTGGGGTAAAAAGGCATTCACGGGCTACCTGGGCAGTGACGAGGCCAGCTGGCAGCAGTACGATGCCAGCGCGCTGATGCGCGGCCTGCAGGGCAAGCCGGCACTATTTCCTAACGGCATCTTGATCGACCAGGGCCTGGCCGACAAATTCCTGCCCGAGCAACTGTACCCCGAGGTGTTCGAAGCGGCGTGCCGCGACGCCGGCCAGCCATTACGGCTGCGCCGCCATGCCGGCTATGACCACGGCTATTACTTCATCGCCAGCTTCATGGAAGAGCACGTGCGCTTCCATGCGAGGAACTTGCGCGCCGCCTGACCTGCTGCCCTACTGCGCCGTACTGGTATGCCCGTTGAAATGGCGCGTGTACCAGTCCGTGGCCAGCAGGGCCGCCTGGTGGCGCGTGTCGGGGCCGCCAGGCGCGGCGATCTGTTCCAGTTGTTTGTCGCAGCGCAAGGTGGCAAACGCCATGCGGTTCAGGCCGGCCACATCGGGATCGCGCCCGCCCACGATCAGCAACGATGGCACGCGCACGTTTTCCAGCGCCGCCTTGCCCGCCATTTCCACCTGGCCATCACAGACGGCCAGCGCGGCAATTTCCGCGCTGCGCCAGGCCGCCAGTTGCATCACGACGGCGGCACTGGTGCCATAGCCATACAGGCCGCAGGGCAAGCGCCGCGTGGACGGGTCGACCTGCAGCCAGCCCAGGGCTTTTTCCAGCTGGCGCGCCAGCAGCACGATGTCGCTGCGCACGAAGTACGCGTGACCATCGCCGCCGCCGCCGGGCGCGACACCGCCCTGGTCGAAGCGCAGGGTGGCGATGCCTGCTCGCAAAAAATCCTGGGAAGTGGCGTGGCTGGAAGCGCCCAGATAGTCGCTATCGGCGCCCGCGCCGTGGGCAAACAGGACGATGCCGACCGGTCGCTCGGGCATTTCAAGCACGCCGTCCATTTGAAGTTCATCGGCCGTGATGCTGACAAATTGTTCTTGCATGGCTGCCTCCGCTATCGAACTGGAATCGAGCTGACATCAAGCTGATTTTGCCGGACCGGGCGCCGCCTGCGCGCCCTGAGCGGCAATTCTCAGTGTACCAGCCTGCGTCCGTTCACGCGCGGCGCACGTCAAATTTGCCCCACGCCCGCATCAGACGGCGCCGTGCCGGTCCAGCCCCTTCAGCACGGCTTCCGGGCGGATCGGCAAATGCCGCACGCGCGAGGCCACGGCGGCGAAGATGGCGTTGCCGATGGCGGGCGCCACGGCCGTCGTGGGCGGCTCGCCCATGCCCGTCGCCGTTGCCGTGCTGGCGACGAATTCGATGTCGAGCTCGGGCACGTCGGCCATGCGCAGCGGCGTGTAAGTGTTCAGGTTGGTATCCTTCACTTCACCGTTGAGGAAAGCCGTGCCTTCATGCAAGGCCATGCTCACGCCCCACAGCGCGCCCCCTTCCGCCTGCGCCAGCGCGCCATCGGGATCGACGATGCTGCCCGCGTCGATGACCATGAACAGTTTTTCGACTTTCACCATGCAAGTGCTGCGGTCCACTTTCACCCGCGCGACGCAGGCCGTCCAGGTGGGCATGTCGCGCTCCTGGCCGAACGTGGCGGCGATGCCCAGGCCCGTGTCGGGCGGCAT
>NZ_LT607496.1:131248-138651 GCF_900095235.1 Janthinobacterium sp. UMAB-60
AGCACGTGGGCCAGGCGCGCGGCGCCGCCGACGGCATTCGGCGCGCTGCCCGCGTTGCGCCCCGTCGCCTGCAGCAAGGACAGGCGAAACGCCAGCGGATCGACCTTGGCCGCCTGCGCCGCCTCGTCCATGAAGCTTTCCACGGCCCAGTTGGTCCAGCCCGGCCCCACGGAGCGCAGCCAGCCGGGGCGGAAACTGCTGTTGGCCAGGTCGTTCGACACGGCCCGCACGCGCTGCGCGCCCACCGTGTACCAGTGGTCGGCGCCGGCGATGGCGAACGGATCGTACGGATGGCCCTGCTTATCCTTGGCCAGGAAGGCGGGAATCATCGCTTGCGTGGGCCAGCCCGCGCTCGCTTCGTGCACCATCGCCGACACCTTGCCGGCGTCGTCGAACGCCATGCGCACATGCTGCACGGATGGCGAACGGGGCGAATCGAAACGCGCATCGTCGGACCGCGTGCAAATCATCTTGACGGGCCGCCCCACGGCTTGCGCCGCCAGCGCGGCCGGCACGCAATAATCGCCATTCAAACGCCGCCCGAAGCCGCCACCGAGCAGATAGGTATGCAGCATGACCTTGCTCTCCGGCACCTTCAATGCCTGCGCCAGCACGGGCAGGATCAGCGATTGCCACTGGTTGCCCGCATGGATATGCCAGATGCCGTCGATTTCCTGCGCCAGCGCATTCACCGGTTCCAGCTGGAAATGCAGCACGGTGCTGGTCGTGTAATGGCGCTCCAGTTGCAGGCTGGCATCGTTGAACGCTTGTTCCACGCCATCATCATCGACCACGCGGGCGCCCAGGCCGGCATCGGCCAGCTGCTTGCCTGCATAGTTGACGATATCCTGCTCCGACACGTGGGCCGCCGCACCGGCCCGCCATTTCACCTGCACCAGGTCGGCCGCGCGCATGGCGGCCGCATACGTGTCGGCCACCACCATGACCCAGCCGGGCACCGTGCCGCTGGGGTCTTGCAAGGCGAACGAGCGCAAGTAGCCCTTGACCTTTTTCGCGGCCGTATCATCGATGGACACGACTTTCGAGCCGTAGCGCGTGGGCGGGATCTTCGGGCGCGCATACAGCATGCCCTCGATTTCCGCATCGATGCCGTACACGGCCGTGCCATTGATTTTCGCGGGGATGTCGAGCGCCGGCACCTGCTGGCCGATCAGCCTGCGCTGCTGCGGCGTCTTCAGCACGATGGCTTGCAATTGCCCGGGCGTGTACTGGCGCGCCAGCTTGCCACGGCGCACGATGTCGCCATAGCTGATCGAGCGTCCCCGGCCATGCACGACACCGAGCCGGGCGTGGCAGGCGGAGACGGGCACGCGCAGCAGGCGCGCGCCCTCCTCGACCAGCGCGAGGCGGCCAGCCGCGCCGGCACGGCTGAGCGGATCGAAATTCTGCCAGACGGACCAGCTGCCGCCCGTGACCATCAAGCCCCATTTCGGGTCCGTGTCCACGTAATGCAGGCGCACCTTGCTCCAGTCCGCTTCCAGCTCCTCGGCCACGATACGCGCCAGGGCCGTGCCGATGTGCTGGCCCATTTCCGCCTTGGCGATATTCACGGTGACGATGCCGTCGCGGCCGATCTGGAACCAGATGGTCGGGTCGAACACGGGCGCGGCAGGCTTGACGGGCGGCGCGGACGCCGCCTTGCCGGCGGCCAAGGTGCTGTCCGCGCGCAAGAAGGCCAGCGTAAAACCCGTGCCGGCGGCGGCGATCAGGAAACCGCGCCGGCCCAGCGAACTGGGGCGGGCAGCAGAATGTTCTTTCGGCAGCTTAAACACGGGGCGCCTCCTGCATGCCGGCCGCCAGTTTAATTGCCTTGCGGATCCGTACATACGCCATGCAGCGGCACAGGTTGCCGCTCATGACGGCATCGATATTCGCATCCGTCGGCTGCGGATAGTCTTTCAACAAGGTGGCCGCCTGCATGATCTGGCCCGACTGGCAATAGCCGCACTGGGGCGCCTGCGTGGCCAGCCACGCGCGCTGCAGCGGGTGCGTGCCGTCCGGCGAGAGGCCTTCGATGGTGGTGATGGCGCAGCCGGCCACGGCGGCAATCGGCGTGATGCACGAGCGCATGGCGCGGCCATCCACGTGCACGGTGCAGGCGCCGCACATGCCGATGCCGCAGCCAAACTTCGTGCCTTTTAATTTAACTTCGTCGCGCAGCACCCACAACAGGGGCGTCTCGGCGTCGGTCTCGGTGCCGAAGGGCTGGCCATTGACGGTAATGTTATACATAAATATTTAAGACACTTTCAAGAATTACTTGCCGGCGCGCGCGCGCGCCACGGCCGCTTCCAGGTTCGTCCAGGCCGGCTGGGTGCTGCGGCTGCGGCGCAGATAGGCGGCCAGCTGGGCCACGTCGTTGTCCGTCAGCGAGGCGGCAAAGCCGGGCATCAGCACGCCGGGCATGGCGTCGTCCTTGCTGATGCCGTGCAATATCACCTGGGTCAGGTTGGCGGGATCGGGCGCGCTGACGGCGCTGTTCAGGCTCAGTTCCGGACGCAGGGCTGTGGGTTTTCCATCGCTGTTCGAATGGCACGATGCGCAGGCGGCCACGTACAGGCTGGCGCCTCGGTCATTGTCGACCAGGCTGACGCGCTGCGAGCGGGCGATGCCGGCTTTCACGACGGTATCGGTATCGACCTGGCGTTGCTCTGCGCCGGCCACGCCGACAAAATACGTGGCCAGCGCGCGGATATCGCTGTCGGGCGACGCACCCATGCCTTCGTGCACGACGGCCGACATGGGGCCGGCCGCCACGCCGTGCAGGGCCGTCGCCCCCGTGCGCAGGAAGGCGTACAGCTCGTCCTGCGTCCACGGCAGCGGTGCCGTATTGGCGCTGGTCAAGGCCGGTGCATACCAGTGATCGATGGAAGCGCCCAGATACGACGAGCCGGCAAGCTCGGCGCCCAGCGCATTGCGTGGCGTGTGGCAGGCGGCGCAATGCGCCAGGCCCTCGGCCAGATAGCGGCCCCGGTTCCAGTCCAGCCCTTGCGCGGGGTCAAGCTGATAGCTGGCCGGCTTGAAAAACAGCAACTTCCAGCCTGCCTGCAAGGGCCGCAGGTTCAGGGGGAACGGCACGCTGTTGGCGGGCGCGACCGCATACACGGGCGGGCGCGTCATGAAATACGCGTACAAGGCCGTCAGGTCCGCGTCGGAAACGAGCGTGAAGTGGGTGTACGGAAAGACGGGAAACAAATGCGCGCCATCGCGGCCCACGCCTTCGCGCATGGCCCGCTGGAAGGCGGCCAGCGACCAGCGGCCGATGCCCGTCTGCCGGTCCGGCGTGATATTCGTGGCATAAATCGTGCCGAACGGCGTGGCCAGGCCATGGCCGCCCGCGTAGTCGGCGCCGCCCTGGGCCGTATGGCAGGCGGCGCAATTGCCCATGCCGGCCAGGATGCGGCCCTTCTCCACCACTTGCGGGGAAAAGGCCGTGGCGGCAGGCGGATCGATGGGCGCCAGCGCGGGGCGCCAGTAATACAAGTAGGCAGCCAGGGCCGCCACGATGAGCAATGCCAGCGACAGCAGCAGGCCGGTGAAAATCTTTTTGAGCAAAACAGGAGTCCGATAAAAGGCTAAGCACGCGCCTGCCACGCACGGACGGCGGCAACAGGGCGGATTATGACAATGATAGGGACAATCTTACCGCGATTGTGACTTGTTGTATGTACGCAATGACACGCAGGCAACGCCGCGGGCGGACTGCGCCTTATAATCAGCGTTTCAGCACGCCGCCGCTCCTTCATGCATACCGTTACCATCATCCTCATCCTCGTCTTGACCGTCGTCCTGTGCGGCTTTCTCGCCCGCTCGCGCTGGGTCAAGCTGCCGCTGCCCCTGATCCAGATTGCCGGCGGCACGGGATTGGCCCTGTTTGGCGTGCAAGTGCCGCTCGATCCCGACATTTTCTTCCTGCTCTTCATCCCGCCGCTGCTGTTTCTCGATGGCTGGCGCATTCCCAAGGGCGCCTTCTTTTCCGATGCGCGCTCGATCCTGATGCTGGCCATCGGCCTGGTGCTGTTTACCGTGCTGGGCATGGGTTTCTTCATCGACTGGCTGATTCCCAGCGTGCCGCTGGCCGTCGCCTTCGCGCTGGGCGCCATCCTCTCGCCGACCGACCCCGTGGCCGTGTCGGCGATCGCGGCCGGCAATCCGATTCCGCCGCGCCTGATGCACATCCTCGAAGGCGAATCCCTGCTGAACGACGCCTCGGGCCTGGTCTGCTTCACGTTTGCCGTCGGCGCCATGATGACGGGCGGCTTTTCCATCGGCGCCGCCTCGCTGAGTTTCCTGCAGGAAGCGGGCGGCGGCATCGTCATCGGCCTGGCCATCTCGTGGGGCGTGGGCCTGGCGAATAAATGGCTGGTGAGCAAGGTCGGTGAGGAACCGGGCCTGCAAATCCTCATCAGCATCCTGATTCCGTTCGCCGCCTACCTGGGCGCCGAACAAATCCACGGCTCGGGCATCCTGGCCGCCGCCACGGCGGGCGTGTCCATGCATTACGCCGACCTGATCGGCCGCCCGCTGGCCGCCACGCGCACCCAGCGCAAGGCCGTGTGGGATACCGTGCAACTGGTCTTGAATGGCGTGATCTTCGTCATGCTGGGCGCGCAACTGCCCACCACCGTGGCCGGCTTGCCCGCCGCCTCCATGGAAGTGGGCGCCGGCAGCGCCTGGAAACTGCCCCTGTTCGTCGTCGCCATCACGGTGGGGCTGACCTTCATGCGCTTCATCTGGGTCTTCATCTCGATGAAACTGACCCTGTTCAAGCACCACAAGAAAATGGCCGGCGAACCGAAGGACGCGGCGCTGCTGGCCCGCCCCAGCCTGCGCCTGCTGCTGGTGGCCTCGTTTGCGGGCGTGCGCGGCGCGCTGACCCTGGCCGGCATCCTGACCCTGCCGTTGTTCTTGCCTGACGGAAATCGTTTCCCCGCGCGCGACCTGGTCATCTTCCTGGCCATGGGGGTGATTTTGCTGTCGCTGATATTGGCCAGCGTCACCCTGCCCCTGCTGACCAAGGGCCTGGTGTTCGCGCCGCCCGCGCGCCGCTCGACGGAAGAGCGCGATGCCCGCGCCGCCGCCGCCGAAGCGGCCATCGCGCGGCTGGAAAAAGTGTGCGAAGGCATCGACAAGAATGACAAGCAGCAAGTCGTCACCGAGGCGGCCAACCGCCTGATCGAAGCCTACCGGCGCCGCCTCGCGTACGGCGAAAGCAGCAACGACGAGGCGACGCGGCTGCAGGAACTGGCCAAGGCCGAACGGGCGCTGCGCCTGGAAGCGCTGAACGCGGAACGCGATGAACTGTACCGCCGCCGCATCTCCGGCGAACTGGACGACACCATCCATTTGCGCCTGCTGCGCGAAATCGACTTGCTGGAAGCGACACTGGAAGAATAGCAACACTCTGTTGCACGGAAATAGTGTCGATAAGTCAATTCTCATGATAAATAATGCAAGTTTCAGCATTCGTGTTTATAATGCAAGATTGCATGGCATAGCGCCATGATTTACTTTCAGCATGGACTTCCGTACAGTCTGTGTTGTTGAGTAAGAATTTGAATAGCCGCCCGACCTGCATAAAGATACCCGACGCCGTGCCCTCCTCTCCCCGCCACCGGCAGCGCTGCGCGCCGCCCGCCCTGCCCGTGCTGCTGACCTCGCTGCTGGCCTCGCTGTTCGCCATCGGCGTGCTGGCGCCGGTCGCGGCGTGGGCGCAGACGGGCGCGGCGGCCGACGCCAGACGGCCGGCCGAAGTGGCCCAGGTCCTGTTTGGCATCATCAGCTATGTGCGCTGGCCCGTGGCGCATCCGGAAGTGCGCGTATGCATGCTCGGTGCCCCCCGCTACGGGGCGGCCATCGTCGACAAGCCCGCCTCCAGCCTGGGCCAGCGCATCCGCGTGAAAGTCCCGGCGGCGGCCGCCGCTGCCGGCGACTGCGACGTCATCTACCTGGGCAGCCTGCCCGAGGGAGAGCGCGAACACCTGCTGGCGCAGATCATCGGCAAACCGATTTTATCGGTCGCCGAACCGGGCACGTCCTGCAGCGTGGGCACCATGTTCTGCCTGCGCCTGAACGACGCGCAGATCGGTTTTGACGTCAACCTCGACGCCATCGCCCGCAGCGGCCTGCGCGTGCATCCGAACGCCTTGCAAATTGCACGTCGCAAGGCAGCGCCGCCATGAGCGCCCGCATGAGCAATCAATCTGCCCGCCAGCCCCGCCCCACGCTCGACAGCGTGCTGCGGCGCGCCCACCTGAGCGTATCGCTGATCGCCGTGCTGGCGGCCGGCCTGACCCTGACAGCCGTGGCGCTGCTGGCCCTGCGCGTGTATTCGGACCAGAACCTGCGCCTGGTGGCCCGCTCGATGAGCTACACGGTGGAAGGGGCCGTCGTCTTTGGCGACTCCATGGCCGCCAGGGAAGCGCTGGCCTTGATCGGCGTCAATGAAGATGTTGACCAGGCGCAAGTGAGCGACATGGCCGGCAAGGTGCTGGCCCGCTGGGAACGGGGTCAGCACGGCACGCGCTACTCCATCGAACGCGCGCTGACGGGCTGGATACTGCCCGATTCGCTGACCTTCCCCATCATGCGCAATGAGCAGGCCATCGGCAGCATCAAGCTGGTGCCGCACAGCCGCAGCCTGCTGCCCTTCCTGCTGAGCGGACTGTCCTGCCTGCTGGCTTGCCTCGTGCTGAGCCTGGTCGTCGCCGTGCGCCTGTCGCGCCGCATGGAAACAGAAATCACCTCGCCCCTGCGCCACCTGGCGGAAACGGCCCACCGCGTGCGGCGCGACCGCTCGTTCGAACTGCGCGTGCCGCCCGCCAACATCGCCGAACTGAACCAGCTAAATGACGACTTCAACGCCCTGCTCGACGAACTGGAGGCGTGGCAAAGCCATCTGCAAAAAGAACACGCCTCGCTGTCGCACCGCGCCAACCACGACAGCCTGACGGGCCTGTCGAACCGCGCCTTCATGGAAGCGGAGCTGGAACGCGCCATCCTCGAAGCGCGCCTCGGCAATGGCAAGGTGGCCGTGCTGTTCCTCGACAGCGACCGCTTCAAGTACATCAACGATACATTTGGCCATGCCTCGGGCGACCGCGTGCTGGTGACGATCGCCGCGCGCATCAAGCAGCAATTGCGCGAGGGCGACCTGGTGGCGCGCCTGGGCGGCGACGAATTTGCCATCCTGCTCAAGCCGCTGCGCAACAGCAGCGACGCCATGCACATCGCCGACAACATCATCACCGCCATGGCGCAAGCCATTGAACTGCCTACCGGTAACAGCATCGTCAGCTCGCTGACCATCGGCGTGGCCGTCTTCCCCGATCACGCCATCGACGCCGTCTCGCTGGTGGGCGCGGCGGACGAAGCCATGTACC
>NZ_LT607496.1:138709-174236 GCF_900095235.1 Janthinobacterium sp. UMAB-60
CCATGCAATTCATCTACAAGCAATTACGCCGCGGCTTCCTCGGTCTGTTCATGCTGGGCCTGTTGGCCGCCTGCCAGAGCACGCCCGAGACCAAACCGCTGTTCAACGCCGAACAAGTCGCCACCCTGAAGGAACAAGGTTTCAACCAGACGGACGAAGGCTGGGAACTGAGCTTTACCGACAAGCTGCTGTTCGATTTCGGCGCTTCCAGCCTGACGGCGCCGAGCCGGGCCGCCATCCAGAAAATCAGCGCCGCCCTGCTGAAAGTGGGCATCACCCACATGCGCGTGGAAGGCCATACGGACAACGAAGGTGCCGAACTGCTCAACAACAAGCTGTCGCTGGCGCGCGCCAACGTGGTGGCCGATGCGATGGGCGTGGCCGGCATTCCACGCGGCAATATCGTCGTCAAGGGCCTGGGCATGAGCAAGCCCGTGGCCTCGAACGCCACCAAGGCTGGCCAGGCGGAAAACCGCCGCGTCACCGTCATCGTCTCGGCGCCTTGAGCGTGGGTATGCCCGCCGTGCGCTGGGTCGTGATGGGCGTCTCCGGCTGCGGCAAGAGCGCCGTCGGCGGCCTGCTGGCCGACGCCTTGCACGTGCCCTACGTGGAAGGCGACGACGTGCATTCCCCGGAAAACGTGGCCAGGATGGCGGCCGGCATCGCGCTCGACGATGCCGACCGGGCCGGCTGGCTGGCCGCCCTGCGCGACCGGATCGCCACGGCCCGCGCGCAAGGCGGCGGCCTGGTCGTCTCCTGCTCGGCCCTGAAGCGCGCCTACCGCGACGTGCTGCGCGAAGGCGACCCGGCCCTGCGCCTTGTCCACCTGGACGGCCCGCGCGAAGTACTGGAAAGTCGCCTGCAGCGCCCCGGCCATTTCATGCCGCCCAGCCTGCTCGACAGCCAGCTGGCCACCCTGCAGCCCCTGCAAGCGGACGAGGCCGGCATCGTGCTCGACATCCGCCAGCCGCTGCCCGTTTTGCTGGAACAGATCCTGCAGGCGTCCTGACAGGCAGCCGCGCGGCTGGACAGCCCGCGGCCCCCTGTGTAGACTGACGCGCACTTTCATAGGGATTTTCATGAGCACACCAACGACAAAACCAGCACCAGGCCCGGAATTCTGGGAACGCGCCGACCAGGTCATCGCCCTGGCCAACGAGCAGTGCGAACATAGCCGCGGCAATGAAGTGGCCACCTCGCTGCTGTACGCGGCCGCCCGCTTCAACGCCTTCCTCGTCGCCAGCAAGAGCAACGACGTGGCCAAGATGCAGGAAGAAAAGGAAGGCGCCGTGGCGTTCTTCACGGAACAGTACAAGCGCATGCTGACCGACAACTTCAACGACTACATCACCAACTTCGACAAGTACACGCAACCGTCGTCCGCCCCCAAGGATTGATAACGGCTGCCAGCCTGGACAGCCACCGCGCCCGCGCCACGCACGCCGGCAGCGTGCTCGACGGCGCGGTGCGCCATGCGCCGCTGCCCTCGCTGTGGCTGACGGCCATGCTGGCCGGCGCCGTGACGGGCGCCCTGTTTTTCTTCAGCTGGACCGGCCTGCTGCTGTTTCTCAGCGGCACGGCCATCGTCCTGCTGTTCGGCCACTCGCTGGGCAGCCACCGCAAACTGATACACGACAGCTTTCATTGCCCAACATGGCTGGAATATGTACTCGTCTACCTGGGTGTGCTGGTGGGACTCAGTGGCCCGCTGGGCCTGCTTCGCCAGCACGAACTGCGCGACTATGCCCAGCGCCTGCCCGACTGCCACCCCTATTTGCGCCACGGCGCCGGTTTCTGGCGCGATGCTTGGTGGCAATTACACTGCCGCCTGGACCTCGACCATCCGCCGCACGTCGCCATCGAGCCGCGCATCGGGCACGACCGCTTTTACCGGTTTCTGGAAAGAACCTGGATGCTGCAGCAATTGCCGTGGGCCCTGCTGTTCTTCGCCTGGGGCGGCTGGGGCTATGTCTGCTGGGGTGTCTGTGCGCGCGTCAGTGCCGGCGTGCTCGGTCACTGGCTGATCGGCTACTTCGCCCACAACCATGGACAAATGCACTTCCATGTCGATGGCGCCGCCGTGCAAGGCAGGAATATCCGCCTGACGTCGCTGCTGACCATGGGCGAATGCTGGCACAACAACCACCATGCGTATCCGGGCTCGGCCAGGCTGGGCCTGCTGCCGGGCGAATGGGACCCGGGCTGGTGGGTCTTGCTGCTGTGGCAACGCATGGGCCTGGTGTCCGGCCTGCGCCTGCCGCAAGACCTGGCGCCGCGCCCGGAACTGCGCCGCCTCGATCATGCCGACAATCAGGCGGCGTCGCCACCGGCCAGGTAATTGTTTTTGACGCGTACGTAATGCTCGGCCGAATAGCGCAGGTAGGCGATCTCGGCGTCCGTCAGCGCACGCACCTTGGCGGCGGGCCGGCCCACGTACAGATGGCCGCTTTCCAGCACCTTGCCCGGCGACACCAGGCTGCCCGCGCCCAGCATCACGTGTTTTTCCACCACCACGTCATCCATGACGATGCTGCCCATGCCGATCAGGCATTCGTCGCCAATGGTGCAGCCATGCAAAATCACGGAGTGGCCGATGGTCACGTACTTGCCGATGGTCAAGGGCGAACCGTCGGGCTTGGCCGCATTCCTGTGCGACACATGGCCCATGGAAAAGTCCTGGATATTGCTGCCCTCGCCGATGACGATGCGGTTGACGTCGCCGCGCAGCACGCTGTTGCACCAGATGGAACAGTCGTCGCCGATCTGCACATCGCCAATCACTTGCGCCGTGTCATGCAGGTAGACGCGCTCGCCCACGACGGGACGGGTATTCAGGTAGGAGCTGACAGGCATCGCTTTCTCGCTTTTCATTAATTAATAAACATTCACACCCAGCCGGCGGCCAGCGCAAAAATCGCCAGGCCATGCGCCAGGGAGCTCAACTCGGCCATCGTTCACATCGGGAAAAGTACGGTGCCAACGGGCACGGGCGCAGCAATTGTATGCGGCGGCTGGCAAAACGGGCAACCTGTCTTGCTATGCCGCCTTGCGCCAGCCATGCATCAGCCCATGCGCCGCCAGTCCGGCCGCCAGCCCCCACAGGGCGCCGCCCACGCCCAGCAGGGTCACGTTCGCCGCCGTCGCCAGGAAAGTGATCAAGGCCGTTTCGCGCATGCGCACGTCCGCCATCGCCTGCGCCAGGCTGTTGCCGATGGAGCCCAGCAGGGCCAGGCCCGCCAGCGCCGTGATGAAACTGCGCGGCAAGACCATGAACAGGCTGGCCAGGGTGACGCCGAAGGCGCCCACCAGGATGTACAGCACGCCGCAAGCCAGCCCGGCGATATAGCGTTTCGACGGGTCCGCGTGCGCATCCTTGCCCGTGCAGATCGCGGCCGTGATGGCGGCCACGTTGAAGGCGTGCGCGCCGAACGGCGCCATGAGCAGCGAACCGAGTCCCGTCACCGTCAAAATCGGATTGGCGCTGACGGGGTAGCCGTCATTGCGCAGCACCAGCATGCCGGGCATGTATTGGCCCGTCAAGGTGATCAGGAACAGCGGCAGCGCCACGCCCAGCAGCGACGCCACGGAAAAGCGCGGCATCTCGAACACGGGCGCGGCCAGGGCCAGTTCGATGCCGTGCGCATCGATGCGCCCCTGCGCCAGCAGCAGGCCCAGGCCGATCAGCATGATGCCCACCACGGCAAAGCGTGCCGTGAAGCGGCGCAGCACGGCGTACGACAGCAGCAGCACCGCCACCAGCAGCGGGTCGGCGCTGGCGCCGCCAAACGCGTTCACGCCAAACTGCAGCAAGATGCCGGCCAGCAAACCGGCGGCGATGCCGCCCGGTATCAGCCGCACCAGGCGCTCGAAGGCGCCGGACATTCCCAGCAGGATGAAAGCAAGCGCGGACACCATGTAGGCGCCGATCACCTCGGCATACGGCGTGTGCGGCATGACGGTGGCCAGGAAGGCCACGCCGGGCGTGGACCAGGCCGTGATGATGGGCGCGCGGTAGCGGTAGCTGAGCCAGATGCCCGTCACGCCCACGCCGATGCTCAGCGACCAGACCCAGGACGCCGTCTGCGCCGCACTGAGCTGGGCCAGCTGGGCCGCCTGGAACACCAGCACGAAGGTGCCGCCATAGTTGACGAGGACGGAGATGCAGGCGGCCAGCGTGGGGGAAGCGAGATCGCGCCAACGCAGCCGGTCGACCCTGGCGGCCGTCGTCGTGGTTGTCGTCATGTGTATGCCCCTGCCATTGAAAGGGAGCATCTTAACGGCCACATGGACTGCTCAAACAGGCCAATTCAAGCCCACACAACAGACCATTTTGACGGCATCACGCCAGCGCGCGCGCCAGACGGACGATGCCGCTGTCGATCTCGTGCGGCGTGAGCGCCGCAAAGCCCAGCAGCCAGCCGCCACGCGCCGGCGGCGTCGCATACAGCCGGCTCAGACCGGGCAGCACGATGCCCGCCTGGGCCGCCCGGCGTAGCGTGTCCAGCTCGTCCCTGCCCTCGTGCAGCAAACACGGCAGTTGCAAGCCGCCCGGCGGCAGCTGCGCCGTGACCACGTGCGGCAAGTGCCGCCGCACGGCCTGCGCCATCGCATCGCGGCGCACGGCATAGACCTTGCGCATGGCGCGCACATGGGCCGCGAAATGGCCGTCGGCGATGAAACGGGCCAGTGTCAGCTGATCGAGTTGCGGCGTATGGCCGTCGAGGATGCTGCGCGCATAGGTCATCGGTTTCACCAGCGCGGGCGGCAGCACCATGTAGCCGATGCGCAGGCCCGGATACAGCGACTTGGCGAAGGTGCCCAGATAGATCGTGCGCCGCCGCGTGTCGAGTCCCTGCACGCAAGCCGTCGGCAAGCCCGCGTAATGAAACTGGCTGTCGTAATCGTCTTCGATGATCCAGCCCTGGCGCTCGGCGGCCCAGGCCGTCAGGGCCAGGCGGCGCTCGAGCGCCAGCGTGACGCCCGTCGGGTATTGATGCGACGGCGTGACGTACACCGTGTTGGCGCCGCTGCGGTCCGCCCGCAGGTGGTCGATGGACAAGCCCTGCGCGTCGACCGGCACGGGTACGACCTGCAATTGCGCCATCTCGAACGCCTTGCGCGCGCCAAAATAGCCGGGATCTTCCATCAATATCGGGCCATGCGCGTCGGCCAGCACCTGCGCGCACAGGTACATGGCCTGGCGCGTGCTGCTCAAGACCAGCACCTGATCCGCCGTGGCCCGCGCGCCCCGCTCCAGGTTCACATAGTCGGCGATGGCTTGCCGCAAAGGCTCCGCGCCTTGCGGGTCGCCGTGTAGCAGCATGCCGGCCTGGCGTTCGCCGGCCGCCTGGCGCCGCAAGCGCTCCCACACGGCGAGCGGAAACGCGCGCGTTTCCGGCAAGCCCGTGGCGAAAGCTTTGACGCTCTGCTGGTCGGCCACGCCGCCGCTGGCAAGGATGTGCGCACCGCGCGCGCTGAGGGCCACCGGCTGCGCGGACGCGGGCTGCAATGCCGACGACGACTTGCCCAGCAAGCTCGCGCCTATCGTCGCCGACACGAAACTGCCCGACCCCGTCTGCCGCTCGATGTAGCCATCGAGACGCAGCTGCGCGTACGCCATTTCCACCGTGTCGCGCGACACGCCCAGCGATTGCGCCAGCGCGCGCGTGGCCGGCAGGCGCAGGCCGGGCGCCAGCACGCCATCGAGTATCAGCTGGCGCAGCGCGCGCTGCACGCGCACGCGCAAGTCGAGCGCCGCCAGTTCAGGCGCGGCGAGGCGGATTTTCAGGGTGTCGAGTTCGAACTGCGGCGTCATGGAGCTTTCGGCGCGGCGCGGGCCGCCTCCACGGCCGCCATGCTGCTGGCCGGCGAAAAGCCGTGCTGCTGCAGCACCGCGACCAGCTGTTCGCCGGCGCAGCCCAAACGCAGGTTTTCCGCCACCCAGTCCTGCCAGGCGGCGCCGATCTCCGGCATCGGTTCATCTTCCAGCGTGAGACCGAGTATGCAGCGGGCCAGCAAGCCGTTGATCCGTTTGGTGTCGATCAGGTGCTGCACCACCGCGTGGCCCGACTGGGGAAACGGGTGCAGGGTGCAGCGGCCGAAGGCGGCCAGGCGCTGCGCGTGCATGGCGTCGAGATTCACCGATTCGCTGGCACTGGCGCCAGAGCTGGCCGCGTCAGGCCGCGTGCCGAACAGCAGGTGCAGCTGCGTTTTATCCGTCGCCCTGGCGCGGCACAGGGACGCCAGGTCGTAATAGCCGGACGGCGGTGGATCCTGCGCCAGCGATTCCATCACGGGCAGCCAGCGCAGCTCATGGTACAAACGCGCCTGCTGCACGTCGAGGAAGGACAAGGGGCCAAAGGCGACGATCTGCTGCACGTCCAGCAGCAAGCCAAACATGACGGCCGCATATGCGCCCATGGACTGGCCCAGGGTAGTGACCTGGCTTGGCGCGATGCGGCGCACCAGCTCGCGCAGGGCCTGCGCCGTTTCATCCACGTGATTACCCAGGCCCGCGATCTGGCGGTGATACCAGGCATTGCCCGAATCGCGCACGAGGATTTTGTTCAGCGGCTGCCCGCTGACCTGCTCCAGCTTTCTCAGGCGTCCGTAAAAATCGAAGGCGGGACGCGTGGTCCACGAGACGAAGCCGAAGGCGATGACCAACGGCGCGCCGGGCACGATGCGGTCGACCAGCACGTCGTCGCCAGTGGTGGCGACCAGTCGATTATCCAGCGTTTGCGCTTGCAGCATCGGCCCGGCTCCCCGATCAAGGTTGAAACAGCAGAAAGCATGAGTTTAATGCCAAGGCTGGCAAAATGGAAAGCAATCGCCGCTACGGTACGCTGGCCGGCACGAAAAATCTGCTAATGTGCGGGCATTCCCCCTCACAGGAGCATCCCATGCTGCATCGCCTGACGCATCGTCTCAAATACCTGCCGCTTGCCGCCGCCATCGCCATGGCCGGCGGCTGCGCCACCACCAGCGACAGCGCCAAGCCAGACAACGGCCTGGCGCCGCAGGCCAGCCTGACGAACACCTACTGGAAGCTGACGCAGCTCGATGGCGCCCCCGTGACGATGGCGCCGCAGCAGGAGCGCGAAGTGCGCATCACCCTCAGCGACGATGGCAAGGTTACCGGTTTCACGGGCTGCAACCGCGTGATGGGCGGCTATACGCTGGCCGGCACGGCCCTGCGTTTCACGCAACTGGCGGGCACGCGCATGGCCTGCCCGCCGCCCCTGATGCAGCTGGAAAGCGCGGTGCTGGCCAATTTGAACAGCGTGACGGGCTACCAGCTTGAGGGCGAGAAGCTGATCCTGCTCAAGGATGGCGCGCCCGTGGCCCGTTTTGAATCGGTCTACCTGTGAAATAAAAATCGACTGCCGTTACAATGGCTTCCAGCCCATCATCAGGAAGGAAGCCATGTCCGCACTGCCCTCGCCGTTTTCACCACCGCCACCATCGGCCGCCGGCCGCTATCGGGCTTTTCTGTTTGACATGGACGGCACCGTCATCAATTCCATCGCCGCCGCCGAACGCATCTGGGGCACTTGGGCGCAGCGCCAGGGCCTCGATGTAGCGGCCTTTCTGCCCACCATCCACGGCGCGCGCTCGGTCGACACCATCGCCAGACTGCGCTTGCCCGGCGTCGATGCGCAGCGCGAGTCACAGGGCATCACGGATGCGGAAATCATCGATGTGGCAGGGATTATTGAAATCGCGGGCGCGCTGCGCTTTTTACAGTCGCTGCCGCCCGCGCAATGGGCCATCGTCACCTCGGCGCCGCGCGCGCTGGCGACGGCGCGCCTGAAGGCGGCCGGCATGCCCATTCCCGCCATCATGGTGACGGCGGAAGACGTCAAGGCGGGTAAACCAAAACCCGATTGCTACCTGCTGGCGGCGGAAAAACTGGGCGTGGCGCCCGTCGATTGCCTGGTGTTCGAGGATGCGTCCGTCGGCATCGAGGCGGGCGAAGCGGCGGGAGCGAAAATCATGGTGGTCACCGCCACGCATGCGCACCCGCTGGCCACGCGCCATCCGGCCATCGCCAGCTATGAGAACATCGTGGCGACCGTCGATAACGATGGTTTCATCGTGCTGGCGCAGTCATCTGACCATGCTGCTGCAGCACCCGCGACAAGATAGCCTGCTCCAGCGCGGCGAAAGCCGCATGGCCGCGCTGACGGGGGCGCGGCAAGTCCACCCGCACGTCCAGGGTGATCCGCCCCTCCTCGATCAGCAGCACCCGGTCGGCCAGCGCCACCGCTTCGGCCACGTCGTGCGTCACCAGCACGGCCGTGAACCCGCGCGCCAGCCACAGCGACTCGATCAGCTGCTGCATCTCGATGCGCGTCAGGGCGTCGAGCGCGCCCAATGGCTCGTCGAGCAGCAGCAGTTGCGGCTCGTGCACGAGGGCGCGCGCCAGCGCCACGCGCTGCTTCTGCCCGCCCGACAGGGCCGCCGGCCAGTCGTCCGCCCGCTCGGCCAGGCCCACCGTCCACAGCGAGGCGGCCGCCGCGCCGACGGAGCGGGGTAGCCCCAAGGCCACGTTGTCGAGCACCGTTTTCCACGGCAGCAGCCGCGACTCCTGGAACATGATGCGGATGTCGGGCGCGCCCACGCCGCTGCCGATGGCGACCCCGCCTTCATCGATGCTTTCCAGCCCCGCGATCGCGCGCAGCAAAGTGCTCTTGCCGCAGCCGCTGCGCCCCACGATGGCGACGAATTCTCCCGCTTCCAGCTGCAGGTCGACGTTGTTCAGCACGGACCGGCTGGTGTAGGATTTACTCAGGTTCGTCAGTTCCAGCGGCACGCCCCTGCGCTGCAAGGGAGCCTGCGGAGCTACCTTCGCCTGCGGCGGCGCACTGGCCGGGTCGTACTGCACGAAGTGCGACAAAAAATCCGTTTCGATCTGGATGGGGGCGAGCAGCATGGTTTTTTCTTTCCTCATTATCGGTAGGCGGGATTCCAGCGCAGGCAGTGGCGTTCCAGCCGGCGCGAGAATAAATCGGCCAGCTTGCCCAGCAAGGCGTACAGCAAAATCCCCACCAGCACCACGTCCGTTTGCAAAAATTCGCGCGCATTCATGGTCATGTAGCCAATGCCGGCCTGCGCCGAGATGGTTTCGGCAACGATCAGCAGCACCCACACGAGACCCAGCGAAAAGCGCACGCCAACTAAAATGGAGGGCATGGCGGCCGGCAGGATCACGTCGCGGTACAGGGGCCAGCCGGACAAGCCATAGCTTTTCGCCATTTCGATCAAGCCCTGGTCGGCCGAGCGGATGCCGTGGAAGGTGTTCAGGTAGACGGGAAAGAACACGCCGACGGCCAGCAGAAACAGTTTCGCCGTCTCGTCGATGCCGAACCACAGGATCACCAGCGGGATCAGGGCCAGGGCCGGGATGTTGCGCACCATTTGCAATGTCGTGTCGAGCAGGGTTTCCGCGTGGCGGAAGCTGCCCGTCAATAGGCCCAGCAGCAAGCCCAGTCCCGCGCCGATGGCGAAACCGAGCGTCGCGCGCCACAAGCTCGTTTTCAGGTGCAGCCACAATTCGCCCGACGCGGCCAGGTGCCAGAAGGCCTTCGCCACGGCCCACGGCTCGGGCAGGATGCGGCTCGACAGCCAGCCCCACTGCGCGGCCAGTTGCCAGGCCAGCAGCAGCGCCACGGGCAAGGCCCACGGCGCCAATGCATTGCGCCATGGCGTGCCGGGCGGATGCTTGACGGTGGCCGTCGCCATCTCAGGCCGCCTTTTTCTGTGGCGCGGCCGGCACGATATTGCTGGCCATGATTTCGCCGAAAGGCCCCGTCAGTGACTGCTCACCCACGGCCTTGCCCTTGCCCAGCAGCGGGAACACCAGTTCGGCGAAGCGGTACGATTCTTCCAGGTGCGGATAGCCCGAGAAAATGAAGGTGTCGATGCCCAGGTCCGCGTATTCCTGCATGCGTGCCACCACGGTCGGACCGTCGCCCACCAGGGCCGTGCCCGCGCCGCCGCGTACCAGGCCCACGCCGGCCCACAGATTCGGCGACACTTCGAGCTTGTCGCGCCGTCCGCCATGCAGGGCCGCCATCCGTTGCTGGCCCACGGAATCCATCTTGCCGAAGGCCGCCTGCGCCTTGGCGATGATGTCGTCGTCCAGATGGCTGATCAGTTCATCGGCCGCGCGCCAGGCCGCTTCGTTCGTTTCGCGCACGATCACGTGCAATCGGATGCCAAACCGGACCGTGCGGCCTTTTTTTGCCGCGCGCGCGCGGATGTCGGCGATTTTCTCGGCGACGGCGGCGGGCGGCTCGCCCCAGGTCAGGTACACGTCCATCTGCTCGGCCGCCAGTTCATGCGCGGGCTCCGACGAGCCGCCGAAATACAGCGGCGGATACGGTTTCTGCACGGGCGGGTACAGGGTTTTCGCGCCTCTGACCTGGATATGCTTGCCCTCGAAATCGTAGCCGGCCGCGCCGCCCTCACCCGCCAGGGTGGCGCGCCACACCTTGATGAATTCATCGGAAATTTCGTAGCGCTTGGCGTGGTCGGCAAACAGGCCGTCCGCTTCCAGCTCGCCCTGGTCGCCGCCCGTGACGACGTTGATCAAGAGGCGCCCGTTCGACAGGCGGTCGAAGGTGGACGCCATGCGCACGGCCAGGCCCGGCGTGGACAGGCCGGGCCGCACGGCGACGAGGAACTTGAGCTTTTGCGTCACGCTGATCAGCGACGACGCCACCACCCAGGCGTCTTCGCAGGAGCGGCCCGTGGGCAGCAGCACGCCGTCGTAGCCGAGCGTGTCGGCGGCCACGGCCACCTGGCGCAAATAATCGGCATCGACGGGGCGCGCGCCCTGCGACGTGCCCAGGTAGCGGCTGTCGCCGTGGGTGGGGATGAACCAGAAGACATTCAATGACATGATATTTGTTCCTTATTTTGTGCTGGTAGCGAGCTGGCGCGCCGGCAGCAGCGCGTCCTTGACAACGATCGGTTTCGGAATCAGCTTCAGGCTGGAAAAGGCGTCGGCCACCCTTTGCTGCGAAGCGATGACGTCAACGGAAACGGGTTTCACGCCATACGCATAGCGCGAGGCGGCCAGCGCCACGACATCCTTGCTCAGCCCAGTCTGCGCCGACAAAATCGTCGCCACTTCGTCCGGGTTGTTGCGGCCCCAGTCATCGACCTTGGCCACTTCGTCGAGCACGATGCGCAGGATCTCGGGATGCTTTTCCGCATACGTGCGCGAGGCCAGGTAGAACTGGTAGTTCGCCACCAGGCCCTTGCCGTCGGCCAGCACGCGCGCGCCCAGCTGCTTTTCGGCGGCCGCCAGGAAGGGGTCCCAGATGGCCCAGGCATCCACGCTGCCCCGTTCAAAAGCGGCGCGCGCATCGGCCGGCGGCAGGAACACGGGCTGAATGTCGGCATACGCGACGCCGGCCTTTTCCAGCGCTTTCAACAGCAGGTAATGCACGTTCGAGCCCTTGTTCAGGGCGATTTTCTTGCCCTTCAAGTCGGCCAGGGTGCGCAGGCCGGAACCCTTGGGCACGACGATGGCTTCGCTGGCCGGCGACGCCGGCTCATTGCCGACATACACCAGGTTGGCGCCGGCCGCCTGCGCAAAGATCGGCGGCGCTTCGCCCACGGTGCCGAAATCGATGCTGCCCACATTCAAGCCTTCGAGCAGCACGGGGCCGGCCGGGAACTCCGTCCATTTCACGCCCACGCCCTGTTCGGCCAGGCGTTTTTCCAGGGTGCCACGCCCCTTCAACAAGGTCAGGGTGCCGTATTTCTGATAACCAATACGCACCTGGACCTCCCCCTTGGCCTGCGCCAGCGCCGCGGCCGGCATGCCGGCCGTCATCACGCCGGCGGCAGCGGCAAACAGCAGGCCCAAAGTGGTACGGCGCGAGAGTCGTTGTGCGTGGCGGTGTGTCATGGTGCTTCCTTGGTTGGTAAGTAATAAATAATCAGGCGGCTTGAAACAGGGGAGCGTATGGCTGGTCTTGCAGCGAACGCACGGGATGCGGGACCTCTGCTGGCGCGGGCGGACGCCGGCCCTGCAGCACGAACAGGCCGGTAGACAGCTCCTCGATGCCGGCCTGCACGCGTTCGGCAATCGGCGCGTCCAGGCTCAGGCCCCGCTCTTCGTGCCACGCCAGCTGCTGTGCATTCGCATAAATGCTGGTGAACACCTGCTTGGCGCCCAGCGCATGCAGCACGGGGCGCAGCGCATAGTCGAGCGCCAGGGTGTGGGCATGGCCGCCACCCGTGGCCAGCGGCAGCACCAGCTTGCCGGCCAGGCCATCTTGCGGCAGCAGGTCGAGGAAGGCTTTCAGCAGCCCCGTATACGACGCCTTGTAGATGGGCGTGGCGATCACGATGGCATCGGCGTCGGCCACGGCGCGCACGGCGCGGGCAATCGCCACGTCGTCGTAGTCGGCCAGCAGCAAGGCACGCGCCGGCAGGTCGCGCACATGCAGCCTGGCGTAGCTGTGGCCCTGCAGCGCCAGCTGCTCGCCGATATGCAGCAGCAGGCGACTGGAACTCGATGGGAGTTGCGGGCTACCGCCCAATAACAAGATGCTCATGTGATGCCCGTCCCTGTAGGTGGTCGAAAGTGGCGTTGCTCGGATGCTTGCAGCCTATCGCCATCAGCCGCCCGGCAAAACGAATGCTTTCGCGCTTCGATATGCGTTTTTTGACTATCCGATCCTGACGCCCCGCGCGCCATGGCACAGGAACCTGCGCGGCTTTTTTCGCATATCCATGCGCGGTTTTCTTCGTGTACGGCACGCGCCTGGCGGTGCAATATCGGCCTCATCGTCTTTCTGGAATGTCACTCATGCCTAGCGCTTTACTCCATGCCACCCTTCCCCTGTCGCCCGTGCCGGAACCCTTGCAGGACGCCATCCACGTCGCCACCGCGCTGGCCGCGCGCCTGGCCGAAACGGCCAATGCCCGCGACCAGGCGGGCGGCCATGCGGCGCGGGAGCGTGAATGGCTGCGCGAGTCAGGCTTGCTGACCTTGTCGATCCCCGTGGAATTCGGCGGCCAGGGCGCTTCGTGGCCCCTCGTGTACCAGGTGATCCGCATCCTGGCGCGCGCCGACAGCGCGCTGGCGCATGTCTTCGGCTTCCACCATCTGCAGCTGGCCGGCCTGCAGCTGTATGGCAGCGCGCAACAGCAGCGCCGCCTGCTCACCCTGACCGTCGACGAGCGCCTGTTCTGGGGCAATGCCTTGAATCCCCTCGACAAGCGAGTCACGGCCAGCGACACCAACAGTGGCTTTATCCTCGACGGCATCAAGAGCTTTTCTTCCGGCTCGGTCGGTTCCGACTGGCTGACCGTCTCCGCCTGGCACGCACCCACGCAGACGGCGCTGATCGCCGCCCTGCCGACGCGCCAGGATGGCGTGACCGTGCAGGCGGACTGGGACGCCTTCGGCCAGCGCCAGACGGACAGCGGCAATGTGCATTTCCAGGCGGTCGCCCTGCCCCACGCGCTGGTGCTGCAGGCGCCCGCGCAGGCCGCCACGCCGCAAGCGACCGTGCGCTCGCAGATCGCGCAGCTGATCATGGCCAATTTATATCTGGGCATCGCCGAAGGCGCGTTCGAGGCGGCGCGCCGCTACACGGACGAGCAGGCGAAAGCCTGGTTTGCCTCGGGCGTGGCCAGGGCAACGGACGACCCTTTGGTGCAGCACCGCTACGGCCAGCTGTGGCTCTTGCTGCGCCCCGCGCAAGTGCTGGCCGACGCGGCGGCGCAGGAACTGGAAAAGGTGTTCCGCAAGGGCGCGCTGGTGACGGCGCGCGAACGGGGCTTGCTGGCCGTGGCCGTGGCCGAAGCCAAGTGCCTGGCGCACAAGGCGGGACTGGAGATCAGCAGCCAGATGTTCGAGCTGACGGGCGCCCGCTCCACCTCGGCCCAGTACGGCTTCGACCGCTACTGGCGCAACGTGCGCGTGCATACCCTGCACGACCCCATCGACTACAAGCTGCGCGACCTGGGACGCTTTGCCTTGACAGGCACGGTGCCTGAGCCGACGGCATATTCATAATTCACTCACCAAGGAGCCCGCATGACCATCGCCCGCCGCAGCATCCTCCTCAGCGCCCTGACCCTCGCCTTGACGGCCAGCTTCGCCCACGCCAAGGACCCGAAAGACATCACCATCGGCACCAGCGCCGGGCCGTACGCGGACCAGATCAAGCTGGGCATCAAGCCGATACTGGAAAAGCAGGGCTACAAGGTCAGGCTGGTGGAATTCAATGACTACATCCAGCCGAACTTCGCGCTGGCCGAGGGTTCGCTGGACGCCAACGTCTTCCAGCACATCGTCTACCTGAAGAAATTCGCGCTGGAACACAAGCTGGCCCTGACGGACCTGATCACCATCCCCACGGCGCCGATTGCCATCTACAGCAAGAAGCACAAGACCCTGGACGACGTGAAGGAAGGCACGACGGTGGGCTTGCCGAACGATCCGACCAACCAGGCGCGCGCGCTGGTGCTGCTCGACCAGCTGGGATGGATCAAGCTGCGCGCCAGCTTCGACCCCGTGCGCGCGTCGGAAAAGGATATCGCCGTCAACACGAAGAAAATCAAGCTGCTGCCGCTGGAAGCGGCGCAGCTGCCACGCTCGCTGGGCGACACCGACTACTCCTTCATCAACGGCAATTACGCGCTGGCGTCGGGGCTGAAGCTGACGGAGGCGCTGGTGGCCGAGAAAATCTCGCCCAACTACATCAACCTGGTGGCCATCCGCACGGCCGACAAGGACAAGCAGTTCGCCAAGGACCTGGCGGCCGCCTACCGCTCGCGCGAATTCCTCGACATCACAAATAAACACTTTGCCGGCTACTCGAAACCCGACTACCAGCAAGCCTTGCAGACGGCGGCCAAATAAGCCATGGCCAAGACGATACGCTTCAACGCCTTCCAGATGAATACCGTCGGCCACCAGTCGCCGGGGCTGTGGACGCATGCGCGCGACCGCAGCCACCGCTATACCGACCCCGAACACTGGACGGAACTGGCGCGGCTGCTGGAAGCGGGCCTGTTCGACGCGGTTTTTCTCGCCGACGTGCTGGGCGTGTATGACGTGTACCGGGGCAGCCTCGATGCGGCCCTGGAACACGGCGTGCAGGTGCCGCTGAACGACCCGCTGGCCCTCGTGCCCATCATGGCGCAGGCCACCACGCACCTGGGTTTCGGCGTTACCTGCGCCCTCACCTACGAGCATCCGTACACGTTCGCGCGGCGCATTTCCACCCTCGACCACCTGACGGGAGGGCGCATCGGCTGGAATATCGTCACCGGCTATTTGGACAGCGCCGCGCGCAACCTGGGCCTGAGCCAGCAGCTGGGCCACGACGAACGCTACGACCTGGCCGACGAATACCTCGACGTCGTCTACAAGCTGTGGGAAAAGAGCTGGGACGACGATGCCGTCGTCAACGACAAGGCGCGCGGCATCTACGCCGATCCGGCCAAGGTGCATCCGATCAACCATGCCGGGCGCCACTACCAGGTGCCCGGCATCCATTTGTGCGAGCCGTCGCCACAGCGCACGCCGCTGCTGTACCAGGCGGGCACCTCGCCGCGCGGCACGCGCTTTGCGGCGCGCCACGCGGAAGCGACGTTTGTCAGTGGCCCCAGCAAGACGGTAGTGAAACGCTATGCGGACGACCTGCGCGCCGCCGTGCGGCAAAGCGGGCGCGATGGCGATGCGCTGCTGATCTACGCGCAGGCGCTGGTCATCACGGGCGCCACGGAAGCAGAAGCGCGCGCCAAGCACGCCGACTACCTGCGCCACGTGAATATCGAGGCGGCGCTGGTGCTGCTGTCGGGATGGACGGGCGTCGATTTCAGCCGCTACCCGCTCGACGCTACCATCGACTACATCGATTCGCCGGCCGGCCGCTCGGCGCTGGCCTCGTTCAGCCAGGCCGACCCGGACCGCACGTGGACGGTGCGCGAGGCCGCCGAATACATCGGCCTGGGCGGGCGCGGCCCGGTGCTCGTCGGCGACGCGCGCCAGGTGGCCGACCAGCTGGAAGCGTGGCTGGACGAGACGGGCATCGACGGCTTCAATCTGGCCTTCGCCGTGGCCCACGACAGCATGGCCGACGTGGTGACCCACATCGTGCCGGAACTGCAGCGGCGCGGCCGCTATCGCACGCGTTACGAGGAAGGCACCCTGCGCCACAAGGTGTTTGGTCATGGCCCGCGCCTGCCCGCCGGTCACGCGGGCCGCCAGGTCAGCATCGCGCCCGGCAGCGCCACCTTGGCTGCGGCCTGAACATCCGCTTCGCCAGCAGCTATGCATGCAAGGATGCGTTTGCGTCCAGCTCCGTTCCGTGTCAGCATACGCCACCTTGGCAACACGGATAAGGATTGCAATGCCCCTCACTCTTACACGCGCGCTGGCACTGGCGCTGCTGGCAGGCCATGGCTGCCTGGCATTCGCGCAGACGCCAGCCACGCCGCCGACGCCGGGCTGCGACGTCTGCGCTACCTGGAATGCGGACCAGGCGCCGTTCCGCATCTTCGGCAATACCTATTATGTGGGCGTGAAAGGCCTCAGTTCCGTGCTCATCACGTCGCCGCAGGGCCACGTGCTGATCGACGGCGGCTTGCCGGAATCGGCGCCCAAGATCATCGCCAATATCGCCACCCTGGGCTTGCGCATCGAAGACGTCAAGCTGATACTCAATTCACACGGCCACATCGACCATGCGGGCGGCCTGGCCGAACTGCAGCGGCGCAGCAATGCGCTGGTGGCCGCCAGCCCGTCGGCGGCGCTGGACCTGGCGTCGGGCGAAGTGGGGCCGGACGATCCGCAATACCACGCGCTGCCCAAGTACTCGCCCGTGAAGGACATGCGTTTGGCGCGCGACGGCGGCCATTTCGACGTCGGCCCCGTCAAGCTGACGGCGCACGCCACGCCGGGCCACACGCCCGGAGGCCTGAGCTGGACGTGGCAATCGTGCGACGGCCCCCGCTGCCTGAACATGGTGTACGCGGACAGCATCAACGCCGTCTCGCGTCCCGGCTTCAAGTTCAGCGCCAGCAGCGAGTATCCGAACGCCCTGGCGGATTTGCGCCACAGCTTCGAGACCCTGGAAAAACTGCCCTGCGACGTACTCATTTCGGCGCATCCGGAAGCGTCGCAATTGTGGGAGCGGCTGGAAGCGAGCGCCACGGCCGGCAGCGACGCCTTTGTCGACCCGCAGGCCTGCCACGCCTATGTGGCGGCGGCGCGCACCTTGCTTGAGGCGCGGCTGGAGCAGGAGCGGTAGGCTTGTCAACCGTGCACGCTGGCGTGGCGCCGATCTGCTACGCTGGCGGCTATCACTTTAACCAGGAAATGCCATGTTCACACTCGCCAGATTGATTCCCCTCGCCGCCATCGTCGCCATCACCGCCGGCTGTGCGCAAACGCCCGTGCGCAGCGACGCCGCCGCCGCCGCGCCAGGCGCCACTTCGCCCGCCAAGCCGGCGCCCAAGCTGACGGGCACGCAGTGGAAGCTGAAGGAATTGAAGGGCAAGAAAATCGTGCGCAAGGCGCCCGAGCAACGCGACGTGACGCTGCTGCTGGCCGAAGGCCGCGCCAGTGGCCATAGCGGTTGCAACCAGATGATGGGCGGCTACACCAGCGATGGCGTCAGCACCCTGAACTTTGCACAGATGGCCGGCACCATGATGATGTGCCAGCCGCAGGACATGGACCTCGAACGCGAGCTCCTGACCACCCTGGGCGAAGTCAATGGCTACCGCTACGCCGACCAGGAATTGCTGCTGCTGAAGGATGGCGTGCCCGTGGCGCGCTATGAAGCGCTGACGGTGAAGTAAACCCAACCGCAAATACCGGGGTCGTACCCTCAGGGTACGACCCCAGTTTCTGCGCTGGGGTTCGTTTTCCCTTTCACTCTTCTCAATCGTTGCGCATCTGCGCCTGCGATACGTTACTCTCAGGCGGCACGCTCTGCGTCAGCCACACATTCCCCCCGATGGTCGATCCCGCACCGATGGTGATGCGCCCCAGCACGGTCGCGCCCGCGTAGATGACCACGTCGTCCTCGACGATGGGGTGACGCGGCGTGCCCTTGATCAGCGCGCCGGAAGCGTCGGCCGGAAAACGCTTGGCGCCCAGCGTGACGGCCTGGTACAGGCGCACGCGCTGGCCGATGATGGCCGTCTCGCCGATCACCACGCCCGTGCCGTGGTCGATGAAGAAGGATGCGCCGATGTGCGCGCCCGGGTGGATGTCGATGCCCGTCAGCGTGTGCGCGATGTCGGCGATCAGGCGCGCCAGGAACGGCGCGCCGAGCGCGTGCAGCCGGTGCGCGAGGCGGTGGTACAAAATGGCGATGGTACCCGGATAGCACAGCATGATCTCGGCCACCGAGGTGGCGGCCGGGTCGCCCGCATAGGCGGCCTGCACGTCCGACACCAGCAGGGCGCGGATATCGGGCAGGCTGGCGGCAAACGCGCGCGTGATGTCGCGCGCCTGCTGCGCCAGGGCCGCGTCGTCGCTGGCGCCATCACCCTCATCGCCGGCCGGCACGGCGTGAGCCGGAGCGGAGAACAGCAAACCGCGCCGCACCTGCTCGCTGAGGCGGTTCAGGGTAGTGTTGAGCGTGTCGCCGACAAAATAGTCGATGCTTTCATCGGTCAGATTCGGCCGCCCGTAATGCGTGGGAAACAGCGCCGCCGACAGGCCGTTGACGATGGTGGTCAGCGCTTCGCGCGACGGCAGTTCGCGCACCCTGCCGTTATGGCGGATCTTGTGCTTGTCTTCGCGCGAGCTGCGCAGCGCCTGGATCACAGGCCCCAGGTTCCACTGGGCCGTGTCGTCGGCGGGCGCCGCGGGATAAATACTGTGCATGGCGTATCACTTCCAGAAAACGGCAAACAGGCCGGGTCGCCCCAGCTTAACGGCGCAGACAGGCAAAGCCAACGAAGAATTGCGAGGTTTGATATGCGAAAAACGCATATGGATGGCCAGCCGCCGCGACACCGGACCCGATTCCCGCCGCTAGCGTAAAATGACGGACTAACAAAAACACTCTTCAACATGACTAAATTATTAACCTGGATTTTGGCGGGCCTGGCGATGGTCGGACCGCTTGCAATTGACACCTATCTGCCGTCTTTCCCCGCCATCACGCAAGATTTCAATGCCAGCCCCCTGCTGGTGCAGCAGACCCTGAGCTTTTTCCTGTTCACGTTCGCCTTCATGATGCTGTTTTACGGCACCCTGTCCGACTCGTTCGGCCGCCGTCCCGTGATTCTCGTCTCGCTGGTGCTGTATGTGATCGCCTCCGTGGGCGCCGCGCTGGCGCCGTCGCTGGGCTGGCTGCTGGCCTGGCGCGTGCTGCAGGGCCTGTCGGCGGGCGCCGGTTCCGTGATCGGCCGCGCCATCGTGCAAGACCGCTACTCGGGCGCCGCCGCGCAAAAAATCCTCTCGCACATCATGATGGTGTTCGCGCTGGCGCCGGCCATCGCGCCCGTGCTGGGCGGCTGGCTGCAGGTGAGCCTGGGCTGGCGCTGGATTTTCTGGTTCCTCACGGCCTTCGGCGTGCTGATGTTCATCGTCGTCTGGCGCGCGCTGCCGGAAAGCCTGCCGAAGGAGCAGCGCCACGCCTTCCACCTGGGCGACATCGCCGTCAATTACTGGAAAGTGCTGTGCCACCGCCAGTTCCTGCTGCTGTCGACGGCCATCGGCGCCGCCTTCGGCGGCTTCGCGCTGTATATCGGCTCGGCCGCCTACTTCATCATCAACATCCTGCACCTGCCGGAGACGGCCTTCGCCTGGCTGTTCATTCCCTTAATTAGCGGCATGGTGTTCGGTTCGGCCCTGTCGGCGAAAATCGCCCACCGCTATAGCCAACGCCAGATGATCTGGGCCGGCTTCATCCTGATGCTGGTGGCGGCTGCAGCCAACATCGGCTACAACTACTTCTTTGCCGCCGAAGTGCCGTGGGCCGTGCTGCCGCTGTTCTTCTACTCGTTCGCCCTGTCGATCGCCATGCCGCCGATGACCCTGATGGCGCTGAACCACTTCCCCAACAACAGCGGCCTGGCCTCGTCGATGCAGTCCTTCATCCAGATGCTGCTGTTCGCGCTGGTCTCGGGCCTGGTGGCGCCGCTGCTGTTCGACAGCGCCCTGAATCTGGCGTATGGCGTGATGGCGGGATTGCTGGTGAGTTTGGTTTGCTGGGTGTTTGCGCAGGGCAAGGCTGAAGCGTAGGTCGGATTAGGCCCGCAGGGCCGTAATCCGACAACATTGTTGACGGGTGACGTCGGATTACGCGCAAGCGCCTCGGCGGCCCCGCTAATCCGACCTACGGCCACGGTGCCGGCGTCACATCCAGATATTGCGCCCCGCCCTGCTCAGGGGCCGGCTCCGCCGCATCGCGCGTGACTGGCTGATTCAAGGAACCGGCCGGCGAACGCAAACTCAAAATCTCCTTGCGCGTCTCGACGAAGTCGGCGGAACTCAAGGGATGTTGCTGGTCCGGCCAGTGGCTGACGGCCCATTCCTGCAAGGTTTCAAAACGCCGCCACAGTTCGGCGATGAATTCGCGGCGCGCCTCTTCCTCCTGCTGCGGCGTCTTTGCGGCGCCTTCTCCGATAGGTACTTGCATGGCTGCTCCCTGGCTGATCAATCGTCCCGCCAGCTTACTCCGGGACCAGCCAGGCGTCTGTTCGCGAACGAACACAGGATTTATTCGGGCATCTTGCGAAAGCCCACGGCCAGGCGGTTCCAGGTATTGATGGAGCCGATGGCCAGGGTGACGTTGACCATTTCCGCCGGCGTCAATTGCTGCGCCAGCGCCGCATACACGTCATCGGGCGCCTGGCTTTGCGGCAGCAGGGTCAGCGCTTCCGTCCAGGCCAGCACGGCCCGCTCGCGCGGCGTAAAAAACGGCGTTTCGCGCCAGACGGACACGGCATACAGGCGGCGTTCCGTTTCGCCCGCCTTGCGCGCGTCGCTCGTGTGCATGTCCACGCAAAAGGCGCAGCCATTGATTTGCGAGGCGCGCAGGCGGATCAGCTCGAGCAGCGAGTGTTCCAGCCCCAGCTTGGCAATCGCCGCTTCCAGCGCGTACATGGCCTTGACGGCGTCGGGTGAAGCTTGTGTAAAATCGAGTCGTTGCTGTGTCATGATGCATTCCTTGATGATGAGAGATGCTCCATTGTAGAAGCGCAAGAAGAGCGCGCGGCAGGCCAATCCTGCCGAAAAACGGCAGACCACCAACAGATACCCCATGGAATTACATATCCTGATCGACGGCACGCGCGACCTGGGCGGCCAGCTGTACCGCCAACTCAGCGCAGCCATCCGCTCGGGCCGCCTGACGGACGGGCAGCAATTGCCGCCCACGCGCCTGCTGGCCAGCCAGCTGGGCCTGTCGCGCAAGACGGTGTCCGACGTGTATGAGAGGCTCGCTTACGAAAAGCTGCTGGTCGGTAAAGTCGGCGTGGGCAGCTTCGTGCAGACGCCGCACGCCTCGCCGCAGCGCCGCCATGCGAGCACGCCGCTGGCCAGCGCGCAGCGCATCGCCCGCTGGGAAGCGACGCCCACGCCCCTGCGTCGGGCCAGCCAGGAAACGCCAGCGCGCTACGCCTTCATCGGCGGGCGCGCCACGCCCGCGCACTTCCCGCAGGATGAATGGCGCACCTGCATGCTGCATGCGCTGCGCCAGGGTGACCAGGCGCGCGGCCGCTATGGCCCCGTGGAAGGCTTGCCCGCCTTGCGCGCGGCGATCGCCGGCCATGCCGCCTTCAGCCGCGGCATCCATTGCACCGAGGAACAGGTACTCGTTACCAGCGGCGCGCAGCAAGCCCTGCACCTGCTGGCGCTGACCCTGCTGGAAGCGGGCGACACGGTTGCCGTGGAAGAACCCGGCTACCCGGTGGCGCGCGCCGTGTTCGCCAGCCAGGGCGCGCGCGTGGTGGGCATCGAAGTGGACGAGGATGGGCTCATCGTCGCGCAAATCCCCGACGGCACGCGCTTGATCTATGTCACGCCCGCCCATCAATTTCCGCTCGGTATGCCGATGAGCATGGCCCGCCGCCATGCCTTGCTGGAGCGTGCCCGGCAGTTGGGCGCCATCATCATCGAAGACGATTACGACAGCGCCTTCCGCTACGAAGGCCGGCCCGAGGATGCGCTGCAAAGCATGGACCGCTACGGCGTCGTCGCGCACGTGGGCAGCTTTTCCAAGATCATGCTGCCGGAACTGCGCCTGGGCTATGTGGTGCTGCCGCAAGCCCTCGTGGCCGCCATGCAGACGGTGAAATACCTGAGCGATTGCCATACGGCCAGCCTGGGCCAGCATGCGCTGGCCAAGTTCATCGGCGACGGCCATTTGCTGCGCCATATCCGCCGCTGCCACGACATCTATGCGGGGCGGCGCGAACGGCTGCAGCACTGGTTCAACGGGCCGTTGGCGCCGTGGTTCCGTCTGGTGCCCGCCAGCGCCGGCTTCCACGTGGCGGCGCTGGCGCAGGCGCCGCTCGATATCGCCGAATTGCTGCGCCGCGCACGGCTGGCCGACGTCAGCCTGTATGCGCTGGCCAGCTTTTACCATGGCCCCGCGCGCCACGAAGGCCTGTTCCTCGGCTATGGCGCCATCGACAAGCTCGACATCGACACGGCGCTGGCCATCGTGCTGGCGATCCTGCAAGACATGGCGCCCCTGCCCCTCAGCGGGGTTGCCAACCGGGCTGCCAACGATAGTGCCCCGTGATCGGATAACTGAATAAAATGTTTTCCTCGCGCGCGCCTTCGCCGATGTTGTGGATGATCAGCGGCACGCCGCTCCACGACTGCTTGTCGCTGACGATGCCGATGTGCGTGAGGTTGCGCGGCAGGCGCCAGGTGACGATGTCGCCCGCGCGGTAAGCGTTCGCTTGCGTGGCTGGAGGCAGGCTGGTGCCGTGGCGGGCAAAGTAGGTGCCCAGGTTCGGCACGCGCCGGTGGTCGATATTGCGGTCCGGCCCCTTCATCTGCCAGCGCCCCTGCTGCTGGTACACCTGCCATGCCTTGCGCATGTCTTCGTGCACCAGCACCTGCAAGTCCTGCCCCAGTTGGCGGTAGGCGCGCACGACCACATCCGTGCACACGCCCCGCTCGAGCGGCACATCGCCGCCCGGATAGGCCAGGCGTTCGTAGCGCGGATCGTACTGCACCGTCACGCCCACCTGACTGCGGGCGGCGGCAACGAGGGCTTGCGGGCTGGCAGGGACTGCCGACGCCAGCATGGGCGCCAGGGCAAGCATCACGGTGAAAAGCGGTTTGATGGGCATCAACGTCGGGGCTTGCGTGTAAATACCAACTTTACCGCAGCGGCAGGAAAAACGTCGGACGCTTAGACGGTCGCCAGCTGCGCCAGGTGGGCAGGGAAATCCACGGCCGGGCCAGCCGCATTGACGGTGTCGAAGTAATCATGCCAGCCCGTGGCGGCGATACCGGCCAGCAAGGCATCCAGTGCCGCCTCGTCCGGGAAGCGCCAGACGGCATAGAATTGCTGGGCAGCCGCGTGCAGCTTGCCGCCGTCGACGGCGCCCATGGCCAGCGCTTCGGCGCCGCTGCCGGACAAGGCGGCCATGCCGGCGCCCACCGTGGCGAAATACGATTGGCGCGCGGCGCCGTCGAGGGCCAGCCAGGCGGGTTTCGGGCTGTACAGTTCTAACAGGTAATGCATGGTTTCTCCTTCGGTGATGAATGATCAGGCCAGCGAGCGCTGGGCGCGCTTGCAGATGCGTGCCGTGGCGGCAACGGGGCTTTCCAGCAGCCATTGCGCGCACAGGCTGCGTACCCAGTCCGGCTGGCTCTTGGCCGCATCGTTGAGCCAGTTGGCCACGGAATCCTGCACGTAGATGGCCGGGTCGGCGCACAAGGGCTGCAACAGGGGCAAGGCCAGCTGCGGCTCTTCCTTTAATTGGGCGATATGCGCGCACCACACGCCGCGCGGACGCAGCGCTTCGCAGGCAAAGCGGCGCACTCTTTCCGACGGGTCCGCCGTCCACGGCGCCAGCAGCGCGATGGCCTCAGGCAGATGCTCGGCCAGACGGGGCCGCAGCGCCAGCCAGGCCCATTCGCGCACGCCAAAGTGGCCATCGTCGGCCAGCGGCCGCATGGCGGCCAGCTGTTGCGGCAGGGTACTGCCAGCCTGGGCGGCGACGACAAAGCAGGCCCAGCCACGTACCGTGTCGGATGGATACGCTTGCAGCAAAGCCAGGTCAACATTGGCCTCCAGCAGCAATTGCGCCGCCAAGGCCATGCGCCGGGTGATGCCGGCGGCGGCCAGCGCGCGCATCCGCTCCAGCCGGGCGGCACCGATGTCGGGTACGGCTGCAGCCAGCAGCTGGGCGAAATCAATGGCCAGCCCTTCCGTCAGGGTGGCGCTGGCCACGCTGCCCCCATTCAGCAGGGCCAGGCGCGCGGGAGCGATGTCGGCGACGCCACGGCTCATGGCGCCCCTCGGTCCGTCTTGCGCCAGGCTTTTTCCAGCAGCGTGCTCAACAACCGCATCTCGTCCGGCGTGAAATCGGCAAACAGGCTGGCGATCCATTGCGCATGCTCATCGACCAGGGTGGCGGCGGCAGCTGCTCCCTTGGCGCTCAGGCGCACCAGCAGCTTGCGCCGGTCGACCTGGTCCGCGTGGCGCGCCAGGAAACCATCGCGTTCCAGGCCGTCGAGCAAACCCGTGATGGTGCCGCGCGTCACGCCGGCCCGCTCGGCCAGTGCGTGCGGCGAGAGTCCGTCGGGCACGTCGCGCAGCAGGGACAGCAGTACAAACTTGCCTTCCGACAAGCCATGCCGGCCCAGGCGCGTGGCGCAATCGCCATCGATGGCGGACGCCAGGCCCAGCACTTCAAAGCACAGGCGCAAGCGTCCGATGGATGCCGGAGCGTCCGCGCCCAGCGCGCGGCGCTGCACGTCACCGAGCAGGGCCGTGTATTTCTGTTCGAGTTTTATCATATGGCGCAATATAATATGGCGCCATACTACATGTCAAATGAAAAACAGTGAAGGTTTTCCCGTAGCCTTAAAGACGGGCTTTATCCCTGGCCCACGCGATGATGGCATTCGCATCGATGGCACCCGGCTGGCGCGCCACTTCCACGCCGCGCAAAAACAGGGCCAGCGTGGGAATGCTGCGGATATTGAAACGGCTGCCCAGGTCGGGCGACGCTTCCGTATTCACCTTGACGACGCGGAACGCCGGTTCCAGGGTCCTGGCGGCTTGCACATAGAATGGCGCCATGCTGCGGCACGGGCCGCACCAGGGCGCCCAGAAATCCACCAGCACGGGAATGTCGCTGCGTTCGATATGCTTGAGGAAACGGGCGCTGGCCAGGTCCACGGGCTGGCCCGTAAACAAATCCTTCTGGCACTTGCCGCAAGTGGGCTGTTCAATCAGGCGGGCGGCCGGCAGGCGGTTGACGGCGTCGCAATGGGGGCACACGATGTGCAGGGAGTCTGGCGTGGTCGGGGTCATGGCATTCCTGGAAAGGGTAGCGTACAGTTGCCGGACATTTTACGGCGTATCGTGCGGCGGCGCTTATCCGCATAGTCCACTATAGTGTGCTGGAACGGCGCGCATATTGCCCGGCCGGCCAAGGAGAAACATGCCTGATGTCGCAAACAACATGGAGCTGAAGAACGCCGAACTGGCTGCAGCCCTGGCCGTGCAGCGTGCCGCCTGCCTGGCCCACCCCCTACCCACGTTCGCCGAGCGCAAACGCGACCTGCAAACCTTGCAGCGCTTCATCCGCGACCATACAGACGCGCTATGCGAGGCGATCAGCGCCGATTATGGCAACCGCTCCCACCACGAAACCTTGCTGGCGGAGATCTTTCCCGCCATCGACGGGATCGATCACGTACTGAGCCAGTTGAAAAAATGGATGAAACCGCAGCGCCGCAGCGTGGACTGGCGCAATTTTCCAGGCGCCCGCAACCGCGTGCTGCCCCAGCCGCTGGGCGTGGTGGGCGTCATCGTGCCGTGGAATTTCCCCGTCAACCTGAGCCTGGTGCCGTTGACCTACATCTTTGCCGCCGGCAACCGCGCCATGGTCAAGATGAGCGAAAACTCGCGCCACCTGGCGCGGCTATTGATCGACACCATGCCCGCCTACTTTCCACCGGAAAAGCTGCAGTTTTTCGACGAGACGGGTGGCGTGGGCATCGCGTTTTCGCAACTGCCGTTCGACCACCTGCTGTTTACGGGTTCCGGCCAGACGGGCCGTGCCGTCATGGCGGCGGCCGCGCGCAATCTGTGCCCCGTGACCCTGGAACTGGGCGGCAAGGCGCCGGCCATCGTCTGCGCAGACTTTCCCCTGCGCACGGCAGCCGAACGCATCCTGTTCGTCAAATACCTGAACGCGGGGCAAATCTGCACCAGCGTCGACCACGCCTGGCTGCCCGAAGCTAGCATCGCCGCCTTCGTCGAGCACGCGCGCCAGATCATGCCCACGCGTTACCCGCGGCTGGACACGCCCGACTATACGTCCATCATTGACGAGGCCGCCTTTGAGCGCCTGCTGCAGGCGCTGGACAAAGCACGGGAACGGGGCGCGCAAGTGATTTCCCTGTTGCCAGGTCCGGCCTGGGACCGCGCCACGCGCAAGATCGCGCCGCACATCGTGCTCGATGCCCCCGCGGACAGCCTGCTGCTGACGCGGGAAATCTTCGGCCCCATCCTGCCGCTGCGCGGCTATACGAAGCTGGAGGCCGTGATCGCCAGCATCAACGCGGGGCCGCGCCCGCTGGCCATCTATCCGTTCAGCAACGACAAGCAGACCGTGCAGTTGCTGATCGACACGGTGATGTCGGGCGGCGTGTCCGTCAACGACGCGCTGTACCACGTGGGCCAGCATGATTTACCGTTCGGCGGCGTGGGCGAGTCCGGCATGGGCCACTACCACGGCGTCGAAGGTTTTCACACTTTCAGCAAGCTGCGTCCCGTGTTTTACCAGGCGCGCTACAGCGCGTTGACACTGCTGTGGCCGCCGTATGGCAAGCTGGCCAGCCGTGTATTGAACTTCCTGACCCGCTGATTACAGGAACAGCGAGGCGGCGATGGCCCACATGACGAGGGCGATAATACCGTCGAGCACGCGCCAGGCCATGGGCTTGGCAAACACGGGCGCCAGATAGCGGGCGCCAAAGCCCAGCAGGAAGAACCACAGGGCCGACGCCATGATGGCGCCACCGGCAAAGTAGAAGCGTCCCGCGCCTTCATGCTGGCCGCCGATCGAACCGAGCAAAATCACCGTGTCGAGGAAGGCGTGCGGGTTCAGCAGGCTGAACGCCAGCGCCGCGCCAATCACGGCCCAGTAGCCTTCGGGCGACTTGGCCGCCGACACCGTCATGGCCGTTGGACGCCAGGCCGACTTGGCAGCGCGCAAGCCGTAGGCGATGAGGAACGTGGCGCCAGCGGCCTTGGCCCACAGCAGGAAATCAGGATTGTCGGCAATAAAAGTGCCCATGCCGGCCACGCCGGCCGTGATCAGGATGGCGTCGCACAGCAAACAGACGAGTATGCAGGTGAGCACGTAATGGCGCTTCAGCCCCTGCTTGAGCAAGAATGCGTTTTGCGTGCCGATGGCCACGATCAGGCTCGCTCCGAGCCCCATGCCTTTCAAGAAAATTGCGCTGTCCATATCGATTCCTTTCTATTGCTTTCCATCACGCGCACGGCCGCCCACGCTCTGCCGGCAACGGCAAAGTCATCAGAGGTAGGTGGAGGGTGGTGCGGAACCAGGGGGACCGCGCGGGAGAGTGGAGTTGTTACCCTATTTCAACAGTGTAAAGAAAAAGTAAATATAAGTATAATGAATGATTCTAACCATATATAAGAGAATCTTATGCGCGTCGTCGATTACCGTGGATTGGCCGCCCTCGACGCCGTGATTGGCCTGGGCAGCTTTGAAAAGGCCGCGCAGGCGCTGGCGATCAGCCAGCCGGCCGTGTCGCAGCGCATCCGCACCCTGGAAAACCTGGAAGGCACCCTGTTGATCATCCGCAGCCACCCGCCCCTGCCCACGGAAGCGGGCCAGCGCCTGATCGCCCATTACCGGCAAGTCAAGCTGCTCGAAGCGGCGCTCGACGCCCAGCCCGGTCCCACCACGCAATTGCCGGAGCTGGCCATCGCCGTCAACGCCGACAGCGCCGCCACCTGGATTCCGGAAGCGCTGGGGCCGCTGCTCTCGCCGCCGTCCTGCCTGCTCGATATCCGCCTCGACGACCAGGACCATACCTTGAGCCAGCTGCGCGAAGGCCGCGTGTTTGCCTGCGTCACCAGCGCCAACGACCTGGTGGCCGGCACCACGGCCACGCCGCTGGGCGGCATGCGCTACCTGTGCGTGGCGTCACCCGCGTTCGCGCTGCAATGGTTTCCCCATGGTTTTACGGTGGAAGCCGTCAGCCAGGCGCCCGCCATCACGTTTGGCAGCAAGGATGCGCTGCACGAGCGCTATCTGCAGCACCGCCTCGGCTACACGGGCCGCTATCCGCACCATGTGCTCGGTTCGGCGCGCGACTTCGTGCGCTTCATCGAAGCGGGCTATGCCTATGGAATGGTACCCTTGCTGCAGGCGGAAACGGCGCTGGCCGCCGGCCGGCTGGTCGACGTGGCGGCCGGGCAAGCGCTCGACGTGCCCCTGACCTGGCATGCCTGGGATATCCAGACGCCGCTCACGCGCACCCTGTCGGACGCCGTCATCGCCACGGCGCGCAAATGGCTGCTACAAGACAACTTTGTTTCCGAATAATTTCTATGCTACTGCAACAACTTATACATACCGCGCGCCGCTTGGCCTACACTGCAAACATCCTTCATGACAACCAGGGGACGGCATGACGATCGTGCGCACCACTCTGCTGGGCTTGCTGGCGACGCTGCCTGTGGCCGCCGGCCTGATCGCCTGCTTTCCCTTGACGGCCATCAATGCCTTGTCGTCCGGCAGTGCCTCGCAAGTGACGCGGGGCCTGGCCTACGGCCCCCTGCCACGGCAAAAACTCGATGTCTACGCGCCAAAAATCCGCACGGGGCCCGTACCCGTGGTGGTGTTCTTTTATGGCGGCAACTGGACGGCGGGCGAGCGCGCCGACTATGCCTTCGTTGGCCACGCGCTCGCTGCGCGCGGCTACCTGGCCGTGATCGCCGACTACCGGCTGTATCCGGATGTGCACTACCCGGAAATTTTGCAGGATGCGGCCCGCGCCGTGGCATGGGCCGCGATGGAATCGAGCCGCCATGGCGGCGACCCCGCCCGCCTGTTCGTCATGGGCCATAGCGCCGGCGCCTACAATGCGGCGATGGTGGCGCTCGACGCCAGCCTGCTGGCGCGCCACGGCATGCACCCGCACGACTTGCGGGGCTGGATAGGCTTGGCCGGTCCCTACGATTTCTTGCCGATCGAAAATACCACCACCCGGCCCCTCTTCTTTTACCCGGACACGCCCGCCGCTTCGCAGCCCATCCACCACGTGACGGCCGAGGCCCCGCCCGCCCTGCTGATCGCCCCCTTGCCCGGACAGGACAAGCTGGTCAATCCACAACGCAATACGGGTGGCCTGGCCAAGGCCTTGCGGGCGCTGCACAGGCCCGTGACGGAAACGTATTTCGACAAGGTCAGCCATACCACCCTGGTCGCCTCGCTGGCCGGCCCCCTGCGCATGCTGGCCCCCACGCTGGACGCCGTGAGCACCTTTATCGACGCCAACAGCAAGGTGAATACCATGCTGACACGTAACATGGGCTCAGGCACGGGCGTGGGCACGGACGGGCGGGAAACTCCCGCCATGCCGCCACGTCTTGCGACGGCGCAAAGCGCCACCACGCAGGCTGCCGTCGCGCGCGCCCACGACAAAACGCCCGCCCCCTGAAGGACGGGCGCTCTGCCCGGACCACGATGCACGATGCACGATGCTGCGCCAGCTAAGAGCCTATCCCAAGGCTCGGCCCTCGCGATGCGAATTCAGCTGGCATTCAGCTACCGGCAGCAGCCCGCTTACTCTTTACGGCTGGCGCTGCTGGTTTTGCTTTGTGCGGAGCCCGCTTGCGATGCGCTGCCGCTGGCCGAGCTTTCGCTGCCGGACGACTGCTGGCTGCCCTGGTGGTTGCCGCTTTGCAGGCTTTGGCCATCACGGCTTTGCGCGCCGCGCTGCTGGTCGCGGTTGGTGCCGTTTTGATGGTAAGCCTGGAACGGTTCGGCGATGCGCTGCATGGCTTCCTGCTGCTTGCGCACGTTTTTCTCCGTTTCTTCCGAAGCGGTGCGGGCCACTTCTTCGGCCAGTGCCTTGGCGGTACGGCTCGTTTCATTCACATGTTGCTCGGCCACGTTGGCCAGTTCGACCTGCGTATCGGCGGCCAGACGCGACAGCTGTTGCTGATACTTGCGCAATTGCTCGGCAGCTGGCTGGCCCGCTGCGGCAGCCACCTGGAACACATCTTCGGCGCGCTCGACCGTCAGCAGGTTCTGGCTGGTCACGGTGCTTTCTTCCAGCAAGCCTTGCGCCAGTTGCATGTTCAGGTCATTGAAGTGCTGCACCGACTGGAACAAGGACTTCGACAAACTATTGAAAAAAGCCAGTTGCGCTTCCAGGTGGTTTTTGGCGGCTGGGGTAACACTGCGGGAATATGGATACATGGAGTTCCTCATTAAATAGCGGTTGGGTAAACACAAGGCGACACCACCGGTTGTCGAACGCTGAAGCAGACGACCGGGCTACGCCACGAAACGCGAAAAACATATCCGATTGGTGGGAAGATGCTTTGCAACGCGAGTCCCAAGGCTACGTGAGCACCGCAGGTGAGGCATGATCTGGATCAAACGTGCGCTAAGCTGCGCAGAAAGTTTTGGCTGGACAGCTTGCCCTTGGCAAACGTCAGTGACAGGAAGGAAAATCTGTGACAGGCACGCTCAACGCGCGGCGCCGCTGCCCGGCACGACAGGCTTGTAACCATGGCTGCGCAGCGACGCTTCCAGCCAGCGGTTGCCATACCAGCCACGTGCCAGCAGGTAACTGAGCTCCGCGGCGGCCATCAGCAGCATCATCGGGCCGATGCGCAGTTCGGTGGCCAGATGGCTGCCAAACCACAGGCAGGCATCCATCGCCAGCATGAGCAGCAACAGCCACCAGCGGCGCTTGGCCACGGCCCAGAACGAGCCCAGCAACAGGGCCGGCCAGGAAAAACCCGCTTTCACGTAGGCATAGCGGCCCGCATCGTCGGCAAACAGGGTGGCGCTGTGCTTCATGCTGCTCTCTTCTGGTAATGAACGGTGTCAGGGTTCGGGATGGTGGCAGACGGCTTCGACATTGTGACCGTCCGGCCCCAGCACGAAAGCGCCATAGTAATTCGGGTGATACATGGCGCGGATGCCGGGCGCGCCGTTATCCTTGCCGCCCGCTGCCAGTGCGGCCTGGTAAAACGCGTCCACCTGGGCGCGGTTGTCCGCCGCGAAGGCGAGATGCATACCGGCATGCGGCGCGGCGCCCACGCCAAACCAGAAATCGGGCTTGCCATCCTTGCCCAGGCCGACCCAGCCCTGCGCTTCCATCACCACCGACACGCCCAAGGGCGCCAGGGCGGCCGAAAAGAAGGCCTTGCTGGCCTGGGCATCGCTGACATTCAAACCGATGTGATCAAGAATCATGATGGTACTCCTCGCAGGTAAGGGGACAGCTAAGGGGACAGGAAATGCAGTATGCGCCAACATTGCCTTTTAAGCAAGCAAGGCAGCAGGCCCTGTGCGGACGGATCTTGCACGCACAGTTACCCCATCACTATTACCTTGCACCTGCCTCGCCTAGCGCAGGTTGCCCGTATGCCCGAGCGAATAGCGGCCTGGCTGCGGCCACACGGTGAGGCCGTGCGGTTCCTGGCCGACTTTCACTTTCGACACGTCGCCACTGTTCGTATCGATGCGGTAGACCACATCGTCGAAACGGCCGGACAGCCACAGATACTTGCCGTCGGCGCTCACATTGCCCATGTCGGGGCTGCCGCCGCCGGGAATCGGCCAGTTCGCCACCACTTTTTCCGTGGCGAAATCGATCACGCTGACGCTGCCCTTGCCATTGCGCTTGCCATGGATGCGGTGCGTGCCGCGGTTGGCCACGTACAGCTTTTTACCGTCGCGGCTCGGGTACAGGCCGTGTGCGCCCACGCCCGTCTGGATGAAGCCGATTTCCTTCAGGGTGGCGCCATCGACGATGTGCACGCCGTCGGCGTCCATGTCGGCGATAAAGAATTTCTTGCCGTCCGGCGAGATGCGTATGTCTTGCGGCATGCCTTTCTTGACGCTGCAGATTTCATTCGCGGGGCCGCCCACGGGACCGGACTCGGCAAAGCGCTTGGCCGGCATCTGCAATTTCAGGTAGCCGTCGACCTTGCGGCCCACCAGGTCGATCTTGGCGATGGTGCCGTCGAACTCGCAGGTGAACATGGCGTAGCGGCCGTCATTCGAGAAATCCGCATGGTTGATGCCGCCGCACTGGGGCGTGTCGATCGAATACTGCACGGCCATGGTCTTCGGATCGCGGAAATCGAGGCGGTGGCGCGCTTCGGCCACGACGATGGCCGACTTGCCATCCGGTGTGAAATACATATTGTAGGGATCATCGACGGGCACTTCCTTGCCCGGCTTGCCCGTCAAGGGGTCGACCGGCGTCAGACTGCCCTTGTCCGTGCGTTCGGCATTGTTCGCCACCCACAGCGTGCGCAAGTCCCACGACGGCACCACGTGCTGCGGGCCGCTGCCGACCTTGAACTTGTCGACCACTTTCAGGCTGTCCTGGTCGATCACATACACGTCGTTCGAGCGCAGGTTGGGCACGTAGACGCGGCGCAAATGATCCTTGACGACGGGGCTCATATTGCTGCTGGCGATGCTGCCATACACGTTTTTCGGGTCCACCAGCGGCGGCATGCCCGGCAGCGGCGAATAGGCGGCAGCCGGCGCGGCAGCGGCAGCGGCAGCGGCAGCGGCTGGCGTGCTGGCGCCGGTGACCTGGCTGGCCACGCCCAGGCCGGCCAGAGCGGCAGCCAGGACGGACAAGGTGACGATGGTGCGTCGTTGAGATTTTTTCATGTGTTTTCGCGTCATTTCGTTGCAAAAGCCGGAAGTTCAGCACTGCCGGCGGAGAATTTACTTGTTACGTTGTAGCAGCTGCCTGATGGCGGCCACCGACGTGTCCACCTGCAGCTTGATGCCGATCTGCCCCAGTTCAGCCGTGGCACGCGTGGCGTCGCCGCGCACGCCGTCCGCCACGCCGGGCTTGGGTCCGTGCGCCATGGCCTCGCTGCGCACCAGCGACGGGTCCGTCGCCAGCATCAGCGCCGCGTCCGCCAAGCCCGCGTGCAGGCCGATCTCGGCGCTGCCGTAGCCGCGTTTTTGCAGCTCGGCAATATAGGCCGATTGCGTGATGTCATAGTAATCGAGCAAGGCATACGCACGCGCATCTTTCGCCGTGGAAGCTTTGCCCCAGGCCCGATTGAGCTTGTTCGCCACATTCTGCTCGTTCTTCTGGTAACCACCGTGATCGCCGAGGAAAATGATGTCGCGGAAACCATGCTGGCGCAGGCTGGCGGCCGCCCCTTCCAGCACGGCCTCGAAGGCGGCTGGCGGTATCGAGATCGTGCCGGCAAAACGCATGTGGCCGGCCGGCGGAGAAATCGCGCCTTCCGGCACGTAGGAAACGACGGGCGCGACGATGGTGTTGCCCAGCTTTTGCGCAATCTGGCGCGCCAACAGAGCGGCGCGCACATTGTGCTTGCCCAGCGCAATATACGGCCCGCTCTGCTCGACGCCGCCGATCGGCACCAGCACGGTGGTGGCGCCATGGTCGATACGGCTGCGCAACTCCGTGCTGGTCAGCTCTTCCAGCATGACACTGCTGCCGGCAGGCGTGGCCGCCAGGGCGGACGCCGCAGGAATCAGGCAGAACAGGGTCAAGGAAAACAGGGAGCCGAATGGCTTGGACAGAATGGAGGGCGCGCGCGGCGCAAGGGGTACATTCGGCAGGGGGAACTGCAGAGTCATAAGCAAACATCTTTCCAAGGTCAAAGCGTGACGCCGTGCCCGGCCTTGCCAGGCAAGCTGGCTGCCACGCAGGAATTGTATGCCATCATGACGGGAAGGGCACGTTAATTTGACGCGGTGCTTTGCAAGGAATTGACGAGGGGAAACTATCTGTCAGACTGTTGTCGCCTTGGCCCCGTCCACCACGCCATTATGGAGCGTCGCGTGGCGCTTCTCGGCATAGGCCTTGAGCGAGCGCATCGTTTTGGGTAGCCCTTGCCGCACTTGTCTGGCAACACCTGGTCCGAACAGAAAGGCAAGCGCTCCAGTGAACCACACGCGGTGAACGACTGCCGATCCGCCGTCTACGGCAGTAACCGTGTGCTCGAAGTGGATGCGGAACAGCGGGATATAGCCCTCGACGGTGAACGAGCGGCCTGCGGTGCGCTCGGTAACCAGCATCGCAATACCCATCCCCTTGTTCGGCACTATCCTGCCCTGTGTTCCCGCGGCGAATGGCCCATTGAGCCGGGCTTGCTTTGTATCCGGATCCCACAAGTGCCATCGATCGACTTCGCTCCAGATTTGATCGATGACCGTGGGCGGGACTGCAATGTGGATGCTTTCTTCAATATGCGCCAATTTGGGGATCTCCCTATCATTGTGATAAAAGTAACTGCGTCTGCTATCCGGCATCGCGCAGTGCCTGGGTATTGGTCAGCGGCATAGCAATTATCAAAAGATACTCCGCCAGCAGAAACAAACACCGCGGCTTTTCCTGTGCATCGATAAAAAATATAGCTGCTGCGATTGCAGGATACACTGTTTTCTTATCATATAAATAAAGTTGGATTCTGGTTATACTTGTCGCAGACAAAGCCGGACCATCATGACAGCCTTATTTGGCGCCAAGATTAAGGGATGCGCCAGGGAGCAGGAACCACAAGCTGCGGTTCGTCATGGCCGTGAGCCTATTAGATTTTGAGAGACTATGAACGCAACACATTGGAGGGTTCAGGAGCTAAATCACCACTCAGCGGATATCGTCTGGCTTGATGCCGAGGATGCTCGCCGTGCCTATGATGTCGTGCGCCTTCATGATTCGAAGACGCATCTCGGCCTGGACGTTAACACCGTTGCCTCCATCGAGCGGCTCGAATTCGGCAATGATGTGGCGATCGCGACCAGGTGGTTACGTGCGCGTGTACCGGGAATTCAGCAGGTCGTAGTTGTGTTTGGAGATGACGACTGTTTTTTATGCAGCAGTGTGTTCCTTGTCGAAAATTGGTCGGATATTTTTGTCCCTTCACGTGACGACGCGATGGTCTATTCGAACGACACGCCGCTTATCCTGTTTTATTGCCATGAAAATGCATACGAGGTGGGGCAGCGAATGGCCTATGATTAAAGGCAGCGTTCGGCCAGGAGCGTGATCTTGCCCCCGTATAACCGGACACAGCCAATCGTTTAGTTAGCGCCGCTTTCCTGA
>NZ_LT607497.1:0-67875 GCF_900095235.1 Janthinobacterium sp. UMAB-60
ATTCCTATCCGTAAGAATAACGCATAGGCTGTGTCTGGTGAATCAAGGGGCTATTTCAGATGAGCTCAGTGGCGCAATCAAGACAATCAAAGACTTGATGCAGCTGCACGGCATCACCGTGGAAGATATCTCCTCCGGAACTCGTGCGAAGCCAACAAAAGCCAAGGGCTCGGTTCCAGCGCAATTTAAGAACCCAGAAACAGGTGAGACCTGGACTGGCCGCGGCCGCGCGCCGCGCTGGCTTGATGGCAAGGACAAGGAACAGTTTCGTATCACGGGTTAAGGAACTGGACGTCCGTGGCGCAAATAGTAGTTATGCGCCGTCAATTATTTCTTCATAATGAGAATCCTGAGCGGCATCAGCACTGCATGCCACTGGTAGGCCATCGCCTTTGCACATAAGCACAGGCGTCTGTTGTCACCACTACGTAGGAAGGCCTCGATAGGTCGAATCTAAGCGACAAAAATTAGCTAAATAGAGCGCCAGCGGTTGCATGAGCATTCTTCCACTTTTGAAAGAAAATATACTTACACTTGAGAGCACAGCAACATCATATCCCAGTGGCCAATAATAAATATTGCCATATAGTTAATTTTATTTGTTCCAGTCGAGCTGATGCTGGCGCCCCCGCTACACGACATTGATGAGTGCGGCAAGCGCCGGATGCTGTTCCTGCACCTGGACAGGCCCTCTGGCAACTACTTGTTGCTACTGGACTCGAGGCTATCCGGCTACGAATGCTGCTAAAATGCTTGGCGCAATGAGTGGTGATTGATTTGCGCCATGTACTTATACGTTTCATTCGCTACAACAGCCTTCCACCATGACTATTACGATTGATTCCCTCCGATTGCTTTCCCGAGCTTACACGCGACCTATGTTCGCTGAGCTTGCACGCACCGGAAATGCCAAGCCAGTTATTGACCTGCTACTAACGCATGGCCAGGTCGAGCACGACCTAGCCGAACTCGGGCTTGGCGACCTGTTCGAACATGGCTGGAACCGCTTGGCCAGCAGCTATCGCAACGAGTATGTCTACAAGAACGAATTGGCGACCCGACTTGTCTTTAAACGCCACAGCCCCCGTACTGCAGGTTTCCAAGTAGAGCTTCGAGTGGGCAGTTCAATCGCAGATGTCGTTGTGGCAAACGGCACGACCACAGCGTACGAGATAAAAACCGAGTTCGATACATGCAAACGTCTCGCCTCGCAGACCAACGACTATCTCAAAACCTTTGACAAGGTATACGTGGTTACGCATCCAGCTCACATCACACGCTATGAACGTGAGCTCGACAGCCGCGTTGGCCTGATTGTCCTTTCGGACCAGCACGCTTTGACACCCTACCGCGAAGCAAGCACGAACATTGAAAATATTGACCCGCGAACAGTTTTCCGCTGTATGCGACGGGAGGAATATCTAAGCGCCATCGAATCAACTCTCGGAGCGGTACCGTCTATGCCAAATGGGTTAATCGGTGCTTATTGCGAAACTCTATTTCAACAACTATCTGCTGAGCAGGCGCATAAATGTTTTGTCAAAGCGCTTAAATCGCGTACAACGGACAAATCTAATGTAGACTTTGTTTTAAGATTACCATCGTCCCTACGCGCTTTAGGATATGCAACGCCGCTCTCCGGACGTCAACGCATTTCGGTTTTGGATTCTCTGTCGAAACCGATTCAATTATCCCATTAACGTACGAATATTCGGTGGCGAGTCTTTTACCTACCTCGGAGACCGTTAATGTACTTTCCATATGTTTTTGGGCGCGCATCGGAATTGCTCGCTATTCGCAGCAGTAGTGTTAACTATCTGTCTTCCGGGCTCGTGATACCCATCATCGAGCCGATTGTCACGAAACCTGCAGCACTAACTAAGACCATCGACGAAATTGGGGAGCGGGGGCACAAAGCCATCATCATCACGAACCCTTCGCAAGGCGAGTTAAAAGGTGGTCCGCCGCTGGCATGGGTCGCAGCTGTAGATGTCTCTCTTGCAGCGCAAGCTAGCATCATCCCGGGCTTCTTGTGCCGCCCCGGGGTAACGCATGCAGCTGTGCATGATTTTTTAACGAAATACTCGCATCGTGAAGTTGCGCTTCTCTACCTGAACTCTGGCCTCTCTGATGCCGTTGTGCAGTCGCTGGCATTGGTGCCGAACGTGTCATACCACGTTGCGCTGCAAGGGAAAGTACCAAGTTCGCAGCTATTATTGCTTCCGCACGCAAAAAAGGTTCACATTTACGACCACTTCAACAAACAGCCGCGAAATGCTGACTACTGCGGGGAGGAGCATTTTACTGACCGTCATAGGTCTTTTAGCGAGCACGGAGCCGGATTCGGCGACTACACCATTACCGGTTGCGAGGTGCAGCTGGGCGGAGGTCCGCCTGGCGCGGTGGCTGTCCACATTACATATAAAAGCGGGAGGGACGGGAACCTGTGGGTACAGCACTTTGTATCCGACGATACCCACATCGGGGTAGGTACGACCGAAGGAAAATTTTTACAGGCCGTATCAAAATTCGCGGCGGAGTACCACGTCCGAGGAGCCGAGTTCGGCACTAATGGGGCCATTAACGACTACCTGCAAAACCACAACAATTCGCACTATCCTGGTCTCGGCAAAAACAAAGAGCGTCAAATTCAACATCATATCGCCCGCATCCACGACTTCCTATTGACCGGACACTGACGGAAGCACGGTTACCATTTCGTGCTGTCTGTAGACCCTCGATAAGGGGAGGGTTCCCGTACATATTCCGCACCCTCGATAGAATATAATATAAACGATATAATTATTTATATCGTTAACGCGCATTCCATATGGTTTATCAGGCCCTTAAAAAAACAATATCGAATTATTGATGCATCACAATTACACCAATATGCAACTCATTCCAATCCAATCCAATCATTCGACTAGCGCCTTCAGCAACGCATCTCGTGCATCCAAGTAAAACTGGATGTCCACCTTTGTCGCCATATCATCCGAGAGCTCGTTAAGTTGACGCCTACAATTTACCGGCATCAGCAGGGCCTGCGCCCCCTTCTCAATCGCGATTTCAGCGATGTTGACGGCGTTGTGAACAGGCTCAATTGAGCCGCCGAGATTGATTTCACCGACCACAACCAGCCCCCCGCGCACAGACTTCCGAAGCAATGCGCTGGACAGGGCAATTAACGCCGGCACTCCAAGCTTTGCCCCAGATTTAGCGGCGTCGAACGCTCGAAGTTGGACGGAAAACTCATGCGACCTGGGGTCTCGGTCACCAACAAGCTGAACTGACCGTGCGTACAAATTTTGTTCCGCGTACCGCATCGACTCCTGGAACGCCGGCGGTGTCGGCTTGTTCATAATGCGAACTCCCGAACCCGGCCCCTCATTGACTTCGATACGATAAAGGCCAGGATTGTCGTCTGTACCACCCGGGCTGATAGTCCACACTTGACCAGCCTCCAACGGGTCTATGCCCAACGTGTTATCACTCCTAAGCTCTGGCGTCACAACAAATTTCTCAACTCCCTCCGCGCCCATCGTGTAGCTGAAATGCGTGTTGCGAAACTCCGCAGCACCAATGCGTTTTTGCTGCTCCTTCACTCTGCGCCGCACTTCAAGCGCCAGACGAACAGCCCACTCGAGGTCTTCGTCGCTGACTTGCGCACCCGCATCTGGATAGATAAGCTTGAGCAGGCCACTAACTGTCTTATTGACGGCATTGAGGTCGCGGCCCGATAGAGCACCTCCCCAAAACACACGGCCTTGCAAGGTCGATACTCGACTTTGCCCACGTAGTTGTGTGAAACACTCGGAAAGGAAGTCGCTCACCAATCCAAAGTGGTCGGTGAACAAGCTTGGGTTCAGCTTCGGCACATCCCAACCCGGCAAGAAGCAATGAATACGGTCCATGAAAGCTGTATCGTCGCGCATCTCAGGAGGCAGGGGTCCGAAGAGATGGCCGACGCGTTGTTGGTGCTCAACGTCGACGTCAAAGTTACCTACCAGGACAATCGAGCCGTCCGCGCGAATGCTCTCTTTGCCGCGGGAGAACTCTCCCGACTCCATATAACCCTTCATGATGTTAACGCCATCCTTTTGGTCAAAGGACACACCAGAGACCTCATCAAAACAGACAACGTCGTACTGGCACACCAAGCCACGCTGACCATTTTGGTTATTCACGAACATTCGAGCCACGGTAGCCTTGCCGCCGGAAATGAGGTGCGCATAGGGTGAAATCTGCTGAAAAAGATGTGACTTTCCGGTGCCTCGAGGACCAAGTTCTACTAGATTGTAGTTGCGCTCAACGAATGGCACCATGCGCAGCAATAGGGCATCCTTAGCACGTTCCGCCAGGTCTCCCGGCTCAAATCCCACGCTACGAAGCAATAGGTCGCGCCATTCGGGCGTCGTAAATTGGCCACGCCCTTTGGCAAGTTCATCCAGAACCTCGCGCTTCGACAATTGGATTGCGCGAAGTCCGTCGACGCCAAAGGGACGTCCGCCCTTCTCTTGCGCTATTGACGCATCGTACCCAAGCGTGACCTCGGCATAGAAACCTCCCGTCAACATGCGCTCATGCTCTCTCACCGTCTCGGGCGTAATACGCACGTCGTTCAAACGAAGACTCGGCAGCGATGCCACATACGAATCGGTCTTGGCATCCAACCGAGCAGTTACGATATCAATGATTTTGACGGAACCGGATTCGCGAGCACGCGCCTTGAAGAGCTCTTCTTCCCCGGCCTTCACCGTTCGCGAACCAAGCTGACGTTGGACGATTTCTATACCTTCCTGAATCTCTGTGTCGTCAGTAGTCGCACAATATCGTCCCAACAGAAACTCGACGACGTACGTTGGCACAGGAAACTGGCGACTGAATGTGCGCACCAGGTCCTTGCGAACAACATATCCTTCGAAAGCCTCGCTCGCTTTCCTATCAAGTTCATCCAATTGCATACGTATTCCTCAATTTCATTCGCCAATCGTAGTCGGCATTTTTTGAACGACGGCACCACTAGCGTCGAGCACTACAACAAATGCAGCCACGTCCATACACGAATCGTCGGCAACGGCTACGGAAGCCCTACCCTCTTCGAATATTTTTACCTTGGCCAAGACACTGGACTCAGCAAGCGCGGCTTTCGTGCGAATGTCGACCGCCAATCCGGTATGCGCTGCCGCAATTTGAACCTGGCACCGCAGACCCTTCCACGTCACCTTGATGGTGTCCACCTTCAATGCTGCCGTATTTTCCTGATAAGCCAGCACCTCAATGACAGGTACAAGGCACTCCTGCAACGTAAGCCCACCATGAGCGTACTCGTCGCCGGCGACGAAGCTAGATATACCTGGCGCCATCGCGATTTGCACGTCTTTACACCAGTCCCAGCCAAACGTCAGCGCAGTACCATGCGACGAATCCTTGAGCACCGCGCAACGCCCCCACTTTGTCTTCGTCTGGTGCTTCGACAACTCAGTCTTCGGTAGCTTTCCCGGAACAAGCAACCAACCGTGGTCAGTTACGATTCGAAATGAAGTCCAACCGGCTGCGGCGAGCTCCATTGTGCGCTCGACAATTTGTCCAAGCTGAACATCAAGGTCGCGCGCGAGCTTGAGACCATGCGCGTGACCATAGTGGTCCAGGTCCCCGCACTCAACCCACGCTTTGCCAGTCGGGTCACCTATCTCGTGCTTGTCCAGAACCTGTATACCATGCTCGCCGAGGAGCTTCCGGAAATTGTAGGTATTGAGAGGCTTGTCGTCACCCTTCACGCATGGCTCGAATTCTTCATTGGTCACTTTACCGCCAATATATTTGGCGACAGGCGATACCCATGCCTTACCAGATGCGGTCACTGAAGGTATGCTCGTCCAAGAAGAGCTGAGTGATACCTCCCCAACCGAGCCAAGCTGCTCCTTCAATACCATGGCAACATCGTAACGCAGCCCGTCCACGAAGATTGTGCAGTGCCCGTTAGCGTCTGCCGCGCGTTCTGGCACCCCTATACTTAGGCGTCCCTGTTCGATGGTTACTTTTTGGAAATGGCTGGCAGTGTCCTCAAGCCATGGGACGTAAAGCGCGCGAAGCGCCATGTTTACAGCATCCGAATCCGCCTTAGATTGGACGGCCGAAATAGCTTTCAACGCCGCCGAATCTACCATCCAACCACTTTCCCGATATTTATCGGCCATTTGGTCTGGAGTTGTACCTCCCGGAATTTTCCCAGAAAGCGACGCAATTTCCACTAAGTGTCCAAGGGCACTCGCCAATTTTGAGCGTCCCATCCGGGCCCAAAGCCAATCGCGACGATGGCCATGGTCCTTCTCGATATCGAAGATAGCAGCCCTGGCTTCGATGACGGCCATGGCTCCTACGGCATTCAACTGGCTGCGCAGCAAAGCCTCGGCCTCCTCATTCACATGGAGGTATCCAGCCATTTCTGCCGGGTCGTCAAATAGGCCGCGAGATTTTGGCGGCTGTACCCTCGCCAAGTGGTCAGCCACCTTGGGGAAGCTCACATATGAATCGCTATAGAGGTCCCATACCGCTGCCCAAGCGCCTGCCCGACTGGCAAGCTTTTCTGCTGCGGTTAGGGCGCCATCGGCATGAAGGTCAAAGCCAAAATCGCTGCGACACCTCGCCGCAAACAATTCCCAATGGGCGCCTTGCCATTGGGAGCGGGCCAGCACGGAATCGTTTAACCATACCAGGACATCACGCGCCGGATTCGGTGCCAAGAGTCCGTCCAAGAATGCGGCATTTATTTGTCGCGACTTTAAGTCAGCCACTGAATGTTCAAAGAAGACGCCGGCCGTTAAAACCCGCTGTAATGAGTCCTGGGTAGCCTTGTCTTGCGAAACGTCGAGGCCAAGCCCCCCATGTTTTGAGGTCAAGAAGGCATTGAAGGTCCAGTCCTTTGCATTTGCTTGGCTCCAAAATACACCACGATACTGTAGCTCAGCAAGCGGCTGCAATTCACGAGGGCAGGACTCGATGGCGCGAAGTTCATTGCGACCCACGCCAGGGAGATAAATCACTGGAATGGCATCGCCTGCAGCAAAATCTTCGCCCAACGTTTGCGCAACGGCACACTTTAGCCAGATTGCCGGCCCAGTCCGTCGGTCTGGAGCAAATGTACCAAGGACGAGAAGCTCCGGTAACGCATCGACGAGCTGTGGGAGTATCGACTCCCACAGCCGGTCTTTGTCGGACCAAAGAATGACTGCAGGAGTCGTCTGTACACCTCGATTCACCTTAATGGCTTCTCGAATTGATTCAATGAATTTTGCGCGAATAGTCATAACGAATATTTTTTCCAATACTCTACTTAGGGGATGTCCAACCGGCTTTGCGCAGCGCACCGCAAAGACACTGAACCTGCCGGCAACATGAACAGGGCTGATATACTAGCTTTTCGTAGTCCTGAACTTGCGAAAGATTTCGGTTCGAATTCCTATCAAAGTACTCCCCCCCAAACAGTTGGCGCGCTACTTCACCAGGGATACGCGAAGTGTCTTGGGCATCTTCACTCACGTTCGAACGTAAAATGATGGCGCCTTTTTCACTTTTAGGCAAAGAAGTAAGCACATCCTTAACTCGGGATGCAGCAGAGCTAATATCCTCTATGTCAAACGGTGCAGCCAAGCCGAATTCAAGCTCATGAATTTCCAAACGGTCCTTGCGTCGGGCAATGGTCGATTCGACCTCAACAAGCAAAATCAGGTTGTCATCAATCGAAAGGTCAATACATAATCTCTCACCGAGAGGCCACACCTTTTCATCCACTTCTACGGCGAGGGTTCCCAAGGTTTTTCTTTCGTCTGTAGATTGAATGCTTCGTCCAGGTCTCTCTGGCGCGACAATCTGAAACTTCGCAATCCCATCAGTTGGGTCGACACAATACATATCCAATGTATGAGTCTGAACCGTGCTCTCACTCGGCATCAGCGTGCCTGCCTTAATCGCAGGGAAATATGCCTGACGCGCCACCAGAAATTCGATATTCTTGGAGAGCAACAGCCTTGCCCCATCGTGCGCAATCCAGGCAGCGCCTTCGGAAATTATCGTGTTCCCCCGCGTAGAAATCTCGACCCGCTGTGCGCCAAAAATTTCTCGTAGTCGTGACTGAATACAAGGCATGTTCACCATGCCGCCTGTTGCAAGACAGAGCTTGACGGCTGATGCCGGCAAGCGGGACGACTCGAGTATTTTTTCGATGCGTCGAATCCCTTGCTCAATTTTTTGCTTTGTACACTCTTCAAGCTGGCTTCGAGTAAGCCGAAATTCCAGGTCGGGGTCACCCGCTTCGTTCATAAAGTAATCCACCACCAAAATCGGATGCGTGTCCTTGCCCGACAATTCCACTTTCGCCTTCTCGGCAGATGCGCGCAGCCTTGCCTTGGCGCCAACTTGAGTAGCAACCTCATGAGTGATGCCACGCTTTGCTAAAACTGCCTGTTCAATATAGTTCACCAACATGTCGTCCAAAAGGTCCCCACCGACACTGTCACAGCCATCGTTCTTGATTTGCACCAACATCCCGCCCAACATGCGGCAAAGGGTCAAGTCGAGCGTTCCGCCACCCCAATCGAAGACCAACACAATTTCACCATTCAATCGCCGGGTCTCTTCAGCATAGTTTTCCTTATTGCGCAAATGCCCGTACAAGGCAGCCAGCGGCTCATGCACAAATTGCATGACACTGACACCCGCCATCCTGCATGCCTCTCTTAACTCCCTGCGTCGGGAACCGTTCATGTCAACCGGAATCGTAACGACCGCTGTCGCAAATACATTTTCTGGCATTTGCCTCTTAGCATCGGCACAGACATGCTTGACAACGTCCCTGACTACTTCCTTTGGGCTATAGCTGAAGCCATCAACCTCGACCGATTTTTCACCTAACCTGGTTTTGGGAGAACGCACAATATTTCCAACACCACCGGCCCCTGCAGAGCCAAGCATGGCCTTGGCTTTTTTCCCGACGATGACCTCATCGCCCTGGTAACAGACGATTGAAGGATGTGGCATGTTGTCGTCCAAAAGCGAAATACAACGGGTGCCGACGACCATGGAAGCCACGCTATTGGTCGTACCGAAATCCAAGCCAAATACCTTCATCTCTTACCTTCCAAATCGTTGATATATGCCTGCAAAGAGTCAACCACCACTGTCACAACATCTTTCGCCGTTTCAACTTTTGGAATCGGCCGCGACAACGCAATTTCAACGTTCTCCAAATCCATCACTTCCTTTTTCAGCACCCCCAAGGACCTCGCACGCAGTTCTTCATAATCTGCTCTGGCATGCACTTTTTGAACTGCCAGTTCACTCTGTAGCTCCTGAAGTTGCCTCTTGAAATTACCAAGTTCCTCATTTTTTTGTGCCAGCAGTGTGGCCTGCTCTGCATTTTGACTACTTAGACGCTCCACTTTTTCCACATTATTCGCGAGTTGCTCTTCAAGAAATCCTCCGCGATTAATCTGGGCATTGATGGATTGACTTGCCCATTCGGCGTACAGGCCAACTTTTTCAGCCTCGATTGCCGAGAGCGAAAGCATGCTTTCCAGCAAGTCGTCTTCCATATTTTCTGACTTGTTTTTAAGGCGCAGTATCGTATCCTTGAATACCCGGTGAATATCCCCAAACGATATGGATTCCTGCTCGCGGCGCCAGACCACTGCACAAAGAAAAGCATTGCGCCGAGCCTTTACAAAATCCTTTTCTGGATTATTTTTCTTCTCTGTTGAAACTGCGGCATCAGTAGAGTCGCCATCCGAATCTAATTTCGGAGTGCTCTCTAGCGACACGAAAGTAATAACAGCGTCGTCTGTTGAACTTGACTCGACAGCATTGCCTGCCAGAGTTGGAGCCGTTTTAATGACTTTGATTTTCGAAGATTTCTCTTTGGAATTGCACTTATTTAAGGCACTCCAAACATCCTGAAGCGATTGACCCTGCCCATAAAGTGGAAACAAATAAGAGCGGGCGAGCCCATGGTTGCGCAAGGCTGGATGCAGAGCGACAACGTCTTGAGCAAACTCCCTGAACATAGACTCCAACGTCCGGTTTGGGAGCGCACTGCGGGCAAGTTGCATCAAATTACGTGTTTTTTCAAGCGAAGCATCCAAGCCCATGGCCTTTTTCAGCAGAGCGCTGCGCATTTCCGGCACCATGGCTGCTGAAAGACCAGTCAGTCGCTGTACGAGCGCTTCTGGCAAGCTCTTGATTTTCCCAACATAGAAGAGGTCGATGTACTCAGCGAATGATTGCGGGTCCTTCCTTTTTTCCACTGCCACGGTCGAAACGGTCTTATCTGAGTCATCGTCCGTGGAAAAAACGACCTTCGACAAGTCATCCGATAGCGGACTTTTCGGAGCGATGACTGCCACCGCCTCAGTAGCTGTCGATGGTTGCCTATCATCGCCCTCGCGCGGCTCATTTGGAGCCTTGACCGCAGGTGCTGTGGCATTTCGAATATTGGGTGCCCCCCAAGCGCTGTCGGCTGGATGCGCTTTGACAGGCTGCCCTGTATTGAGCGAACCAGGCAAAGATTGAGAACTTATCGTAAAATTAACATTCTGCTTTGACATCGTATTTCGTCTTTTTGATTTCCTGTTACCGAAAGGCAATGATATCGTTGTTATCAATTTCGCCGACTTCACGGGCTTGTTTTCATCACTGCTCAATACGTTCTCGCTTATCAATTTGTATCAGGGATTCAGCCCACTTACCCCACTGTGGGTGGTGCCGCAATCGCCGCGCATGGTCGGAGCATTTCTTGACTTCACCTTCATTGTTCAATGCGTCTACGAGAAGAATCTGGACTTTAAATCTATCGTCGGGAATCCAATTATCGTCAGAAAATGTCTTTTCCAGCTCTTTTCTTTTTTCAACAACGCTTGAAGATGAAAGCAGACTCCATTCAAGCAGTTGATTGGTGCAAACATCAAGCGGAACTTGCTTAGACCGAACTCCTTCGGTCTCATCCGGGAGTACTGGCAAATTTTCAAGGGGATGAAGGAGGCGCCAAAATCGCTGCATCACGCGAGCCAGTTGCGGTGAATTTTTCACCGACAATCCATCATTAAACGCATTCAAGTTGAAATTAATGGTTTGAGTGACAACGACTGAGAGCGGCGTATTGAAACGGCTAAGCAGTTGCTGCGCAGACGTCATACGTGCTCGCCCATCTTCCCTCGTGAGCGATGTCTTCCCACGCTGGTCTTTTGCGAGAACCCCATACAGGTACATGCTCAAACCATCGACATAGCTCCTAACAGAAAGGAACTCACGCGTAACTTGAATGAAGTTGTTGATGGATATGACGGTCAGGTTACCGGCGCTAGAAAGTTCGAAAAATCGCTTTTCGACCTCGATGATGTCATTTTTTTCTGGGATGCCAATATCAAGGTCGTAGCTTGTTTCCACCGCTCCTTCATCATTTCTAAGCCGCACGGAAATAAATTTCTGACGAGCGGCAGCTATGCGCTGCGACAAGACCGCCGCAGTCACTTGCTCACCATTGACCCAACAGGTGCTTGTGTTCGTGAATCGTATATTTTTTGCCTCAATTTGCTTCGAAATCGTGTGTCTCGTGGCGACAAACTCGACGCCGTCAATCAGCAAGGCTGGTTGCAAATAGGGGTGCTTCTCGAAGCGATGAAGCGCCAATGCGTCGACGTCTGGAAACTCTTGGCCGCACTTCTGGCATCGCGGAAAAAACGGTATCGGAGCAATGTATATGTCAGACAAACCCGTTGACTCGTGAAACTCCAAGTATCCTGTATGCCAAAATCCCATTGTTTTCCTTGTGTTTATGTTTACTGCATTGCTGTGTCGACTATTTTATGGCAATTTCGATATCAGCTTTTCCGCCTGGCTTAAATGATGGTCATTAATACGGTCACCATCAAATTTATGAAACCAGGGCGCACTGACGACATCCTTGCCGCGGTCCTTGTCCCAAGTAATGTTGAGCTTCGGCTTCTTGTTGTGCCGCAAAACTTCTGCGGTCATGAATGGTCGGATATTCATGCGCACCCCATCATTGAGGTCGGGATTCCAGCCGATAGATTGTTGCTGCATTGACTTCCAACGAACAAAAATGTCGTAGGGAGCTTCGCCTTCGAGGATGGCTTCCAGCTTGGTCTTGAGTTGCTTTGCTGCGGCGAGGCGCAATTCAGCGCCATCTACACCGCTCGCGACACCTGCTTCCTGATTACGAATCCAGTCGCCCAGGTAGGTATGGATGAGCCGCTCAAGTTTCTTCGCATCAAGAAGGTGATAGTTCACCAATGCGCCGAACCCATCTTTCAGACCGTCCCATACGTGCCAAATGAAAGGGCGATGTTGGAAGCGCCTTGCGTGCTGTTCGAAGAATTTTTCTCGCAACCACACATCTACACCCTTTCCGGAGCAATCTGCGTCCGCCAGCAGTTTGTCCAGTACCGACGCCTTCCAACTACCAGGTACAACGGTTTCCCAAGAATCAATTAGCAGTGCAAGCAACCGCTCATCCGCTGCCTTCTCACCACGCACTGGCGACAGGCAGACAATGCCATCGTCATCAACGTGCGAATCCAACGATTGACATTTTGCCACCCAGGCGCGCGCCTCTTCGGAGAGCTCCATCTCTTCGCCCAACTCGGCAGGCCAAGTGTAACCAAGTAGACGGGCGACGGCGACTTGCAGCGGGTCATCCGAGGGTTGCGGGTGTCCATGGAATATCCATTGGGTTGGGTCGTCCGAATAGGGCTTCGGTAGACCGTTGGGATAACGCTCGGCGGCGACTTTCTGCCAGTGGGATATGTCAAATGGAACTTGGGTGAAGTGATTAACCTCAACACTTATCTTTGTTACAAGTGAGCGCAATTCTTGCCGGAATTGCGGAGACTCAGCATACGCCCAAATGGACGGCAGGTACTCTACCTTATTTGGAATTAGCACACATGACGAAGTATCCCAAGCACCGCCCGCATAGCGCGCGCACGGCAAATCACTCATCATTCCGAATAGAATTCCTACGTGTGACCATTTATCAATATTCCTTAAGTACGCACTCGAGCTAGAAGATAATTCGCCCGCACCTTGTTGCCAAAATAAAACGCTGGAATATCCTCCGGTGGTCGAAGATATGCAATCTGGCGCTGATGCCATGGGAATCCAATTTGAAGAAAGCGCGACTTCCCAAAATACTTTTTTATATCTATTGTCATCACCCGTTCCAACACCTTTGTAAGATGATGCAAACTCGGATAACCTATTTCCTCCAGTGAGCGGTTGAAGAGAAATCGTTGAGTCCGGATTAGTCAGCTGGGACTTCTGGCTCGTCGATATGACAATCCCAGAATGCAACCACTCCACTTTATCGTTCACAGTCCGCTGTTCGCTAGCGTCTATCCCGCATAGATTAAAGCTAGAGTCGGGCGGTGAGTTTACCTGAGTTAATAAAATTATATTTACAACCTCACCGCTAATCGTCTCAAAGGCTCCCGACCCGAGACGTGCCAAAAAATTCCATGAAGTACGCTTAAGCAAGCTTTCCCGCTGCCGTTTGTAGCTCGTAAGAAATAGCCAATTCTGAGGCATTACAACCTGGACCACTCCCGTGTCTTTCAGAGCAAGTTCGTGACACCGTTCAAGGAATACGTTGGCCAGGTCATTTTTTGCATCGGAGTAATGCTGCTGGCAGAAATCCTTGAGCGCTTGGGTTTGCTTGCCGCGCGTCAGATAGGGCACATTGGTAATGACAAAGTGATAGCGCTGGTCGAGCAACCTAGCGGCTTCCAATAGCCCTTGCGCGCTGAGTGCCAAGTCCCATCGCCCTTCTATTTCATCGAATAGAGCGGGCTGATGTTCCGTTGCAAGAGCCTGCTTGAGTAAATCCCGCAGGATGCTGTAATCTGCAGCAAACAAGTCACCTTTGTTTGCTTTTGATGGGTCAAGCAAACTGCCCAGAAGAGGCGCCTGGGTAAAGGTTTCGTGCAAGCGGCTCAGCCCTTGGCGCAGGTGCTCGGCATCGATGTCATCGTCCGTCACCAAAGCCTCCCAATCTTGCACGCGGCCGGCTACTTTTAAGCCACAGCACGCAATATTGGGTAAAGGCATGTCAGCGCGAACACCAAGGGCGTTGCCATCTTCATCGTGAAAATTCCATGCCGTTAGGGCCAACGCAAACACCGCAATTTCAACGCAGCGGGGGTCAATTTCCAGACCATGCAGGTTATCTTGAAGCACCGAGTCCACAGCATCCATGGCATTCAATCCTTCGGATGCCATGCGCATAGGCACCAGCAACAAAAAGGCAGCGACCAGAAAATGACCGGACCCGCAGCAAGGGTCGAGCAACTTGAACTCGGCCAAGGTGGCAGGCCATCCTTCAAACGTGCCGGCGGCAGGCGTGCCGTCATCAAGCGTGCGCAAATAGGTCAGTTCAACCGGGCAAGGCTTTCCAGGATGCCGCGTTTGCCACCAGGCTCCCAGCGAGTTATGTAGCAGGAACTCGACCATGTAGGGCTCGGTGAATAGCTGGGTGACGGCCGGCAATTCGTCGGCGCCAATCTTTACCTCGGAGGCATTGACCTCGTCCTTGCGCTTGGATTGCCAGAATTGATAAACCCAGCCCAGGCTATCGCTGGCCTTGAATGCCTCTCTGGGCAATGCCGCGAGCATTTTCTCCAACGCACGCTGGTATTCCGGTGCGAAACTGAGCTCAAATACAGGACTATTGGGCTTGAACACCTGCGGCAGCATGCGGGCGGCCAGCTTGCCCGCCAACTCCCATTGTGTCTTGGCATTCATCGCCATGTCAGGGTAGTTGTCCACCATGTCACGGCAATCATCCAGAGAAACTGCAGCACCAGGTTCCCACATCAAGAGTCCATTTTCAGCCAGAAAGCGGGCAAAGAGCATGCGGTGCCAATGCTCGTACGCGACCTCCCAAACCAAATGTTGAATGTTCTGTGTGTCGTCACTCAATTTCATATCGCCCAATGCCCGGCCATGAGCGCGCAAGCGGCGACGCAAAACCTTCTGGAGCTCACTTTGGTAATCCGGCCCCCTTGCGTCACCTACCGCTAATTGAGCCAGTGCCGCCTGCGCAGCTTCCTCGGCCACGTCGCGTGCGGCCTTGACGGTATTTTCTAGCTGAGTTCGCAGCTGCTTTGAAAGCGTTGTCATTCTTTTGATTCCATATATTTAGCGGGACCGCAATCCGAGTTATCTATCCGGGTGCAAGAGTAAGGAGGCTGTACCTGATAGGCCGTCAAAGCGCCACCGGCCCCGTCTTCAGCTTCTCACTCAACAATTTTTCTACCTCGACCAGCCAGACCTTTAGTTCAGCCGCGTCATTGAGCGTTCGCTTGGGAATGACCACGTGCATCACATTCGGCTTAAGAAGCTGCACAGCAGCATGACGGGCGGCATCAAAGCGGGTCGCTAGTGCCTGTGTTTTTGAAATCCAGTGCTGCAACGTGCACTCGTCAAGCGCATCCTGGAGCTTATCGGTAGACGCGAGGTCAATAGCCTTCATTGGCTCCAGGTGATGGCTTTGGCTCAAGTCGCCACGCTGGCCATCCGTAAGCCTATTCCAGTCGGCGTCAGCACAGAGATGGGCCTGTTGCGCTTCGAACGCCACAGCGTAATCATGTAACTTGGCATTCAAAGCGTGACGCAGCATTTCAGCGGCGCTATTGAGCAACGGGCGCACTGGGTCGGGGTTAGCCAGAAGGGTACGTTGGGCACGAATAGCGTCTAAATCAGCCTTGAGTTCGTCGTATGGTCCCAACTCCTTCGCGTGCTCAAGCAATCCTGCAAGCTGAACCCACACGGGCAACCGCTTCTGAATTTCTTCGGCAGTCGTCCCCCACTGCTTGGCAAGACCGGCCAGTTCATCATGCCGCGTGAAAAGCTCGAGCAACTGTCCGTTGCCGGACTGCGCCTCAAGTGCCTCGACGACGGTGAGTTTTGGCAATTCGGGTGCTGGAGCGGCGCCGCCAGCCTTGCCCGCAAGTTCTCGCAGCTTAGCAATCAGTTGCGGTACCTTAGCAAGTTCATCCTTGGGCTGGCAGGGCACTCCCACAGCAGTAAACAGCTGGCGAATCTTGATAAGCTGAGGCGGCGTAATTGTGATTGATTCTTGGCGGAAGCTAGCTTGGGTCAGCTTATTTCGGTCGAGGCTCTTGGCATCCATTTGCTTGCTGGATGCGTCCAATGCGCGAATATGTCCAGAGGCGAGCAGAGCAAATAGCGCGCCGTCAATGGCGTCGCGCGGCCAGCCAAAAGGTGGGCTTTCGAAGTTCTCGCGGATTTCGGAACCTTTTTTCCCGGGACCGATGTACGTTAACAGTTTTTGGCATACTGGATGCTTATCCGGCTCCTGAGTGTGTCCTACCGCTTTGAGGGATTCCAGGTTACCTTTACGAGCCTCATCGAGCACCTTGCTCCATTGGTCGCTGTCTGCCACGTCGAACTGATTGAATAGTCGGATTGCAGATGCCTTGCCGGCCCGGTTGATGCGGTCGTAAAGTTCGGCGCCATCGGCCACCTCTTGTCCACCGGCCTGGAATACGCGTGCGCCAGCGAAAAGCGCATCCAACAAATCAGCGAGCACTTTCTCGGCATTGCGTTGACGGCTCTCCATCGAGCGCTGAGCATCGCGCCCCTCTTCAGTTCCGGGCGCGCCTTTTTTGCGCAGCGTGGACCGGGCAGATTCAAGCGCAACAATGGCGTTAGAGAGTTCCGTCTTGTTCTGCGATGGCAAAAAACAAAAAAGCGTCGGATTGTCGGTATTCTTCGACTTGGCTTCGGCAATCATAGATTTCTCTTCCGTCTGCCAGCCATCCTGAATCCACAGGTATAAGGATTTTTCGTTGTCCTTGGGTAGAATTTCATCGTAAATCGGTGTGAAACGGCGCTCGACATTGTCCTTGCCTTGTACAACACGGACCTTCTTCAGAACTTCGCCAAAGCGTGCTTTGAATAGGTCTGCGCGCTGTTGCTCTATACGCTGAGGCGCGGCTTTGAGTTCGGCTTCCTGAGCACGAAACTCGTCATACCAACCGCTCGATTCGCGGGTTTGCAGGCGATATTCTGTGCCTCCACTACCCGCAAGCGCCATGATGAGCCGGTCGTTGTTCTGAAGCTCATCCAGTAGCGCCGGCAATTGCTTACGCAAACCGCTTGAACCCGCAGCTAAGTCAGTAATGAGCAAATCAGCCAACACCTCGTCAGTAGCTTTCAATCCAATATCAAGCGCAGCTTCCGGCGGCAACTTATTGATTAGAAAAACGAGCTTCAGCAGTTTAGCTTTCAATTGAGCATCAGCCCCGCCTGCCGAAAAACGCTGCACGTTCTCAAACACTTCCTTGGGTAACTGGGCAGTGGACACGAGATTGGCTGCGATTTGGTCGTACAGAAAATCGCCAGAGACAACATGCCCAAGGGGTACATCAGCGGTCGCCATCACGGCCTCCGCGACTACTCGCAATTGGCTACGCAGCTGTGAAACAGTGCCGGTGGTATCAATGGTTCTGAGCACCCGCTCCCAAAACCGGCGACGCACGGGCAAGATAGGATAGTCAGCGGTCATGACCGCTTCGTCTTCAGTGACATGCTCGAGTTTGGTCCCGCGTAGATGGCGGGAAATTTCGCCCAAGTTGCTACGCCACACTCCCTCAATTGAAGGTATAGCTGAAGGCTTTTTTGCCAAGATAATTTGGCGCGTGACATTCTCAACGTCCCAATCGCCCAGCATCACCTGCACCGGGAAGCGCCCCATTAAGCGCTGTAAGTTGGGCATGCCAGACAGGGCCGACTGACCTGTACCGACGAAGAGCAGTTGGCCATTGAAATGCTTGGAGAGGGTCTCCGTGACCTCCTGAACCTGGAAGGCCTTTTCCGCATCAGTACCAATATATTGCTGTACCTCGTCGAGTACGACAAGTGTTAGCGGAAACTTGCCGTCGACCTTCAAGGCTTCTTCGATGGCGGAGACGACCTGCTCGCTGGAGATATCGGTAACCTGAGGAAACTGGGCTTTTAGCAGTTGGCGGGCACCAGCCTCACTATCGGCGAAGCCAGGGCGAACCTTCAGCAATACTTTCGCCAAGTGGTTCGACACGTACATGTGTGGCAGTTCTTGGGCTATCGAGCGTCCTGCAGCCTTAAGTTCACTTTCGACCTCGTCGAGCAACCCTTCACTCTTGAGCCACAGGACAAACTGAGCTTGATTAAACTGCGCAGGCAAATCCTTGGATTTGAATATGATTCCTAGCAGTGCCAGACGGACTTTATCTCCAGCGCCAGCACCGAGCTTTCCAGCCGCTGCGTGCAGCCCACCGTAGCGTTTTCCTTCAGTGGAAAGTTCCTTCAGATACTCATACACACCACTGGGTACCTTGGCTATGCTGCGAGCAGAAGCGCCATCCGCGAACTTGTAGTCGGTCCAGAGCGTACGCAGCATTTTTGCCAGATGCGACTTGCCGCTGCCATAAAATCCGGAAATCCAGACACCTGGCTGCTCATTCTTTCCGCCCAGGTTGAGCAGGAATTTTTCCAAAATAATTTCGACACCCTTTTCGTACTGGCCATCGCACACAAAGGTCTCCAGCTCGTAGCGCAGAATGCTCTGAGCGGCTTCTGAATGGTCCTCAGAAACCTCAGCCACGCCATTGTTGGCAAGGCGATTTTCTTTCGGCTCAGTGGTGTAAATTTCCCTGTTCAGCATGGTGGTCCTTCAATAACTTTAATGAATTATTCGGTGGCGATTAAAGGGACAGCCAGGTAGTTCCAACCGTCTCTTGCGTCAAGCAATCGGTATGTATGGTTTTCTGGGTGATACTCGCCGGGGAAGAATACCAACAGACGTCCAGGCACGGAATCCTTAATGCCTTCCACCAAGGTCGAAACACGAGCTAGGCCAAACAGACTGCCTACCCCCAAAAGAGCAACAACGGTATCCGAGGATGCATTGGCCACAATCTGAGCCTTAAGCTGCGTAATCATGCTTTCAATAAATTCGGACAATTCACCCATCGGATAGCCTGCCAGGTCTTCGGGATTCTCGAAATACGCGTCGCGATACTCCAACGAAGCCATCCACTCTGGAAATGCGTTGGTCACGTCAATAAGCAACCACGTCTTCTCAGCCTGCTGGGTAACCAGGGCGAACTCGTCAACGTTCGCGCGCAAACGCAATTCGTCAGTCTTGTCATAGACGGCGAAAATAACGCGCTGAATAGCTGCTAACCCTTCTTGCCACGGGACGGTGAGATGTTGACGATAGACTGATAAAAGTTTTGCAAGTTTAGATGACACTGGAAGCCTCCTGACGGACTTGTTCTTCTTCAACGGTAAGGTAATCTGGGAAGCGAAGCTCCTTGACGCCACCAGCATTCATAAACACGAGCAAGCCACGGTGAGAGGCTGAGCTTACAAGCCCTTCTAGCTCACCAGATGAGCCAGCAAGCAAACCCATCCAGGGCGATGTGAATAGGCGCTGCCCAGACAAACCTTCAAGGTATCCAAGGAAAAGACATAAAGCTACGTTCGTTGGGGTGACTACTGGCACCGAGCGCGTCTTGCGGATGCGGCCAGACAGGAATCCGGCTGCCGTCCAAGTACCGTTGACGTTCTGGGCGAACGACTTCAGCGATGCAGGACTGAACCTATCTTGATGATTGGCGGCAAAGAGATTCTCGATGTCCTCTCTGGCCACCAGCGCGCCAGGAGCTTTGCTTAAAATGAACGGCTGGGTACTTCTAAGCAAGGGGTCGCGAGCAAGAGCAACTGTGAGAGCGAGCATAGGCTGAGCAGCTTCGTCACTGCCCCATATGCGACGCAGCGCACGAAACAATGGCAACTTGGGGTCAAGTCCATACAACGCTGTCAAATGACGAAGAGTAAGCTCACGAGCCTTCTTGGTTGGCTTTCCAAGCGCATTGCGCGCCACCACATCTTCCGCATAGTCCGCTCGTGTAGCGTCGACAGGCAGACGTGCAAAGAGGATTCGAAGGTCATCCAGCATCATGGTGCGCGCCGCATGCGGACCGTTCGTGCCAAATCGAAAGCCGAGTCTTGAAAAAAGAATTTCTTTAGCTACGCTCACGAATTTCTCGACGCCTTTTCAGACGCGGAGTCTTGGGGCTGCATACCCTCAACAACGACACCGCTCTGTTGACAATAGGTCATCACCATAATTTCTATCATGTTCGCAAGACTCCTCCGCTCTTTGTCAGCCGCGGCCTGAAGCGCAGCCTTAATCTGCGGCTCCACACGGACACTGACTACTTGGGTCTTCAGCTGGGCCATCTTTTCTCCAAATTTCCTGGCGCTAGCGTTATGCTAGCGGTCCGACAGCATAACGTCTGCTCCTTTTCCCGTCTAGCCATACGAAAAAAAATCCTTGCGGCGCGTGCAAAGAGGCGTTCCTCTTGTAAAACATACTTTTAGATAGCATCAAAAAACAGGAGACGAAATGAAATTAATTTACAAAAGAGAAACCATTGACAATAGCATGTTTCCAAGAAGAAAAAGTCACCAATAACCACTTCCCGGAGGGCTTTTGAGTCTCGAAGGTGTGTGGGGGGGGGCAGCCCGACGGCTTACGAAATTTGTATGAGACTATTAGCCCCCACAGCCTGTCACCGTTTATGGATACTTCAAGGGCTCCACGACATGTCTGAGCGCCTTGTATGCTGCTGGCCGTCACGACGAACTGCTTGGAGTACCGGCACAAGTCTTGGCATTACAGGGTATGGGGCGCAAAAGCACTGGCCAAGATGGGGAGGCGCGACGAGGCGATTCAATATGCTCAGGACTCCAAAGGCCTGAATGAGCCACTGATGGCGATTGCCGAGTTCTGCGAGGGTGCATTGCTGGACGCAGGGTTTGTGGAAGAGGCGTACGCGCGCGATGCGATGGACGCCACGAACGCAACGACCAATCTGACGACATTCAAGGCCGCGGCAAAGAAGTACCCGGGCATACCAAAGAAGACCATCTTGCGTGACCTGGTTGCGAGCCAGCCAGGCCAAGAAGGCAAATGGTTTGCTGCTGCCAAGGATGCTGGTTTATTCGAGCTGTCCATCGAACTGGCAAACCGGAGCCAAACCGACCCTCGCACCTTAATTCGGGCGGCACGAGACTTCGCGGTCAAGCAACCGGCCTTCTCCATGGCGGCCAGCATGACTGCCCTGACGGGCATCATGCGCGGATATGGCTACGACATCACTGGCATCGACGTACTGGATGCGTACGCCACCGTAATGCTGGCTGCCGGCGCTATGGGTATGGATGAGGCCACCGTCAAGGAAAATGTGCGAGCGGCTATTACGGCGAGCGGTGTCGGCAGCTTGTTTGTACAACGCGTTCTTGCTCACCAATTGGCGATGTAGCCAGATGCCGCAGCGAAGCGGTGGCGAGTTCGCCGCTCCGCCAATGCATCCAACAAGGAATTTTTTGCAGCGCCGCTATGTTTCGTACGGTACGAAGCATTATATGGTTTGTACGATACTTCTCGGCTTACGGCATAAACGATATAATTATTTATATCGTTTATATCATTAATAAGCAATCCGAACAATCGGTCAGTACCATGGGCGCGGATGAACCTATGGCGGTCAACTCTCGTCTCTGAGTGGAGCCGCTCGAATGCGATACCAAGTTTCGCCTCTATTGCCAACTGAACCTCCAATGCTCCGGAGTTCGAACAGCCCTGACTTCCTCAAGAGTTGGCGCCATGTCTTGCATCCATATCTGCTCGGTACCTGGTCTCGATTTTCCTTCGAGATAAACTCTATCGCGGTGTCAAGGGAGGTCCAACCGCCTACCTGGCAAGCCGTCTCTGCCTTGTGCAAACATTCGACTATCGTGCTCCTCGCCCAGCACACTGAACCGTCAGGATTGATGCCGTGTACGAACATATCCTCGAACGACTTTGACTGCAAGAATGAAGACGCCAGCGCTTGGGTCTCGGCTAAGCTCCTGGCCCATTCCTTCAGGCGTTCAAAATGCACATCAATTTGCTCGTAGCAGGCATCGAGGTGGGTGGCAGCTGCGCAGCAGCCGTTTTCATCAAAGATGTCAAAACGTTCGAGGAAATGATGGATGAGGTCATTGCGCAACGCAACCAGTTCAGCCAGATTATCCTTGGTTTGCGCGTAGCGCTCAGGCGACATCGAGATATTAAAGCGCATGCTGGCCCAAGCGACATCAACAAATTGGCCGCCGGAGCAGGCGTCATCATCCCGTCCAGCCTCGACTTCAGATAATGCCGCAGTTAAGTGCTCACCGGTGAACATGCCGACGAGCGTGCCCAAAGTCTTGGTGCGCATACTAGCGCGTTTCTGGTCCTGCGCTGCTTGTAATTGCTTTACCTGGCCTTCTACAGCCATGCCCGCAACCGACGCGCGCGCGGCGGCCGTGGCCGAATGGCAGCGCATCCTGCGCGGCCTGGCCACCTTTGAAATGAGCCTGGCCCTGGGCAACCCGGCCGTGTTCCCGCAATCGCCCGTGACCGTGCAAGGCTTCAAGCCCGAGATCGACGCCACCGAGTGGCTATCGGTCAAGGTCACGCACAGCCTGGGCGGCAACGGCTTTACCACGCGCGTGGAGTTTGAAACGAAGACGGAAGCGGTGGAGGCCGAACGCGAGGAAGAGAAAGACCCGGACGAAGGCATTACGGGCGTGGTGGCCAAGTGGAAGGACGTGGCGGCGAAGAAGAAAAAGGCGGGCCAGGAGCAGGCCGGTGCCACGGGAACGCTCAAGACACTGGAGCATGTTTACAAGAGCAAGCAGGCCGCGAAACGGGCGGCACTGCATGCGTGGAAGCACATTGAGGAAGTGCGGGACATCATCCGCGAAAACAGCGAGGAACCGTGGATGCCTACGCAAACAGCAGCCGGCGCAGAAACAGCATGAACGCGCGTCGTTTACATTAGATCAGCGGCTGCTTTCGCCCTGAAACGGATCTATTACCATATTAATGCGAGATGAAGGACGACCATTTTTTACTATCGGAGTTGAAACTCAAATTTGAGTATCTCCCCTAAGTGAACTTAGGAAGTGACGCGGCCCGATTGCACTCTCATCATATTTTCTGAAAAGGAGGTGAACCCGAAGTAAAAACGCGAAAGATTCGAGTTTATCTATCACATTCATTGACTCTGAAAGATCAACTTGAAATACTTGGTCATAATTTGTTGCGTCGTGCCTCAAACTCAGTTCAAGCTTGGGCCCTTCGTATGTGAACTTCGTTCCAACGTAGCCCCCTCCATGAATTTGCATGCCCAGAGAGGCGCTATGGCTAAAAGCAGGAATTACCGCTTCAGCGACGCTCACAAATGCGGCAACAAGATCAAAATAGACTTCAACATCTTCTATCTTAGGAATTTCATAGTGGTGCTCGAGACGATTTCTGAAAGTGTTTAATTTTTCAATTGAACGAGATCGAAATATTCCTGCACGTTTAAGAAATCCTAGCTTCCTATCTACGCCAAGTCTTTTCTCTCGATAGAGCTTGTCCAAATTTAAGGCCACTAAAAGATAGTCCAGTTGGCAGTCAACTGCACGTTTCAGATTAGCCGTAGCATTTACCAAGCTGTGCGTCGAACTGCCTGCCTTCAGGTCTCTCTCTGCAAACTCAACGAAATCTCGGGGCAGCAGCTCAAAATCGGGATGGTTTGCGTGCCCTCCAACGCCCATGTCGCCTAAAAAATCGTCAATATATTTTTCGAAAAACGAGATTATTTCTTGTTCCATTTCAGTCATTTTTATCTTTTATTGAGTCAGGAGCGAGGAGCAGTAGCTTCCGCGTTTGAGCGTTTGAGGGTCAGATCTGCAATTCCGACACTGCCCAGCTATGCGAATGCCCAAGCTGAAGTTTCAGCGTAAGCTCAGCGTCAATACGCATAAGCGGCATAGCCAGTCGAGCCGTATTGACAATTAATACATGATAGTGTGCTGTGAGCCTAGACCCAAAACTCAGATCGTGTACGCATGGCAGACCTGCCCCCGCCACCAGACAAGCGACAAGCCGATCGGATCAACAGGTGAGACGACTGCGACGCTGTCGCTCGGTGCCTCAAAGGCGTGTTATGCCAAACTTTCTGATAGGCTCGTCATTTCTCGTCTTCCGAAACACTACTTTTCAAATTCTTTGCTTCGTTTACAACTTTGGATGCCTCGCTTGCAGCAACTTTCGCTTGCTGAAGAGTCTCGTTCACTATATTCATAAGCTTCGACGGCAGGTCAGGGGCGATTTTAAATGCATTCTTGACCATATCAGAATTGGCAAAATCTTGCATAGGTGACGCATGCTGATGGGTCTCAACCAAGCGTAACGGAGCTTCATCTAGTCGTTGCAAAGCAGAACGGAAGAGTGTCGACTGAAATTCTGGATCTAGCTCAGCCGCCTCTTTTCGATACCCCTCATACGCCTTCGAGACGGATGCCTTAAACGCATAGTCTTCAGCCAAACGGAAGCGTTGGCCGATCTGTTTTGTCGCGAGCCACGCGAACCATATCGGTGCACCAACCCCAAGAAGAGATAAAATAATTTGAGATATAACAAGGGGCCATTTAGGGTTGTCAACGCTCAATGCTTTAGCTAACGATTCTAATCGAGTTGTACCAATCCAGGAGCCGGCTAACAATGCTGCCGCCAAACCGATGACCCAACCACGTATTGACCACCGCAAAGATATCGCCCGCTGATCAAAGGCTCCCGCCAAACCTTTTGTAGTAGTTATATGGTAAGCAGCCTCACACTGCGCGACCAATTTCGCCGCGACCTCGGCACGCTCTTCTAACGTCTCCAACGATGTCGTTGATTGAGTCAAAAACGAGTCCAGCTTGGCACTTTTAATTGCAGACTCTGTCACCGCTTTTTCAACTTTTTCACGCGCCTCAGATAACGCTTGCAAATCCACCTCAAGATTCTCTGAGATTTTGTGTGCTGCATGGATATCAGCAATTTTTTCAGCGATCAGAGGTATTGAAACGTTTAACTCGTCTAAACGGCGTTGAGCGGCTGCAGCTTTTCGTGCTACGTTGGCGGGCCACATTGTTCGATCGAGTGGTATCCAAGCTTCTTGCGGCAACAGAATTTTACGTATAGTGTGCAAGGTTCCTATATATGCGGGGTAGGCTTGGCCGATATTGCCGTTGTACATTTGCGGCAAAGTATTATTCTGAAGATGCCTTATACGGCGAATCATCTCATCCGCAGGCACACTCGTTTCACTAGGATATACATCTACCTGTTTCAGATCTTCTGCCAAACGACTTGCTTGTGCGGCAGCATCGTGACGGTTAATCGCAGGAGCAAGCCCGCCCCAATGATCTGAATAGAGGGAATCATTCTGAGGGGGGAAATTAGCGATAACAGCCTTACTTAAATCAATCAACGCATCATAAATATCGCTAATATTTGCCTGCATATCTTCTTTCTTCAGTGAATTTTCGACAAAAACTTAACAGGTATGAAAATTACGAAATTATACGACTAACTCCAGCTACCTTTGACCCAAGTTGGAAAAGCATCAGATGTAGTAGACGCACATTCGCATTTGATGCCAGGCGCCGTCTCGATGACAATACCGACTGTGAAGGCCTTCCCTTCGTAATAACATGAATTTCGAATAAACTTGTTTGCTGACGTTGCGATCACGTCACATTTATACAGAGGCCAGCAACTAGCAAAAGCCAGTGTAGAAAGTGTAGCTATTTGTAGTTTTCCAATTCGCCTTATCAGCGAAAGCTTTCTTTTTCGCCACAACTTTTGTTGGTCATTTTTTTTTACGACCGACGTTGATCGTTTGCGGAGCGGTGATATCTCCATGAATCTGTTGGCCAACTTTTCCATGAAAAACCATTTGGGTATTGCGTTCCACGGCCTTGGATGGAGACTTCGAAGGAAGCGACTCGGTAACGCCCTCAACTACGCCAAGCACACGTGCTTTCCCACGTAAATCCAACTTGCGATAACCGATCAACAGTTCACTTTCATCATCCGGTAGACCAGTCGCTGAAACTTGCCCTGTGAGCAAATACAGTACGTCTACGCCTGCGGCGGCTACCGCGGCCAAGTAGTCCGCATCTGGTGAACGGGAACCATTTTCATAGTTGAACTGGGCACCCTTTTTTACTCCACCGAGGGCTGCAAACTCATCCTGATTGAGGCCAAGACGTTTTCGTTCTTCCTTGAGACGATCAAAAAAATGCTTCATTTGAGTACAAATACCTTTCCAAATCACTCAAATGAGTGATATATTTACGCCATTCCGTAGCGATTACAGATCATAACATTATGAATAATTTGTCAAAAGTCGGACGCATTGCCAAAGGCGTCACCTCCCAGCCGCTTGGCGTTCGCCTGGCTCCTGACGAGGTAAAGGAAATCGAAACTCTAGCAGCAGCTCAACAGCGGTCACGCGCATGGCTCCTTCGCCTCCTGATCCTGCGCGGCCTTGCCGACTACAAACGCGAACTCACCCCCAAATCCACCTACTAAGGACAGCGCCATGTACCCCGATGCAAAACGTATCCGCAAACATACAGTCGCGCTGCGCCTGGACGATTACGAGCACCAGCTTGTTTCCTCGATCGCCAACTACCAGGGCGAAGAGCTTGCGGTGCTGGTGCGCCAGATCGTGATGCGTGAAGCCCTGGCCGTGATCGCCTTGGATGACGCCACCATCGACAGCGTACAGCGTCGCAACGTTTAAACCGAGTCACTTTTGAGCAACTCTAAAGTTACAGAAAATGCCAGACCATCAAATTAACCTCAATGACGAAGAGCGCGCGGTGCTGGAACTCGTGCGCCAGCGCCAGGGGCTGGCAAGTATCGATCAGGCGGCTGAATGGCTCGTCAAGTCGCGCTTACGCATACAGTCGAAAAATATTACAGGTCGCGGTCGCGCCCTGTACCAAGTGGAAAGAAAGCTGAAATGAGAGTCATCGGCCTGCCCTGCCCGCATTGCGCCTACACCGTCCGCGCTGTCAAAAGCCGCATGATGTCCGCCATGTTCAAGGAAATCACCTATATGTGCCAGAACCCCGACTGCGGGCACGTCTTCGTGGCAGGCCTGGAAGTACTGCGCACCCTCTCGCTGTCCGCCATGCCCAAGCCGGATATCCGCATCCCGATGTCCCAGCATGCGCGCACGGCAGCCACCAGCCAGCTTGCCTTTGACCTCACTGCGGGCTGCTGATGACTATCCCGATCCTCGCGCCGCCGTAGCCCGGCCGCCGTAACTCCCCCTCTTTGCTGTGCCCTGCAGCGCTCCTTTTTGAGCGTGCGGGATTCGTTCAACCTGAAATAAGGAAAACCGATGGAAAACACGCTGCACGCCACCAGCCATGCCGACCAATCCATGGCATCAAGCACGATCCGCCCGACCTTGCAAAATTGTATTGTCCCCGTGGCACCAACGTGTTTTCTGCTCCAAGCCAGCGCGGGCATCGGCATCGCGGCGCTGACCGCCCACATCCATGAGATTGCCAAGACCTATCATGCCTACGGCGCTGCCAATCTGACCTTCATCGTCAGCGATGCGCAGGCACTGGAGCGTGACGGTTTTTTCGCGCCAGCCAAGCAACGCGCCCTGGTCGGCAAGCTGCCCATCGAAGTGAACTACATTTTCGCCACTGAAGCGGGTTCCCGGCACTGCTGCGGCACATCGCACACGCTCCCGTACTGGGCAGAACATTTTCTCAAGGCAGGGGCACGCTAATGCTGCGCGTGGCCAAAACCTGCGGCATCTGGCTGCTGTCGCTCCTGATCGTCATTACCCCTGACGTGCTTCGGGCCATCGGCGCCATCAAGGACTGAACCATGCCGGCGTCCCTTATCGACAATCACCTGTCCTTCCAGCCTGCCGCCGAAATTCTGGCCGCGCGCGACAAGGATATGCCAACGCCACCAGGCGCCGGGCATGCGCTGGCCGCCATCGCCGAAGCCAAGGCCCAGCTACGCAGCATCAAGCCGCGCAACCTGGCGCCCTTCATGGCCCAGGCCTGGGGATTGTCGCCGCGCGGCGCGCGCCGCTCCGTGCTGATCGCCGCCGGCATGGACGCCGAGCGCTGGGAATCGCCCATCCACTCATTTACCGAGGAAGAGCGCATCGAACTGCGCGCCGCCACCTCCGCCGCTATCCGTGTGTACGAAAGACTGTTGAATGCAATCTAAACAAATCCTGCTGCCAGCCCCGCAGCGTCACGAAGCTTTTTTGCGATCCGCCCAGTTCGCGCCCGAGCTGGCCCGCATCCCCTACAAATGGCGCAACCGCGTCATCACGGCCGCCATGGCCAAGATGGCCTGGTCGTCCTGGTACAAAGTCTATGAATCCGTCGCCACCAGCTTTGTGCGCGAGTTCGCCGACCTGTACGTGCCGGCCGGCGTTGACCTGTCGCAGAGCGATGCCGACATCGTGGCCACCGCCGAACGCGCGGCGGCCGGCGTCACCAAAATGCTGTGGATGGCCATATCCGACACGCACGCCCTGCAGATCATGGAAGACGAATGCGCCTCGTATGGCATTGAGCTGCCCGAGTTCGACGTGCTGGCCGACACCATCGCCCGCCTGGTGGACGCCCGCTGGTGGCGCCGCCAACTGCGCAAGCGCGTCAAGCGCGCCTTCGAGGCCGGCAATATCCGCCTGGGCTATGTGAACTATCGCGGCGAACCCTACGCCAGCAACGACGCCGTGCTATCGCGCCTGGCGCAAAACCGGCGCAACGCGGCAGCACTGGCCGCCACCCTGGTGCAGAACGAGAACGGCCAGCAATTCAGCATCGCCGAGCTGGCCGAGAAGACCACCGCCAACAAGGCCATCCGGCGCGGCGAATTGATGTTGCGCATCAACGGCTTTGAGCAGATCGCCCGCGAATGCGGCGACCAGGGCATTTTCATCACCTGGACGTGCCCGTCACGGTTCCACGCCATGCAGCACAGCGGCAAGCCAAACGACAAGTTCGACGGCTCCACGCCCCGCGAAGCCAATGCCTACCTGGGCAAGATGACATCGCTGTGCCGTTCCGCACTGGCGCGCCGGGGCATCGGCCTGTACGGCTTTCGCATTGCCGAACCCCACCACGATGGCTGCCCGCATTGGCATCTGCTGCTGTTCGTGCGCCCTACCGCGAAATACAAGACGGTCCACCTGCAGGACGTGGCCGGCCGTGCCATCCGCATCATGAAGCGCTACGCCTGGCGCGTGGACCGTGGCGAACCGGGCGCCTTCGCGCGCCGCCTCGACGTGAAACGCATCGACTGGGCCAAGGGCAGCGCCGCCGGCTACATCGCCAAGTACGTGGCCAAGAACATCGATGGCGTGGCCGAGCACAAGACCAAGGAAGGCTACGTCGTCACGGCCGACACCGAAGGCGATGTCGAGCTGACGCCATCGGCGCGGGTCGAATCCTGGGCCGCGTGCTGGGGCATTCGTCAATTCCAGCAATGGGGCGGCGCGCCCGTCACCGTGTGGCGCGAGCTGCGCCGCATCGAGGAAAACATGCTCAACGAAGCCCCGGCCGCCATGCGCCGCGCCTGGAATGCCGTGCAAAAGATCGACGGCGAAAAGCGCGCCTGCTGGGCCGAATACCTGCGCGCCCAGGGCGGCGCCCTGGTGCCGCGCAAGGAACTGGTCGTCACCTTGGCCAAAGACGAAAAGACCGTCATCGGGCGCTACGGCGAAACACTGCGCACCACGCCCTACGGCGTGCGCTGCAGCGACCTCATCGGCGTGGTCTTCAAGTCCGTGCGCCATACGTGGACGCCGGTACAGGCCACAGGCGGGCGCGGGGTGGCTGTTGGGGTTGCCGTTCCTCGGACTCGTGTAAATAACTGTACGCACCCCGACCGCCCTGCCCCGGCCACGCCGCCAGCGGCGCCCGTGCCCGATCTGTCCGACGAGGCAAAAACAGCCGTGATTGCCGCCTGGGCGGCCGTCAACGCCTGCCCGTGGCCCCGATTGATCCTCCCCGACACCCCACACCAAGAAGGAAATGGCACATGAGCACCTATGCCGTGATCGTTCGCACGCAAACCGAACGCTTTGAATATGCCGCGATTGCCGCTTCCAGCGGCGACGCGATCCAGGCCGCCCTCGACCACTTCGGCGTGTGCGGCGTTACTGCCAAACTGAAAGGAGCACCGCAATGCTGACCACCTCGACCGATTCACCGCGGCAAATCGCCTTGGGCGACCGCGTGACATTCGACACCGATGAAGGCTACCAGGCCGGCACCGTCAACGACCTGCGCCGCGACGTGGGCAATGGGGAGCTGCATGCGTGGGTGGAGCTGGACCACCAGTGGCCGGGCTTGTTCCGGGCGGTGCCGCTGGCGGCCATCGAGGCGGTCAAGAAAGCTGTCGCGCCTTTCGGGTGCCCAGCATGACAGCGGAACACCCTACGCATGCCGTGGCGACCTTGTTCGTGCGCGCCAATTCCATCGTCAAGACCATGCCCATAGCCTGAGGAAGCATCATGTCAAACGCAATTTATTACAAAACAATCAAACTTTCCACGTGCGCCTACGTCGGTATCGACATGGCATTGCGCGTCGCCATTGCGCAATCGAAAGAGCGCCTGAAATACATGCCGTTGGACGAGGACAACGCTGCAGGTCGCAATTACGAGGTCCAGCAGCTGAATAATCTGCTGCTGGCCCAAAGGGAGTTTACGGCATGAAGCCGGCACAACTACTCCCAAAGAATGACGGCAAGCTTTTCGCCAGCCTGCGGACGATGTTCGGGCAAGCCGTAGATGCAGTTGAATCTCGGATGATCGTAGATCGCCAGGTCACGCAGTCCGATGGACTCAAGAAAATCATATGCCTTGCCAATTTCGCTGACACCTGCGCCATCTATAGCCCTGTACACGGTACTAACGTCGTCGCGACGAAACAGGATGCCGACGCGACGGGGGGCGTCGGGAAAATCGTACTCGCTGGTTTCGTAGGTAGCCAGCCAGTCCGCGATCTGGGCGTCAAATTCAGGAGCAGAGTAGGTGCTATTCACGATTGTTTTCATATGCTTAATTCTATTGCGGTTGTAGGAGTTGCTAGTTTAGCAGGATTGCCGCATAAACCACCTGGGCGGCAAAGGCGGCGCGGTCGTCTACCCGACTGCGTTTGCAAAGCCAAGCAGGACTATTAAAAATGGACCAATACAAAGAATTCTGCCGGCTGCGCGACTACCGCAAGCCAGGCGCAGAAGTACCGCAGTACACGGAGGCCGAAGCGTTCGCCTTGGCCACGAACAAATGCCAAGCATGCAGCCCGGCCACAAAGAAAGCGGCATCCAATGAATAACCTTTTTGATAATTCCATCCAGTCCGAAACCCTGACTGCGGAAGAGCTGGAAACCATTTCAGGCTGCTGCCGGAAAGTGGATCAGATCAAATGGCTGCAGCAAAACGGCTGGACCTTCATCAAAAACCGCGCCGGCGCGCCCATCATCGGGCGCCTGTACGCCAGGTTGCGCTTGAGCGGCATCAATCCCGCCAGCCTGGTGAGCACGCCGGCCTGGGCGCCGGACCTGTCCAAAGTACGTTAATAGAATTGAAAGAAAACAATGCGACCTAAAAGCACTGGCTACAAACTGCCGCCGCGCATGCTGCGGCGCGTGCGCAAGCTGAAATCGGGCGAAACATGGACCGGCTATTACTACAATGGCCGGGACGACGCCGGCAACCGGAAGGAATACCCGCTGGGCACGGATTTGGTCGAGGCCAAGCGCCTGTGGGCAGAATACGAATGCAAGCCCGTGCCAACCGACGCCACGCTGATGGAATACGTGTTTGCGCAATACGTCCGCGACATCCTGCCGGGCAAGGCGCCAAGCACGCAACGCGAGAACTCCAGCTCGTTGAGCCAGCTGCGCCCGGTCTTCGACAGCGCGCCCATCGACGCCATCACGCCGCAGGACATTGCCCGCTACCGCGACGCGCGCAGCGCCAAGGTACGCGCCAACCGCGAAATCGCGTTGCTGTCGCATGTGTTCAATATGGCAAGGGAATGGGGCTACACCAAGCGCGAGAACCCATGCAGGGGCGTGCGCAAGAATAAAGAAGTGCCGCGTGACTTCTATGCCGACAAAGCCGTGTGGGATGCGGTGCGCAACGCAGGCTGTGAAGAACTGCAGGACGCCATGGACCTGAACTACCTGACCGGACAGCGGCCTGCGGACGTGCTCAAGATGCGCGACGGCGATTTGAAGGATGGGGCGTTGCAGGTGCGCCAGGGCAAGAGCAACAAGCTGCTGCGCATCGTGCTCGAGCACGACGGCATCAAGTCCGAACTGGCGAAAGTCATCGAGCGCATCCACGCGCGCGCGCACCGGCCGCGCACCACCTTCATCGTCGCGCTGCCAAATGGTTGCCAGGTCAAGAAGTGGCATTTGCGCCTGCGCTTCGATGGCGCCCGGAAAGCTGCAGCGGAACTGGCGCTAAAGGCTGGCGACGAAGAGCTGGCCAGCCGCATCAAGGCCTTCCAGTTCCGCGATATCCGGGCGCGCTCCGCCAGCGACATTGCCGACCTGGGCGCCGCCAGCTCCCTGCTGGGGCATAGTGAAAAAGTCATCACGGAAAAGGTCTATCGGCGCATTGGCCAGGCTGTCCGCCCTACTCGCTAGCGGCGAGTTGCGGAAACCATTTCCGCAAATTAGCGCTAAGTTGAAACTGAGGTTTTACATCAGGGATTTTGCAGGCGACAGCACAAAAAAAATAAGCCCTTGATATTCAAGGGCTTATTTTCATATTTCTGGCGGAAGCGGTGAGATTCGAACTCACGAACAGTGTAACCCGTCGCTAGTTTTCAAGACTAGTGCCTTCAACCACTCGGCCACGCTTCCAGATGGCAGCATTATACATAAAGGTCAGTGGCTTACCAATGGCTAGCTCTCCCATGGCCTTATTTACCCCAACGTCAAGGACCGGGGCCGTGCCTGGCGGGTATGACCCCGGCTCTTTGCTTGTGGCATAAACAATCATGCCAGCACACATGCCTTACACGCCCCAATTCTCCCTCAGCACTCTTTCAAACTCCCCCGCCGGTAACGGGCGCGAGAATAGGTAGCCCTGTACTTCGTCGCAGCCGGAACTCTTCAGGAAGGCCAGCTGCTCGGCCGTTTCCACGCCTTCCGCGATCACTTTATGGTGCAGCTGCTGGGCGATGCTGATGATGGTGCTGGCGATGGCGCAGTCGCTGGCGTCTGTCGGGATGCCGGTGGTAAACGAGCGGTCGATTTTGAGGGTGTCGATGGGGAAACGTTTGAGGTAGGACAAGCTCGAATAACCGGTGCCGAAGTCGTCCAGCGACAGCGCCACGCCCAGCGCCGTGATGCGGTCCATGATGCCGATCACGCGTTCGATGTTGTGCATCAGCGTGCTTTCCGTGATTTCCAGTTCCAGCCAGGCCGCTTCCAGGCCGTAGCGGGCCAGGGTCGCCGCCACCCGGGCCGGCAGGGCCGAGGTGAATTCGCGCGCGGAGACGTTGACGGCCAGGCGGATCGGCGGCAGGCCCGCCAGTTTCCACGCCTGCGCCTGGGCGCAGGCCGCTTCCAGCACCCATTCGCCCACTTGCACCACCAGGCCCGTCGATTCGGCCAGGGGGATGAACTCGGCGGGCGGGATCATGCCGTGCTGCGGGTGGTGCCAGCGCACCAGTGCTTCGGCGCCGATGATGCGGCCGCTGCCCAGCGCATATTTCGGCTGGTAGTGCAGCAACAGTTGCTGTTCCGACAATGCCTGACGCAAGCCTGTTTCCAGGCGCATGCGCGCCTGCATGCCCAAGTTCATGTCCTGGCTGTAGAAGGCCACGCTTTCCGCTTCGCCGCCGCTGTCCTGCTTGGCGCGGTACATGGCGATGTCGGCCAGGCGCAGCAGGGTTTCCGCGTCCTGCCCGTCTTGCGGATACACGCTGATGCCGATGCTGGCGCCCACGCGCAAGTCGTGGCCTTCGATCAGGAACGGTTGCACCAGGGAAGCGAGCAGCTTTTGCGCCACCATGCTGGCCTCGAAGTGCTGGCCGATGTCGAACAGGCCCACGGCGAACTCGTCGCCGCCCAGGCGCGCCACCAGGTCCTGGTCGCGCAATACCTTGCGGAAACGCAAGGAGACCTGGCGCAGCAGCTCATCGCCGATGCGCCGGCCCAGGGTGTCGTTGATCAGCTTGAAACGGTTCAGGTCGATGAACAGCACGCAGCCGAGCATCTTGCTGCGCTGCGCCACGCTGAGGGCCTGGTCGACCAGCTTGGCCAGCAAGGTGCGGTTGGGCAGGCTGGTCAGCGAATCGTAGTAGGCCAGGTGGTGCAAGCGCTCTTCGGCCAGCTTGCGTTCCGTAATGTCCGTCAGGTAGGCGATGAGTCCGATGGGCTTGTCGTCCAGGTCTTGCAGCGGAGACAGGGATAGGCTGGCCCAGAAGATCTCGCCTGACTTCTTTCGGCGACGCACCTCCATCAGGCGCCCTCCCTGTTCCAGGAAGGCGTCGTGGAAAGCCGTGTCTTCGTCGTCGTACAGGAACAGGATGTTGCGCCCCACGGCTTCCACCGAGGTGTAGCCGAACAGGCGCTCGGCGCCCTTGTTCCAGCTGGTGATGTAGCCCGTCAAGTCCATCGTCAGCACGGATTCGTGCAACTGGTCGAGGATTTGCGTCTGCTGCGCCAGCAAGGCTTCGACTTGCGCAAAAGCATGGGTCGAGCGTTGCGCCAGTGAATGCACCTGCAGCACGCCGGCCGTCAGCGAAGCCAGGCTGGCCAGGTGGTGGCGGTCGGCGTCGTTGTACAGGCTGCGTCCCGCCACGCTGTAATGGCCGAAACAATGGCCGTCGAAACTGATTTCCTGCAGCAAGGCGGGCGTATCGCGGGGAAACGGCACGGCTGGCACAGCGGCGCCCATGCCGCCCGCAGGCAGAAACTGGCCATGCGGGCTGGTCATCACGGCGCTGGCGATACGGCCCAGCTCAGCCACCAGCGCGGGACCGCGCAAACGCACGACGGCATCGCACAGGGCGGCGCTGTCACCGAGGTAATCCGACACCGGCAGCAAGGTCATGCTAGAGGTTCCGGCTGACCTGGATGGCCCATTGGTAGGCCTGTAGCAGGCTGCGCCAATAGGTTTCTCCATCGATGCCGGCACGGCGCAAGCCTTCGGGCGGCGGCGTGGCGCTTTCGACCAGCGCCAGCAAGGTGCCCAGCTCGCCATTGCGTTCAAGCAAGGCGTCATTGACTTCGGGCGCCAGGTTCAGGGTGGCGATGATCGCTTCCATCGGCATGCCCAGCAGGACGTCGAGCAGGGAAAACACGCCCGTCATGAAGGCCAGGTCTTGCGCATCGCGGTCGCCGCCGCGCAGTTGGCACAGCGCTTCCATCTGCGCCGCGCGCACGGCCGCCAGCGGCAGCAGCGCATGAATCTTGCCGTCGTCCTGTTGCCGCGCATACAGCAGCAGTTGCAGCCAGCGCTGCAGCTGGCGCCGGCCCAGCAAGGTAATAGCCTGGCTGAAGCTGGTAATCGGCGCCGTGAAACCGAAGGCGGCTGAATTGACCAGTTTTAATAGATGATAGCTGAGTGATGGATCTTGCTTGAGCGGCACTTCCAGCTCGTGTGCGTCGGCATCGCGGGCCAGCAAGCCAAGCAGGGCCAGCAAGCGCCGGCGCGAGGTGGCGTCTTCCGGCTCGCTTTGCTGGCGCGCATGCCGCAAGGCGTAGTCGCCGGCAAACCAGCTCACGCCGATTTCTTGCAATGCGGCAAGCTGGCCCGCGTCGCCGATGTTGTAGGCCAGGTGCGGCCCCGGCAAGGGCAGCAGCTGATGCAGGGCCGGGCGTGTGCCCGCCGCGTCAAAACTCAGCGCGCGCGCGTCAACCTGCGCCGCCACCACGGGACCGGCATCGGCGCCATCGAGCAGGATGCGATAGCCGGCGTCGCGCCATTGCCGGCATTTTTTCTGGATCTGCTTGTCGCCGGCAAGCTGCGCCGGCAAACGGAAAATGGTGCGTTGCGGCACCAGTTGCGCCAGCACGGCCTCGTCCACGCCATGCGGGTCGACCAAGGGAATGATGCAGTCGAGCGGCGCCAGGAAGGCATACGCGTCGGCAGCGGCCAGCGCCGCCAGCAGCGGCGCCGTCGAGGCCTGCGGTACATGCAAGGTGACAGCGACCCACTCGTTATGAGCATTGGCCACTGCTTGTAATCCCACCAACGGAAACAGGTTTGATTCAGACGCTGACATCGGTATCTCAGTGTGGGTAGGGCGCCATAGTAAATAAACTGACCAGCATTGGCAACCCTGGCCCGACAGGGATGCCATTTCGACAGCGAGAATCATTCTATCCGAATCTCACCCGCGAAACAGTTTAATTTTGGCAATAAATATTCAAAAAAAACATCCCCCCCGGGAGACCCGCCTGTCATGCGGGTTTGAAAAAAACACCGTGGCGCCAGCGCCGTTCAGGCGCCGCCGCCATGCGCATGTTCGACCGCATATTTGATCAATTCGGCCTGTCCTTCGATACCCAGCTTGCGCTTGATGTTCAGGCGGTGCGTCTCCACCGTGCGCACGCTCAAGTCCAGGTCGCGGGCGATCTGCTTGTTCGACTGTCCCGCCGCGATGTGTTGCAGCACTTGCTGCTCGCGCGTGGTGAGGAAGGAATCGTGCACTTGCGGACGCGACAGTTGCCGCGCCAGGGCCGCGCTGTAATAAATGCCGCCGGACATCACCGTCTCGATGGCGAAGACGATATCTTTCCCTGGAGCATCTTTGAGCACATAGCCGCGCGCGCCGGCGGCAATGGCTTGCGACACGTATTCGAGCTTGTCGTGCATGGACAGGATCAGCACGGCAATCTGCGGAAAGGCCTGCTTGAACAGCGCCGTCGCTTCGATGCCGTTGATGCCGCGCATATTGATATCCATCAACACGAGATCCACCTGATGCGCACGCGCCTGGGCCAGGGCTTCGTCGGCGCCGCCCGCCTCGGCCACCACGTCGAAATGCGCCACCGCTTCCAGGCGCGCGCGCAAGCCGTCGCGCACGAGGGGATGGTCGTCCACCAGCAGGATGTTGATTTTCTCGCTCATGTCTCGGTATCTTCTCGGTATCTATTCATCAGTGTGTCGGTGGAAGGGCGAGCCGCGCCAGCACCAGGGTGCCGGCCGGCGACGAGGTGATGAGCAGGCTGCCGCCGATGGCTTCCATGCGTTCCGTCATGTTGCGCAGGCCGATGCCGCGCTGCGGGTGCAGGGCGATGCCGTCGAAATCGAAGCCGCCGCCATTATCCTCGATGCGCAATTCCACCGCCTTGCCCGCCTCGCGCAGGCTCACTTCCACGCCGCGGGCGTGGGCATGGCGCTCGCAATTGGTCAGCGCTTCCTGGGCGATGCGGAACAGGACGGTATTGACCATGTCGGGCAAGCCCTCGCCCGCCGCCGCCGGGCTGGCCGTGAAACTGGCTTGCGCGCTGCTGCTGTCGTTAAATTCATGCACCAGGTGGTCGAGCGCGGCGGCCAGGCCCAGGTCGTCGAGGATGGCCGGGCGCAGGTTGTGCGAAATGCGCCGCACCTCGCCCAGCACCTTGTTCAGTTGCTCGGCGGCCCGCTCGAACGTGGCAGGCGCCTTGTCTTTCTGTTCGGCATTGCCGGCCAGGCGCGCGATGCCCGCCTCGATCTGCAGCTTGATGGAGACCAGCCACTGGCTGATGCCGTCGTGCAAGTCACGCGACAGCCGCGCCCGCTCCTCCTCCTGCGATTCGACCACGCGCTGCGCCAGCACTTTCAGCTTGGCGTCGGCCACGCGCAATTCGCGCAAGTTCAGCACCAGGCCGCAGGCGGCCACCAGCAGCGAACCGAGGATGGCGATGGCGGCGATCAACTCCATGGTCGAGCGGATATTGCGCGACTGCTGGGCGTCGACCTTGGCCAGCGCCTGGTCCACGTCATCCATATAAATACCGGTACCCATCATCCAGCCCCATTCCGGCATCAATATCACATAGCCGAGCTTGGGCGCGGACTTGTTGGTCGAGGGCTTGATCCAGTTGTAGCGCTCGAAGCCGCCGCCGCTCCTGGCGCGCTGCATCAGGCGCTGGATGGTCAGGTTGCCGTCCGCGTCGCGCAACTCCCACAGATTCTGCCCAACCAGCTCGGGCTGGCGCGGATGCATCAGCGACTTGCCCTGCAAATCATAGATGAAGAAGTAGCCATCATCGCCATAGCTGAGGGCGGACAGGATGCGCTTGGCTTCCTCTTGTGTAGCGCCATCCTTGCGGCCCGAGCCATATAACGAGGCGATGGAATGGCTGGCCAGGGTCACGTAATGCTTGAGTTCGGCTTCCTTGCTGGCCAGATAGGCTTGCTGGATGGTGGCGCGCTGCTGCTCGGCCAGGGTGACCGCCTGGTGCCGCACGGCAAACGCGATGGCGCACAGGGCGAGGATGAGCGGCGTGATGGCCAGGAAGATGACTTTCTGTCTGAGTTTCATGGCCTGGCGCGCTCCGGCGGCGTCGATGCTGGTGGGAATGCGTGATTTTACGTCGCGGCGCGGCGATCGGCCTGCGTAGTAATACTGAGCGTTACTGCGTAGTCGTGCGCTTGCGGCAATTATACGATTCCTGAATACTTGCCATAAGCTGCAAATACACCAAAAGTCACATCAAACTGGCGACGACCAGGACCCGCAGCACACATCATCGCACGGCACAGCGCCCGTCAATCTCTGGAGGAAGCATGAACCGCATTTTCAAACAGCTCGGCTGGGCAGCGCTTGCGCTGGCCGGCGCCGGCTCCCTGGGCGTCGTCGCCCTGCAACGTGGCGAACCGATCAGCGCAATCTGGATCGTCATCGCCGCCGTCTGCGTCTACCTGATCGCCTACCGTTTCTACAGCCTGTTCATCGCCGACAAGGTGCTGGGCCTCGATGCACGCCGCATGACGCCGGCCTTCAAGCACAACGATGGCCTCGACCACGTGCCGACGAATAAATATGTGCTGTTCGGCCACCATTTCGCGGCGATTGCCGGCGCCGGTCCCCTGGTCGGCCCCGTGCTGGCCGCGCAGATGGGCTATTTGCCCGGCATGCTGTGGATCTTGGCGGGCGTGGTGTTCGCGGGCGCCGTGCAGGATTTCATCGTGCTGTTCATTTCCATGCGCCGCGACGGCCGCTCGCTGGGCGACCTGATCAAGGCTGAACTGGGCGAAATTCCCGGCATGATCGCCTTGCTCGGCTGCTTCATGATCATGGTCATCATCCTGGCCGTGCTGGCCTTGATCGTCGTCAAAGCGCTGACCGGTTCCCCATGGGGCAGCTTTACCGTGATGGCGACGATACCCATCGCCCTGTTCATGGGCGTGTACTCGCGCTTCATCCGCGTGGGCCGCATCGGCGAAATTTCCATCATCGGCTTTGTGCTGCTGATGCTGGCCATCATCGGCGGCCAGTACGTGCAGGAATCCGCCGTGCTCGGCCCGATGTTCACGTTTACCGGCACGGAACTGACGTGGATGCTGATCGGCTACGGCTTCATCGCTTCCGTGCTGCCCGTGTGGCTGCTGCTGGCGCCGCGCGACTACCTGTCGACGTTCCTGAAAATCGGCACGATTCTGGGCCTGGCCATCGGCATCATCGTCGTCGCGCCTTACCTGAAAATGCCGGCCATGACCAAGTTCATCGACGGTTCCGGCCCTGTCTGGTCGGGCAATCTGTTCCCGTTCCTGTTCATCACGATTGCCTGCGGCGCCGTTTCCGGCTTCCACGCGCTGATTTCCTCGGGCACCACGCCGAAGATGATTGAAAACGAAAGCCACGCCCGCTTCATCGGCTACGGCGCCATGCTGATGGAATCGTTCGTTGCCATCATGGCCTTGGTGGCCGCCTCGACCATCGAGCCGGGCATCTATTTCGCCATGAACAGCCCGGCCGCCCTGATCGGCACCACGGCGGAATCGGCCGCCCAGGCGATCTCGCAATGGGGCTTCTATGTGACGCCGGAAATGCTGACGCAGACGGCCAAGGACGTTGGCGAGCACAGCATCATCTCGCGCGCCGGTGGCGCACCGACCCTGGCCGTCGGCATGGCGCAGATTTTGTCCGGCGCCATGGGCGGCAAGGCCATGATGGCCTTCTGGTATCACTTCGCCATCCTGTTCGAGGCGCTGTTCATCCTGACGGCCGTCGATGCGGGCACGCGTGCGGGCCGCTTCATGCTGCAAGACTTGCTGGGCAGCTTCGTGCCAGCGCTGAAACAGACGGAAAACGTCATCGCCAACCTGCTGGCCACGGGCCTGTGCGTGGCGGCCTGGGGCTATTTCCTGTACCAGGGCGTGGTCGATCCATTGGGCGGCATCAACACCCTGTGGCCGCTGTTCGGCATCGCCAACCAGATGCTGGCGGCGATCGCGCTGATCCTCGGCACTTGCGTGCTGTTCAAGATGAAAAAAGGCCGCTATGCGTGGGTCACCATCACGCCGACCATCTGGCTGCTGCTGTGCACCCTGACGGCGGGCTGGCAAAAGATCTTCGACGCCAATCCGCGCGTGGGTTTCCTCGCGCATGCGAAGAAATACTCGGCGGCGCTCGATGAAGGCACCCTGCTGGCGCCGGCCAAGTCGGTGGCGCAGATGCAGCAGATCATCTTCAACGATTACCTGGACGCCGGCCTGGCCGCCTTCTTCGTCATCGTCGTGATCAGCGTGCTGTTCTTCGGCATCCGCACCATCCTGAAGGCGCGCCGCGACAGCCAGCCGAGCACCAAGGAAACGCCGTTCCAGGCCATGCCCACGGTGCAATGATGATCGACGAAATCATCAAGGCTGGACGGTATCTGGGGCAAAGCATGCGGCTCATGTGCGGCTTGCCCGAGTACGACACCTATGTGGCGCACCGGGAAGTCACCCATCCCGGCGAGCCGATGATGACGTATGAAGAGTTCTTCCGCGAACGGCAGGAAGCCCGTTATGGCGGCGCCGGCAAGCGTGGCGGCTGTTGTTAGTTGTGGTGACACCTGACCCAGCCTACTGCGCGTCGGTTTTGTCCAGCGTCGTAACCCAGTTGCGTAGGTCGGATTAGCGCGCAAGCGCGTAATCCGACAATATCGTTGGCCGGTGATGCTGTCGGATTACGCGCGGCTTTGCCGCGCTAATCCGACCTACGTGCTGCCATCCGCTGTTTCATATCGTATAAGTTCCCCTCCCCTCTCCTCCCTTAGACCCACATCAACATCAGGGTGTGTCTTCGCGTCTATATTTTTCCAATAGGAATTAAAAAACAGTCAACGGATCGATCGGAGAAGCGCCGCCACCATGTTCAATTTCCAACGCTCCAGCATCAGCCAGAAGCTGACCATGATCTCGGTACTGTCATCGGGCTGCGCGCTGCTGCTGGTGTTCGTGGCGTTTGCGCTGACGTCCGTGCTCAGCCACAAGAACGATGAAGGCAAGCAACTGTTGTCGCTGGCGGGCGTGATCGGTGCGGCCAGCGCGGTGCCGTTGCTGGCGGGCAAACCTGCGCAGGCGCAGGCGGAACAGGTGCTGGCATCGCTGGCCGCGCGCGACGAGGTGGCCCAGGCGGCCCTGTTCGACCGGGGCGGCCGGCTGTTCGCCCTGTACCGCGCGCCGCAGCATGCGGATGGCCTGGCGGCGCCGGAAGACATGGACCCGGCCCTGCTGGCCGACATGGCCGTGCAGCCCGTCACGCAAGGCGCGGGCACGACGCTGGCGCCCGCCATGCGTTTGTACCGTCCCGTCTACCAGCCGGGCGAGCCGCAACAGATCATCGGCGCCGTGCTGATCGAGGCAGACCTGAACCACATGTGGCGCGACATCGGCCGCCACGTGGGCGCCATCGGCGGCGCCACCGTGCTGTCCTTCCTGATCGCCGTCTTCCTGGCACGGCGTTTCAAAAGCGTGATTGCCGAACCGATCACCAAGCTGATCGATACGGCGCAAAAAGTGTCGAGCAGCCAGACCTACAGCCACCGCATCGCGCACCAGCGCAGCGACGAGCTGGGCGTGCTGATCGACAGTTTCAACGACATGCTGGCGCAGATCGACAGCCGCGACAGCACCCTGGCCAATTACCGCGACCAGCTCGAACGCCAGGTGGGCGTGCGCACGGCGCAGCTGGAAAAGGCCAAGGATGCGGCCGAGGCGGCCAGCCAGGCGAAGAGCGCGTTTCTCGCCACCATGAGCCATGAAATCCGCACGCCGATGAATGGCGTGCTGGGCATGACGGAACTGCTGCTGGCCAGCCCGTTGAGCCCGCAGCAGCGCCACTACACGAGCATGGTGCAGCGCTCGGGGCAGAATTTGCTGGTGATCATCAACGACATCCTCGACTTTTCCAAGATCGAGGCAGGCAAGCTGAGCGTGGAATACATCCGCTTCAATTTCCGCGAATTGCTCGACGACATAGAGCACGTGTTCGCGCCGCAGGCGGAAGCGAAAAACATCAGCCTGGAATTCGATATCGCGTTTGACATTCCCGTCGCCATCTGCGGCGACCCGAACCGATTGCGCCAGATCATCGTCAATCTGCTGGGCAACGCCATCAAGTTCACGGAAACGGGCAAGGTCACCGTGAAAGTGGAAGTGTGCAGCGAAGACGCGCCCAGCGTGGGCTTGCGCTTCGAGGTGCACGACACGGGCATCGGCGTATCAAACGAAGCGCAGACGCGCATCTTCGAATCGTTCTCGCAGGCGGACGGTTCGACCACGCGCAAGCACGGCGGCACGGGCCTGGGATTGACGATCTCGAAACAGCTGGTGGAGCTGATGGGCGGCACTATCGGCGTTGATAATGCTTTAACGCAAGGCTCGATCTTCTGGTTCGAAGTAAATTTCGATAAGCGGCGGGTCGACAGCGATGACCCGTCCTTCAACCTGAAAACCACACGGGGATTACGCGCCTTGATCGTCGACCACACACCCGCCACGCGCGCCGTGCTGGAGCGGCAGCTGGCCAGCTGGCACATCGTCAGCGACAGCGCCGGCACGGCCAGCGACTGCCTGGGCAAGCTGCGCGCGGCCGCGCAGGCGGGCACGCCGTATGCCGTGGCCCTGCTCGACATGGAATTGCCGCGCACCAGCGGCCTGGCCCTGGCCGCCACCATCAAGAGCGACCCGCTGCTGGCCGACCTCAAGTTACTGCTGCTGAGCACGGAACAGGCGGCGGCCGACCCCGTGCAGCGGCGCGAGGCGGGCGTGGCCTTCCAGCTGATCAAGCCGGCCCGCGAATGCGACTTGTTCGACTGCATCGTCACGCCGCCGCGCGCCAGTGAGGGCATGCGCATCCATCCGCCGCATGCGGCCCGTCAAGTGGGCCGGCGCCAGCGCCGCCGCGTGCTGCTGGCCGAGGACAATCCCGTCAACGTGGAAGTGGCGCTGGCCATGCTCGACAGCCTGGGCCTGGACGTGGTGTGCGCGCGCAACGGCGACGAAGCCTTGCAGGCGGCGCAGGCCGAGGATTTCGATCTGATCCTGATGGACTGCCAGATGCCCGTGATGGACGGCTTTGCCGCCACGGCGGAAATCCGCCGCCACGAACAGCAGTGCGGCCACGCGCGCGTGCTGCCCATCGTCGCCATCACGGCCAATGCGCTGCAGGGCGACCGCGAGGCATGCCTGGCGGCCGGCATGGACGATTACCTGAGTAAACCTTTTACGCAGCAGGACCTGGGCCACACGATTGCGCGCTGGATCACCCTGCCGCGCGCGGCCACCGTGCACCACAGCGAGGCGCCGCAGGCGCAAACACCGCAAACGCTGCAGGAAGCGCCGCCCGAGGTGTCGCTACCCGTTTCCGCCCCCCCGCCGGCGGGCCAGCCGCTGAACCGGCAGGCGCTGGAAAACATCCGCGCCCTGTCGCAGGCCGATGGCGATGCGCTGCTGGAACGGGTCATCCTCGCTTTTACCAGCGAGACGCCGCGCCAGTTGAGCGCCATGCGCGCAGCGATTGCCGGCGCGGATGCGGAAGCGCTGCGCAAGGTGGCGCACAGCCTCAAGTCGGGCAGCGCCAACGTGGGCGCCGATGGCCTGGCGCAGCTGTGCAAGGAGATGGAAAAACTGGGCCGCGCCGGCAGTACCGAGGGCGCGGCTGCCCTGCTGCAGCAGATGCAGCAAGCCTTCCTGGCCGTACGCGAATCGCTGAGCGCCATCCTCGTGAAGGAACACTGACATGACAGCGCCCCTCTCCCCTCCCCGCGGCCTGGTGCTGGTGGCCGACGACGATCCCGTGATGCGCTTGCTGATGCGACAAATGCTCACCCAGGTAGGCCTGGACGTGATCGAGGCCGAGGACGGCGTGCAGGCGCTGGCCAGCTACAAGCACAGCGGGCCGGACCTGGTCATGCTCGACGTCGACATGCCGGCCCTGGACGGCTTTGCCGTGTGCCGCGAAATCCGCCGCCAGGAAGTGGGCGGCACCGTGCCCATCATCATGGTCACGGGCGGCGACGAGCTGGAAGCCGTCACGCGCGCCTACGAGGTGGGCGCCACGGATTTCATTTCCAAGCCCATCAACTGGCCCATCCTGGGCCACCGCGTGCTGTACGTGCTGCGCGCCAGCGACGCCATCGCCCGCCTGCGCATCGCCGACGCGCACAACCGCGCCGTGCTGGCCGCCATCCCCGACACCTTCTTTCGCCTGAACCGCGAAGGCTTTTATCTCGACTACGAACAGGGCCACGACGCCAGCGCGGGCTTTTCCCTCAGCGACTGCGTGGGCAGCCATATCCGCGACGTGCTGCCGCCCGAAATCGCCGCGCGCCTGCTCGACAAGGCGCACGCCGTGCTGGCCACGCAGCATATCGGCTCGGTCGACTACACGCTCACGCACGAGGACAGCACGCGCCATTTCGAGGCGCGCCTGGTGGCGACGGGCGCCGACGAAGTGCTGGGCCTGGTGCGCGACATCAGCGAACGCAAGCGCACGGAAGAGCAGATCCGCCGCCTCGCGTATTGCGACAGCCTGACGGGTATCCCCAACCGCCAGGCCTTCCTGGAAACGCTGGAGCGCGAACTGCTGCGCTCGAAGGAGCACGACAAGAAATTCGCCGTGCTGTTCATGGACCTCGACGCCTTCAAGCGCATCAACGACACCCTGGGCCACGACGTGGGCGACCATTTGCTCAAGGTGGTGTCCGAGCGCCTGCGCGAAACCATCCGCCCCAGCGACCTGGTGCTGCGCGCCGAACACGAGTTTGAGGCCAGCTTCGGCGGCAGCAACCTCGCGCGCCTGGGCGGCGACGAATTCACGATTTTGATTCCCGACCTGGAGCGGGTGGAAGACGCGCTGAACGTGGCGCACCGGGTCAAGGAAGCCATGCGCCGGCCCTTCATGATCGAGGCGCACGAGATTTTCGTCACGGCCAGCATCGGCATCTCGCTGTATCCGGAAGATGGCGAGGACTGCAATTCGCTGCTCAAATACGCGGACACGGCCATGTACCACGCGAAGAACTGCGGCAAGAACAATGCCAAGCTGTACAGTTCATCGCTGACGATGGAAATCATGAGCCACGTCAAGATGGAAGTGGGTCTGCGCAAAGCCTTGCAGAACAACGAGCTGTACTTGCTGTACCAGCCGCAGATCGACGTTCCCAGCACGCAGATCGTCGGCGTGGAAGCGCTGATTCGCTGGCGCCATCCCGAGCGGGGCATCATTTCGCCCACGGAATTCATCCCGCTGGCCGAAGAAACGGGGCTGATCGTGCCCATCGGCGAATGGGTGCTGCGCACGGCGTGCAACCAGGCCAAGGCCTGGCAAAACGATGGCGGACGGGCCATCCGCATGGCCGTGAACCTGTCGGCCAAGCAATTCAAGGATGAAAACCTGATGCAGATCGTGCTCTCGGCCCTGGCCGACACGGGCCTCGATGCGCGCCTGCTGGAACTGGAATTGACGGAGGGAACGTTGATGGACGATGCGCGCGCCACCATGGTGACCTTGGAGCAATTGCGCGGCATCGGCGTGTATCTGTCCATCGATGACTTCGGCACGGGATACTCGTCGATGAATTATTTGAAGCGCTTCGACGTGCGGGCCTTGAAAATCGACAAGAGCTTTATCGCCGGCTTGCCGCAGGACACGGAAAACGCGGCCATCACGCGCGCCATCATCGCCATGGCGCATGGCTTGAAGATGGTGGTGGTGGCCGAGGGCGTGGAGACGGACGAGCAACTGCTGATGCTGGAAGAATACGGCTGCGACATGGCGCAGGGATACTTTTTAGGCCACCCGTCGCCGCACGACACGATCACGGCCATGCTGGCCAGGCAGGCGGGCCAGCTGGCCAACCTGGAAACTAGAGCACTTCGAAGGCAAGGATTTGCGTGACTTGCTGCGGATTAAAATTATCGTCGGAAATCATCACCAGGCTGCGGCGGCCGTTTTCCAGGCGCGGACCCCAGCTGATGCCTTCGATATTGTCGATTCTTGCCAGGCCGATCTTTTCCAGGTCCAGCAGCAGGCGCTTGCGCGCCGGAACATAGGCTGCGCCCGCCAGCGCGGGGATGGCCTGGATGTCGGTGGCGCCAGCCGTGTCCATCGCGTAGATGCGCACATGGTTCGAATACACGCCATCGGCGTGTTCCACGCCGGCCCGCTCCACCACCAGCACCTGGTGGTCGTTCACGGCAAGAATTTCCGACACGCCATTGTCCGCCTCGCGCCCCGGCGCGGGCCGCGACGCCACCGGCTCGATCGCATACGCATACTGGCCCAGCACGGTGCCGGCGCGGTCCAGGCGCGTGATGCGCACCACGGAGCCGTTGTCGGGCGTGGCCAGCGGGCCATCCTGGTACAGCGCCGCTTCCATGCCCAGCCACAGGCTCTTGCCGTCCGACGAGAAAGACAGTGCCTCGAAGCTCATGTTGTTGCGCGAGCCGATTTCTTCCTGCGAGACATTGAACATGGCGGGCGTGGGCAAGGTGGCCAGGTAGTGGCCGTCGCGGTCCGCGTGGCGCACGAACGGGTGCAGGCCCACCTTGCGGTTGCCTTCGCTGCCGTACCACAGGCTGCCGTCCTGCGGATCGACGCGGATGGTCTCGATGTCGGGCACCTGGTCGCCCTGGTCCAGTTTTGCATGCGCCAGGTTCGGGTAGCGGCTGCCGTCCGGCTGCGTGAAGAAATGCACGCTGCTCAAAGTCACGGCCGTAAACGCCTTGCTGTCGTAGCTGAGCGTGGCACGGTAAAAGCGGGCCGGATTGATTTCCGAGCGGTCATCGCTTTCCATCACCCAGCTCTTGTTGGCCGCATCATAGTCGATGCCGGACAAGCCGCCCACCGTGGTGCCTTCGAATGCCTGTTTCAAGGCGATGCGCTGTTCGCCGATCAGGCGCAGGCCGGCAATCGGCGCGTCGTGGGGGAAGCTGGCGCAGGCGGAGAGGAGGATGGCGGCGGACGCCAGGGCAAGCGCGGTGCGGAAAGATCGGTGCATGGCGGGTATCAGTAAGTTGCGTAGGTCGGCTTAGCGCGGAGCGCGTAAGCCGACAACATTGTTGGCATGGCTGGTGGTGGTGGTGTCGGTAACGTGGCGTGGTGGTGTCGGATTACGCGGCTACGCCGCTAATCCGACCTACCCGACATTCATCTACCTGCTCCTGCCTACACCACCCCATCGGCCTTCAGCCGCGCAATGGCGGCGGCATCATAGCCCAGCGACCCCAGCACCTCGTCGTTGTGCTGGCCCAGGGTTGGCCCCAGCCACTGCGTCTTGCCCGGCGTGGCGGACAGTTTCGGGCTGATGGCGGGCAATTTGACGGGTGTGCCGTCGGCGAAATGGTGTTGTTCGAACATCTCGCGGGCGAGAAATTGCGGGTCGCTCAGCATATCGCGCACGGAGTAAATTTTTCCGGATGGCACATCGGCAGCTTTGAGCACGGCCAGCGCGCTGTCGATCGTGTGCGTGGCGCACCAGGCGCCGATGGCGTCGTCGATTTCCTGCGTGCGCGCCACCCTGCCATCGTTGCGCGCCAGTTGCGGGTCGCCCGCCATGTCGATGCGGCCCATGGCCAGCATCAAACGCTTGAAGATGGCGTCGCCGTTGCCGGCAATGACGATGTTTTCGCCATCGCCCGTCGTGTAGGTATTCGAGGGGACGATGCCTGGCAAGGAACCGCCCGTGCGTTCGCGCACGACGCCCGCCTGGTCGTATTCGGGCACCAGCGACTCCATCAGGTTGAACACGGATTCGTACAGGGCCACGTCGACCATCTGCCCTTCGCCGTGCTCGCGCCCACCCGTCACGTCGCGGTGGCGCAAGGCCATCATGGCGCCGATCACGCCGTGCAGGGCCGCCACCGAGTCGCCGATCGACACGCCGACCCGCACGGGCGGACGGTCGGCAAAACCGGACACATAGCGCAAGCCGCCCATCGACTCGCCGATGGCGCCGAAACCGGGCAAGTCCTTCATCGGTCCCGTCTGGCCAAAGCCGGACAGGCGCACCATGATGAGGGATGGCTTTTCCTTTTTCAGCTGTTCGTAGCCCAGGTCCCACTTTTCCAGCACGCCGGGGCGGTAGTTCTCGATGATGATGTCCGCTTCCAGGGCCAGCTGGCGCGCGATGGCGCGGCCTTCCAGCGTCTTCAGGTTCAGCGTTAAACTTTTCTTGTTGCGCGCCTGCACCGACCACCACAGCGAAGTGCCGTCTTTCAGCACGCGCCAGGTACGGATGGGGTCGCCACCATCGGGCGACTCGATCTTGATCACGTCGGCGCCGAATTCGGCCAGCATGCGGGCACAGAACGGCCCCGCGATCAGGGTGCCCAGTTCCAGGACTTTGATGCCCGTCAAAGGACCAGCCGACGTTTTTTCTTGCATGATTTAGGTTGCCCTGCGGTCGAGCATCGCGCGGGCAATCGTGCCCGCGTCGACGTATTCCAGTTCGCCGCCCACGGGCACGCCGCGGGCCAGGCGGCTCACTCGCAAGCCCCGCGCCTTCAGCATTTCGCTGATGTAGTGGGCCGTCGCTTCGCCTTCATTCGTGAAATTGGTGGCCAGCACCACTTCACCGACCACGCCATCGTTGGCGCGGCCCAGTAATTTTTCGAGGTGGATATCTTTCGGGCCGATGCCATCGAGCGGAGACAATCTGCCCATAAGCACGAAATACAGGCCCTTGTAGGTGAGCGTCTGCTCGATCATCAGCTGGTCGGCGGGCGTTTCCACCACGCACAGCAAGCGCTTGTCGCGCTCTTCGTCGAGACAGGTCTCGCACACTTCATGTTCGGTAAAGGTATTGCACAGGCCGCAGTGATGCACGGCATCGACGGCCTGGAACAGGGCGCGCGACAGCATGGCCGCGCCTTCCCTATCGTGCTGCAACAAATGAAATGCCATCCGCTGCGCCGACTTGGGGCCGACGCCGGGCAGGCGCCGCAGCGCCTCGGTCAAAAATTCAAGCGACTTGGACATGGATCAACCCTGCCCCGTGCCACAGATCGAGCGCATGCGGGATTGCATCAGAATGGCATTTTGAAGCCAGCTGGCAAGTTCATGCCGCCGGTCAAGCCTGCCATTTTTTCCGCGGACGTCGCTTCCGCCTTGCGCACGGCGTCGTTGAAGGCGGCGGCCACCAGGTCTTCCAGCATGTCCTTGTCGTCGGCCAGCAGCGACGGGTCGATGGAGACGCGCTTGACGTCGTTCTTGCACGTCATGACGATTTTCACCAGACCGGCGCCGGACTGGCCTTCCACTTCCACCAGCGCCAGTTGTTCCTGGGCCTTTTTCATGTTGTCTTGCATTGTTTGCGCCTGCTTCATCAGGCCAGCCAGTTGATTTTTCATCATGAGAATGCTCCGTTCAATTCAGTTTGTGAGTGTGTTAATCATCAATGCAGGGTCGGCGCGGCGGAGCCGGCCGGTGCAGGGGTAATCGTTCCCGGCACGACAAAAGCGTCGAATGCACGCTTCATGTCGAGCACGAAGGGATCGCTGGCGATGGTTGCTTCCGCTTGCAGCTGGCACGCCTCGCGGTGCGCCTGCGCTTCCGCGCTGGCCGTGTACCAGACGGCGCCCAGTTCTGTGTCGACCGCGACCTTGCGGCCGAAGCGTTCGGTCAGCGCGGCCGCCAGTTTTTCCACGTTGGCCGGGCTGCGCCACGTATCGATCGGCACGCGCAGGCGGAACGTGGTGCTGTGGCCGTCGTGCAGGCATTCGATCAGCTCGGCTTGCACAGCCAGCTGCTGGGCCACGCCGCGCAGGGGCAGCACGGCGGCGACGGCCGGCCAGTTGCCGTCCCAGTCCAGGCCAGGCACGGGCGTGATCACGTACGGTCCGCTGGGCGCGGCTTGCTTGGCGGCACGTTGCGGCATGACGACGGCCGGCTGCTCGCTGCTCTGCGCGGCGGGCGCGGACACGGCGGCAGACGCGCTGTCGTCGGAAAATTCGGTGACCCAGGGCGGCAAGTCGTCATCGGCGGGCGCCTGCTGTGGCGGTGCCTGGCGTGCCGGCTGCACGGGCGCGGGTGCGGGTGCGGGTGCTTCCATCACGGCGACTGGCGGCGCATCGTCCCACGGCGCCGGCGCTTTCGCGGCGGCGGGCCGTGGTGGCGGCGCTGCCTGGACCTGTGCGGCCGGAGCTGGCGCTGCGGCGACAGGTTCCGCTGCTGGTGCCGGCGCAGCCGGCTTGGGCGCCGATGTTGGCGCCGACGGCGCGCTGCCCGGACGGCCTTTCGAGGCGGCGCGGGCAGCTTCCAGCGCCGCATTGATGGCGGCGCGGGCGGAACTGATCGGCGCGCCCGAGGCTGCCGGGGCAGCCGCAGCCGGCGGCGCTGCCGGTGCCGGAGCTGCTACTGGTGCTGGCGCCGGTGCAGCCGCGCGTGGCGGCGGCGCTTCGCTGCGCGCCATGCTGGCGGCGGCAGCGGCCACCACGGCGGGCGGTGTCACGGCCGCATGGCTGGCCACGCTGTTGCTGGCGGCGCGGGCGGCCGGGGCGGATGCGCCGGCTGCGGCGCGCGCGGCGGCCACGGCGGCGGGACGATTGCCCGGGGCAGCCGCAGGTGCTGCCGCCGGTACGCCATCGGCGCCGCCTATGCCGGGCCGAAAGGCCAGCATGCGCAGCAGGGTCATGGTAAAGCCCGCATATTCATCGGGCGCCAGGCCCAGTTCATTGCGGCCATGCACGGCGATCTGGTAAAACAGCTGCACTTCTTCCGCGTCAAACGCGCCGGCCAGGCGCACGATGTCCGCGTATTCAGGCAAATCCTGCGGCAAGGCGGTCGGCACGGTTTGCGCCAGCGCAATGCGGTGCAGCAAGGTGCCCAGGTCCTGCAGGGCGCCGTTATACGACAGGCTGCGCGAGGCCATCTCGTCGGCCACGGCCAGCAGATCGGCGCCGTCCTGCTGCGCCAGCGCGTCGAGCAGACGCACCAGGTACGATTGGTCGAGCGCGCCCAGCATGCCTTGCACGGCATCGAGCGTCACTTCGCCGGCCGCGTAGGCGATGGCCTGGTCCGTCAGCGACAGCGCATCGCGCATGGAACCGTGGGCGCCCTGGGCCAGCAGGCGCAAGGCCGGCTGTTCGAAGGCGATGCCCTCCTGCCCCAGGATATTGTCCAAATGGCTGATGATGTGACCGGGCGGCATCTGCTTGAGGTTGAACTGCAGGCAGCGCGACAGCACGGTGACGGGAATCTTTTGCGGGTCCGTCGTGGCCAGGATGAACTTGACGTGCTCGGGCGGCTCTTCCAGCGTCTTCAACATGGAATTGAACGCGTGGTTCGTCAGCATGTGCACCTCATCGATCATATAGACCTTGAAGCGCGCATTGCTTGGCGCGTAGACCGCCTGTTCCAGCAGCTGCGCCATTTCATCGACGCCGCGGTTCGACGCCGCATCCATCTCTATATAGTCGACAAAGCGTCCCGCATCGATCGCCGTGCACGCTTCGCAGACGCCGCAAGGCTGGGCCGTGATGCCGCCCGTGCCATCGGGGCCGATGCAATTGAGCGACTTGGCCAGGATGCGCGACAGGGTCGTCTTGCCGACGCCGCGCGTGCCCGTGAACAAATAGGCGTGATGCAATCGGCCGCTGTGCAAGGCATGCGTGAGCGCGCGCACGACGTGCTCCTGGCCGACGAGCGTCTCGAAATTCTTGGGGCGGTATTTACGGGCGAGGACTTGATAGGACATGCTGAGATTTTACCATGCGATTTTGCGGGTGATCCTGCGCGGCGGGCGCAAGCCTCATGGCCGGGCCACATTCAAATATGGCAAACGCGGCAAAGCAGCAATTGTATAACATGGAGAGTGGCATTCTGGAAAATCAGGCAAGCATGCGGACTGGCAAAACACAGCGCCGCAAAACAAAAAAGCCGCCAACGGCAGCTTTACTGTTTGTTTCCCGAAGGAGGCGAGCCTGATCTGCGGCACTCATGGTTAATAGCCGTGGCTGCTTCGTTCCCGACCTGACCAGGTTAGCCATGCCACGATGCGCAGGGGCCCGCCGGGGACAATTATAACCGACCTGCGCCAGATTGGGAAATTGCCGTGTCAATGCTGTGTGCGTCGGCGTAGGTCGGCGTAGGTCGGCTTAGGCCGCAGGCCGTAAGCCGACACTGCTGAGTATGCAGGCCATGGGCATGCCAGCGCCGCAACGTCGGGTTACGCGCAAGCGCTAACCCGACCTACAGCCCCAGCTCTTGCCAGATCCCATCCACCTTAGCCTTCACTTCCGGCGTCATGGCGATCGTCGTGCCCCACTCGCGCGTCGTTTCGCCCGGCCATTTATTCGTCGCATCGATGCCCATCTTGCTGCCCAGGCCGCTGACGGGCGAAGCGAAGTCCAGGTAATCGATGGGCGTATTGTCGACCAGGGTCGTATCGCGGATGGGGTCGACACGCGTGGTGATGGCCCAGATGACCTCTTTCCAGTCGCGGATATTCACGTCCTCGTCGACCACCACGATGAACTTGGTATACATGAACTGGCGCAGGAAGCTCCACACGCCGAACATCACGCGCTTGGCGTGGCCCGCGTACTGCTTCTTGATCTGCACCACAGCCATGCGGTAGCTGCAGCCTTCGGGCGGCAGATAAAAATCCGTGATTTCGCTGAACTGCTTTTGCAGCAGGGGCACGAACACTTCGTTCAGCGCCAGGCCCAGCACGGCCGGCTCGTCCGGCGGTTTGCCCGTGTAGGTGGAGTGGTAAATCGGGTCGCGGCGCATGGTGATGCGGTCGATGGTAAACACGGGGAAACTGTCCTGCTCATTATAGTAGCCCGTGTGGTCGCCATACGGCCCTTCCAGCGCGTGTTCATAGCCGCTCGGATGATTTTCGTCCGGGTAGATATGGCCTTCGAGCACGATTTCGGCCGAGGCGGGCACGCGCAGCTCGCTGCCGATGGCTTTCACCAGCTCCGTGCGGCTGCCGCGCAGCAAGCCGGCGAACTGGTATTCGGACAGGCTGTCCGGCACCGGCGTGACGGCACCTAATATAGTAGCGGGATCGGCACCGAGCGCGACGGCGATCGGATACGGCTTGCCCTTGCTTTGAATCGCATGCTCGCGGAAGTCCAGCGCACCGCCCCGGTGCGCCAGCCAGCGCATGATGACCTTGTTGCGCCCCAATACCTGCTGGCGGTAGATGCCGAGGTTTTGCCGCTTCTTGTTCGGGCCCTTGGTGATCACCAGGCCCCAGGTGATCAGGGGAGCGACGTCGCCGGGCCAGCAATGCTGGATGGGCAGGCGCGCCAGGTCGACGTCATTGCCTTCCCAGACGATTTCCTGGCACTTCGCGCCGCGCAACTCTTTCGGCGACATGTCCCACACGGATTTCACCAGCGAACCGAGGCCCAGCAGATCCTTGAAATCCTTCGGCGGTTCCGGCTCCTTCAGGCGCGCCAGCACATGGCCGATCTTGCGCAATTCGCTGACATCTTCCGCGCCCATACCCAGCGCCACGCGGCGCGTGGTGCCGAACAGATTGCCCAACACCGGCATGTCGTATCCCGTCGGATTATTGAACAGCAAGGCCGGTCCGCCTGCGCGCAAAGTGCGGTCGCACACCTCCGTCATCTCCAAAATCGGCGAAATGGGGGTCGAAATAGGCTTAAGTTCACCCATTTGTTGCAGTTGAGAAATAAAATCTCGCAAATCTGAATATTTCATGTGTTTTTAATTTTTTTTGACGTCGGACGCCGTTGCTGAAGGATCTATGCCAAGTAATTGATTTTATTGGCTTTTGGCACAATGCAAGACAAAAAGTAAGACATAAAAGTAATAAAGAATCGATTCGTTAGTATTGACTTGATATAAAACGGCTTCTACAATTCGCCCAACTTGAAAGAGCACGCCGGCCCAGAGCTTGATTTTAGCGTTTCTCTTTCATTCACGGAGTCGGGGCTCCACATGACATTTTAAGGAGTGTTTTCAAAAGGCGTCTGCCTTACCCCCGGTAAAAGTTGTATTGCGACTGATCCAATACCAGCATGGGACCGATCAGCTCAAGCAAGCAATGACGGCGTTTCTCGCACGCATCCATACGCGGCGGAAACGATGATATTTCTGATGCACGGCATTGGCAGTACCCACAACACCGCGTGACCGCGGAGGGACTGCCTGTTGACGCGACATTTCGGGGAACTCTATGACTCATCGTAGCACTGAAGCAGCATTGCCTGCTTCAACCGTGGCTGGCCAGCCAGCGTTGGCGCGTTTGCGTGCCCGCGCACAAGCCGTTTCGGCACGTGGCGTATTGACCACAGCGCAACACACACTGACAGTCTTCGGCATTTCCGCCCTGGCACTGATCGCCCTGCTGATGTTCCGCCCGGACCTGGGCAAGCAACTGACGCACAGCCTGTTCCCGCTGCCCATGGCAGAGGCACAAGCCGTTGAAGCGCCGGCCCTGTCGGCACTGATGGAAGCGCCTGCATCCGTGCAAATGGCCGCCGCCAACGAGGCGCCTTTGACCAAGGAAGAAAAAGCCTTGCTGGGCACGCAAAAGCAGCAGCAATGGGTCACCAACTGGCTCTCCAAGCGCTACCGCGTGGCCAACGATGCCACCAATATGCTCGTCTCGACGGCGTACCTGACGGCGCGCGAAATCAAGCTGGACCCGCTATTGATCCTGGCCGTGATGGCCATCGAATCGGGCTTGAACCCGTTCGCCGAAAGCCCGGTCGGCGCACAAGGCTTGATGCAAGTCATGTCGAAAGTACACCATGAGCGCTTCCAGGAAATGGGCGGCGTGCAGGCAGCCCTGAATCCCGTCGCCAACATCCGCGTCGGCTCGCTGATCCTGAAAGACTACGTCACGCGTGGCGGTTCCGTCGAAGCGGGCTTGAAAACCTATGTGGGCGCCGCCAACTTCGCCACCGACTCGGGCTACGGCTCGCGCGTGCTGGCCGAATACCGCCGCCTGAAACAAGTATCGGCGGGCCAGCGCGTGCCGACCAGCACGCCGGTGATGGCATCGAACACGCCAGCGCCAGCCAAGGCGCCTGCACCGGAAAGCGGCATCACCATCAAAGTGCTGCCGCACAACGAGATCGCCGGCTTGTAGTAGCGCGCTCTTCCAACCTACTGCGCAGCCCGCTCTCGGGTCGGCGTTACTCGCTGTACTCCAGTACAGCTGCGTTACTCAACCCGATATCGGGCTTGCTCGCTACGGTTGGAAGAGGCGCAGATACGTTAATGCGCAACACTTCGACAGCAAAAAGGGCAGACTTTTCAGTCTGCCCTTTTTGCATCCATTGCGGCCTTCGCCGCTGGATCCATACCTATATTACTTGCGCTTGTTGGCGTTGACTTCTTCCTCGCGGAATTTCACTGCCAGCTTGTCCAGCACGCCGTTCACATACTTGTGGCCATCGATACCGCCAAACGACTTGGCCAGCTCGACCGCTTCGTTGATGACGACGCGGTACGGGATTTCCATGTTGTTCTTCAGCTCGAACGCGCCGATCAGCAGGATGCCGTGTTCGATCGGCGACAGTTCCGTAATATTGCGGTCGATCAAGGGTGCCATGCTGTCGCGCAGCGCCAGCGAATCCTTGATGGCGCCGTACAGCAGCACCGTGAAATGATCGCCATCGGCCTTGTCGAAGCCGTGAGCCGCGCGAATATTGTTCACGACGGTGGTCGCGTCTTCATTGTTCAGCAGCCACTGGTACAAGCCCTGCAGCGCAAACTCGCGCGCGCGGTGACGCGGCGTGCGGTTTTTGCTGGGATTGGCGAGCAAATTTTTCTCAGTCATGATTGTTACCTGTTCTTAAATACGTATTTACTGCAAATAGTGACGAATACCGCGGCGTGCTGCCAGGCAGCACACTGCGGCGCAAGCACGATTAATCCTCGTCTGTGTCTTGCAACTCTTCCAGCGCTTGCGCCAGATTGGCCATTTCCACTGCCACGCGTGCCGCTTCGGCTCCCTTGACCAGCATGCGCACTTCCGCCTGCTCGTCGTTTTCGGTCGTCAACACTGCGTTGGCGATGGGGATGCCGTAATCGAGACCGATGCGCGTGATGCCTGCGCCCGATTCGTTCGATACCAGCTCGAAGTGGTAGGTTTCACCGCGAATCACGGCGCCCAGTGCGATCAGGGCGTCGAATTGCTCGGTTTCTGCCATTTTTTGCAGAATCAGTGGGATTTCCAGGGCGCCCGGCACGGTCACGTGCAGGATATCTTCATCGGCCACGCCCAGCTTGCTCAACTCTTCCAGGCATGCCGACAGCAAGCCACCACCGACGATTTCATTGAATCGTGCCTGGACGATACCGACGCGCAAACCTTCGCCGGCAAAATTGGTTTCATAAGTTCCTACGCTCATCATATGCCTCTTTAATCTGGTGGTTCAGGGCGACACACACATGCCGCCATCATTTACTCTCACATCGACGTCTGGCCTGGATGGCACTGAAAACCTGTCACTTCCAGGTCGAAACCGGCCATCGACGGCATCTTGCGGGGACTGGCCAGCAATTGCATCTTGCTCACGCCCAGGTCGCGCAGGATTTGCGCGCCGATGCCGTAGCTGCGCAGGTCCATGCTGGCGGCACGGCCTTTCGGCTTGGCTTGCGGCGTGTCGAGTGCGGCGAACTGGGCAAACAGCTCGCCCGACGTCTCGCCGCAGTTCAGCAAGACCATCACGCCCCGCTCGGACTGCTTGATGGCCGCCATCGAGGCCGCCACCGTCCACGAGTGGGTGGTCACTTCGCTTTCCAGCACGTCCAGCAGGGAAACGGGCTGGTGCACGCGCACCAGCGCTTCCAGGCCGGGCGCCAGGTCGCCATGCACGAGGGCCAAATGGGCCGACGCGCTGGGCTTGTCGCGGAACGCGATCAGGCGGAATTCGCCATGCGCCGTGTGCAGGGTACGCTCGGCAACGCGCTCGACCAGGGACTCCGTCTGGCTGCGGTAATGGATCAGGTCGGCAATCGTGCCGATTTTCAAGCCGTGTTGCTCGGCAAACACCAGCAAGTCCGGCAGGCGCGCCATGGTGCCGTCGTCCTTCATGATTTCGCAAATCACGGACGCGGGCGTCAGGCCGGCCATGGCCGTCAAGTCGCAACCAGCTTCCGTATGGCCTGCGCGCATCAGCACGCCGCCTTTTTGCGCTTTCAGGGGGAAGATATGGCCAGGCTGGACGATATCGCTGGGCTGCGTGCCCTTGGCCACGGCCACCTGGATGGTCTTGGCGCGGTCGGCGGCGGAAATGCCCGTCGTCACGCCCTCGGCCGCTTCGATCGACACGGTAAAGTTGGTGCCATACGCCGTGCCGTTGCGCGACGTCATCATCGACAGGTTCAGCTCGTCGCAACGCTCTTCCGTCAGGGTCAGGCAGACCAGGCCGCGCGCATGCGTGATCATGAAATTGATGGCTTCAGGCGTCACGAAATCGGCGGCAAGCACCAGATCGCCTTCATTTTCCCGGTCTTCTTCATCGACCAGTATCACCATGCGGCCGGCGCGCAATTCAGCGACGATCTCTTCGGTGCTGGATATAGACATTATTCATCCTCGTATGACGCCTGGCCAAACCTGCTGCGCGTCGGTATTGCCAGGCGTTGTTAATGAAACTAAAAACTGAAACTAAAACTGAACATCAAGCGCGAATATTCCGCGAATTTCCGGGAATTTCCGGGAATTTTCTTATAACCTGCTATTTTAAAGGATTTAGCGCTTGCGGACCTGAAATAAGACAGCTTTGCGGCATGCGCGCCGCAGCCTGCCCCGCAAAGCGCCGATTCCCCGATCCAGCGCAAAGAGGGCGGCAAGACGCGCGCCGCCGGCCGTGCGAAGAGCATAAGATCAGCCAGTCACCGCCACGGCGCTGACACCCCACTCGCAGCGACACCCCACACAGGAGCGGCAACATGAAAACCAACGGATCGGCCATCTGGTCAGGCGGCATCAAGGACGGCAAGGGCGCCATCAGCACGCGCAGCGGCGCCTTGCAGGAATATCCCTACGGCTTTGCCAGCCGCTTCGAAGGCAAGCCCGGCACCAATCCCGAAGAATTGATCGGTGCCGCCCACGCGGGCTGCTTCACCATGGCCCTGTCGCTGATCCTCGGCGAAGCGGGCCTGACGGCGGAAAAGATGGAAACGACGGCCGAAGTGACCCTCGACAAGGTGGACGACGGTTTTGCCATCACGGCCGTCCACCTGATCCTGAAAGCAAAGATCCCGGGCGCCGACCAGGCAACATTCGAGGAATTGACGGGCAAGGCCAAGGCCGGCTGCCCCGTATCGAAGTTACTTAAAGCTAACATTACCCTGGACGCTACCCTGCTGCCCTAGATTTTCGTCACGGGCTTGACGCGCTCCACGGCAGCGACGGGCGCCACCAGCGGCAGGCGCGAGTCGCTGGCCGGCAATGGCCGGTTCATCAAGCCGGGATTCAGGGCCGCATTGTTCAGGTTATACGCGGCGATGGCCGCCGCCACGGACGGATCTTGCGCTGATGGCGGCGGCACGGCCATGCCCGCATTTTGCGCGGCCAGCTCTTGCGCCTGCGCATTTTGCTGGGCCAGCTGGGCTTGCGACGTCGCCAGGCCCGCATCGGCTTGTACTTGTGCTTCGCCTGCCAGCGACTGAGCCCGGTCGGACGCCGCCTGTATCGCCCCCGCGGCCTCCTTCTGCTGCGCCTGCTGATCGGCATTCATGCGTTCGCTGTCGATACGCTGGGCATCCACGCGCAGGCTGTCTGCCCGCTGCGTCTGCAGCAAGTCCTGCTCATCGATGGTAACGACTGCCGGCGATGGCGGCCGCAATTCCTGCAAGTCCAGGTTCAGCTCTTCCGTTTCCAGTTGCTGCTGCAGTTCCAGTTGCCGTTGTGCAATGGCCGCCGTTTGCGCCGGCGCCCCTTGAACCACGGTCTGCGCGGCATTCGCCGGCACTGTTGCGCCCGTCAAATCCGCTTCGACCACGGCCGCCAGCGGCGCGCCCTGCTGCCGGGCCAGCACGGCGCCCACCTGTGCCAGCACGTCCGTTCCCTGTTGCAAGGCATCCAGGGTGGCATTGTTGTCGGCCGCATACGCGGCCTGTAAAGTGACTGGATTGACATCTTCATTGCGCAAATCGATGCCGATGCGGGCCAGCTGTGCTTGCGTGAGCAGGCTGCCATCCTGCGCCAGCGCGGTGGCCGCATCCGTCGTGCCGTCGCCCGACAGCAAATCGTAGCGCTGCGCCAGGCTGCCCGGCGTGTCGCCGGCCGTCGCCAGCTGGCCGGCATCGATGCCGCTCGTTTGCAGCTGGGCGAACGATTCCGTCAGCTGCCGCGCCAGCGCCAGCAAGTCGTCATTGACATTCACGGGGGTATTTGCCGCGCCGGCCTGCTCTGTGGCGCCCTGCAAGGCCAGCAGTTGCCGGCGCGACAAGGCCACGCCGGACAGGAACTGCCCCAGCGGAGAGAGGTCGACCTGGGTCGATGACAGAGCGGCAAGGGCCGCCGCCGCGCTGGAAGGCGGCACGGGCAGCGCGGGCGCCAGCGCTGCCGTCTCGCCCACGCGGGGCGTCGCCGGTATGACATTGGGCACGGTTGCGCGCGAAATCGGGTCCATGGCTAGCCTCCACTGCGGAAAGCTTCATAGTATGCGCGTCTGCAAGAAAAGCAACACACACTTGGCAAGATGCGAAGGCCGGCGGGTGTGTTGCTGTGTTCAGTTGCTGTGTTCAGTTCTTATTTCAAGCGGCAGCCTTGTCCAGCGACAGCATACGCTCGACATAGCGGGCGATCAGGTCGATTTCCAGGTTGACCTTGCCATCGACCGTCAGGTGTTTCAGGGTCGTCATGGCGATGGTGTGGGGAATCAAATTGATCGAGAAGCGGCAGCCATTGACGGCACCCGCGCCCAGGTCTTCCACGCGGTTGACGGTCAGGGACACGCCGTTGACGACGACGGAACCTTTGAAGGCCAGGTATTTCGCCAGTTCATGCGGCGCTTCGATGACCAGCTCCCACGATTCGCCCACGGCTTCGAACTTGCGCACGATGCCCAAGCCGTCGACGTGGCCGGACACCAGGTGGCCACCCAGGCGCTCGGCCAGGGTCAGGGCTTTTTCCAGGTTCACTTCCGTGGTCGTATCGAGGCCCACGGTGCAATTGAGGCTTTCACGCGAGACATCGACGGCAAAACCCGTGTCCGACTTTTCCACCACCGTCATGCAGGCGCCATTGATGGCGATCGAATCGCCGAGGGCCACGTCAGCCAGCGGCAAGCCGCCCGCATGGATGGTCAGGCGCACGCCGGCATCGAGGCCGCCGTCGAGTGCTTGCACGGTTTCAATCTTGCCGATGGCGGCAACAATTCCTGTAAACATGAACTAACCCTATAAAAGTATTAAAGTATTAATTGCGCTGGACGAATCTTGCAAGGATACGCAAATCTTCGCCCACTTGCTGAACCTGGTGAAATTGCAAAGTGCGCTGCTGTTTGAGATCCGTCAAGGCCGGCAAGGCAAACATGCCTTGCGCATCGCCCAGCAAGGTGGGTGCCAGGTAGACCAGCAGTTCGTCGACGCAGCCTTCGCGGATCAACGAGCCGTTCAGCTTGGAGCCGGCCTCGACGTGGACTTCATTGCATTGCCGGCGTCCCAGTTCCAGCATCAGCGCGGCCAAATCGACCTTGCCGGCCGCGTTCGGCAACAGGATGACTTCCGCGCCCAGAACGCGCAACTGCGCCTCCTTTTCCGGGTTGGCCACGGCCGCCACGATCCACGTGCCGCCGCCCTGCAAGATGCGCGCGTCAAGGCTGATGTCGAGCCGGCTGTCGACGACGATGCGGCGCGGCTGGCGCGGCGTCTCGACGGCGCGCACGTTCAATTGCGGGTCGTCCGCCCTGACCGTGCCGATGCCCGTCAGGATGGCGCAGGCGCGCGCGCGCCATGCATGGCCGTCGGCACGCGCCTCTGGCCCCGTGATCCACTGGCTCTTGCCATTGTGCAAGGCCGTCATGCCATCGAGGCTGGCCGCTGTTTTCAGGCGCACCCACGGCTTGCCGCGCTGCATGCGCGAAAAGAAGCCGATATTCATTTCATATGCCTCGTCGGCCAGCACGCCCGTGGTGACGGCGATGCCGGCCGCTTCCAGCTTGGCCAATCCCTGCCCCGCCACCAGCGGATTCGGGTCCGTCATGGCGGCCACGACACGGCCCAGTCCCGCGCGCACGAGCGCATCGGAACAGGGCGGCGTGCGGCCATGGTGGTTGCATGGTTCCAGCGTGACATAGGCCGTGGCGCCGCGCACGTCGTTGCCACGCGCCGCCGCATTCGCCAGCGCTTGCACCTCGGCATGATCCTGCCCCGCCGCCTGCGTCACGCCGGCGCCGATCACCTGGCCATCCCGGACGATCACGCAGCCGATGCGGGGATTGGGCGAGGTCGTGTATAAACCGCGCGCCGCCCATTCCAGCGCCAGGCGCATGCCATCAATATCGTTGAGTATTTCCACGGGCTTCTTTGCTTGAAGGTGAGTCATTGGTCAGTCTTGCTACGAACTGTCGGCCACGCCGCTGCAATTGGCCGCCTGCTGCTGCGGATCGCACACGCGCACCCTGCCCAGCATATTGATTTTAATATGCCGCACCTGCTTTCCCAAAGTCAGGGACAAGGTGCCCCAGCGCGCCGCCAGACTATTGGTCGCGCTGCAACTGCGTCCTGCGCCATTGTAGGCGATATAAAACGGCGCCGTGGCCGAGGAAAACGCAAACTGGGCCGTGATGCCCGCCGGCAGCGGTCCCTGGCGGAACAGCAATTCGTCGCCGTCATCGAACGCCAGGCTGGCATTGCGGTCGATAAATGCCAGCCAGCCCGTGCCCCAGTCCGTGCCACCAGGCCCGGCAGGCATCAGCAGCACGCGCTGACCCCGCGCCATCGCCTGCGCCCGCGTCAATTCGATGGCCGAAAACAGGTCCGTGGCCGCCGCGCGCACTTGCTGGCGCGCCAGCACCTGCTGCAAGCCGGGCATGGCGGCGGCCGCCAGCAGCGCCGCAATCGCCAGCACAGCCAGCAATTCAAGCATGGTGTGCCCGACGGTGTGCCCGAAAGTTTGCCCGCTCCGCGGTAGCCGCTTGCGCATGGCCATGGCCTAAGGAATCCTCAGGAAATTATTGTGAATTTATGACGAACAGAACCGGATGCTATGCAAGGCGCCCGCTGCGACGCAGTGCGAGCACTGCTAGCAGTGAGCAACGCCGCAGAGGGCCGGTTATGGAAGTCAGAAATCACAATAATTTATTGGGGGTTACTTAGCGCCAGCAACGGCTGGCAGGGCCGCTGCTGCCGCGCTGGCCCGTGCTGCTCAAGGACAAGACGCCACAATCGGCATCCTGGAATTGTGTATCGACCTTGGACGTGCCCGGCGTGGCCCGCAACAGCACGCATTGCCCGATCGCCAGGCCGGGACAGGCCAGCGCCTCGATTTCATACGCGCTGGCAGCCGGCCCGTCGCCGGACCACCAAGGAAACTGCTGCGCCGGCGATGCCGGCGAGGCCGAGGAAAAGGCCAGGTAATGATTGTTTTGCGAATAATAACGTTCCTGCTGCTGCATCAGCCGCAGCAGGGTCGCCTGCCCCTGTACCCGCTTGGCGCGCACGACATGGCCGTGATAAGCGGGCACGGCCAGCGCCAGCAGCAGACTCATGATCGCCAGCGCGGACAACAGTTCGATCAGGCTGAAGCCCGGCGCGTTGGCAGCAGAAGCACCACCGTTTGCGGCGACCCAATTCCGACTTGCCACTTCCATGCGACCTCCCCTCTTCCCAAAAAAGCGCCAGCCGATACGATGCGCATGTCATGCTCACGCCTATTTCTTCTTGGCCGCCTCGTGCAATTCGCGCCAGTTCGCCACCTCGCGCCAACTGAGGCGCCGCGCCGGCAGCGGCGCGCTGACGACCTTGAACCCCGCCCCGCTGGCCGCGCCGGGCAAGCCCGGTTGCAGCACAGCAAGTTCCTTGCGCCCTTCGGCCCGTCCTGCCGCCGTCGCGGCGCCCACCGTGCTATTGAGTTCCAGCGCCAGCGGCGGCGCGCGCGCCAGGCCATCGAACAAGCGCCCCGTCTGCTCGCCCGCCTGCACGACGCCGGCGCCATCGGCGGCGAAGCCGCTCAGCACATCGAGCACGTACAGGCGCGTGGCCGGCTTGCTGCACGGGTCGCGCCCGGGCAGGACGGTATTGAACAGCACCTTGCCGGCGGCCAGTACGGGACTATTGATGCTGCGTTCGCCCGTCTGCGCGCTGCCCATAAAATCGAGATACCAGCCGCGCATGGCCTCGCTGCCCGTGTAGCGCAATTCGGCGCCGTCGACGCGCACGCCGCCCACCGCCTCGCCCAAGCCGCGCGGCTCCAGGTCGGCCCGGCTGCGCGTGGGGGATGTTTCCCGCAAATCATCGTGCACGGCATAAAACGACTGCGACAGAAAGGCCGAAGGCCAGGTATCGGCCGCTTCGACCAGCTTGCCCGTGCCGAACAGCAGCAGATAGCCGCCACCGGGCGCATACGCCACGCTCAGCTGCTGCGTCACCGGCTGGCGCCGCCCCTGCGCGTCGCGCGCGACAAAGACCAGCTTGCGCCCCTGGCCCTCCTTCCACGGCGGCCCGCCGGCCATGTCGAGACGCCAGATATTGCCCTGCAAATCGCCCGCATAGATATACGCCAGCGCACCGTCGCCGCCCGGCACCACGGCGGGCGGACCCAGGGCGTGGGACATGGCGTCCACGTCTGCGTCGCCATCGCTTTCATGGCCGCCGCCGCTGGCCACGGGCACCTTGAGCCGGAAGTAATTACTTCCCGACAGCCAAGGTGTACTGGGCGCCTTGTCCAGCGCCAGCAGGAAAATGGCGGCGGCCGATCCGGGCGCCGTCGTATCCTTGCCATCGTCGGCATGGTTGTTGTAGCCGCTGGCAACGATGGCAAAATCGCGGTAGGCCGGCGCACCCAGCTTGCCGCCCATGTTGATGCGGGCAAAGGCGGGCGGCGCGCGCACGTTGCCCATCAGCCTGTCGTCGCGATCGGTAAACTCCCACAGCGCCCCGTCCTGCGCGAAGCGCGCCGGATCGGTGATGTCGAGCGCAAACACGCCTTGTGCACCGCCGCCCATGCCCGCCGCCAGCACCGTCCTCCAATGCCCCAGCGCCAGCACTTCCGCCGTGGCCGCTCCGCCATCGAGCAGCGGACCCGGACTGTAGTGAGTACTCGCAGCGGCTGCCGAAGCGCGCAGCAGCGCCTGCGGCAGATAGGCAAACAATTCGCTGCCCGTGCGCGCATCAAAGGCGTGCAGCAAGCCGTCGTTGGCACCCACATACAACATTTTTCGCCGCTGCAGCAGCACCTGGCGGTGCGTGCCATAGCCTGCCCCCGCCATGCCCAGCCCCGGCGCGCCCACGTACAGCAGATTGCCGTATGGCGCCGCGCCCAGGCTGCCTGACCTGCGCCGCAGGAAGCCGCCCGGCTGGCCCACCTCGTGCGTGCGCTGGCCCAGCAGATATGCCAGCCTCGCCTCGCCCCGGCCGTCGCCGCCATCGAACGCGCTGCGCTGTTCCGCATCGAGCCGCGTCCAGGCCAGCGGCATCAGGGCGCCCTTGGCGTCGAGCGTGTAGACGGGACGCAAGGACGCGGGCGTGCCATCCTGCACGGGCTTGTCCTGCCCGCCGGCGCGCCACCATGGCTTGCCGGGAAGCAGTGCGCCATCGGCCCCCACGGCAAACGCGGCGCGCGACAAGGTCATGCTGCCGTCAGCCAGTCGCAGCTGCGTCTGGAACCAATATGCCTCATCCGTGCCGCTGGCCAGCGCCATCAGGGCCGGCCCCGCGAGCGTCGCTGGCAAGGTAGCCTTGTCGGCGGCGGCAAAGGCCCCGCGCAGTCCCGCGATCAGGGCGGCCGGGTCGCTGCCGGGCAAGTAATGGGCGGGCCAGCGGCCATCCACGCTCCATTCATCGAACGCGCTGCCCGTTGCGCTCTTGAATGGGTTGGCGTCGCCGTTCGCATCGAGAAAACCGCCATATTTGGCCGCCAACAATAAAGGCGTAGAAGCGGGAGTAGAGCCGGGCACGCCAGCCGGGTCGCCCTGGCGCAAGTCGCCCGCATAGTGCTCGACCTTGGCCACGCCGTCGTTCTTGCCGCCAGGACGCAGCGCCTGCACGTGCGACCAATAGGCCAGGCCCGCCGCATGGTAGCTGGCGCCGCCCGTCCCGTCGGCCAGCAATTCCAGCGCCGCCAGGTCGGGCCGCGGCGCGGGATTGCCCTGCACGCCGCCACTTTCCAGGCTGCCCACCGCATGCGTCCAGGCCATGGCATCGAAGGGCGGCGGCGCAAAACCATCGGCGGCGCGGGCACGGTCGCCGTTCGATGCGGGAGTCACAGGGACATTGCCGGGCACGTAGCGGTCGAGCGCCATGCCCGCATCGCCGAGACTGACGACGATGTGGCGCTGGCAGCTGGCCGTTTGCGGGTCGCTCCATGGCGTCACGGCCGGCAAGCCGTCGTCGATGACAGGCGGGGCCGTGGCGGCTGGCACCACTGCGCTCGCTTGCCGCCCCTGCAGGTAACGCAGCGATTCGTACAGCAATTCGGCCAGTGGCGCCGCGCTCGCGTACACGCCCGGATGCGCGGCGTTGCCGCGCCCCAAGCCATTGATGTAAGCGGTCACCCCGCCGCCAGGAGCCGTAGTTTGAGACATATAGACGCCAGTGACTGGATTCCATTCGGCGCCAGCATTGTCTTGCGGCATATAGTCGGGCGCCGTCCAGCGCTGCCTGCCCACGTGGGCCAGCGGCGCGCGCAGCACGCCGCCATACACGGGGCCGGGGCCGGCGCTCACGCCGGTCAAATGGCCAAACACGCCCACGCGCACCCGGCCGCCATGGCGCTGAACGGCACCCACCGGCTTGTAATTCTTGCCATACGCCAGGCACAAATCGTCGCGCAGCGGCCCTTCTTCCGTGTCGCAGACGCGCACGCGCGCGAGGAACACGCCGTGCGTGGCGGCGACGCCAGGCGCGTCGCAACTGCCGCCCGGGGGCAAGCTGGCGTCGCCGAACAGCAGGCGGTTGCGGCAGGACACGATGGCCAGTTGCGCCAACGCAAACGGCGTCGCCGCCACGACGCCTGTCTGCAAGACCTTGCGCGGGAAAAAGACGGGGTGGGCAAAGAAGTCGATGGGGCTGTCAGCATCGGGCAGCCAGGCGCGCTGCAGCACCGTCTTGCGCACTTCGTCGATGACGCGGTCGCCGCCCGTGAGGGCATAGCGGACGATGTCAAGCATGCTGGCGCTGGCCCAGTTCAGAAAGTTGCCGCTGAAACTATCGCCGCCGCAGCCGTGCAGCGCATCAGCCGGCTTCAGCATGGAGAAGTAAGCGGTCGCTACGCGCAAGTCCGGCTGCATGAGGCCATCCTTGCTGCGATACGGATAGCTGTAGCACATGCGCGCATCGAAGTACCCGGCGTACTCGCGCTGCGGCGCATACTCGCCGCCATGCGCCGCAGCGGCGGCCGCATGCGTGAGGGACAGGTTGAGCAGCAGATTCGGCGGCACCCTGGCGCCGTGCAAGCCTGCGTCGGCCCGCGCCAGCGTCACCGTCGGCTGGGCCGCGACGGCGCCGCCGCAAGCCAGGCCAGCCACCAGCAGCCAGGCGAACCACCAAGCGAATGACCAGGCCCTCATGGCGCCGCCCCGGCCGCCTGCTTGCGGTAATAACTTTGCAGCACGACTTGCGTGCTTTCCTGCGCGCCAAAACCGATGGCCGTGATGCGGTACACATAGCTTTCCGTGGCCAGGCCGCCTGTCACTGCCGCCGCCTGCGCGCCGGGCGGGTGGAACGGCAGCAGTTCGATCAGGTAGCGGGGCCGGCGCGACGGCAGGAAACCCTGCCCCGTCTGCATGACGGCGCCCGTAAACTGGCCATATGGCACGGCGCGGCTGCCACCTTCGGCGCCATCGAGGTCCGTGCTGAGCCAGAGCGCCGGCACATCCGGGGCTGCTGGCAGGCACAGGCCCAGCGCGCCGCCTTCGCCGCAGCCATCCGCGAACCCGGCCGCGCTGCCTGGCGCGAAGAGGCTGCTACGCCCCGGCGCGCCGGGCAAGCCTTCGATATCGTTCTGCGCATCCACCAATGCCTCCTCCGCCGCCTGAAACGCGATCTGCCGGTCGCGCTCGCCGCGTGCCGCCTTTTCGCCCTGCAAGGCGATCTGCGCCGCCGATACGCCCAGCAGCAAGATGATCACCAGCAGGCACAGCACATACACGAGGGTGGCGCCACCGTGACGTACACGAGGCAAGTAAAAGCCAGCCATCGTGCCACCCTCCTATGCCGGCCCGTTGCGCAGCATGATGCTTGTCTGCAGCAGTTGCCGCAGCCGGGAGCGCGTCGCGGCGGGCAGGGACGCGCGCGCGATGCGTACGCCCGTGTCGCCGGCGCCGTGCGCCTCGGCATACG
>NZ_LT607497.1:67947-77617 GCF_900095235.1 Janthinobacterium sp. UMAB-60
CCGCCATCTTGTCCGCCTGGCCCACCTCGCCATGCAGCAACAGCGCCACGCGCACGCCGGCCACGCGCTTCCAGTGCGTGCGGCTGTGCAAATCGCGCTGGCGCGCGGCCGCATCCGCCCCCACCAGCACCAGCGCCGCGTCGTAGGCGTCGAGCGCGCTGGCGTTGACATAGCGGTTCGCCACGCCGTCGGGCGGCGTATCCGTGTCGAGCCCATACAGCACCTGGAAACCGTCGACGCCACGGATGACGGCGTCCGCGCCCCAGCCGTTCACGCCACGGTATTTGCAGCGCAGTTCGCCTTCGCCATCGGCGCCCTGGGCCACATAGAAAATGCTCCAGCCCCGCTGCGCCTCCGTTTGCGCGGCGCCCACGCCGAAGCCCGCGCAGTTGAGCACGGAACCGTCGCCTCCCTCCTCCTTGCCGGCGCCGTAATAGCGCAGGGCCAGCACGTCGCTGCCATGCAGGGCGCCGGGCAACGCGCCGCTGATGCCCTCGCTGTTCTTGCCCAGGCTGTGCGCGTCGAGCCCCGCGATATTCGCGCTGTCGTGCGCGGCATGAGCGACGGGCGCGGCGCTCCTGTCCCAGTTCACATACGCCGTCTGGCGCACGGCGCGGACGATGGTGTCGAGCGCATAGCGGCCATTGTCGTCCAGGCGCGCGCTGGCGGACTGGTCGCCATAGCTGCCGCTGGCCGCCAGCAGCACGCTACTGGCGGCCAGCATCAATAGCGCGCCCAGCGACAGGGCCACCAGCAATTCGACCAGGCTCACGCCACGATACGGGTACAAGGCGCCGTTCATGCGCCACCTCCACCCAACTGGAATGCCAGCCTGGGCAGCGACTCGCCTGCCGCATTCACGGCGGGCGAGCCATCGGGCAAGCGGCCGCGCCAGCCCAGCTTGATGACGATGGGCGCGCCCTTGCCGCCGCTGCACGCCCAGTGCAAGCCTTGCGCAGCGGCATCCCAGGCGGATGCATCACGGCAGATATGCAGGCGCGCGCCGGGCAAGGCCGCATGCAGTTGCTGTTTCCATTCGGCGATGTCGAATTGCGCCAGTTCAGCCGCGCCGCAGGCGGCAGTACCAAAACAGTCGGGCGCGCCGCCGCCTGCTTCGGCGTCGTCCGCCGCCGCATAGGCCACGTTCAGGTAGGGATTGCCCGTATCGGGGCCATTCATGAGCACGCTGTTCGCGCGCATGCGCTCGGCCATGCCGGCGGCCAGTTGCACGCCCGCCGACAATAGCGCCGATTCGTGGCGCGCGCGCAGGGAATGCAGTTGCAGGATGCTGGCGCCGAGCAGGCCCAGCGCCAACAGCAGCAACGACACCAGCACCTCGACGAGGCTGCTGCCACCGGCAGGAAACATAGTGCGACCGCCATTGCGCATGCGCTACTCCCTTCCGCAGAAAGAGCCGCAACAACAGGCGGCCCAGCTACACGATAGGCGCGCGCAAAAAATCGGGTCTGCGCTGGCGCAAACAGCACGGCGATAAGATGAGAAGAACAGCGTAGGGATTGATCAGACCGCTTGCCAGGCGAACGCTGGCGTGGTGAACACGGGGCGCGGGAGCGGCCCCGTTTTCAACAAGGTGAACAAGAAGGTGTACGTCAGGGCTTGCTGCGCGCCTGTCCCACTTCGGCGATCGCATCCTGGAACTCGGCCAGGTCTTCGAAATTCTTGTAGACGGAGGCGAAGCGGATGTAGGCGATCTTGTCCAGACGCTTGAGTTCCTGCATGACGAGTTCGCCGATATAGCCGGAATCGACTTCGCGCAAGCCGCTGGTCAGCAGCTTTTCCTGGATGGAGGCGATGGCCGTATCCACCGAGGCGGCCGCGACGGGACGCTTGCGCAAGGCCAGCATCAAACTGCCGCGCAACTTATCCGCAGCGAACTCCGTCCGGCTGCCATTCTTTTTGACGACGGCCGGCATGATAAGTTCAATGCGCTCGTACGTGGTAAACCGCTTGTCGCATTTGCCGCAGCGGCGGCGGCGCCGTATGGCATCCCCTTCCTCCGATACGCGCGTATCGAGAACCTGGGTGTCGCCGTGCTGGCAAAATGGACATTTCATGGGCTGGCTACAACTTTATAGTAATAATTACGGGAAATCGCCGCCCTTGTACAAAGGGCGCCCGAATCACTCCGGGCGCCCTGGGGCACGAAGGAATGTGTCATACAGAATCTTACTCCGTATGACACATTCTGGACAAATAATTATGCGTACACCGGGTGCGCGTCGGCCAGCACTTTCACGGCCGCTTTCACGCGCTCGATGGTGGCGGCGTCATGCGGATTGTCCAGCACGTCGGCGATCAGGTTGCCCACTTCTTCCGCTTGCGCTTCCTTGAAACCGCGCGTCGTCATCGCCGGGCTGCCCAGGCGGATGCCCGAGGTGACGAAAGGTTTTTGCGGGTCGTTCGGGATGCCGTTCTTGTTGCAGGTGATGTGCGCGGAACCGAGGATGGCTTCGGCTTCCTTGCCCGTCAGGTTCTTGGCGCGCAGGTCGACCAGCATGACGTGCGATTCGGTGCCGCCGGAAACGATGCGCAAGCCGCGCTTGATCAGGGTTTTCGCCAGCACGTCGGCGTTCTTGACCACTTGCTTCTGGTATTCGACGAATTCCGGGCTCAGCGCTTCCTTGAAGGCAACGGCCTTGCCGGCGATCACGTGCATCAGCGGGCCGCCCTGGATGCCGGGGAAGATGGCCGAGTTGATGGCTTTTTCGTGTTCGGCCTTCATCAGGATGATGCCGCCACGGGGGCCGCGCAACGATTTGTGCGTGGTCGAGGTGACGAAGTCGGCGAACGGCACCGGGTTCGGGTACAGGCCGGCGGCGATCAGGCCGGCGTAGTGGGCCATGTCGACCATGAAGTAGGCGCCCACTTCCTTGGCGATCTTGCCGAAACGCTCGAAGTCGATCTTTTTCGAGAAGGCCGAGGCGCCGGCGATGATCAGCTTTGGCTTGCGTTCGCGGGCCAGACGTTCCATCGCCTCGTAGTCGATGTCTTCTTCCTCCGTCAAGCCATACGACACGACGTCAAACCATTTGCCAGACATGTTCAGCGGCATGCCGTGGGTCAGGTGGCCGCCTTCGGCCAGCGACATGCCCATGATCAGGTCGCCTGGTTTCAACATGGCAAAGAACACGCCCTGGTTCGCCTGCGAGCCGGAGTTCGGCTGCACGTTCGCGCATTCGGCGCCGAACAGCTGTTTCACACGGTCGATGGCCAGTTGCTCGGCCACGTCGACGTATTCGCAGCCGCCGTAGTAGCGCTTGCCCGGATAACCTTCGGCGTACTTGTTCGTCAGCTGCGAGCCTTGCGCTTCCATTACGGCTGGCGACGTGTAGTTCTCCGACGCGATCAGTTCGATGTGGTCGTGCTGGCGCGTGTTCTCTTTTTGAATGACGGCGAACAATTCAGGATCGACGTTGGCGAGGGTGTGATCTTTTGCAAACATGTAAAAACTCCAAGTATGAGGGTGCTTGTACTGGCAGGTTGGATCGAATGAGGGGAGCCGGCGTTAAGTGAATAACAACATTGGACAGGCAGCCTCTTCGTGCTTTTCCATAGTGGCTACCCAGGCGAACGGCTGATGAAAAATCTCACGTTTCCCGGTGGGTGCCCACCTTTCGCCGGTTTGTCGATCGCCATCCAGGCAGATCGCCGACTTTTCGCCAGTCACGTGAGACGTAATGGAAATCAAATTGTAAGTTAAGTGTCCAAATTGAGCAAGGAATGCAACCGTGCGGCTATAATCGCCGCGCGCAGCCCGGGCATGGCCCCAGGCCGCCCCGGAGCGTGACTGCGGCTCTTAAGCTGGACTTAAACCTGGCTGCGGCATGTAAGCGTATGTTACGAAGCTTGCCATTGCGCCCCCCGGATTTACAATGCTGCGGTGCAACTTATATGCAGCTTTTGCATGGCTTTCCAGCAAGCGCCCACAGTCACAAGAAGAAAAATCGCGTAAAATGTTGCTCAATCTCACTACTGGCGCAATAAACATGCCTTCAGTCTTTACCTGGAACGTACGTGTCTACTATGAAGACACCGACGCCGGCGGCATCGTGTATTACGCAAATTACCTGAAATTCTTCGAACGCGCGCGTACCGAATGGCTGCGCGCCATCGACGTGGGCCAGCAGGAATTGCTGGAACAGCACGACGCGATGTTCGTTGTCAAAAGCGTCAACGCCGACTATCATGCGCCAGCCAGGCTCGATGACACGGTAAGATTAACCTTAAGCATAGAAAAAATGGGGCGCGCCTCCATCGTTTTCCTGCAACAAGCCTGGTGCGGCGAGCGCCTGCTGAACACGGCCCGCGTCAAGATCGGCTGCGTCGACTCGACACTGCGTCCGCGCGCCGTGCCTGATGCAGTGGCGGCCCGCATGCGCGCCGCCTGAGCCCTACCGCCACCCCCCGGACAATTCACCCAACAGACTGCCAGCCAATGAACGTTACACAAGATCTTTCTTTCCTCGCGCTCATCTCCAATGCCCATTTGATCGTGCAACTGATCATGGCCCTGCTGCTGCTGATTTCCCTGACCAGCTGGACCTACATTTTCCGCAAGATGTTTGCCGTGCGCCAGGCGCGCAAGCAGACCATCGAATTTGAACGCAGCTTCTGGGCCGGCGGCAACCTGCATGCGCTGCATCAAAGCGCCAGCGGCAACCGCGACCAGAGCGGCGCGCTGGCCCGCATCTTCGACGCCGGCATGGGCGAATTCATCAAGGGCAAGGCATCGTACGGTTCGCGTGAAGCGCTGGACGTGGGCGCCGTGCTCGACGGCGCACGCCGCGCCATGCGCGCCGCCTTCCAGCGTGAAATGGACGTGCTCGAATCGCACCTGGCCTTCCTCGCCTCCGTCGGCTCCGTCTCGCCGTACATCGGCCTGCTCGGCACCGTCTGGGGCATCATGAACGCCTTCCGCGGCTTGGCCAACGTGCAGCAAGCCACGCTGGCCGCCGTCGCGCCCGGCATTGCCGAAGCGCTCATCGCCACCGCCATCGGCCTGTTCGCGGCGATTCCGGCCGTCGTCGCCTACAATCGCTTTTCGCATGACATCGACCGCCTGGCGATCCGCTTCGAGAGCTTCGTCGAGGAATTCTCCAACATCTTGCAGCGCCAGTCGCGCTAAGAGGGAGCAGCGTCCATGGGTTCCTCATTCAATAGCGGCGGCATGCGCGGCGGCCGCGGCCGCAAGTTCAAGTCCGAGATCAACGTCGTGCCCTACATCGACGTGATGCTGGTGCTGCTGATCATTTTCATGGTGATGCCGTCGTCGAACAATCCCAGCGTGGTGAACCTGCCCAACGCGGAGAGGTCGGCGAAACCGCCCGATGACTATATTCAGATCGTGCTCAAACCGAATGGTTCGCTGTCGATCGGCGTCATCGGCAAGGAACAGCTGTCACCGGAAACGGAACCGAACCGCGACGCCCTGCTGCGCAAGCTGCGCGGCTTGCACGAGAGCAATCCCGACTATCCCGTGATGATTGCGGGCGACAAGGAAAGCAAGTACGACGATGTGATCCAGCTCATTTCGGAAGCGAAAAAGATGGGCATTACCAGAGTCGGCCTGGCCACCAAGTAAGCGCAGCACCCTGTTTCCAGACTTGACCGTTTTTAGATAGACTAGACTTTGCAGACCAAACAAATCGACCATGTACTCGGCAAGCCCTACAGCGTGCCGCGCGAACGCAGCCGCTGGCCCTCGCTGGGCCTGGCGCTGGCGATGCACCTTGGCCTGCTGTTTTTCCTGTGGGTGGGCGTACACTGGCAAAATACGGAACCTGTCGCCGTCGAAGCGGAAGTGTGGGACCTGAAAGTGCAGACGGCCGCGCCGCCGCCCGAGGTGGCGACGGAACCGGAGCCGACACCGACTCCTCCGCCGCAACCGCAAGTGGAACAGCCGGCCCCGCCGCCGCCACCGCCCGTGGCAGCACCCGAGCCGAAGGTTGACCTGCGCGAGGCGGAAATCGCCCTGGAACGCAAGAAGGCCAAGCTGAAGGAAGAAAAAGACAAAGCGGCAGCGGAAGAACGCCGCAAGCAGGAATTGAAGGAACGCGAGGAAGAAAAGCGCGAACTGGAAAAACAGAAGCAGAAAGAAAAAGACAAGGCCGACAAGCTGGAAAAAGAAAAGGCCGACAAGCTGGAGAAAGCCAAGGAAGCCAAAGAGAAAGCTGCAGAAGAAAAAGCCGAGAAAGAACTGGCCGACAAAAAAGCGGCAGCGGAAAAAGCCGCCAAGGCCAAGAAAGCTGCGGCTGAAAAAGCCGCTGCCGACAAAATCCGTGCCGATGACATGAAGCGCATGATGGCGCAGGCAGGCAATGGCACAACGGGCACGGCCGCGAAAGCGACCGCGCCACGCAAGGACAGCGGCTATGTCGCTGCCCTGACGAGCAAGATCAAGAGCAATATCGCGTACAGCGGTAGCACGGACGTGCCGGGTAACCCGCGCGCCGTGTTCAAGATCGAGCAACTGCCAACTGGGGAAATTATTTCGGTCCGAAAGATTAAAAGCAGCGGTCTGCCGGCGTATGACAGCTCGGTGGAAAACGCCATTAATAAATCGTCGCCACTGCCGAAGAAAAAAGACGGCACCGTGGAACGCGAGATTGAACTCATATTCGAGATGAAGGATTTGCCTAAATGATGACCATGAAAAAAATGAGCTATGTCGTGCTCTGCGCCAGCCTGATGCTGGGAGCCTCCGGCGCCCAGGCGCAGCTGCGCGTGGAGATTACAGGGATCGGCAGCAATCAGATCCCGGTGGCTGTCGCCAGCTTCGTCAATGAATCGGCGGCGCCGCAATCGCTGTCGGGCATCATCAAGGCCGACCTGGCGCGCAGCGGCGTGTTCAAGCTGATCGACGCCGATGCGCCTGTGTCGGAAACGGCGCCCGTCAGCTACGACCAATGGAAGTCGCGCGGCGCCGACGCGCTGGCGGCCGGCAGCGTGCAAAGCATGGCCGATGGCCGCCTGGACGTGCGCTACAAGCTGTTCGACACCATCAAGGGCGCGCAGATCTCCAGCATGAACAATGCGGCCGCGCCGCAGTTCAACCGCTTGCTGGCGCACAAGATCGCCGATGACATCTATGAAAAACTGACCGGCACGAAAGGCGCGTTCGCCACACGCATCGCCTACGTCACGCAATCGGGCCGCGAATACCGCCTGGAAATCGCCGACGCCGATGGCGAAGGCATCCAGGTCGCCCTGCGCTCGAACGAGCCGATCATTTCACCGTCGTGGTCGCCGGATGGCACCAAGGTGGCGTATGTCTCGTTCGAAAAGAAAAAGCCCATCGTTTACGTGCAAAACCTGGTGACGCGCCAGCGCACCATCGTATCGAATGAAAAAGGCAGCAATTCGGCACCGAGCTGGAGCCCGGACGGCGCACGCCTGGCCGTCGCCCTGTCGCGCGATGGCCATACCCAGGTCTACACCGTCAATGCCGACGGCAGCGGCTTGCGCCGCGTCAGCAACAGCAGCGGCATCGATACGGAACCCCAATTCTCGGCCGATGGCCAAAGCATTTACTTCACCAGCGATCGCAGCGGCGGACCACAAATCTACCGCATGTCGGTCAGCGGCGGCGAAGCCAAGCGCGTGACGTTTGGCGGCTCCTACAACATCAGCCCGCGGATTTCGTCCGACGGGAAGACTCTTGCTTATATTTCCCGTCGCGACGGCAATTTCCAGCTCTACGCGCTCGACCTGGCTAGTGGCCAGGAACTGCGCCTGTCGGACACCGCCAACGACGAATCACCGAGCTTTTCGCCCAACGGGAAATATATCATGTACGCGACCGAATCCGGACGACGCAAGTCGCTGGCAGTGGTATCGGTGGATGGCCGCGTCAAACAGCGTTTGACTACGCAAGCTGGCAATATCAAGGAGCCCACCTGGGGTCCTTTCATGAAGTAAATGCTGTACAGTTTCACCTTTAACCATGACCCGGAGAATAAAAATGAGTAACTTTAAAAGTTTGGCTTTCATCGCCGCTACCGCAGCCCTGCTGTCCGCCTGCAGCACCCCAGTCAAAGTCGCAGAAACCCCAGTGGTTGAGCGCGCTCCTGAAAAAGTCGTCGCTCCAGTTGACACCCGTCAAGTTCAGCCAGTAACGACCGCATCGGTCGATCCACTGGACGATCCAAAAGGCGTGCTGGCTAACCGCAGCATCTACTTCGACTTCGACAAATACGTCGTGCGCGAAGCGGACACCCCAGTCGTGCAAAACCACGCTGCTTACCTGGTGAAAACCCCAGCACGCAAGATCCTGATCCAAGGTAACACCGATGAACGCGGTGGCGCTGAGTACAACCTGGCCCTGGGCCAGAAACGTGCTGAAGCCGTGCGCAAGTCGATGGCCGCCCTGGGCGTGCCAGAAGGCCAAATGGAAGCCGTGTCGCTGGGCAAAGAAAAGCCTAAAGCACAAGGCAGCAACGAAGCAGCATGGGCTGAAAACCGCCGCGCTGACATCGTTTATTGATGTTCAAGGGTGAGCGCCGCAGCATTGACGCTTACCTAACTGGCCAGTCATAGGCATAATAATGGGGCGCAGCGCGGTGATTCACCGCCCGGCGCCCCGTTTGCATGTTTTGCGTAACCTTTGAAAGCCCGACCCATGATGACATTCTCGAAAGCCGGCGTCGCCGCCGCCTTGATGGCCGCGTTTGCCTACCTGCCCCTGCACGCCAACGCCGCCCTGTTCGACGACGACGAAGCGCGCAAGGCCATCCTGGAGCTGCGCGCCAAGGTGGACGCCATGGCGCGCGACCTGAACAGCCGCATCGACACCAAGGCGGACAAGACGAGCACCTTGAGCCTGCTCAACCAGCACGACCAGACCATGCAAGAGATCGCCCGCCTGCGCGGCCAGATCGAAGTTCTGGGCAACGACCTGGCGAACACGCAAAAGCGCCAGAAGGATTTCTACACCGACATCGACGCGCGCCTGCGCAAGCTCGAACCGCGTCAGGTCACCATCGACGGCCAGGAAGCGGCCGTGGGCGTCTCCGAGCAAAGCACCTACGAATCCGCATTCGGCCTGTTCAAGTCGGGCGACTACAAGGGCGCCGTCACGGCACTGGACGCCTTCGTGAAACGCTATCCGGAATCGGCCTACGCGGCCAACGCGCAATACTGGCTGGGCAACGCCTATTACGCCCAGCGCGACTGCAAGAGCGCCATCACGGCCCAGCAGGCAGTGCTGAAACACTACCCGGACAGCCCGAAGGCGCCCGACGCCATGCTCAACATCGCCAGCTGCTACACGGAGCTGAAAGACAAGCCGAACGCGACCAAGACGCTGAACGCCCTGATCTCGCGCTACCCGGACTCCAGCGCGGCGCAAGCGGCCAAGGAACGGGCCGGTAAAAAGTAAAAGCGGGGAAAAAATTGCCCGTTAGGTTTGACAGAATCCCGGGCACCCCCTATAATCTTCCTTCTTCGGGTCGTTAGCTCAGCTGGTAGAGCAGCGGACTTTTAATCCGTTGGTCGCAGGTTCGAATCCCGCACGGCCTACCACGAATACGCAGTACTGATCTGCTTGCAAGTTGTACTGGCAAGCATTTTTTTACAGCACAGTGTTACCGAAGTTGTTGTAAAAAGTTTTTGGGTCGTTAGCTCAGCTGGTAGAGCAGCGGACTTTTAATCC
>NZ_LT607497.1:77647-95219 GCF_900095235.1 Janthinobacterium sp. UMAB-60
GAAGCCAACCGTTCGCGGTTGGCTTTTTTTTTGTGCGGCATCACTTGCACGGATGCCATTCCTGACGCAAATCAAATGCCTTATCACCCGCGATACAGCTTTGTCGGGCTGTCGTATAATCAGACCATCATGAGCACCACCCTGCCCTCGACCACGTCCGCATTTGAGACGACGGAAGCCGCCGAAACCTATGACCACTGGTTTCGCGCCAAGGTATTGGCGTCACTGAATGATGACCGCCCTGCCCGCCCACATGACACTGTCATGGCGCAACTGAAGAAAATCGTCGCAGCCGGGCCTGATGACCATGCTGCCGATTCAATGGAAGGTTGAAGCGCAGGAAGATTTGACCGCGATACTCACGTACATCGCGCAGCGTAACCAGCCGGCAGCGCTGCAGCTTTACAACGGCATCGACAACGCCATCTCCCAACTTCCCCATTTATACCGACCTGGAAGAGTTTCAGGCACGCGCGAACTGCTTGCCCACCCAAACTATGTCGTCGAATATCGGGTTGCAGCAACGGCGATAGAAATTCTTGCCGTCCTGCACACACGACAACCATATCCCTGAGCCCCTCCCGGCATACCGGAAACCGGTCGTTAACGCGACACCAGCGCCGGCCTCCCGGCCAGCTGCGCCACCACACCGCCCATCATCCGTCCCAGCGGCACCTCCACCCAGCGGTGAAACGCGGCGCCGGCCGCCAGGCTGGCAACCCAGGCGGTCAGCATGCCCAGCGCCTGCCAGGCCGGTTCCAATGGGACATAAGAGGTAAACAAGGCATTCACCAGCAGGCTGACGGGAAAGTGGACGAGGAAGACGGCATACGAGATGCGCCCCAGGGCGTTGATGATGTTCCAGGCGCCACCCTGCGCGGGCGTACGGGCACGGCCGAACAGGAACAGCGCGCAGGCGACGATCAGCGCCAGGGCGATGCGGCTGCGGTAGTCGACGGCCAGGGCCAGCAGCACGGGCACGGCGGCCATGACCATGAGCGCGACCATGGCACCGGGCTTGCGCCTGGGGTCGCTGGCCCACCAGGCCATGAGTCCCAGGCCATAGCTGCCGAAGAAATACGGCGCCCAGTTGTCCCAGCCCGCGTCGAGATTGAAATACAGCAAGGAAAAGGTGATGCCCACGGTGACGGCCAGCGGCATCAGCCAGCCCATGCGCCGCTGGCCCGCCAGGCAGCCGCCCAGCCACAGCAGCGATACCGACAGCAGGTACAACTGGAAATCGATGGCCACGTACCAGGCGCCGGCCGACAGCGATTCATAGCCCAGCACGCCGTGCAGCAGCAAGGCATGGGCGCTCAGCTGGCCCAAGGTGACGGCGGCCGACATGGAATCGTGCAGCATCCAGATGCCGGCCACAGGCGTAAGGACGGCGGCGAGCAAGGTCGCGGCCAGGAAAGGCGGCGCCAGCTTGGCATAGCGGCGCCAGACGGCCTGCAAGGGGGTAGCGATGCCGGGACGACCGGAGGGCGAGAGGGATTTGGCGACCAGGAAGCCGCCGATGACGAGAAACACTTGCACGGCGATGCGCGCGCTGCCGCCCAACCAGTCCAGCAACGCGGGCCACAGGGGACGCACGTAATCGGACATGGGGCCGTAAAACGCCAGGTGATGCAACACGATCAATTGCGCCGCGCCCGCCTTTAAACCATTGATCCAGCCAAACTGCGGACGATGCTCCAGGTCCGCCTGTGATACCGCTGCTACTGCCGTCATTCCCATCCCTTGCCATGCCAGGTAGTGTCGCCGGCCCTTCGCGCAACAGGCGCGCGGCCGGGGATTTACCGAAAGGCCGACATCATAGCCGAGCCTGGCAAATGGCGGGGTACGGCAGGCGGCTAAGCCGCCGGCTTTTCCGCTTCCGGCGCCTCGGCGGCCAAGGGCTGCTGCGCCAGAATGGCATCGAGCAAGCCAGGAAAACGGCTCTCGATATCGGCGCGGCGCAAGGTATTCATGTGCGTCGTGCCCGCGTTTTCCGTGTAGACGAGGCCCGCTTCGCGCAAGACCTTGAAATGGTGGGAGACGGTCGACTTCGGCCGCCCGCCATCGAGGTCGCCGCACGCGGCCGCCTCCACGCGGGCCAGGTGGCGCACGATGTCGAGGCGGATGGAATCGCTCAGGGCATACAGCACTCTTTCGAGCACGAATTCGCTGGCGGGAGGATGTTTGTGTGGACGCATGAGCAGAATCATACAGCATGCGCTATACTAATTCCATTCTTCGAATATTTACGAACTACCGAATCAGCATCTCCCCACTTTTCCATCAACACACACAAAGGCCACCATGTCCGCCCTCTTCCAACCATTCAGTCTTAAAGACATCACCCTGCGCAACCGCATCGCCGTGCCGCCCATGTGCCAGTACATGGCCGTCGATGGCCAGGCCAACGACTGGCATCTGTCGCATTATGCGGGCATGGCGCGTGGCGGCGCGGGCCTGGTGATCGTCGAAGCGACGGCCGTGGCACCGGAAGGCCGCATCACGCCCGGCTGCACGGGCATCTGGAACGATGATCTGGCGCAAGCCTTCGTGCCCGTCGTGAAAGCCATCAAGGCGGCCGGCTCCGTGCCCGGCATCCAGATCGCCCACGCGGGCCGCAAGGCCAGCGCCAACCGCCCATGGGAAGGCGACGACCATATCACTGAAGGCGATGCGCGCGGCTGGCAAACCATCGCCCCGTCCGCCATCGCCTTTGGCGGCGGCCTGCCGAAAGTGCCGCGTGCCATGGACCTCGACGATATCGCCCGCGTGCAACAGAACTTCGTCGACGCGGCCATTCGCGCGCGTGAAGTGGGCTTCGAGTGGCTGGAACTGCACTTCGCCCACGGTTATCTGGCACAAAGCTTTTTCTCGTCCCACGCGAACCAGCGCGACGACATCTATGGCGGCAGCGTGGAAAACCGCAGCCGCTTCCTGCTGGAAACATTGAAAGCCGTGCGTGCCGTGTGGCCCGAGCACCTGCCGCTGACCATCCGCTTCGGCGTGCTGGAATTCGACGGCCGCGATGAGCAAACCCTGCTCGAATCGATCGGCCTGGTGCGCCAGTTCAAGGATGCCGGCATGGATATGCTCAGCGTCAGCATGGGCTTTACCATTCCCGACGTGTCGATTCCGTGGGGCCCGGCCTTCATGGGTCCGATTGCCGAGCGCGTGCGCCGCGAAGCGGGCGTGCCCGTCTCGTCCGCCTGGGGCTTCGGCACGCCGGCCATCGCCGAGCGCGTCGTCAAGGAAGAACAGCTGGACGTGGTGATGGTGGGCAAGGCGCACCTGGCCAATCCGCACTGGGCATACTTTGCCGCCAAGGAACTCGGCGTGGAACGCGCCTCGTGGACCCTGCCGGCGCCGTATGCGCACTGGCTGGAACGCTATTGATCATCCTTGACCGTTGCCGGATGCCCCTCCAGGGGCAGTTCCGGCAAGAACAGCAGGAAGAGCAGTCCCACTAGCAGCAGCACGGCGCCAGCGCCAAACACGCTGGCGATCGCGTGGCGGTAGACTTCCACCGTCTGCGCCGCCGCCTGCGCACCGAGCGCCGACACGGCTTCCACGCCGTGTTTGTGCAACTGGTGCGCCAGGATGGCGCCGGACGCCGTCACGCCCAGCAAGCCGCCCAGCGAGCGGAAAAAGGCCAGCATGGCCGTGCCCACGCCGCGGCGCGCCAGGGGCAAGGCATTTTGCACGGCGATCGTCATGTTCGGCATCACCAGTCCCAGCCCCGTGCCGAGGAAGAAGATGGCCGGCTCGATGATCCAGTAGCCGCGCGACGTTGCCATGGCCCAGGCCAGCACGGCAAACGACACGACCGCCACGCCCAGCCCCGCCACCTGCACCATCTTGTACTTGCCCGAGCGCGACAGCACGCGGCCGTTGAACATCGACGACGCCACCAGCCCCACCATCATCGCCACCGTCATCACGCCCGATTCGGCGGGACTGGTGCCCATCACCAGCTGGAAGAACAGGGGGAAGAAGACGCTGGCGCCCATCAAGCCCATGAAAGTCATGGCCATCACCAGGCTGGCGATATTGAAAGTGCGGTTTTCGAACAAGTCGGGCGGCAGCACGGGTTCGTCCACCCTGCCCACGTGGAAGGCCAGCCAGATACCCAGCAGCAGCGCGACGCCGCCGCACACCTTGATGGCGAAGGAATTCCACGGCCACTCCGTGCCGCCCAGCGCCAGCACCAGCAAGGCCGCCGTGATGGCGCCCGTCAGCAGCGCAGACCCCAGGTAGTCGATCTGGTGCGCATGCGTGCGCGCCGGCTTGCGCATGGCGCGCGCGATGATGACAAAGGCGGCCGCGCCGATGGGCAGGTTGACATAGAAAATCCAGTGCCACGACAGGGCATCCGTGATGACGCCGCCCAGCACCGGGCCCAGCACGCTGGTGACGGCAAACACGATGGGCACCATGCCCTGCCGCTTGCCCCGCTCTGCGGGCGGCACGATGTCGCCGATGATGATTTGCGCCAGCGGCATGAAGCCGCCCGCACCGAGGCCCTGGATGGCGCGGAAGATGATCAGTTCCGTCATGTTCTGCGCCAGCCCGCACAGCACGGAACCGAGCAAAAAGGTCAGCAAGGCAGTGAAGATCATCGGGCGGCGGCCGTACTGGTCGGCCAGCTTGCCGTACAGCGGCATGGTGGCCGTCGACGCCAGCACATACGCCGTCACCACCCACGACAGATGCGCCATGCCGCCCAGGTCGTCGACGATGCGCGGCAAGGCCGTGGCGACGATGCTCTGGTCCAGCGCACCGAGGCCCAGCACGGCCATCAAGCCCAGATAGATGGCGCGCACTTCGCGCTCGGTGATTGGTTTGGCCACGTCGGTGGTGTGATCGTGGCCGCTCATGTCTGGCCGATCTCAAGCAGTGGCTGCATGGCGGCCGCCAACGCGTCGATCTGCTGCGGCGACAAGCGGGCGATGCGCCGCGCCAGCGCATCGCGGCGGCGCGCGCGCACGGTCTCGAGCATGGCCATGCCTTGCGCGGAGACCTGCAGGCCCGAGCGGCGCCGATCTTGCGGATCGGGCGCGCCGCGCTCGACCAGTCCCGCTTCTTCGAGCGACTTGACCTGCGCACTGACGGTCGGCCCGCGCACATTCTGCAGCCGCGCCAGCGCGGCCACGCCGATGCCCGGTTGCTCATGGATCAGCGCCAGCAGCATGTATTGCATCATCGATACATTGCCTTCCAGCTCGCCCCCTTCGCGCTGCATGGAACGCAGCAGGCGCTTGAACGCCACGCGCAAGTCATCGGACAGCGCCAGCGCGCGTTCGGGGATGGGAAGGTTTTCGGTAGTGGGCATGGGATCATATAAATAGGTAGGCTATCTATCCATATTAGACCGTGCACGAGGGTCATGCAAGGTTTTTTCCATCCCCGCCCTTCCCAAAACCGCCATTGGCCGTCATAATAGCCGCCCTTGGGTCGTTAGCTCAGCTGGTAGAGCAGCGGACTTTTAATCCGTTGGTCGCAGGTTCGAATCCCGCACGGCCTACCAAGAATTTAGCAGTACAGATAAGGGCTACCCGCTTCGGCGCGTAGCCCTTTTTTGCGTCCATATATGAAAAATATTCCCCATCGGGAATATTTTTGTTTGTTGATCTATTCCAATCAATAGCGACCGGCCTTCTGTAATAAATCCTTTGCGATAACCTACTTCGCGGCTTCTCCTACTTGTCGAACGCTGGAAAAAAATCCTTCAACCGCTCCACAGTGGAGCGCCACTTCGGAGTGGTCGGCCTGCAAATTGTGTTCTGGTTTCCGAACAGGCCGATCTCCTGCACTGCACGGTTTAACGGAACCGTTTGCAACCAACGAACCGGAACAAAATACTCGCACTGCTCGGGATCGTTGCGGAACTCTGCATGGTATGTACCGCGCTTCGCGGTATCGAGAACCGGCCTTTCGCCATTAGGAGTGGAGACATTGAAGTCGAGCGCAGACTGCATGTTGCCTGTAACGCACCCTACGCCGACATATCCAGCCCCAGGTACATTGACCCAAACTCGGTCGCCAGGATTGAGTTGTTTCAAGGTTCGGCTGTACCACACGCCACCACCACCGCATATGAATCCATACTCAAGCGCATCATCCCAGGATCTCGTGCCAGTACCCGCCCCAAAAGAATGATAGAACTCGCCATTCCACGGCTCTACAGGCCCTACTGGCGCTGTCGAGGCGATCACCTGCGCTTGCAGGGGGTCATGCAGCCACGCACGGCTTATGAGTTGATCTGTGCCAATTGTGAAGACTTGAAAGCACAGTACGTTTATTGCGATATCCCGCTCGCTAAGATACGTGATGATCCGCTCGGTACTATCGTCTAGAGATCCAGCGACAATAACAATCTGATGACTGCCGTTCAGCGAGTCCTCGTCAAGATCATGTCCGAAGCGCACTCGGAACTCGTGCGCCAAGCTCTTTCCAGGCGCGAACCGTCCAAAGATGCGGGCTATGTCGTCTGCGTGCAGTGTTTGAACCCAGCTTGCATAGTCCAAGGCTTGGGCAACAACTTCACGTGGCGTTCGATTCCGCTTGATTTCAATGAGTACCAGCGCCCCATCTGGAGCTATCGCCAGCAGATCGATGCGCCCACCGTATCCCGTATCCTCCTGTCGCCCAATCAGCAACCATTCGTCGGACAACAATTTAGGAGATGAAATAATCATCTCTTCGAGCAAACGTTCACTCGCCAACAATGATTCCACCAACTGTTGAGGCTGCGCCCCAACCCTCCATAACGATGTACGAATGGTCATCTTTTGCCTTGAATTAATCAAATCGTCAAATTGTATTGGATTCTGGGACACAAGTCCGATGTTGCTCAGCGAAAACCTTAACAGACGCACGACCGGGATCAAGTCCGCCATTCGCACACGATTTCAGCCTTGGTCGCCTCTATTTGCAGCAAGTTGCGCCTTATCAAATACCGATATGGCTCGATTGACTACCATCACCATCTCCATACCTTCCCGGCGTCACGCCCATCACTCGCTTGAACATGGCAATGAAGGCGCTAACGGTGTCGTAGCCCAGGTCCAGCGCAATCGTCGTCACGGGCTGGCCGGCCGCAAGCAGTTCCAGGGCGCGCAGGATGCGGGCGCGCTGGCGCCAGGCAGAGGGCGTAAATCCTGTCTCGGCCGTGAAACGGCGCGCCAGGGTGCGCGGCGAGACACCGGCCCAGGCGGCCAGCACTTCCACGCCCCGCTCATCGGCCAGGTCATCGAGCACGGCGCGCGCCACGCGCAGCAGGCGCGGGTCCGAGGGCAGGGGCAAGCCGAAGGATTCGTGCGGCGCGGCGGCGATTTCGTCGAGGATCACGCCCGCCACCCTGGCCTGCCGCGCGTCCGGCGCGCCGTCGCCCCAGGCGCTGGCGCGGCCCACCGCCTCGCGCAGCAAGCCCGAGACACGTATCACGCAAGGCGCGGCGGGCAAGCCAGCGCAGCTGGCCTCGTCCACGTACACGCTCCAGCCCGCAAACGGGCCGTGCGAACGCAGCGCGTGCATATGATGGGGCGGCATCCACACGCAGTGGCTGGCCGGCACCACCCACTGGCCGCTGTCGGCGGTAACGGAGAGCAAGCCCCGCATCGCGCCGAACAGCTGGCCGCTGGCATGGCGATGCGGCGGCGTCACCCGTTCCTGCGGCTGGGCAATGCGCATGGCGCGCAGCGGCGACGCTGCAAAAATTGGTGGATTTGACGTATCGAATGACATAAACACCGCAGGCAAGACAGTTCCTCCATCATACAGTGGAGTCTTTCCATTTTGACGGAGTTCACCATGCGCGCAGAAGACGTATTAGCCGATCAACAAAACCAGGGCCAGTTCAACGGTGTCACCGTGCGCAAGGGCACGGTGGGCGCCTTCCTCGCCAATGCCCGGCTATGGCTGGACGAGTCCAGCGGCATCGACGACAAGGCCATCGCCGAGCGCGACATCCTCGACGCCCTGCCCGCCCTGCACGCGCTGGGCCTGTTCGACATTGTGCAAGTGCGCGATTCTGCGCTGCGCGAACTGGTGTCCGCTTCCGCCGCTTGCCCGGGCTGACTCGTGCCCGGCGCGCATTTCCTCTATCATGCTGCTTTACCCGCCCTCGCACCCGCCATGCCGTTTACCATTGCCACCCCCGTCCACAGCGAACTGATCATCAAGAAAAGCCGTTTCATCGGTTGCGTGCAGCCGATGACGGACCGCGCCAGCGCGCAGCAGGTGGTCAATGCCTTGAAGGCGCAGCATCCGGGGGCATGCCATGTGTGCTGGGCGCTGCTGGCGGGCGGGCAGTCGGCGGCCGTCGATGATGGTGAACCGAGCGGCACGGCCGGGCGACCCATGCTCGACGTGCTGCGCCACCAGGATCTGGAAGGCGTGCTGGCGACCGTCGTGCGCTACTTTGGCGGGATCAAGCTGGGCGCGGGCGGCCTGGTGCGCGCCTACACGGATAGTGTGGCGCAAGCGTTGTTGCAGGCGGAAAAAACGGCCATCGTGCGCCAGCGCACCTTGCGCTGCACGGTGCCGTATGCAATGGAAGGCATGCTGCGCCGCGAACTCGATGGCGCCGGCGCCACCTTGCTGAACGTGGAACACGGCGAGCATGTGCTGTTCGACTTCAGCCTGCCTGAAACGGCGGCCACAGCGCTGCTGGCCCATCTGCATGAGGCGGGCAATGGCCGCATCGTCTGGCTTGACGCCGAGGACTGAGACTGGCGCAACTTATTGCACGCGGCGCACCTTGGGCGAGTTGTTCGTGCCTTCGATCTTCAGGAAGAAGGTGCCGATGAAATTGCGTTCGAGCGTCACCTTGGGATTGTTCTGCGGCGCCAGCACGGCGGAGCTGCCATCGACGATGCGCCAGACCTGGCCATTGCTCAATTTGATCAATTCGTTGCCGCTCCAGCCATCGAACTTGCCGGCGATGCTGCTGCTGATCGACTTGTTTTCTTCCGGCTCGGCTGCCTTGGGCGCCTTGACCGTTTCCATGCCAAAGCTTTGCTCGCGCTGCTGCGCGGTCGGCACCGCAGTAACGGGGGCGATGGACGCGGCGGCGCCCAGAGGAATGGCGTCATAGCATTTCACGCGGCTGGCGATATCAGCCAGCGAACGGCATTGCAACATGGCAGCATCATCGGCCAGGGCCGCGCCCGATACGAACAGCAGCAAAAAGAGAGCTTTCATCGAAATTCTTTCAAAATAAGAGAAGTTGCGCCAAGCATGCCGTTTGCCATGCATGCGGGAATGATTATATCGATGTCCAAGGGCCGTGGCATAACGATCTTGCCACGGCTTGCAATGCTTGTGCGAAACTCAAGCGCCGCGCGGACGTTTGACCTGCAGCAAAATGAAATGGGTCCACGCCAGTGCCGGCAACACCAGCAACAGCAGCATCAGTCCGGCCGGCATATCCGGCACGAAACGCACGAAGCAGGCAAGAAAAGCGGCGATGGCCAGCCAGAAGCGCCAGTTGAACGCATATGCCTTGCGCGCCACCGTCGCCAGCGCGATGCGCCAGAATTCCAGCAAGGCCCACAGGCCGCCCGTCAGCAGCAGCGCGGCCAGGGCATGGTCGCCAGGGGCGTCGGCCCAGGTGCGCACCAGGTTGTACAGCAGCACGGGATAGCCGCCCGTGATGGCCAGGGTGGCCGGGCCGGCGGCGATGATAGCTTCAAGCAGCTGCCCTTTGGAACGATGATCCACTACCTCTCCCCTATGCCACGACGCCCGAATGGGCGGCGGTCACTTGCAGCGCGCCGGCCGCGTCCTGCGCCCACACGCGCGTAAAACGGAAGTCGCCATGCGTTTCCACGTCGTGATAACTGCCCGTCAGTTGCATGCGCACGGACACCACGGCCACGTTGCCGTTGATGCGCACATGGCGCTCGGAGGCGCGCAAGTCCGTGATGGTCAGCAGGCGCTGCTCGTGCGCCGCCAGGTCCGCATGCTTGCTCAGCAAGTGCCCCAGGTGATTGGTAAACAACAGGTCATCGGCCAGCAACTGATTCAGTACAGCCACGTCGGAGGCCATCATGGCCAGGCGCAAGCGCTCTTCCGCATCGAGTACCTGTACTTCCGTTAAAGCATTCATCTTTTTCCTTCAAATAATTGGCACGACATTGATAAATAGGCAAAACATGCTGGCATGAAATCGGGTTTTTCACAATCCGCCGGAAGACTTATGCCTGTGGAGCATATTCATATAGCGTAATATTCGCAGCGGTATTGCGCAAAACGCCACCATAGTACTGTACAGTGCTTGCCCTTCCGCACCGGGCTGTCGCAAATATTCACTGTGGCAAAGTTGCATTTACCCCCTGCAGTCTCGAATAAAACCAAGATAAGGCCCCTTCATGGCAATTAACATCATTCTGAACCTGCTCGTTGCGTTGCTCGTCTTCGCCTTCATGTTCCACCAGCAACGCAAACACGCGACGTTTACCGTGCGCGTCTTCACGGGCCTGGGCCTGGGCGTGCTGCTCGGTGCGGCCGTGCAAGCGCTGTATGGCGCCGGCTCGCCCATCATCGCGGGCACCAATGAATACATCGACATCGTCGGCAGCGGCTACGTCAAACTGCTGCAGATGATCATCATGCCGCTGATCATGGTCTCCATCATTTCCGCCATCCTGAAGCTCAAGGACGCGAGTTCGCTGGGCAAGATCAGCGCGCTGACCATCGGCACCTTGCTCATTACCACCACGATCGCCGCCGCGCTGGGCATCCTGATGGCCAAGCTGTTCGGCCTGACGGCCGTGGGCCTGACCTCGAGCGCGGCCGAAGTGGCGCGTGGCGTGCAGTTGCAAGGCTCGCTGGAAACGGCAAAAGCCCTGTCCCTGCCGAAACTGCTGGTGAGCTTCGTGCCGACCAACCCCTTCCTCGACATGACGGGCGCGCGCAAGACGTCGACCATCGCCGTGGTGGTGTTTTCCATCTTCATCGGCATCTCGGCCACGGGCATCGCGGCGAAAAAGCCGGAAATCTTCGCGTCCTTCGAGCACTTCATGAAAGTGGCGCACGCCATCGTCATGCGCATGGTCACCCTGGTGCTGCGCCTGACGCCGTACGGCGTGTTCGCGCTGATGTTTGAGGTGGTGGCGTCGTCGAGCTACACGGACATTTTAAAGCTGATCAACTTCGTCGTCGCCTCGTACAGCGCGCTGATATTGATGTTCCTGGTACACCTGGCCATCATCGCCGGCGTGGGCCTGAACCCGCTGCGCTTCGTGAAAAAAGTCTTTCCCGTGCTGGCTTTCGCGTTTACCTCGCGCACGAGCGCCGGTTCGATCCCGATGAGCGTGCAGACGCAAACCCAGCGCCTGGGCACGCCGGAAGGCATCGCCAACTTCGCCGCCTCGTTCGGCTCGACCATCGGCCAGAACGGCTGCGCGGGCATCTATCCGGCCATGCTGGCCGTGATGATCGCCCCCACCGTCGGCGTCGACCCGTTCACCGTCAGCTTCCTGCTGCCGCTGCTGGCCATCATCACCATCGGTTCCGTTGGCGTGGCCGGCGTGGGCGGCGGCGCCACGTTTGCCGCGCTGATCGTGCTGTCGGCCATGGACTTGCCCGTCGCGCTGGCCGGCTTGCTGATCTCCGTCGAACCGCTGATCGACATGGGCCGCACGGCCCTGAACGTGAGCGGCTCGATCACGGCCGGCACCGTCACCAGCCGGGTCATGGGACAAACCGACCTGGCCGTCTACAACAGCGACGATGCGCCCGACCTGGACGAGGCGGAACACGCCGCCTAGGAAGCTATCGAGCGGCGCGCCGCGCCTTGCCGCTTTCGTCTATATTGAATCGCAATCAATACGGAGGAAGGCGCAAGGCGATGGAACAAAAATGGCCGCAGCAAATCTGGATCGTGCGTCACGGCCAAAGTGCCGGCAACGTGGCGCGCGATGCCGCCGAAGCGGAAAAACAGTTATTGATCGCCATCGCCGAACGCGATGTCGACGTCCCCCTGTCCGATCTGGGGGCGCGCCAGGCGCAAGCCCTGGGCGACTGGTTCGCCACCCTCCCCCCTGAACAACAACCGACCGTCGTGCTGTATTCGCCGTACGTGCGGGCGCAGCAAACGGCGCAAGCCGTGCTGGCGCGCATTGATGCGGACAGCCTCGCTTCCGTGGTGGCCGACGAGCGCCTGCGCGAAAAGGAATTCGGCATCCTCGACCGCCTGACCGTGCACGGCATCGCCAGCAAGTACCCGGAATTGCACGAGCAGCGCCAGCACGTGGGCAAGTTTTACTTCCGCCCGCCGGGCGGCGAAAGCTGGTGCGACGTCATCCTGCGCCTGCGCAGCGTGCTCGACACCATCACCCGCGAGTACCGGGGCGAACGGGTGCTGATCGTCGGCCACCAGGTCATCGTCAACTGCTTCCGCTACCTGCTGGAGCGCTGCGACGAGCACGCCATCCTGGCCATCGACAAGGCGGCCGACGTGCCCAACTGCGGCGTCACTTCATACGCCTTCAATCCCGCCCTGGGCAGGCACGGCAAGCTGCAACTGGACCTGTGCAACTTCGTCGCGCCGCTGGAAGCGGCCGGCACCCCCGTCACGGCCCAGCCCGACATGCCGGCCGCGCCGAAATCCTGACACTTGGGAGTCTATGCATGGACGCCACCGCCATCACCCCTTCCCTGCTGCGCTCCTGGCCCCTGCCCATGCCCCAGCCAGACGGCGACAAAGAGGTGCGCGGCCACCTGCTGATCGTCGCCGGCTCCGAAGAGATGCCGGGCGCCATCGTGCTGGCGGCCACGGCCGCCCTGCGCGCGGGCGCTGGCAAGCTGACCCTGGCGACGGGCGCGTCGGTGGCGGCGCAGGTGGCCATCGCCATGCCCGAGGCGCGGGTCATCGGCCTGGACGAAACGGCGCTGGGCGGCTTCCGCCACGAGGCACGGCACCAGCTGGCGCCGCTGGCCGGCAAGGTCGATGCCGTCCTCGTCGGGCCGGGCATGTGCGACACGGCCGCCAGTTGCGAACTGATGCGCCACCTGCTGCCCCTGTTTTCCGACAGCCGCCTGATTCTTGACGCCCGCGCCATGCAGGTCGTGCACCAGCCGGCACACTTCCATTTTGAGCGGCCCGTGCTGCTGACGCCGCACGCGGGAGAGCTGGCCCAGCTCATGGGCCTGTCGAAAGACGCCGTGCTGGCCGACCCGCACGCCTGTGCCGTGGAAGCGGCGCGGCGCTGGCACGCCATCGTCGCCCTGAAGGGTGCGCTGACCGTCATCGCCATGCCCGATGGCAGCAGCTGGACGCACGCGGGCGGCAACATCGGCCTGGCCATTTCCGGTTCCGGCGACACCCTGGCCGGCATCATCACGGGCCTGGCCGCGCGCGGCGCGCCGTTGGAGCAGGCGTGCGCCTGGGGCATCGCCCTGCATGCGCTGGCGGGCGAACAGCTGGCCCTGCGCTTCGGCATCCTCGGCTACCTGGCGCGCGAAATCCCGGCCGAGTTGCCTGCGCTGCTGCGCAATCTGGCGGCATAAAAACAACAGCATAAGCATATCCAGAAAGAATCGTTAGTGCTGGCGGGCGCCTCCCTTAAGCTCATGGCAACTGTTTCCACACCGACACTAATCGAGCCCAAAGGACACCGCCTTGTATCCGCGCCACTCATACGCCACGCCTTCCCTTCCCGCCATGCCGCTGCGCGCCATCGTGCTGGCCTGCGCCATGCTGGGCGCAGCCTCCGCTTGGGCACAAGAAGCGCAAGCCACCACCGGCAGCGCCAATGAAACGGCCGGCGCCAGCATCGACCAGGTCACCGTCGTCGGCTCGCGCGCGCGCAACCGCACGGTGTTCGACAGCAGCGTGCCCATCGACCGTTTCGGCGCCCGCGAAGTGAGCAACGCGCTGGCCTCGGGCGACGTGGGCGCGGCCCTGCAAAACCTGTCGCCGTCGATCAACTTCCCCCGCATCGAATCGAGCGGCGCGTCGGACTCCGTGCGCGGCATCCAGTTGCGGGGCCTCGCGCCCGACCAGGTGCTGGTGCTGATCAACGGCAAGCGCCGCCACACGAGCGCCGTGCTCGACACGGAAAGCAGCTTTGCCGGCACCGTGCCGGTCGACATCAACGCCATTCCCCCGAACGCCATCGACCACATCGAAATCCTGCGCGACGGCGCGGGCGCCCAGTACGGCAGCGACGCCGTGGCGGGCGTCATCAACATCGTGCTGAAAAAGGCGCGCACGGGCGGCGCCGCTTCCGTCAGCTATGGCGCCAACCACACGCATTTCGCCCCGACCGATCAAACCCTGACGGATGGCCAGACCGTCATCGTCAACGCCGACTATGGCGTGCCGCTGGGCGAAGCGGGGTTCTTCCGCTTCGGCGCGGAAACGCGGCGCCGCTCGCCCACGGAACGGGCCGGTCCCAGCGACGCGGGCTGGACTTCCTACAACTTCACGCCGGCCGACCAGGCGCTCGACGGCAAGGTGGTGTTCAAGTCCGGCGACTCGCGCCAGCGCAACAACTATTTGTTCTACAACACCCAGCTCACCCTGGCGAATGGCCTCGACCTGTACTCGTTTGCCACCCTCAACGAACGCACATCGGACGGCAGCGCCTACTTCCGCTACCCGGGCGACCCGTCGAATGTGCCGGCCCTGTATCCGCACGGCTACCGCCCCGTCACCAACGGCGACAAGCGCGACCTCAGCATCGTGGCCGGCGTGCGCGGCAGTGCGGGCGAGTGGAACTGGGACGCCAGCGCGCGCCACGGCAGCGACCGCTTTGACTACGGTGTGAGCCACTCCGTCAACGCTTCGCTGGGCGCGGCCAGCCCCACCAGTTTCCACCTGGCCGGCTTCGACTTCCGCCAGGACGCCCTGAACCTCGATGCCACGCGCAGCCTCGACATCGGTTTGCCCGCCCCCTTGAGCCTGGCGGTGGGCGCCGAATGGATGCGCGAAACGTACCAAAGCTCGGCCGGCGACCCCGCTTCGTATGCGGCCGGCAATTTTACCGATGCGCCACCGGGCGCACAGGCGGGGCCGGGCTTGCGCCCGTCCGACGCCTATGACGGCAGCCGGCAGATCCGCTCCGTGTATGCGGACGTGGAAAGCGACCTCACGCCGCGCCTGCTGGTGGGCGCCGCCGCCCGCTATTCCCGCTACAGCGACTTCGGCAGCGCCAGCACGGGCAAGCTGTCCACGCGCTACAAAGTGACGGAGAATTTCCTCGTGCGCGGCTCGCTGTCGAACAGCTTCCGCGCGCCGGCCCTCGTGCAGACGGGCTTCCGCTTCGCGACCTTGAACTTCAATGCCGATGGCACGGCCCTGCAAACGGCGGCCCTGCTGCCGGCCAGCGACCCGCTGGCGCGCAGCTTCGGCGCGCAACAGCTGAAACCGGAAAAGTCGACCAACGTTTCCCTGGGCCTGGCATGGAAACCGGCGGCCGCCACCAGCGTGACGGTGGATGCCTACGTGATCCGCATCCGCGACCGCATCACGCGTTCGAGCGACTTGCAAAGCGACGCAGTCACCGGCTACCTGGCCGCCAATGGCCGCAGCGACATCCAGTCCGTGGCCTACCTGGCCAACCTGCTCGACACGCGCACAAAAGGCCTGGACGTGGTGTTGAACCACGACCTGGCCTTCACGTCAGGCAAACTGAACCTGAACGCGGCGCTAAACCTGAACAAGACCAGTCTCGACAAGGTGCGCCAGAGTTCCACCGCATTGAGCAGCATCGATCCCAGTCTGAGTCTGCTGACGGAGACGAGTTTGTTCCGTATCAAACATGCGTCACCGACCAGTAAATTGATCCTGGGTGCCGACTGGCAGGCGGCCGGCTGGGGCGTGCAGGCGCGCGCCACGCGCTTTGGCGAGCTGAAAGATTTTTCGTACGACAGCGATGCGCCCCTGATCGACGGCATTCCCGCACAGCGTTTCGGCGCCGTCTGGTCGCTGGACCTGGAAGGCCAATTGAAACTGAGCAAGCAACTGACCCTGAGCGTGGGCGGCAACAATATCCTCGACCGCTATCCGCAGCGCGTACGCGAAACGAATAACGCCACGTATGGCGGCGCCCTGCCCTACAATTTCATCAACCCCATCGGCGTCAATGGCGCCTACTTTTACGCTAAATTAAGCTACACGTTCTGACACGGACAAGGATAAATCATGATCATCAAACGCATCTCCCACCTCGTCGCCGGCGCCTGCCTGAGCGCCCTCCTGCTGTCACCCGCCCAGGCTGCCGCACCGCTGGTGCTGATGACGGACTTCGGCACGGCCGACGGCGCCGTGTCCGCCATGCATGGCGTCGCCTATGGCGTCGATCCCAAGCTCACCATCTCGGACCTGACGCACCAGATTCCCGATTACGACATCTGGCTGGGCGCCTACCGCCTGTACCAGACGGCCAATTATTGGCCGCAAGGCACGGTGTTCGTCTCCGTCATCGATCCTGGCGTGGGTACCAATCGCAAGTCGGTGGTGCTGAAAACCAAGGGTGGCCGCTACTTCGTAGGGCCGGACAACGGCCTGTTCACGCTGATCGCCGAGCGCGACGGCGTGGCCGAATTGCGCGAAATCGATGAAAAGGTCAACCGCCTGGCGGGATCGAGCGAGTCGTACACCTTCCATGGCCGCGACGTGTACGCGTATGTCGGTGCGCGCCTGGCCNGGTGCGCGCCTGGCCTCGGGCGCCATCACGTATGAACAGGTGGGCCCGCCATTGCCGAGCGAATCCGTGGTGAAGATCGCGTATCAAAAACCTGTACGCGACGGCAATACCATCCGCGGCATCGTGCCCGTGCTGGACGTGAAATATGGCAATGTGTGGACGAATATTCCGAAATCGCTGCTCGATGAATTGCAGGTGAAACTGCATGACCCGCTGCAAGTACGCATCTTGCACAAGGGTAAGCAAGTGGCCAAGGTCACGGCGCCATTCGAGCACACGTTTGGCGGCGTCGCCAAGGGCAAGCCCCTGGTCTACCTGAACAGCCTGCTCGACGTGGCCGTCGCCATCAGCCAGGGTGACTTTGCCGCCCAACACCATGTCGCCTCGGGCGTGGATTGGGAAGTGGAAGTGAGCAAGGCCCCTGTCGTCAAATAAACCCCTCGCCCGCGGCCGGGACGTCCTGTCCTGGCCCTTTCTTTCTCGTTCACGTGGCGCGCTTGCGCCATGTCAAAACGGATCGCCCCTGCTCCCGCCGATGGCCGCTGATTTGTAAATCCGGTGAACCTGCACGCACCTGCCTACTCTAAATGTTGCAAGCGATGCCAGCCTTGCTATGACAGCCTGCCCGCGCTGTGGCAGGCCGTCTGGCAGTTAGGATCACCACGACAGCTTTCCAACGAGAAAGGAACAATCATGACGGCTCCACTCCCTAGCACCAGCAAGCTTGTCCTCGGCACCGCCATCGTGTGCGCGCTGCTGGGCGGCTGCAACAAGCACAATGAGTCCACCACCACGGCCACGCCAGCTACGCCCGCCACCACGCCAGACACGGGCGGCAGCGGCACCTCGGGCACCAGCGGCACCACCACGCCGGACGCCATCACGCCCGCCACACCATCCGTTGCACCGGGCACCAC
>NZ_LT607497.1:95271-149984 GCF_900095235.1 Janthinobacterium sp. UMAB-60
CACGACCACGCCGCCGGCCACCCCACCTGGCAATGGCACCACGCCCGGCACCGGCACAGGGACTGGTAGCACCACGCCACCGCCACGCAGCAGCTAAAGGCTGCGCCCGCTCCACTGCGGCGGCCGGCCCTGCAGCCCGGCAACGAGCACGGGAATCAGCAACAAAGAGCCTTCCAACGAAGGCTCTTTGTCTTTGTCTTGCACGGCGCAGCAATTGCCCCCGCTGCAGCGCATCAATGGGCTGGCGCCACCGTCACCGCCCCCCGTGCGCTCAGCGCCTGGTGGTCCGCCGCCAGGAACAGATACATGGCCGGCACCACGAACAGGGTAAACAAGGTGCCGATGGACAAGCCCGTAAAAATCACCAGCCCCATCGCGTGGCGCCCGGCCGCCCCCGCGCCCGAAGCGATCACCAGGGGCAGCACGCCAAACACCATGGCCGCCGTCGTCATCAGGATGGGGCGCAGGCGCACGGCGGCCGCTTCTTCCACCGCCTCGCGCTTGCTCTTGCCCGTCTTTTGCAGCTGATTCGCCACTTCCACGATCAGGATGCCGTGCTTGCTGATCAGTCCCATCAGGGTCACCAGGCCCACCTCCGTGTAGATGTTGATCGACGCAAAGCCGAGGAAGATGAACATGGTGGCGCCAAACAGGGCCAGCGGCACGGAGACGAGGATCACGACGGGGTCGCGGAAACTCTCGAACTGCGCCGCCAGCGCCAGGAAGACGATCACCACGGCAAACAGCATGGTGACGATGAAGCCACCCGACTCCTGCACGAACTGGCGCGACTGGCCCGCATAATCGGCCGTGTAGCCGCTGGGCGCCACCTGGGCCAGCGCATCGCGCATGAAGGCCAGCACCTCGCCCTGCGAGGCACCGGACACGCCGGAAAGCGTGACGGCGTTGAGTTGCTGGAAGCGGTTGATCGACTCGGGCACGACGTCGTACTGGATATGCGCGACGGTACTGGCCGGTATCATCGTGCCGTTGGGCGTCTTGATATGAAAGTCCAGCACGGCCGATGGATTCAGGCGATCGACCTGCAACACCTGCGGGATCACCTTGTAGGAACGTCCGGCGATGGAAAAGTAATTGACGTAGCCACCGCCCAGGGCCGCGCCCAGCGCCTGCCCCACATCCTGCTGCGTCATGCCCAGCGCGGCGACGCTGTCGCGGTCGACCACCACGGTGGCTTGCGGTTTATCAATCTTCAAGTCCGTATCGATGAAATAGAACTTGCCCGATGCGCGCGCCTTCTCCAGCACCTGCTGCGCGATGGCATCGAGGTTTTCAAACGGCTCCGTGGTGGCGATGACGAATTGCACGGGTAAACCCGAGGAACCGGGCAAGGCGGGGAACTGGAAGGCGGCCACGCGGGCGCCGGCGATCCGGTTCCAGCCCGCCTGCAAGTCCTGCTGCACCTGCTGGGCGCCGCGCGCACGCTCGTTCCACGGCGTCATCAGCATGCCGCCAAAACCCGAGTTGACAGTCGGTACGCCCGTGATCTGGAACATCTGGCTGTATTCGGGCATGGCCTTGGCCACCTGGTAGATTTGCTCGGCATACACTTGCATCTGGTCCGAGGTGGCCGTCGGGTCGCCCACCACCTGCGACAGCACGACGCCCTGGTCTTCCTCGGGCGCCAGCTCGGACTGCGACATCTTGAACATCAGCCCCAGCACCACCATCAATAGGGCCGCCATAACGATGAGCACCACCCAGGTATCGAGCAGCGCATGCAGCAGGCGCTGATACGAGTCGTGCACCTTGCCGAAGACGCGGTCGATCGCTTGCACGAAGCGGCCGCTGTCCTGCTCCGGGCGGAAGAAGCGCGAACACATCATGGGCGACAGGGTCAGGGCCACCACGCCCGAGACGGCCACGGCGCCAGCCAGGGTGAAGGCGAACTCCGTGAACAGCGCGCCCGTCAGGCCGCCCTGGAAGCCGATGGGCACATACACGGCGATGAGCACCACCGTCATGGCCAGAATCGGGCTGCCCAGTTCGCGCGCCGCCAGCAGGCTGGCCTCCAGCGGCGGCTGGCCCTGCTTCATGTGGCGGTCCACGTTTTCCACCACGATGATGGCGTCGTCGACCACCAGGCCGATGGCCAGCACGATCGCCAGCAAGGTCAGCAAGTTGATGGAATAGCCGAGCGCCAGCATGGCCGTAAACGTGCCGATCAGTGATAGCGGCATGGCGATCACGGGCACGATCACGGCCCGCAGGCTGCCCAGGAACAGATAGATGACGATGGTGACGATCAGCAACGCCTCGACCAGGGTCTTGATGACTTCGTGGATGGAAGTATTGATGAAAAAGGTCGAGTCATACACGATTTCGCCCGTCAGGCCGGCCGGCAGCTGAGACTGGATATCGGGGAAGACGGCGCGCACGCGCTTGGCCACATCGAGGATATTGGCTTCCGGCGCCACCTTGATGCCGATGAAGACGGAGCGCACGCCGCTGAAGGCCACGTTGAAATCATAGTTTTCAGAACCCAGCACGACGGTGGCCAGGTCTTCCAGCCGCACGATGGAGTCGCCGCTGCGCTTGACGACGAGCTGCCTGAATTCCTCGACCGAATGCAGGTCCGTGCCGGCCGTCAGGGGAACGGTCACCATCTGGCCCTTGCTGGATCCCAGCGCGGCCAGGTAATTATTATTGCCCAGGGCAGTGCTCACCTCGGCCGCCGTCACGCCGAACGCGGCCATCTTGTCCGCGTCCAGCCAGGCGCGCAGGGCAAACTGGCGCGCGCCCAGCAGTTCCGCCGTCTGCACGCCGCTGACGGAATCGAGCTTGGGCTTGACCACGCGGCTCAGGTAATCCGTCACATTATTCGTCGGCAAGGTATTACTGTAAAAACCCAGGTACATGGCATCCGTCGTCTGCCCCATCTGCACCGTCAGCACGGGCGTTTGCGCCTGGGCGGGCAACTGGTTCTTCACGGAACTGACCTGGGTGTTGATCTCCGTCAAAGCCCGGTTCGCGTCGTAATTGAGGCGCAAGGTGGCCGTGATGGTCGACACGCCGCTGCTGCTCGACGAGGACAGGTAATCGATGCCCTGCGCCTGGGCGATGGCCGATTCCAGCGGTTGCGTAATGAACCCGGCCACCGTCTGCGCGTCGGCGCCGTAATACGTGGTGGAGATGGTCACGACGGCATTCTGCGTCTTCGGATACTGGTTGATGGGCAAGCTGAACAGGGAACGCAAGCCCAGCACCACCAGCAGCAGGCTCACCACCATGGCCAGCACGGGCCGGCGGATAAAGAGATCGGTGAAGTTCATGGCGGCGCCTCGACTCAATGTTCCTGCGGTGTGGGCTGCGGATTGTTGCGCGGCTCGACGACGTTGCTGATCACCACGGGGCTGCCATTCTTGAGCTTGATCTGTCCGCTGGTGACGACTTGCTGCCCCTCGGTGAGCCCCGTCAGCACGGCCACCTGATCGCCGCGTGTTTCACCCGTCGTCACGAATACTTGACGCACCACCAGCTCACCCGCCTTGGGCGGTGGCGCAGCGGGGGCGGCGCTGGCCGCGGGGGCCGTGACCTTGGGCGCCTGCGCCGGATGCACGACGAAGACGGTGGAACCATACGGGTTGTAGGTGATCGCCGTCTGCGGCAACGTCAGATACTGTTTCTTGGCCCCCACTTCCACGTTGACGTTGGCAAACATACCCGGCAGCAACTGCCGTTGCGGATTGGCCACCGTGGCCTCCACCTGCACATTGCGCGTGGCGGGGTCGACCTTGGAGCTGATGGCGCTGACCTTGCCCGCAAAGGCCGTGTTCGCATGCGCATCGCTGGACAGGTTCAGGGCTTGCCCCACTTGCAGGCCGCTCAGCTGCTTTTGCGGAATATAGAAGTCGACATAGATGGGATCGATGGTTTGCAAGGTAACGATCTTGTCGCCGGGATTCACATACTGGCCCGGATTGACGGTGGTGATGCCGAGTTTGCCGGCAAACGGCGCGCGGATGGTTTTCTTGGCCACCAGTGCCGCCTGCTGGGCCGCCAGTGCCCGCTTGCTTTTCAGGTCGGCCGCGTCGTTGTCGATCTGCGCCTGGCTGATCGCTTGCACGGCAAATTGCTGGCGGTCGCGCGCCAGCACGGACGCAGCCAGTTCGGCCGCCGCCTCCAGCGCGCGCAGCTGCGCGATATCGGCGTCGGCATTGAGTTGCACCAACAATTGCCCTGCCGCCACATCCTGGCCGGACTTGAAATGGATGGACCTGACGAGACCGGCGATCTCGCTCGTCACGTCGACGCCGCGCACGGCCACCAGGGTGCCCACGGACGCCAGGTGCGGCTGCCACTCGACCTTGCGGATGATGGTCGCCGACACCGTCTGCGGCGTGGGCTTGGGCGAACTGGCCATGAGCTGGCGGATGTGCAGAAAAAATCCCAGCGCCAGCAGGGCAATCAACAGCACCACCGCCCCCAGCATGATGAGCATGCGCTTATTGCGTTTCGTCATGGATGCGCTCCTTGTCATTGCTTCCGGCTGCCATTGCGGTGTTGTATTGCAAGCCCCTCAGTCCCTGCCTGCCGCCACCGGCAAAGTGGTCGTGGCGGGAACGTTATCCAGCGCAGGCCGGTTCCACCAGCCGCCGCCCAGCGCCTGGAACAGCGCGGCGCTATCGGCATGACGGGCCGCCTGCGCCTGCACCAGGCCCACCCTGGCCTGCTGATAGGTGCGCTGGGCATCCAGCAGGCTCAGGTAGCTGATGGCGCCCAGCTTGAATTGCTGCGTACTCAGCGCCAGCGATTCGCTGGCCAGCGCCTCCACCTCGGCTTGCTGCTGCAAGGCGGCAGCATCAGCCTCGATGGCCCGCAAGCTGTCGGCCACATTCTGGAAAGCGGCCAGCACGGTGGTGCGGTAATCGGCCGCCGCACCCTCGTAGGCGGCGATGGCGGCACGCCGCCTGGCGCGCAGCGCGCCGCCATTGAAAACAGGCTGGGCCAGCCCGGCCGCCACGCCCCACACGGAAGAACCGCCATGCAGCAGCGCGGGAAAGCTGGTCGCCAGGGCACCAAGATTGCCCGTCAGGGTGAACTGGGGATACAGGGCTGCCGTGGTGACGCCGATCTGCGCGCTGGCCTGCTGCAGCAGCGCTTCGCTGGCGCGGATGTCGGGGCGCTGGCGCACGAGGGCAGACGGCAGGGAAACGGGCAAGTCCTGCGGCAGGTGCAGCGACGCCAGGTCGAATTCAGGCATGCCAGGCTCGCTGGGCAGCCTGCCCGCATACACGGATAGCTGGTGGCGCGTCAGGGCCAGGGCTTTTTCCAGCGGTGGCACGCTGGCCCGCGTCTGCGCCACCGTGTTGCGCTGGAGCAGTACCGTGGCACGGCCGATGGCACCAAAGCGCAATTGCTGTTCGATCACGTCCAGCTGTTTCTGCTGCGCGTCGAGTATCTCGCCGGTGGCCTGCAGCTGGGCGCGCAACGATGCTTCGCGGATGGCCGCCGTCACCAGGTTGGCCGTCAGGGCCAGGTACGCCGCTTCCAGCTGGTATTGCCGATAGTCAACCAGGGCTTGCAGCCCCTCCAGCTGGCGCTTGTTGCCGCCAAAGACATCCAGCGCATACGACACATTCACCGAGGCATTGTACAAATTGAGGACGCCGCCCTTGCCCTCCAGACTGCTGTTTTTTTCACGGCTCACGCCCAGCTGCGCCCCCACCTCGGGATACAGCAGGCTGCCGGACAGGGCGCGGTAGTTTTCATCGGCCTGGCGCAACGCCGCCTGGGCCGATGCCAGGCCGGGACTGCGCGCGAGGGCGCCGCGCACCAGCCGGTCCAGCGCCGGTGACTGGAATAGCGACCACCATTGCGCGGGAATATCCTGGCCCGGTACAAAACGCTGCGCCTGGCCGGCGGGACCGGGCGCCGCCGCCGTTTGCGCCGGCAACGGTGCCGGCGTGTAGCGGTCGCCACCGCCGGGGGCGGCGGGAGGCCGGAAGTCCGGTCCGACGGCGCAAGCGGCCAGCAGGCATGCCATGAGGATGCCGAGAAGGGGCTGCCGGATGCTGGAAAACATGGTGCTGGTCCGTTACGTTGCCGTGCCACATTGCCGTTGAAAAATATCGCAAAAATATCGCGATACCAGGCTGGCGAACTCGCCCACCCGTCCTACGATTGTAGAGCACCAGACGTAAAAAGAGCCTTCCGAAGAAGGCTCTTTGACCTGGCACAAGGATTGCGCAGCCGAGGCTGCCTGACTTACTTTTGCAGGCTGACCGACGCCGCTTTCGGCGCGCGGCGTCCCATCAGGAACAGCACGGCCTTTTTCAGCATGCGGTAGACGAAGCGCACCAGCAGCAAGGTCAGTACGCACTCGATCAGGGTCAGGATCAGGGCGAAAGCCACAGGCATGCGCGCGGCGCGGCGGTGGAACTTGGCCACGGCGCCATCGCGGGCGATTTCGATGCTGTCATAGAAGGTCGGCACGACCAGCAGGGTCAGAATCGTCGAGGTGATGGTGCCGCCGATGATGGCGATCGCCAATGGACGGTAGAACTCGCCGCCCTCGCCCAGGCCCAGCGCGACGGGGAACATGCCGGCGATCAGCGCGAACGTCGTCATCAGGATGGGGCGCAGACGCATGCGGCCCGCATACATCAGCGCATCTTCGCGGCCATGGCCCTCTTCCTCGCGCTTGCGCGCCGCGTCCAGCAGCAGGATGGCGTTCTTGGCGACCAGGCCCATCAGCATGATGATGCCGATAAAGCTCATCAGATTGAGGGTGTTGTTCGTGATGACCAGCGCCACCACCACGCCGATCAGACTCAGCGGCAAGGACATCATCACGGCCACCGGCGCCGTGAAGGAACCGAACTGCATCACCAGGATCAAATACATCAGGCCGATACCCATCACCAGCGCGATCAGCATTTCCGTGAACAGCTCTTGCTGGTCCTGGCCGGCGCCACCGAGCGCCAGGCCATAGCCGGGCGGGAAGTCGATGGAGTTGGCCAGCTTCATGGCGTCGCTCGTCACTTCGCCATTCGAGCGGCCCTGCGCATTGGCCGACACGGTGATCGTGCGCTTGCCATTCTTGTGCTCGATGCCGGACGGGCCTTTGCCCATGGTGATGGTGGCGATCTGGTCGAGCGGCACCATTTGCGAGGTGCCCGTCACGCTGATCGGCAAGCGCTCGATGTTTTCCGATGCCACGCGGTCATCGGGATGCAGGCGCACAGCCACGTCGCGCGTTTCGCCCGTCGGATCGACCCAGTCGCCCACTTCCACGCCGGCAAACGCCACGCGCAGCGATTGCGCCGCATCATTGACGGAAATGCCCATCGAGTTGGCCAGGCCACGGTTGAGCTCAATCTGCAGCTCGTTCTTCGGGTCCTGCTCGGACAGGCCCACATCGACGGCACCGGGAATGGCGCGCAGCTTGTCCATGTAGGCGTTGGTAATTTCCATGAGTTTACGCGAATCCGGACCCGTGAATTCCACCTGGATCGGTTTTTGCGAACCGTTGCTCAAGTCATCCTGCACCACGTATTCGGCACCCACCAGGCGCGACATCTTCTCGCGCAGCTCGACGGCGATTTCCTTGGCCGAACGCTTGCGCGTGTTGCGCTTGCCGATGTCGACATACACGCGGCCTCCGCCCGCATTGATGGAACTGTTGGTATCCTTGGTTTCAGGCAAGGTGCGCGCCAGCACGGCCGCCGCTTCCAGTTTCAAACGCGAATACTCGATGCTGCTCGACGATGGCGTGCGTACATTGATCATCAGGTTGCCCGAGTCGGATGCCGGCAGGAAACTCGTGCCGCCATGCGTGGCGTGCAGGGCGATGGCGCCCACCAGGCTGCCGAAGGCGATGACGGCCATCCAGCGGCGGTGATGCAGGGCCCAGGCGATCACGCGGCCATAGCGGTCCGCCTGGTGGTCGAACCAGTGGTTGAATTTCTCCAGCACGCGGCCGATGCCCTTTTTCGGCGCCGCATGTTCCTCGACCGGGTCGCCCCAGTAGGCCGACAGCATGGGGTCGAGCGTAAACGAGATGCCCAGGCTGACCAGCACCGAGCACGTCACCGTCAAGGCAAACGGACGGAACCATTCGCCGGAAATGCCCGGCATGAAGGCCACGGGAATGAAGACGGCGATAATCGAGAACGTCGTGGCGGCCACGGCCATGCCGATCTCGGCCGTGCCTTCCAGCGCGGCCGTGCGGCGATCCTTGCCCATCTGCATGTGGCGCACGATGTTTTCGCGCACCACGATGGCGTCATCGATCAGCACGCCGATGGCCAGCGACAGGCCCAGCAGGGTCATGAAGTTCAGGGTAAAGCCGCACAGCCACACGGCGATGAAGGCGGCAATCACGGATGTGGGCAGGCTCAGCGCCGTGATCAGGGTCGAACGCCACGAGTTCAGGAAAGCGTAGACGACGAAGATCGTCAGCACGGCGCCCAGCACCAGCGATTCGATCACGTTGTTCAGGCTATGCTGGGCGTTTTCGCCGCCGTCGCGCGTCACTTGCAGGATCGTGCCTTTCGGCAAGGTCTTGTTGATGTCCGCCACCATGTCGCGGATCTTGTTGGCCACGCTGACGGTGGAGGCGTCGCGCACGCGGGTGATCGATATGCCCACGTTGGGCTTGCCGCTGCGCATGCTCAGACTGTTGACTTCGGCAAAGCCATCCTCGATGGTGGCCACTTGCGCCAGGCGCACGATTTCCTCGCCGCGGCGCTTGATCACCACTTTTTCGAAGTCGCTTGGCGACTCGATGCGACCCACCAGGCGGATGCTTTTCTCGTCCAGGGCGCCGCGCACCTTGCCCACCGGGGCATTCGTGTTCTGGTTGCGCAAGGCGGTGACGACGTCGCTGACGGACACATTGTATTCGCGCAATTTTTCCGCGCGCAGCAGCACGGACAGCTCGCGCTTCAGCGAACCGCCCACGTTGACCAGCGCCACGCCATCGACGGTGCGGAAGCGGTCCGACAGCACGTCCTCGGCCAGGCGCGAGATTTCCGCATGGCTTTGCGTATTCGACGACAGTGCCAGCTGCATGATCGGTTCGGCGGCCGGGTCGATGCGCTGCAGGATGGGCTCGCGCATTTCCGTCGGCAACTTGTAGCGCACGGCGGCAATCGCATTGCGGATATTGTCGGATGCCTCGATCAGGTTGCTACTGAAGGAAAACTTCAGGAAGATGGTGGCCGAACCTTCATTCGAATCGCTGTTGACCTCGGTCACGCCGGAAATGCTTTGCAGCGACTTTTCCAGGCGGTTCACCACTTCGCGCTCGACCGTGTCGGGCGAGGCGCCAGGGTAAGGGATGCTGACGACGATGAACGGCACTTCGACGTCCGGGTTCTGGTTGACGCGCAGTTTCTTGAGCGCCAGCAAGCCGACGCACATCATCGCCAGGATCAGGACGATGGTGGCGGTGGGCCGCTTGATACTGAAATCGGAAAGGAACATGGCTTAGTTTCCTTTACCGGCAACGGCGGTGCTGCTGCTGGCCACGGCGGCGGCGGGCACGGCTTTGCCGGCCGTCAATTCCACTTTCTGCCCATCCTTGAAGGTCGAACCGGGCGTGCGCAGCACGGTGTCGCCGCTGGCCAGACCGCTTTGCACTTCCCACTGGCCCGTGCGCACGTCGCGCGCGCCGATGCGCAAATTCACTTTATGCAAGGCCTTGTCCTTGACCTTCCACGTGTACGTGACGTCGCCCGCCTTCACCAGGGCCGAGTCGGGTATCATCAGCGCGCTGATGCTGTCCGTCTCGATGCGCCCTTCCGCATACAGGCCGGCCACGCGCGGTTGTTCCTTGTCGTTGAAATCGACCAGCACGGCCACCTGGCGCGTGACGGCATTGGCGGCAGGATCGACGCGGCGCACCTTGCCCGAAAAATCCTGGCCCGGATACCCATTGATGCGGAACAGCACGGGCTGGCCCACCTTGACGACGCCGATCTTGTCGGCCGACACCAGGCCTTCCAGGCGCATGCTGGTCGGATCGATGACCTTGATCAATTCCTTGCCGATTTGTGCCGTATCGCCATTCGATACCTTGCGCTCGCTCACGATGCCGTCGAACGGCGCGCGCACGAGGGTGCGCTGCAACTGCTGGCGGGCCTGCGCGGCGCGGCTCTTCGCGGCGGACAAATCGCTTTGCGCATTGTTGCGGCGGATTTCCGCGTCTTCCAGCGCCTGCGTCGAGGTCATGCCCGAGGCGCGCAGGGTTTTCATGCGCTGGAACATGCGTTCGGACTGTTCCAGCACCTGGCCCGAGGCACGACTGGCTTCCTCGGCCGAATTGAGGCTGTCGCGGATGGACGTTTCATCCAGGCGCACCAGCACGTCGCCCCGCTTGACGGCTTCGCCATTTTCCTTCATGACCTGGATCACCACGGCCGACACTTCGGCGCGCAAGTCCGCGTTGCGCTCCGGTTGCACGGAACCGGTGATGACGGGCCCCGACGCCAGCGCATTGCTCTGGATGGTCAGCAGGTCTTCCGGGGACACCAGCAGATTGACGGCGGCGCCCGCCTGTTCCTTGGCATTCTTGCCGCCCTTGCCGGGATCCTTGGACTCTTTGCCGCAAGCGGTCAGGGCGGAAGCGATTGCCAGAACAAACAGGGTTTTGCGCAACATGGGTAATTCTCCGGATAGATAGCACCGCGACCGTCCCCATGGCCCGGATAGGGCTGCAGGCGATGGCAGGCATTTATTTTTATTAAAACCACAAGCGCCAAAGTATCCATGAGCGTGTCCGGGCATGTCAATCGGCGGTTTCCTGTAATGCTTTAATCAATGGATGAAACGTAGTTTTTACGCCCTGAAACGCAAAACCCCGCCTCAAGCGGGGTTTTGCGTTTCAGGGGAAGCGAGCTTAGCGGCTAAAAACGGTGTTGATCAGGAAGCCGATCGCCACGCCCGTGCACAGGCCGCCGGCGATTTCCACCAGGGTATGGCCCATGCGCTCGCGCAAAGTCTTGTGCGCGGCGCTGGCCGCCTCCCCGGCCAGGCGGTTGATGGCGGCCGCCTGCTTGCCCACGTGCTGGCGCAGGCTGTTGGCATCGATGATGACGATGAAGGCCAGGGTCACGGCCACGCCGAAGGCGGGGTGGCCTATGCCTTCGCGCAAGGCGATCAGGGTGGCCATGCTGGACACGACAGCGCTGTGGTTGCTGGGAAAGCCGCCATTGCCGACCAGGCCGAACGCCCATTGCCGCGTGCGGACACTGTTGATCAGGAATTTGATCGGTCCGACCAGGATCCAGGCGATCAGGGGCGTGACGAGGTAAGCGATATCCACGGGTATTCCTTCTTTTATATGTAGAGAGTGTGTCTGGGGAGACGGGCGCGCCGCAATTATCGCAGATCATCCGCGCCAGCAGAACTGTCTGGCGTCAGACTATAAAACGCGGCCCCCGGCGGCAACTAATATAAAATCATGGCATATACAACAATTGACGTATATCAACACTGAGCGCGGCGCGCACAGCGGCGCGGATAATCAAACGTCTTTCATACTTGCAACGGGGTCCTCATGCGGCATTTCAGAATTTCCTTTTTAGTCACTTTTATCCTGATGGCGGTGTCGGGCTGGTGGGGTTACAGCCATGGCGGCATGCCCGGCCTGATCAATGCCCTGTGGATCACGGGCGTACTGGGCGTCATGGAAGTGTCGCTGTCGTTCGACAATGCCGTGGTGAATGCCTCGGTCTTGCGTCACTGGAATGAATTCTGGCAAAAACTGTTCCTCACGGTCGGTATCCTCGTGGCCGTCTTCGGCATGCGGTTGCTGTTTCCGCTGGTCATCGTTTCCGTGGCCACGGGCCTGGGCCTGGTCGACGTATGGACCATGGCCACCACCACGCCGGACGTGTATGCCAAGCACCTGACGGACAACCATGCGCAAGTGGCGGCCTTCGGCGGCGCCTTTTTGCTGCTGGTGTTCCTGAACTTCCTGTTCGACGACGAGAAAGAATTGCACTGGCTGGGCTGGGCCGAGGAAAAAGTCAATGCGCTGGGCACCGAAAGCCTGGCCGTGCTGATCACCATGGGCGCCGTGGCCGCCTGCGTGGCGATGGGCCCCGCGGAAGAAAAATACAGCGTGCTCGCTTCGGGCGTCGTCGGCATCGCCGTCTACATCGGCGTGAACTGGATCAGCGGCTTGCTGGAAGAAGGCGAACCGGACTTGCAGGATGACGCGGAAGAAGGCGCCGCGCCAGCCAGGAACGGCAATGGCGACCTGGTAAAAACGGTGGCGCGCGGCAGCATCGGCGGCTTCCTGTACCTGGAAGTGCTGGATGCCTCGTTCAGCTTTGACGGCGTGATCGGTGCGTTCGCCATCACCAACGACGTCGTCATCATCATGCTGGGCCTGGCCATCGGCGCCATGTTCGTGCGCTCGATGACGGTCTTCCTGGTGCACAAGGGCACCTTGGACGAATTCGTCTACCTCGAACACGGCGCCCATTATGCGATCGGCATCCTGGCCTTGATCATGCTGGCGTCCGTCAAGTACCATATTCCGGAGTGGTTCACGGGCCTGTCGGGCGTGGCCTTCATCCTCGTTTCGCTGTGGTCGTCCTTGCGTTATCGCAAACGGCACGCGGCACAAGCTTGAAATCGGGGGTTCCACCCCCAATTGAGAGAGTAATGGCACGAGCGCCTTAGGCGCTCATTCCATGCAGGCATGTTTAAGTAAATTACTGAAAAGGAGCACCACATGGCAATCAGTTTGCAAAAAGGCGGCAACGTCAACCTGAGCAAGGAAGCACCGAACCTGAAGAAGATCATCGTCGGCCTCGGCTGGGATCCACGTTCGACGGACGGCGCCACCTTCGACCTTGACGGTAGCGCTTTCCTCCTGAAAAGCGACGGCAAAGTCCGTGGCGACTCTGACTTCATCTTCTACAACAACCTGAAGTCGACCGACGGTTCCGTCGTGCACACGGGCGACAACACCACGGGCGAAGGCGAAGGCGACGATGAGCGCATCGAAATCGATCTGACCCGCGTACCAGCCGACATCGACCGCATCAGCATCACCGTCACCATTCACGACGCCGATGCGCGCCGCCAGAACTTCGGCATGGTCTCGAAAGCCTTCATCCGCTGCCTGAACGCGGAAGGCGAAAAAGAAATCGCCCGCTACGACCTGTCCGAAGACAGCTCGACGGAAACGGCGATGATCTTTGGCGAAATCTACCGCTACAACGGCGAATGGAAGTTCAAGGCCATCGGCCAGGGCTTCAATGGCGGCCTGGGCCCCCTCGCCCGCTCCTTCGGCGTGAACGCTTAAATTCACGCGCAGGAAGCCTGCCTGGCTTTCTGCGGTGAATTGCACTTTTGTCATATCATTACTGCCGCCTGCACAAATCAGGCGGCTTTTTTTTGGAGATTTATCATGCCAGTATTTAGTGTCACGGGCGACGTCGATCCCTTCCTCCACGTCAGCATGAAGCAGGGCGAAACCATCTATTGCGAATCCGATGCGATGGTGATGATGGAGACGGCGCTGGACTTGAAAGGCAAGATGACGGGCGGCCTGGGCAGCGCCATCATGCGCCGCTTCGCCAACGGCGAATCGTTCTTCCAGCAGCACATCGAAGCGGTACGCGGCAGCGGCGACTGCCTGCTCTCGCCCACCCTGCCGGGCGCCATCGAAGTGGTCGACGTGGGCGCGCGCCAGTACCTGCTCAACGACGGCGCCTTTGTCGCCGCCACCTCGGGCACGGAAATGAAGGTGCGCACGCAAAGCATCGGCAACGCGCTGTTCGCCCAGTCTGGCGGCTTCTTCGTCATGGAGACGGCCGGCACGGGGCAAGTGGTGGTGTCGGGCTTCGGCTCCATGTTCCAGCTCGACGTCGAGCCGGGCAAGGATGTCGTGATCGACAATTCCCACGTCGTCTGCTGGGACAATAGCCTGAAATACGAGATTTCCGTGACCACGGGCGGCGGCGCGGGCGGCGGCGGCATCGGCGGCTTCCTCGGCAATATCGTCAACAGCGTGACCAGCGGCGAAGGCATCGTGCTGCGCTTTTCCGGCTCGGGCAAGGTGTTCATCTGCTCGCGCAACCGCGACGCGTTCCTCAAGTGGACGGCCAGCGGCAAAGCCGGCTGATTCCCCCTCTCTAAGGCCAGGTTAAGTTTTTCTGGCTACACTGCCCGCGCGCGCACCTGCGCGCGGCTTCCCCTTTCTTTACCCGGTCCCCCGTACATGCAAAGAGTCTGGTTCAACAAAACATTTTCCTCGGTCGGCACGGCCATGCGCCTGATCCGCGAGGCCGACATGGCCGCCACAGGCGGTGTGCCCCGCTATCACATCGTGTGCAGCAATACGAACGCGCACGCGGCAGCCTTCTTGTCGGCCCACGAATATGCGGTCGAACCGTCAGGACTGACGGGGCACAATTATGTCGAGTGGTGCCTGGAATTTTGCCGCGAGCGGGGTATCACGATTTTCTGGCCCGGCAAGGAAGCGGGCCTGATCGGCAGCGCCAGCGCGCGCTTCGCCGCCCTCGGCACGCGCGTGCTCAGCGTGGCCACCGAAGAGGTACTGGACCTGATGCACGACAAGGCACGCTTCTGCGACGGCCTCGACCTGCCCATGGCGCGCCCGGCCGACTACCGCGCCGTGACCACCATCGCGCAATACGACGCCGCTTACGCCGAACTGCGCCCCCTGCACCGCAAGCTGTGCATCAAGCCGTCCGAATCCGTGTATGCCCTGGGCTTTGCCGTGCTCGATGAAGAGCGCAGCAGCGCCCAGCTGCTGCTGGCCGGCGCCGCCTACCAAGTCAATGCGCAGGAGCTGCGCAGCGGCCTGGCGCAGATGGAAACGTTCAAGACCCTGCTGCTGATGGAATACCTCGATGGCCACGAATACAGCGCCGACTGCGTCGCCGACCAGGGCAAGCTGATTTGCGCCGTGCCGCGCAAGAAGCTGCATGGGGGCGGCAGCGGCCAGCTGATCGAACTGCGCGCCGACCTGCTGGCCGCCTGCGACAAACTCGCGCGCGATTACCGCCTGAATGGCGTGTTCAACATCCAGTTCCGAGAAGGCGCCAACGGCCTGGCGCTGCTGGAGATCAACCCGCGCATGTCGGGCGGCATCGGCATGGCGTGCGCGGCCGGTCCCAACCTGCCCTACCTGGCGCTGGCCGGTTTCGACCAGGGCTTTGACAAGCTCACCGTGCCCGCCATCCACGAAGGCATGCGCGTGGGCGAAGCCGCCTACGCCGTGGAGCTGCCATGAACAGCGTCAAGCAGCAGATGCCCACGGGCGAGCTGACCCTGAAGGTGGACGAGGCGCGCTTTCCGCTGGACTGGCTGATCGGCTTTGCCGCGCGCGCCAACGCCAAGCGCGGCTTTTTGTTCCTTTCGAAAGTGCTGGGCAAGCACTGGCCCGTCACGCCGCGCGCCATGCAAGCCATCCACGACGACCTGGCCGCGCAGATCCCTCCCAGCCTGCCCGGCCCCGTGGTCTTCATCGCCATGGCGGAAACGGCCGTCGGCCTGGGCCAGGGTGTGTTTGAAGCGTGGCTGCGCGCCAACCCGAATGGAAAAGCGCTGTTCTTGCACAGCTCGCGCTACCGCGTGGGCACGGTGCCCTTCTTCGAGTTCGAGGAATCGCACAGCCACGCGCCGCGCCAGTTTCTGCATTTGTCCGACGCGGCCAGCGCGCTGTTTTCCACGGCGCGCAGCCTGGTGCTGATCGACGATGAAGCATCGACGGGCAACACCTTCGCCAACCTGGTGCAAGTGTGCCGCGCGCGCTATCCGCAGCTGGAAAAACTGCACCTGGGCGTGATCACCAATTTCATGGGCCAGGCCGCCAACGCGGGTCTCACGCAGCGTTTCGGCCTGCCCACCACCGTCGGCGCGGCGCTGTCCGGCCACTACGCCTTCCAGGCCGGCGATGCGCCAGCGCCGATAGCGGCCAGCGCGCAGCGCTTCGAAGCGAATGCGGAACGCGGCGCCAGCCCCGCCTTCGGGCGCATCGGCGTGGGACGCGCCCTGACGCCGCCGCAAGGCCTGGCGGTGCAGCTGGCGCAGGAAATCGGCGCCGGCGACTCCGTGCTGGTGCTGGGAACGGGCGAATTCATGCACCCGTCGTTCTTGCTCGCGCGCGAACTGGAAAGCCTGGGCAAGAACGTCGTGGTGCAGTCGACCACGCGCTCGCCCATCCTGTCGTGGGGCTCCGTCGGCCATATCGTCCACTGCGACGACAATTACGGCGAAGGCATCGCCAATTACCTGTACAACGTGGCGCCTGGCCAGTACCAGCACGTTTTCATCTGCCATGAAACTCCGGCCAGCCCGGCCCTCATGCAACTCGCCGGCCAATTGAACGGCCGCCTGTTCCACTTTCAGTCAGAGACCAAAATTGAAGAAATTCCTGTTTGTTGACCTGGACGACACACTGTTCCAGACCCCGAAAAAATGCCCCGGCGAGACCGATTTGCAGCCGGCCGCCTATTTGAAAAATGGCGACGCCTGTTCGTTTACGACGGCGCGCCAGCGCGCCTTCTTTGAGTTTGCGCAAAACGGCATGACCCTGATCCCCGCCACGGCAAGAAATGGCGACGCGTTTCGCCGAGTCGACCTGCCGTTTACCAGCTACAGCGTGCTCGATTACGGCGGCATCGTGCTGCAGCCGGGCGGCGCGCTCGACGCGGGCTGGCTGGCCCTGATGCAGAACGACATGCAGACGGCGCTGCCCGGCCTGCGGGACGCCATGCGCATCATCGACGATTTCCAGGTCAAGGCGGGCATGCCCTCGCGCGCGCGCCTGATCGAAGATTACAACACGCCGTTCTACATCGTCGTCAAGGACCATGAAGCGCGCGGCGAACGCCTGGCCGACATCGAAGAGCAAGTGCTGCAGCAGTGGATCGCAACCGAAGGTTCGGACTACTTCATCCACCGCAACGGCAACAACCTGGCCGTGCTGCCGAAGACCTTGAACAAAGCGCGCGCCGTGGCTTACCTGCGCGCGGAGCTGGAAGCCGAACATGGCCCCATCGTCAGCTTCGGCATGGGCGACAGCCGTTCGGACGCGCGTTTCATGGCCGAATGCGACTACGCCATCATCCCCAACGGCACCCAGCTTGCGGCACTCACGGTGGCGGCGCTATGACCGACAGCACGCAGCATTTCAGCGGCAGCTACCGCCAGGAAGATGTGGAGTTCCTGCTCACGCCGATGGCGCTCGAACCCATCCTCGACCTGGCCGAAAAAGAGCGGCTGATCCAGTCCGGCCAGCGCCACTACAGCGAGATGCTGTCGCCGGAATCCCTGCCCTCGCCCGCCTACCTGGCCCTGTTCCAGAGCGCGTTTGCGGCCAACCGCCTGCAGATGGCGCGCGACTGTCTGCGCCTGGCCGCCCTGATCGCGGCGCGCCGCACAGGCGCCATCACGCTGGTATCGCTGGCGCGCGCCGGCACGCCCGTGGGCGTCATCCTGGGGCACTTGCTGCGCCAGGTATTCCAGCGCGAGTGCAGCCATTATTCCGTCTCCATCATCCGCGACCGCGGCATCGATGCCAATGCCCTCAAGTACATCCTGGCGCAGGACCACAGCGACGCCTCCATCGTCTTCGTCGATGGCTGGACGGGCAAGGGCGTGATTTCGCGCGAACTGCGCCAGACGGTCGACGATTTCAACGCGGCCAATGGCACGACGATCGACGGCGGCCTGTTCGTGCTGGCCGACCTGGCCGGCACGGCCGCCTGCGCCGCCTCGGCCAGCGACTACCTGATCCCGTCGAGCATTTTGAACGCCACCGTCTCGGGCCTGGTCAGCCGCTCCGTGTTGAATGATGCCATCGGCCCCGACGACTTCCACGGCTGCGTGTACTACGCGCAGTTCGAGCAGCACGACCAGTCGCGCGCTTTCGCCGACGGCCTGGTGGCCGACGCCCTGGCGATCGCCGCCAGCAGCGGCATCCCGCTGGCCGAAGCGAGCGATGCGCCAGCCATGGCGGCCCGCTCGCAAGCCTACATGGCCGCCGCGCAGCAGGAATACGGGATCAGCGACATCAACCTGATCAAGCCGGGCATCGGCGAAGCGACGCGCGTGCTGCTGCGCCGCGTGCCCGAGCGCCTGATCGTGCGCGACACGAATGCGCCGGACGTGGCACATTTGCTGCTTCTGGCGCAGGAAAAAGCCATACCCGTCACAGTAGAACCGGCGCTGCCTTACCAGGCGGTCGCCCTTATCAGGAGCGCAGTCGATGGATAACAACTCCCTACACCCGCAAAGCGAGCATAAAGCGGCGCTGGGCGCCTCCATGTACGTGCCGACCACGCACAAGGACTTGCTGGCGATCGCCAATGGCGACAAATTCAGCCATTTGCGCTCGGTCATCCTGTGCACCGAAGACGCCATCGCTGAACGCGATCTCAGTTACGCGCTGTTCAACCTGTCGCTGGCGCTGCAAAACATGTGCGACGAGTCGGATACCTTGCGCTTCGTGCGCGTGCGTAATCTCGACGTGCTGGCGCGCGTGCTGGCCATGCCCGGCGCCGAGAAATTGAGCGGCTTCGTGCTGCCCAAGTCCACGCGCCACAACTTTGCCGCGTATTTCGAGCCGGTGCGCCACACGCATCATCTGCTGATGCCGACCCTGGAAACGGTGGACGTGTTCGATGACGAGGAAATGAAGCAGTTCCGCATTATTTTATCGGCACCGGAAGTGCGGCGCCGCATCCTGGCCCTGCGCATCGGCGGCAACGATTTATTGGCCCTGCTGGGCCTGCGCCGCCCCACCAGCGGCACCATTTACCAGACCCCGCTGGGCCAGGTCATCGGCCGCCTGGTGACCATCTTCAAGCCGCACGGCTTCCAGCTGACGGCGCCCGTCTTCGAGCACCTGTCGCAGGGCAGCTGGCTCGATGCCGAAGTGGCGCAGGACATGGCGCACGGCATGATCGCCAAGACGGCCATCCACCCGGACCAGGTGCCACAGATCGAGCGCCACTATCAGGTGGCGCAGTCGGACATCGAACTGGCGCTGCGCATCATCGACCCGGACAGCCCGGCCGTGTTCCGCATGCAGGAATCGATGTGCGAAGTGGCCACGCACAGCAGCTGGGCGCTGCGCATCATCGAGCAGGCGCGCCTGTTCGGCATCCGCCATGCGGCCGACAACGCCGCCGCGCAGCATTCGACTACCTCATTGACTCAACTCTCAAGCGACGAAGGGATTGCACGACCATGACCAATTTCACACGCGGACAAAAAGGCAAACTGGCTGACCTGGGCTTGCATGGCCCGTTTGCCGTCACGCTCGATATCGTTTCGGGCTCGATGGAAGTGGACGTCAGCTGCTTCGGCGTCGATGCGGCCGGCAAGCTGTCGGACGACCGCTACATGGTGTTCTTCAACCAGAAAAGCGCGCCGGACAACGCCATCACGGTGGACTTGAACGGTCCCCGCTCCGTGTTCCAAATCGACCTTGCCCGCTTGCCCGCCTCGATCGACAAGCTGGTATTTACGGCGGCGACGGAACAGGGCAGCATGCGCGCGCTGGGCAACTCCAGCATGGCGCTGGGCCAGGCAGCCACCTTCGCTTTCACGGGCAATGACTTCCAGGACGAAAAAGCCGTCATCATCGGCGAACTGTATCGCCGCGACGGCAGCTGGCGCTTCGGCGCCGTGGGCCAGGGTTTCGCCGGTGGCCTGGCGGCGCTGCTGAAGCACTTCGGCGGCAGCGAGGCGGCTTCTTCGTCCCCTGCTCCCATGTCCACGCCAGCGGCGCCACCGCCACCACCGGCGAATAAAATCTCGCTGTCGAAGATCCGCCTGGAAAAACGCGGCGACAAGATCTCGCTCGACAAGCGCGACAGCGGCGGTTACGGCCGCATCCGGGTCAACCTGAACTGGAACCAGAACGCGTCGCAAGGCCAGGCGCCCGCATCAAAACTGGACACGGGCTTCCTCGGCAAGCTGTTCAACAAGCCGGCCAGCCGTTCGGGCGGCATCGACCTCGATATCGGCTGCCTGTTCGAGATGAGCAATGGCAGCAAGAGCGCCGTGCAGGCGCTGGGCAACAGCTGGGGCGCGTATGACAGGCCGCCCTACATCCACCTGGAAGGCGACGACCGCACGGGCAGCGTCAGCAGCGGTGAAAACATCTTCATCAACGGCACCCATTTCGACCAGATCAAGCGCGTGCTCGTGTACGCCTTCATCTACGAGGGTGTGCCGAACTGGGCCGCCACGGATGGCGTCGTGACGATCGAAATTCCCGGCCAGCCGACGGTGGAAGTGCGCCTCGACAGCGACAGCCAGCACGCCATGTGCGCCATCGCCATGCTGGAAAACCACGGCGGCAACCTGCAGGTGACAAAATTGGTGGAATACTTCGGCGGCCAAGGTAAAATCACGGCGCACCAGGCGATGGACGAGAAATATAATTTCGGCCTGAACTGGAAAGCCGGCCGCAAGGACTGATCCTTTTACCTAGACACCCCTACCATGACCCCTACGACCAAAAAAGTCACCTTCGCCTTCGTCATCTTCCTCGTGGCCGGCTTCCTGCTGCTGGCCGCGTACACGTGGATGGCCCTCAGCTTCTCGTACTCGGAAGGCGAACGGGCGGGCTACCTGCAAAAGTTCTCCAAGCGGGGCTGGATTTGCAAGACATGGGAAGGTGAATTGCTGCTGACGGCGCTGCCGGGCACCATCCCGGAAAAATTCCAGTTCAGCGTGCGCGACGAGGAAGTGGCGAAGCAACTGTCGGCTGCCGCCGGCAAGCGCATCCTCGTCACCTACAGCCAGCACAAGGGGGTGCCGACGCAATGCTTCGGCGAGACGGAATACTATGCCGACAAGGTCGTGCTGAGCCAATAATACCCGCAGTGCCGCGCCGGCTGGCCATTCCAGGCCGGCGCCCTCCCTCCCCGCCTTTCCCTCGCCTTTGCGGCAATAAATTCCTAGCAAGAAATTTGTTACGTGCCTCACACATTCTCACTTCCTTATACACTAGGACAATTAGTTCTGACTGAGACATTTTACTAATGTAGTAAATGTGCGTGATGATTGCGCCTTCGCATGATGCCCAGCCAGCCAACCTTCAGCCTGCATCATCACCGGAAATTTCATGCGCATCCGCCTCTCCGGCCTGCTCCTGCTGGCCAGTTCTCTCCCCCTGTCCGCCCAGGCACAGGATATCTCCGGCATGGCCGGCGCCCTGAAAGTCAGTTCGACCAATGAGCGCACCTTTGTTGCCGCCGTCAGCTACACGCAGCCGGTGGGCGACTACAACGCCGCCAGCCTGTCGTATATCAACGAAGGCCACCCGGAAGACCATCACCGCGACGGCATGGCGGGCCAGTTCTGGCTGCGCACGAAAAAAGTGGATCAGGGCCTGATGCTGGGCGCCGGCGTGGGCCGCTACTTCTTCTTCGACACAGCCAGGACCGACGACGGCCTGCACAACTTCGACAATGACCATGGCTGGGGCTCCATCGTCAGCCTGCAGGCACGCTGGCAGTTCGACAATCGCTGGTATGCGCAAGCGCAGCTCAACCGCATCAAGCCCGATGGCAAGGACAACACCACGCACCTGCTGATCGGCGCCGGCTACCGCTATGACGGCGTGCCGGGCGCCAAGCTGCACTTGCAGAACTGGGCGCACGACGACACCTTGACACTCTCGACGGGCCACACCATCGTCAACAGCTTGCGCTCGGAAAGCGCGCGCCCGTTCACCCTGGAATACCGGCGCGCGGCGGGAAAATACGTGGACTGGACGGTCACCGCCCTCGATGAAGGCGATGCCGACCTGGCGCACCGGCGCGGCGTGGCCGCCCAGCTGTGGCTGATCCGTTCACTCAATGAAAAGGTGGAATTCGGCATGGGTGGCGGTCCCTACCTGGCGTGGGATGCGCGCGATACTCAGGGCCACAGCACGCGCCTGACAGGCTTGCTGTCGGCCACAGCCCGCTACCACGTCGACCGCCGCTGGGTGGCGCAAGTGGCGTGGAACCGGGTCATCACCGATTATCACCGCGATGCGGATGTGATTTTGGTGGGGGTGGGACGGAAGTTTTGATGGCGGAACCAGTCCCGGTGGGACTGGTTCCGAATCCTGTTAACGTGAGCGCCAGACGGCGCCAGCTTCGTTCGGCTGCGTCAAGCGCTCGATCACTTCGCGCGTCAAACTGGCCGAGCTGACTTGTCCGGCTTTTGCGCGGGCGGCGGTCAGCGAGCTGGAAAAGACCGTTTGCGGTTGCTCCAGGCTGGCGCGCAGGGCGGCCAGTTCGCGCTCTTGCTGCTGCGCGCGCGCCGTGTCCTGTTCCAGCAACTGCTGCCTGGCGGCCGCCATCGCGCGCGTGGTCTCGGCGGCCTTGCGCTGCAGGGCCGCATGCGCCTGGGCGCTGGCCAGCAAGGCTTGCTGCGCAGCCAGCTTCTCGCTGGCCGCCTGCTGCGCGGCCCGTTCCAGCTGCTCGCGCTGGCGCATGGCGTCGAGCGCCTGCTGTTCCATGGCGGCGCGCGTTTCAGCGGCCGCTGTCGCCTGCTTTTCCGCTTCCAGGCGGCCGGCGATGGCTTGCGAGGCGCGCTCTTCGGCGCTGCTGGTCTGGCGTTGCTGCACCAGTTTTTGCGCGATCAAGGCCAGCGACTCGCGCTCGGCCGCGACGAAATCGCGCTCGGACGCCAGCAGCGCATCGGCGGCTTGCGCCTTGTCTTCTTCCACGCGGGCGCGCTCGCTATGCACTTGTCCCAGTTCCACGGCCAGGCGCGCCTGCGCCTGCACCGCTTGCGCGGCAGCCGCTTTCTGCTCGCCTTCGACCAGCGCCTGGTCCATCAAGATGCGAATGGCATCGGCTTCCTTTTGCGTCGCTTCCCGCAAGGCCTGTTCGGCCGCGTGCTGGCCGCGCAGCAGTTCCACTTGCGCGTCTTCGGCGGCGATGCGTTCCTGCGCCGCGTTGAACGCCAGCGCTTCCGCTTCCAGTTTCTCTTTCAAGGCGGCCAGGGCGCCTTGTTCGGCGGCCAGGCGCCCCTGCTCGGCTTGCAGCAGTTGCTCTGCCTGCCGGGCTTTTTCCTGCGCCAGTTGCGCTGCCTGTTCCTGCGCAGCCAGTGTCGCCTTGCCGGCATCGACCTCGGCCTGCTCGGCATCATTCCGGCTGGCGGCCAGCTCCGCTGCCTGGCGCGCCAGTTCGGCGCGTTCGTGCGCCAGGCTGGCGGCGCGCTGCTGTTCTTCCAGTTCGCGCGCCGCTGCCACGGCGGCGGCCTGCTCGGCCGATTCGCGCGCCTTGGTTTCTTCCAGCGCGGCCGTTTCCGCTTCCAGCTTGGCGTGGCCGGCGATTTCCGCATCCTGTTCGGCCGCTACGCGGGCCAGCGCCACGGCGCGCAGTTGGCGGTCCACCTCGATGCGCGCCTCGGTGGCGGCAAGGATGCGCACGTCGGCATCGCGGCGCGCCTGCGCGCTGGCCACGGCGACCATTTCCAGGCGCTCGCGGTGGATGGCCGCGTCGCGCAATTCCTTTTCGGTCTGCAGGCGCAAACGCAGCGACTGCGCCGCATGGCGTTCCGATTCCGCCTGCGCCAGCGCGATGGCTTCGCGTTCCTGCTCCAGGTGCGCCAGCGCGCGCGCTTCTTCCAGGGCGCGCACTTCGGCGGCGGCGCGGTTGAAGGCCGATTCCAGCGCGATCTGGTCGGCGCGCTCGCGCTGCACCGTCAAGTCCAGCGCCTCGCTTTCCGCTTCGGCCAGCATCTGCGCCGTCTGGCGCGCACCGTGCGCATGGCGCTCGCGTTCACGCGCCAGCACGGCGACTCTGGCGTCGGCCGAGGCGATGCCCACCATTTCTTCCTTGGCCGCCTGCACGGCGGCGACGCGCTCGACGGCTTGCAGGCGTGCCTGCTCCGTCTGCACCTGCAATTCTTCGGCGGCGCGGGCGGCCTGCTCGGCCAGTTCCGACTGCACCGCCACTTGCTCGCAGGCGCGCAAGCGGTTTTCCTGTTCCGCGCGCGAACGCTGTTCGGCGGCCAGGCGGATCGCGTTGTCGGATTCCACGCGCGCGCGCAATTCGGCCGTTTCCTGCTTGACCGCTTCCAGGCGGGCCACGCTGGCCTGCGCGGCGGCGCGCATGGTATCGAGACGTTCGCGGTTGGCGGCAATCGATTCTTCGGCTGCCTGCGCATTTTGCTGTGCGGCGGCGGCGGCGGCCGCGTCGATGGCGGCGCGGTCCTCGGCCAGCGAGCGCACGCGCGCCTCGGCCAGCGCGCGGCTTTCGGCGGCGCAGGTGGCCTTCGCTTCCGCTTCCACGCGGGCAATCGCCTCGTGGATGGCCTTCAATTCCATTTTCTGGCGTTCGGCGGTGGGTGCCTTGCCGTCGGTGTCAGTTGCCGGCTCGGCTTGCGGTTCGGCGTGCAATTCGGGCGTGATGGCGACGGCCGGTGCTTCCGCCTTGCGCTCCAGGTCCTTGAAATCATGCAGCGAGACCATGCTGTCCTGGTCGAACTCGTCGTCAGCCGAATAGGCGACGGTGAGGGAGGCGGCCTGGCGCGGATTGTGCTGTGCTTGCATGATTTCTCGCTTATTCGGGTGAATTCTTTTGCTTATGGGAATTTATTAGCACCATTATCGAGTAAGCGCAGGCAAATCAGCGCGGCAAGAAGAGCCTGTTTTACCGCTCTTTTCATGATTTGCCAGGGATTTAAGCGTCCGAGAAAATGCTCAGGGCAAGGCGCATTGCCGAAGGCAGTACGAATAGTACGCCTAGGCAATGCAACGCCGCCATGGGCGTTTTATCGCGCGCTTAAATTGGCCAGAGCGGCGCTTCATCCATCAAGGCCACCTGCTCGCGCAACTCCAGGATACGGTCCTGCCAATAGCGCTGCGTGTTAAACCACGGGAAGGCGACGGGGAAGGCGGGGTCGTCCCAGCGGCGCGCCAGCCAGGCCGAATAATGGATCAGGCGCAGGGTGCGCAGCGCTTCGACCAGGTACAGCTGGCGCGGGTCGAAATCGCAGAAATCCTCGTAGCCGGCCAGGATGTCGCTCATCTGGCGCACCTGGTCGCCGCGCTCGCCCGACAGCATCATCCACAGGTCCTGAATCGCCGGGCCCATGCGGCTGTCATCGAAATCGACGAAATGGGGGCCCGCGTCCGTCCACAGCACGTTGCCGCCATGGCAGTCGCCATGCGTGCGCAGCACGGCCACGTCGCCCGCGCGGTCATAGCAGCGCTTGACGCCATCGAGCGCCTGCTGCGCCACGCTGGAATACGCGGCCAGCAGTTCGGGCGGCAGGAAATTGCCCTCCAATAAGAATTCGCGCGGCTCGACGCCAAACGTCTGGTGATCGAGCGCCGGCCGTTCCTGGTACGTGGACAGCGCGCCGACGGCGTGGATGCGGCCGATGAAGCGCCCTATCCATTCCAGGGTGGCCGGGTCGTCCAGCTCGGGCGCGCGGCCGCCGTGGCGGGGGAAGACGGCAAAGCGGAAGCCCTGGTACTGGTGCAGGGTGCTGCCGTTGATTTCCAGCGCCGGCACCACCTGGATTTCGCGCTCGACCAGCTCGGACACGAACGCGTGCTCTTCCAGGATGGCGGCATCGCTCCAGCGCGCGGGGCGGTAAAATTTCGCCACCAGGGGCGCGCTGTCTTCGATGCCCACCTGATAGACGCGGTTTTCATAGCTGTTCAGGGCCAGCAGGCGGCCATCGCCGCGCAAGCCCACGCTGTCGAGGGCGTCGAGCACGCAATCGGGGCTCAGGGCGGAAAAGGGATGGACGGGCCGGTCGTCCTCGTGCGGCTGGTTTTCATTGTGCATGAGCGACATTGTAAGGCGCGCGCGCGCCGCCGGTGCAAACACTTCGGTGATGAAGCGCCGCAAGGCGTATACTGGCGCCTTACATTTCATCAAAGAGCAAGCCATGTCACTCGAACAGCCATTATCAGAAAAAGAATTTGACGAATTAGACCAATTCCTGTTGTCGGACCGGTGCTCCGAAGACGCGATGACCATGGATATGCTGCACGGCTATCTGACGGCCGTGGCCATCGGTCCGGAACCGATCATGCCAGCCGAGTGGTTGCCGCGCGTGTGGGGCGAGGATGCCGAAGATGCACCGAAATTCAAGAACAGCAAGGAAGAAGAACGCATCGTCAACCTGATCATGCGCTTCATGAACGAAGTGCTGGTGACGTTTGAAGTGGCGCCGAAGGAATTCGAAGCCCTGTTCGTCGAACACGACTACGAAGGCCAGACCCTGATCGACGCCGAAGCCTGGTGCTGGGGTTTCTGGGACGGCATGGAACTGCGTCCTGGCTCGTGGAACGAAATCTGGGATTCCGAAGTGGCCGCGCTGATGCAGCCGATCTACCTGCTGGGCGCCGACGAAATCAAGGAAGAAGAGCTGAAACTGGTGGAAGACCCGGTCAAGGCGCACAAACTGGCGCAGGAACTGGAAGCGAACCTGCCGGCCATCCACCGTTTCTGGGTACCGCGCCGCAAGGCACCGGTGCAAACCATGAAGCGCGACGAGCCGAAAGTGGGCCGCAACGACGACTGCCCTTGCGGCAGCGGCAAGAAGTTCAAGAAATGCTGCGGCGCCGAGCCGGCAGCCGAGTAATACCTTCGCGTTACCCTGCGCCGGGCACTGTCCCGGCGCATTTCTCTCCCTCGCAGCCCTCCCCATTCGCTCGCCGCCACTGTTGTTGCCACGCGATTGCGCCAGCCTTTTCACTTGTCTATTATTAAGAATAATTCGTGCCTCCATTTGTGCTGCAGGACAACGCATGCCAGCCCGTTCCATGCCCTGGCCTGTCCTCTTCATGTCATGAAAATTCCAGCCTGTCTTGCTATTACTACGGGGGACTCAGTAGAAAATGAGTACTACAAAGCGGATAGAAAACAAGTGCATGGATTGCGAATCTACGTGCTTCCCAAGAGGGAAAGACCGATCAATAAAGTGTCCCAACTGCGGGAACCGCAATATTGGCTTCTCAAGTATAGGCCGCTCCGGCATGGGCTACTCCATCATCGGTTTTGTAGCGTTCGGCCCACGAACGGATACGGAAGCCCCCTCGGCAAAGAGCCTGGTTACAGAGACAGAGCCTGCCGCAAGCTTCACAGAGATACCACCCCCGTCCGCCGCTCCGCGTTTAAAGAATGTCATCGTGACGAACGAAGAAATAGCGCCACCACAAGCAATCCCGGCTCAAGCACTTTCCATGGCAGAAAATGAACGCGTTGTCACCGAGGATGAGCTTAAGCTATCCAAAAAATTATTAGCCGAAAGTTTGCTGGCATTGCAGACTTGTGAAGACAGTACCGATGAGGCGAGCAAAAGACTAATTCCCCTGACGTCCGTCCGGCCTCAAGATCGGCATTGCCACTGCAGGAAGCGCGCCGGCCATCAGCCGCACCCTTGTGAAGCAGGCGCACGCCGTCTTCACCTCCGGGCGCTGAGCCGACCCGCAGCCACCTGGAACACACCTTCAGCCTGTGCGCCAGCGAGGTGTTTTTCGGCGCCTAAGGCGGCAAGCTGCGCGACTTGCGGGCCAGCCACGCGGCGAGCACGCGGCGGCTCATCGTGCGTATGCTGCAGGCTGAGGCCAGTGCCTGCACTCACGCTCCCCATCTTTTTCAGCGCGATGCGGCGCGCCACGCTGGCGGCGATCATGCGGCGCATAGTTCGCCCTCCTGCGCCACTCTGTCGACGATATGGCGCCATTCGCACAATTCATGCACGCCCGGCTTGCGTTCGCCGAAGAACATGACGATGGTGTCGCCCTTCGCGTCGAACAGTTCCACGGACGTCACCAGGCCGTCGACGGTCGGCTTTTTCACCACCCAGGCGCTGGCGATATGGTCTTCGCGCAAATGCAGGTTGAAGCGCGCATCGAGGACATTGATCCACGGCCCCATCACGGCGATCTTGTGCACGGGGCCCGAATGGATCTGGATCATGCCGGCATTGCCGACGAAGGCCATGATGGAGACCTTTTCGAGGGCGGCATCGTTGAGCAGATCGAGCACGCAGGATTTGTCGATCTGCTGCACGAAGCGCGCCTCGGCCAGGCGCAGGCCCTGCAGGCGCGAGACCGCATATTTTTTCAGCACGGTGAAAAACTCATGCGTGTCGCGCAAGTCGGCCCAGGCGGCGCGAAAGCCGGCCACGTCGATCTGCGCGTCGGGCAATTCCGCTGGCGGCGCCACCGGCGCCGTCACGGCGATGCCGGCCGCCTGGTCCGCGTCAGCAAAATGCGCCACCAGCGCGTCGTAGGCGGCCAGGTCGCTTTGCGGCTTGAGGAAAATCTTGTGCACGGCATGGCCGGCCGCATCGAAAAATTGCAGGCTGCGCTGCACTTCCTTCTCACCCATCTCCCGAACGGCAAAGCCATGCGCCCAGTGGCGGTAAAACACGCGCAAGTCGATGTCGCCACCGAGCACCAGGCCCACATGGTTGTTGTGACTGGCCTTGCGATAGACGCCCGTCTTTTCATGCACGCACGAGGCGTTGCGCGTCAGCGCCATGACTTCGCCCAGCGGCTCCAGCGCCTGGACGATGGCGGGCCAGTCGGCCTGCAGGCGCTCGGCGCCCAGCAAGGCGCCATCGTCCAGCGACAGGCCCGCATGCGCGGCGATCAGCTCGCCTTCGGCTATGCCCAGCTCCTCGGCGATGTCGCGGTGGCGGGCCTTCTTTTCGCGGCGCAGGCGGGCAAATTCACTGGCGACCAGCTCGGTATTGCAAATGGGGAACGTGCTCGACACGGTGTCTCCTTTCAAGGCGAACACTGGCTGGCATGGGCTGGCTGGTGGTGGGGAAATTGACGTTAATTATAAATGAGAATCATTCGCAATCAAGTCTTATTTGTGCGCGCATAAAAAAAGCGCCGCGACAGGAAACCCGTCGCGGCGCCAAAGGAGACCGATCGATACAGCCGATCAGTTCAGGAAAACAGGATCAGGCGCTGGCCTGCACGGCCGGCATGGCCGCCGCCTTGGGCGACGGACGCTGCGCCAGCAAGACCACGGCGGCCAGCACCATGGCGCCGCCCAGCAATTGCGTGCCGCTCACGGTTTCTTTCAGCATGGTCACGCCAAACGCCATCGTGATCACAGGTTCAAACGTGGAAATGATGGATGCCTTGGCCGCGCCGATTTGCGCCACGCCGGCAAAGAAGGCGGCAATCGCGATCGCCGTCGAGAACAGGGCGATGGCGCTGACGGCCAGCCAGCCCGTCGCCGTGCCCGGCAAGGCCACGCCTTGCCATAGGGCAATCGCAGTATTCGACAGGCCAGCCGTGCCCAGGATCACCACGCAGGCGGCCAATGGGTGAATATTCTCGCGGCTTTTCGACAGGCTGTTGCCAAACAGGATGTACACGGCGTACACGCCGGCCGCCATCAGCGCCAGCGCGATGCCGATGGGCTGGCCCTGCAGCTTGCCGCCCAGGGTGATGGCCATGCCGGCGATCGCCAGCGCCATCAGCACCAGCATGCGGCGGTCCAGCTTTTCCCAGCCCAGCGCCAGCGCGAGGATGGTGACCAGCACGGGATACACATACAGCAACATGCCGCACAGGCCGCTGCTGGCATACATGAGGGCATTGAAATAACCTTGCGACTGGGCCGTGTACATCAGGCCCATCAGCATATAGCCGGCCAGCAGGCGGCCGCGCGGCAAGCGCCAGCCACCGAGCCACACGAGCGGCAGCAACAGCATGGCGGCGATGACGAAACGCAAGGCCAGCATGGTCGACGGGTTGACCCCGGACGCATAGGCCGCCTTGGCAAACACTGCGGAACTGCCGAAACCGGCGGCCGACAGCAACACCAGCGCAACGGCGCGGCGATCAGACATGACTAAACCTCTATGAGTACGCCAGGGTAAACCTGCTGCGCGTCGCGCTTTGCGGCCGGCGATGCTCACCGTACTGAAGTACGGTTGCGCTTCTCAGCCACAAATCACTGCCGCTCGCGACGGTTTTCCCAGGCGTTGTAACGTTGTAAATATAAATGCCCAGCCAGGCCGGGAGATGTGCATGCGTGAATCCTATTGCGGGTCACTTCACGCGATGACGGCATCATATTCGCTTGCGCAAAATGAAACAAACCAATATTCTTCACGGATAGGCCGAATATTACTGAGGCTCAATTCCCTTGAAGACTGCCATGTCCCGTCCCTTGCCACCACTCGCCGCCCTGCACGCCTTCGAGGCGGCCGCCCGCCATGAAGGCTTCCAGCGCGCGGGCGAAGAATTGCACGTCTCGGCCGGCGCCATCGGCCACCACGTGAAACAGCTGGAAGCGTGGCTGGGCGTGGTGCTGTTCCAGCGCATGCCGCGCGGCGTGGTGCTCACCAGCGCCGGCCAGCGCTATGCAGCCTCGCTGGGGCCGATACTCAACCAGCTGGCCGACGTCTCCGAGCAGGCGCGGCGCCAGGGCGATGACAAGGTGGTGACGGTGACAGCCACCAGCTCGCTCGTCTCGCGCTGGCTGATGCCGCGTCTGGGACGGCTGCGCGACCGCTACCCGCAGATCGAACTGCGCGTGCTGGCCTCGATGCACCCGGTCGACCTGGCGCGCGACGGCGTGGACGTGGCCATCCGCCTGGGACCGGGCCGCTATCCGGGCCTGAAAGTGGATTTATTGATGGAAGAATGGTTTTCCGCCGTCTGCAGCCCCGGCTTTCGCGCCAACGCGGCCAGCCTGCGCCAGCCCGCCGACCTGCTGCGCTATCCGCTGCTGCACGACGAGCCGGAAGTGCACCTGCCCGGCGAAATCGACTGGACGCGCTGGCTGCACAGCTGCGGCGTGCATTACAGCGGCAATAGCGGCAACAGCGGCGCGCGCTTTTCGCACACGTATTTATGCCTGGACGCGGCCGCCAGCGGCCAGGGCGTGGCCATTGCGGCCAGCCCCCTGATCGGCGACGATTTAAGATCGGGCCGCCTGGTGCGCGTGTTCGAACACGCGGTGCGCGGCCCCCACTGCTACTACCTGCTGCGCTCGCCCCAGGCGGAAACGCGGCCCCTCGTGCATGCATTCTGCGAATGGCTGATCGCCGAGGCGCGCGCCGACCAGGAAACCGTCTGGCCCACCGTGGAGAGCGCATGACGAACAGAGAACTGGCGCGCAGCGCCGACTATATTGTCCAGCACGAATACGAACTGACCAAGGTGATGGCCGCCGATGGCCGGCAAGCCAGCCTGGGCGAATTCTATGGCGACCCGGCCGTGGCCTTGATCGATATCCATGAGCAATGGTGCGCCGTGGCGGGCGAGGGCTTGGTGCTGTGCCGGCTGGGACAGCCGTTCGGCCAGTGCGTGGAATATTTCCGCCCGCCGGGCGAAGTGCGCTGGATCACGGCTTTACGGCAAACGGGAGCGTTTGCGCTGGAATGGCAGGATGAGGATGGGGATTGGCACAGCCTTGCCTTTGAGGTGGATGTGTCGGGTTACGCGCCAAGGCGCTAACCCGACCTACGCCGACCTGCGCCAGCGGTTGCAATGACCCGTAGGTCGGGTTAGCGCGTCGCGCGTAACCCGACAACACCCGGAAAGCAAGCGAAGCAGGTAGGTCGGGTTAGCGCAACGCGCGTAACCCGACAACACCATTACAATTTAATGAAATGCTCGCGGTAGTACTTCAGTTCTTCGATCGACTCGAGAATATCGGCCAGCGCCGTGTGCTTCTGGTGTTTCTTGAAACCGGTGGCGATTTCCGGCTTCCAGCGCTTGCACAGCTCTTTGAGTGTCGATACATCAACATTGCGATAGTGGAAGAATGCTTCCAGCTTCGGCATGCCGCGCACCATGAAACGGCGGTCCTGGCCGATGGTATTGCCGCACATGGGCGATTTGCCTGCCGGTACGTATTTCTTCAGGAACGCGATCAGTTCCGCTTCCGCCTGCGCTTCCGTCACGGTCGACGCTTTCACCTTGTCGATCAGGCCGGAGCGGCCGTGCGTGCCCTTGTTCCAGGCATCCATCTTGTTCAGGGTTTCATCCGACTGGTGGATCACGAACACGGGGCCTTCGGCCAGCAGGTTCAAGTGCATGTCCGTCACCACCACCGCCACCTCGATGATGCGGTCGGTATCGGGCTCCAGGCCCGTCATTTCCATGTCGACCCAGACCAGGTTCATCTCGTTTGGACGTGCCGGCACCGCAGGTGCAGGGGTGGATGCGGAGGTGGGTGCAGTTAAGTCGGTCGCTTGTGACATAATTCTCTCTTGGCCTAATCAAACTAAATAATCAGCCATTTTCTCACAGGCACAGAATGTATTCACTCGCGTTTTCGATTTTGTTTGTATCCGTCCTCGTTTTGACCCTCGCCGTGCGCTTCTGGCTCGCTTCGCGGCAGATCCGTCACGTGCTGGCGCACCGCGCCGCAGTCCCACCCGAATTCGCGGAAAAAATCCCGCTGGCCGCGCACCAGAAGGCGGCCGACTACACGGTGGCCAAGACCAAGTTCGGCTTGCTGACCTTGCTGGTCAACTATGCCGTGCTGATCGGATTTACCTTGCTGGGCGGCTTGCAGTGGCTGGCGCTGTCCCTGAATGAATGGATGGGGCCGGGCTCGCCCATGCTGTACCAGATCGGCCTGATCGCCGCCTTTGCCGTCATTTCCGGCCTGATCGACCTGCCATTCGAGTACTACCAGCAGTTTGTGCTGGAGCAACGTTTTGGCTTCAACATGATGAGCAAGAGCCTGTTTTTCACTGACTTGCTCAAGAACATAGGCATCACGGCGGTACTTGGCCTGCCGCTGCTCTGGGTCATTCTTGTCTTGATGGCGAAAAGTGGCGACCTGTGGTGGTTCTATGCCTGGATCGTCTGGAGCGCATTCTCCTTGCTGATGATGATCATCTATCCGAACTTTATTCAACCGCTGTTCAACAAATTCACGCCGCTGGCCGACGAATCCTTGAAAAGCCGCATCGAAGGCTTGATGCAGCGCGTCGGTTTCGCTTCGAAAGGCTTGTTCGTCATGGACGGCTCGAAGCGCAGCGCCCATGGCAACGCGTATTTCTCGGGTTTCGGCGCCAACAAGCGCATCGTCTTCTTCGACACCCTGCTGTCGCGCCTGGCGCCGCAGGAAATCGAAGCCGTGCTGGCGCATGAACTGGGTCACTTCAAGCTCAAGCACATCGTCAAGCGCATCGCCGTAATGTTCGTCATCTCGCTGGGCTTTCTGGCGCTGCTGGGCTTCCTGAAGACACAGCCATGGTTTTACGCGGGCCTGGGCATCGATCCCGTCACCCTGGCACTGACGGGCCAGCCGACGGACGCGCTGGCGCTGCTGCTGTTCATGCTGGCCTTGCCCGTCTTCACTTTCCTGCTGGGACCGCTGACCTCGCTCAGCTCGCGCAAGCACGAATTCGAAGCCGATGCCTTTGCCGCCACGCACACGCAGGCGGACGACCTGGTCTCGGCCCTCGTGAAAATGTATGAAGACAATGCGTCGACCCTGACGCCCGACCCGCTGCACTCGGCCTTTTACGATAGCCACCCGCCGGCCAGCGTGCGCATCCGCCACCTGAAAGGAGCTACGACATGAATACGCCATCGACTTCGCAAGACCTGGCCCAACTGAGTTGCTCGCCACGCCAGCAGGCGCTGGGCGACACGGACATCGCCACCCTGCACGCCCTGCTGCCCCGGTGGTCGCTGCAAAATGGCAAGCTGTGCCGCGACTTCGGCTTCAAGAATTACTACCAGACCCTGGCGTTCGTGAACGCCCTGGCCTATATGACCCATACGCAAGACCACCATCCGGAGCTCATCATTACTTACAAAACCTGCGCCGTGCGCTACGACACGCACTCGGTCAACCAGGGCGCCGGCGGCCTGTCCGAAAACGACTTCATCTGCGCCGCCAAGGCCGATCTCATTTACCAGAGCAGCCAGGTGGCGCCATGAGTGAAGGCAAGTTGACGGGTATCATCATCGCCGCTCACGGCCGCCACTACCTGGCCGACGTGGATGGCGCCAAGCTGCAATGCGTAACGCGCGGCAAGAAAACCAATGTGGCCGTGGGCGACATCGTGCACCTGACGCGCACCTCCAACGACCAGGCCGTCATCGACCGCATCGAGGAACGCAAGACCCTGCTGTATCGCTCGGACCAGTACAAATCGAAGTTGCTGGCAGCCAATTTGACGCAGCTGTTCATCGTCGTGGCGACGGAACCGGGCTTTGCCGACGACCTGATCTCGCGCTCGCTGGTGGCGGCCGACGCGGCCGGCATCGCGGCGCGCATCATCCTGAATAAAACGGACGTGACCGCCTCGCTGGAGCGCGCGCGCGAACGCCTGCTGCCGTATTCCTCGATGGGCTATCCCGTCGATGAAGTGTCGGCGCGCGCCGAACCCGAGCACGCCGTGGCCACCCTGGCGCCGCTGCTGGCGGGCCAGTCGTCGATCCTGATCGGCCAGTCGGGCATGGGCAAATCGTCGCTGATCAACCTCTTGGTGCCGGACGCGGACATCGCCGTGCGCGAAATCTCGGCCGCGCTCGACACGGGCAAGCACACGACGACCTTTACACGGCTGTACAAGCTCGATGAACTGGGCGCCAACAGCTCCATCATCGATTCGCCCGGCTTCCAGGAATTCGGCCTGTACCACTTGTCCGAAGGCATGCTGGAGCGCGCCTTCCGCGAATTCCAGCCCTACCTGGGTGGCTGCAAGTTCTATAACTGCCGCCACCTGATCGAACCGCAGTGCGCCATCCTGCAAGCATTGTCTGAAGGCAAGATCGCCAAGATGCGCCACACCCTGTATGGCCAACTGCTGCACGAATCGGCGCAGACGCTGTATTAACCATACGCGGCAGCACAAACAAAGCAGCAATAAAACCTCGGCAGGCAAAATTTAATTTCGCTGCCGAGCCCGCCTTCCGACTTTAATCCCAAAACCGTTCATCCGCCGTTTCAGGCATTTCAGCGCGTCAAACCTGCCTTCCATCGCCTGCCACTGGCGACGGCCAGGTGCGTTTGCTAACTTGACACCAGTCCCTGCCGGAAACCCGCCAGCGACCACACGATCTAACTCTAACCAATCCTGTCATCCTGATCGAAGGTGAATGTCATGCATACCAAACGTTTACTCCCCCTCCTCGCCGCTATCTTCGCCCTTGCCGGCGGCACGGCCCAGGCGCAAACCGCCGCAGCACCGCAAACCGCTGACAGCGTGCGTGTGACCTCTGGCTCCTACTATCACGTCACGGCACAGGAAGCCCTCGAGATCGAGCAGCAATACCGCCTGTCGAATGGACAACGGCTGGAAGTCCAGCAGCAGGGCAACCATTTCTTTGGCCGCCTGATCGACGACCGTGAATGGCGGGCAAAGCCCAGCGTGGAAATCTATCCCACCGGGCCCGGCCAGTTTGTCAGCAAAAAGGGCGCGACCTTCGTCTTCAGCAATGAAGGCGAGCATGTGGTGATCGACGACGCCCAGCTCCTGCCCGGCTTGCGCCTACGTGCCGACATGCGCAGCGCCAGCACCGCCGCTGGCAGCGACAGCATCCGCCTCGTGTCGCGCTAAGCGCCGGGGCCGGCATCGAATGCCGGGGGCAAATCGCCCCGCCGGTGGCGCCATGCCGGATGAATAATTCTGACAGGCGCACTGAACAATTCCCCTGAATGCAGCTTACAATGCGATGACACATGGCCTGTGCGGTCGCAGGCTGGTGCTACTGTTTGCAGGGAGAATGCTTGAATGGAAATGTTCGCGCTCGAACATGACGTAGCGCAGTGGGAAAGCGCATTGCTGCCGTTGCGCGGCGCCGGGCGCGTACCGCTGCTGCTGTTGCTGTCCTGGCATTTGCGCCAGCGTGATTGCACCAGAGCAATTGCGCTGAGCGAGGAAGCGCTGCTGCTGCTGCCGCTGGGCGGCCAGGAAGCGGCAGCACTGGAACAGGCGCGCGCGCGCCTGCAACTGGTGCAGGCGGAAGTAGCGTGGCTGCAAGGCGCGCTCGACTCCGCGGAAAGCCTGGCCATGGCGGCACGCGCCACCTGCGACGCGCACGGCGACGCCGTCGGCTGCACCGACGCCCACTGGCTGCTGTCGTCGATCGCCGTCGACCGGGGCGACCATGCCCGTTGCGATGCCGAACTGCTGGCCGCGGCGCAGCAAGCGCGCGGCGCCGGCGATGCGATGCGCGCCAGCCTGGCCGACGCGGCCTCGGCGCGCTGGGCCGTGTTGCGCGATGCGCCAGCCGCGCAGGCGCGCTGGGGCGGCCACTTCCAGGCCGACGGCGCCAGCGGCAAGCTGCCCGCGCCGCTGGCCGCCTGGGTGCATGACTTCCGTGGCTTGCTGGCGCATACGTCGCGCGACCTGGGCGCGGCCGCCGGCCACTACATGCAAAGCTATGAAGCGGCGCTGGAAAGCGGCCAGCTGCGCGGCGCCATCACGGCCGCCATCAATATCGGTGACTGTTTCTCCAGCCTTAACGACAACGAATCGGCCCTCGAATGGATGCAGTGCGCGCTGGACCTGGCGCGCCCCACCGGCTGGCCGCGCAGCATCGGCGCCTGCCAGACGCATACGGCCGAAACCATGCGCAAGCTGGGACGCCTGGCCACCGCCGAAGACTTGCTGCGCGAAGCGCTGCACATCCTGGCCCCTATGTCGGGTGCGCGCACGTATGCCAACGCGCTGTTCCATCTGGGCGAACTGAGCCTGGACAAGGGCGACTACGACACGGCGCTCGACGCCTTCAGCCGCCTGGCGCAACGCGCCGAAGCGCTGGGCCAGGCCGATTTCCGCAGCATGGCCCAGCGCGGCAGCGCCCACGCGCTGTCTTACCTGGACCGCCCGGACGAAGCATTGCAGGCGGCCGAGCGGGCGCGGCAGCTGGCCACGGCGCAGGGTGACGCCATGCACCAGGTGGCGGCGCTGCGCGTCTTGTCCATGCTGCATGCGCGCCACGAGCTACCGCCGCCGGCAGGCATGCAGGAACGCAATCCGGCCCTGCATTTCCTGCACCAGGCGCTGCAGGTAGCCTCTTCCATCGACGGCTATGTGCCGCCCGGCGAACTGCTCGATGCGCTGGCGCGCGAATACGCGCATGCGGGCGACTATGCGCGCGCCTACGATATCGCGCTCGATGCGGGCGTGGCGCGCGAAAAAAGCCACACCCAGCAGGCCAGCAACCGCGCCACCGCCATGCAGGTCTACCACCAGACGGAACATGCGCGCTCGGAAGGCTATCACCACCGCGAACTGGCCGCCTCCGAAGCGCGCCGCGCCGAAGTGCTGCAACAGACCAGCGACACGCTGGAACGGCTGTCGGCCATCGGCCAGGAAATCACCACCCACCTGGACGCCAGCGCCGTGTTCCAGGTGCTCGACCGCCACGTGCATGCCTTGCTGCCAGTCAACACCTTCGCCGTTTACATGCTCGACGCGGCGGGCACGGCGCTGCGCCGCGCGCACGGCATCGAGGCGGGCCGTCCCCTGCCCGACAACGCCATTCCCCTGAGCAACCCGCGCGCCTACTCCGTGCGCTGCCTGCTGGGCCGGCGCGAAGTGTATATCGACCAGGTACCGCCCAAGCGCCACGCCTACACGGTGCCCGGCACCCTGCATAACCAGAGCGTGCTGTACGTGCCCCTGACGGTGGGCGAGCGCGTGCTGGGCGTGATGACGGTGCAGGCTTGCGATGCCCATGCCTACGGCGAACGCGAGCGGCTGATCTTCCGCACCCTGTGCGCGTATGGCGCCATCGCACTCGACAATGCCAGCGCCTACCGGCAGCTGCAAGATGCCCAGGCGCAACTGGTGTCGCAGGAAAAACTCGCTGCCCTCGGCTCCCTGATGGCCGGCGTCGCGCATGAACTCAATACCCCGATCGGCAACAGTTTATTAATCGCCAGCACCATGCAGCAAAAGACGGAAGACGTGGAACGCCTGATGAACGGCCCCGGCCTGCGCCGCTCCGACCTGGCCGCCTACATCGAGGATGCCGCCAAGGCGTCGGCGCTGGTGATGCGCGGCCTGCACAGTGCGGCCGACCTGGTCAACAGCTTCAAGCAGGTGGCCGTCGACCGCACCACCGAACAGCGGCGCCAGTTTGACCTGCAACAGGTGAGCAATGAAATCATCGCCACCGTCATGAACCGCATCCGCAGCTCGGGCCACCGCATCGAGACGGACATCGCATTCGGCATCGCCATGGACAGCTATCCGGGCCCGTTCGGCCAGGTGATCACCAACCTGATCAACAACGCCCTGCTGCACGCGTTCGCTCCCGCGCCCAACGATGGCGGCGCCGGCGCGGGCTGCATGCGCCTGTCCGCCACGCCCGATGGGGCGCGCGTGCGGATCGTCTTCGAAGACAATGGCGGCGGCATCGCCGAACAGCATCTGTCGCGCATCTTCGACCCCTTCTTTACTACCAAGCTGGGCCAGGGTGGCAGCGGCCTCGGTTTGTCGATCAGCTACAACATCGTCACGGCCTTGCTGGGCGGCACCATCCAGGTGGCCAGCAGCTCCTCCGGTACGCGTTTCACGCTCGATCTGCCGCTGCTGGCGCCACAGATCGATGCGGCCACCCCGGCCAACATCTATTGAGCCGGCCAGTCTTTCCAATCTAAAAGCAAAACCCTTATAATTGAATGGCTGAAGTCCCTGCCATTGCATGATTTACAACTTGGCAAACCGCATCGACCCGCGCGACAAACAGGCACGGGCACCGATCAACACAGCAGCGCGCCGGGCGAGGCAGTCATCAGACGAGATGTTGTACGCTGATGCAACCCGGCGGGAAAGGCACGCCGCCGGCGGCCTGCGCATCTTCAAGTGGTCATTATGTCGATAAAAAAACCGATCAAGCACTACCTCCAGTTCTCCGATTTCACGTTGGAAGAGTACGAATATGTGATCGAACGCGCCCATCTGATCAAGCGCAAGTTCAAAAATTACGAAATCTACCATCCACTGATCGACCGCACCCTGGTGATGGTCTTTGAAAAGAACTCCACCCGCACGCGATTGTCGTTCGAGGCCGGCATGCACCAGCTGGGCGGCGCCGCCATCTACCTGAACACGCGCGATTCCCAGCTGGGCCGCGGCGAGCCGGTGGAAGACGCGGGCCAGGTCATGTCGCGCATGTGCGACATCATCATGGTGCGTACCTTCGGCCAGGAAATCATCGAGCGTTTCGCCGCCAATTCGCGCGTGCCGGTGATCAATGGCCTGACCAATGAACACCACCCGTGCCAGGTGTTTGCCGACATCTTCACCTATATCGAACACCGCGGCTCGATCGCCGGCAAGGTCGTCGCCTGGATCGGCGACGCCAACAACATGCTGTACTCGTGGCTGCAGGCGGCCGAAGTGTTCGGCTTCCACGTCAATGTATCGACGCCGCAGGGCTACGACATCGACTTGTCGCAAGTCAAGACCGAGCGCTACACCTTCTTCGCCGACCCGTCCGACGCCTGTGCAGGCGCGCACCTGGTCAACACAGACGTGTGGACCAGCATGGGTTACGAAGCGGAAAACGCGGCCCGCATTGCCGCCTTCGACGGCTGGATCGTCGATGGCGCGAAGATGGCCCGCGCCGCGCCCGACGCCCTGTTCATGCACTGCCTGCCCGCCCACCGCGGCGAGGAAGTGGCCGCCGAGGTGATCGACGGCCCGCAATCGGTGGTGTGGGACGAGGCGGAAAACCGTCTGCACGTGCAAAAAGCGCTGATCGAATACCTGTTACTGGGTAAAATCAACTAATTCGCCAGGCACTGCAAGCATTCTGGCAGCATCGCAATACATACATCGACAACGACAACTGGAAGCAATATGAGCGACATTAAAAAAGTAGTCCTGGCCTATTCCGGCGGACTCGACACCTCCGTCATCCTGAAATGGCTGCAAGATAACTACCAGTGCGAAATCGTCACCTTCACGGCCGACCTGGGCCAGGGCGAAGAACTGGAACCGGCGCGCGCCAAGGCCATCAAATTCGGCATCAAGCCGGAAAACATCCATATCGAAGACGTACGCGAAGAATTCGTGCGCGATTTCGTCTTCCCGATGTTCCGCGCCAACACCGTGTACGAAGGCGAATACCTGCTGGGCACCTCGATCGCCCGCCCGCTGATCGCCAAGCGCCTGATCGAAATCGCCAACGCCACCGGCGCCGACGCCATCTCGCACGGCGCGACCGGCAAGGGCAACGACCAGGTGCGTTTCGAACTGGGCGCCTACGCGCTCAAACCTGGCGTGAAAATCATCGCCCCATGGCGCGAGTGGGATCTGCTGTCGCGCGAAAAGCTGCTGAAGTACGCGGAAGACGCCGGCATCGACATCGACATGAAGCACAAGAACGGCGGCGCGCCGTACTCGATGGACGCCAACTTGCTGCACATCAGCTTTGAAGGCCGTCACCTGGAAAACCCGAGCGCCGAAGCGGAAGAAAGCATGTGGCGCTGGACCGTCAGCCCTGAAAAGGCGCCGGACGAAGCGGAATATCTGGACATCGAATACGAAAAAGGCGACATCGTCGCCATCAACGGCGTGCGCATGTCACCCGCCACCGTACTGGCCGAACTGAACAAAGTTGGCGGCAAGCATGGCGTGGGACGCCTGGACCTGGTGGAAAACCGCTACGTCGGCATGAAATCGCGCGGCTGCTATGAAACCCCGGGCGGCACCATCATGCTCAAAGCCCACCGCGCCATCGAATCGATCACCCTGGACCGCGAAGTGGCCCACCTGAAAGATGACCTGATGCCGCGCTACGCGTCGATGATCTACAACGGCTACTGGTGGGCGCCCGAGCGCGTTGCCCTGCAAACCCTGATCGACCACACGCAGGAAACCGTGAACGGCTGGGTACGCATCAAGCTGTACAAAGGCAATGTCATCGTCGTCTCGCGCGATTCGAAAACGGATTCGCTGTTCGACATGAACATCGCCACCTTCGACGAAGACGGCGGCGCCTACAACCAGGCCGACGCCGGCGGCTTCATCAAACTGAACGCCTTGCGCATGCGCATCGCCGCCATCGCCCGCGAAAAACGCGGCCAGAAATAATTGCTTACCGGGAGGCACCGCCTCCCGCGCCAAGCGAAAGCCGCCCACGGGCGGCTTTTTTACGTCTGAAACGCACTCGGCCGCGATTTACGGCCCTGCAACTCCCGTATCCCCCCCCGTTTTGCTGTCCCCGTGGCAAAATGCTACAGTGCAATTTAGTCGAAACTTCCCGCTTCCGGAGCCCCCATGTTCAAAGACCTGAGTATCAAGAATAAACTGTACCTGGGCTTCGGCTCCATCGTGGCCATCATCCTGATCCTGCTGGGCGTCGCCTACAACAGCTTTTCGCGCCTGTCGGAAGCCAATGCATGGGACCGCCACACGATGGACGTGCTGGTCGAGATCGACAAGATCCACAATTCCATCCTGCAAATCCAGGTGGAAGTGCGCGGTTTCATCCTGACCGGCAATGAAGCCTCGCTGACGCCGGAAACGGACGAGACGGCAGTGCTGAACCAGCATACGCAAAAAGCCATCGCCATGACGGTCGACAACAAGCAGCAGTCGGAACGCTTCCGCAAGATCGACCAGCTGACCACGACCTGGGTCAAGGACTGGATCAATCCGCTGATCGAAAAACGCCGCGCGCTGGGCAATGGCCCGGGTGCCACGGAAGCGGTGGCGCGCAGCATGCCGCCGACCGGCTACCCGGCCGTTGCGCAAGCCAACAAGCTGCTCGACGAAGTGGCGGCCGAAGAAAGCCGTTTGCTGGCCGAACGCACGGCCACCACCGCCAGGCTGCAGGAAACCATGCTGCTGACCCTGGCGCTGGGCGGCCTGCTGTGCGTCGTGCTGGCGCTGGGCATTTCCTATCTGCTGGGCCGTTCCATCCTCGGTCCGCTGAACAACCTGACGGATGCCGTCGGGCGCATCGCCGCCGGCGAACAGAACGCGCGCGCCGCCATCCTCTCGCGCGACGAGCTGGGCAAGGTAACGGAAGAATTCAACCGCATGGCGCAAACCATCCAGGACAACCAGGCCAATGAACTGGCGGCGACCAACAGCTTGCGGGCCAAGGTCGATTCGCTGCTGGAAGTGGTCTCAAAAGCCGCCTCGGGCGACCTGACGGGCAAGGTCAGCATCACGGGCAGCGATGCCATCGGCCAGCTGGGCAACGGCCTGGCGAAGATGTTCGAAAACCTGCGCAGCCTGCTCAACAATGTGCAAAAGGCCGGCATCCAGGTGACGACGTCGGCCACGGAAATCGCCGCCTCGGCACGCCAGCAGGAAGCGACCGGCATCGAGCAGGCGCAAACCAGCGTGGAAATTCTCAGCACCACCAAGGAAATTTCGGCCAACACGAGCCAGTTACTCAAAACCATGGAAGACGCCACGGCCGTGGCCGACTACACGACGAATGCCACGGCCGAAGCGCAAAACAACCTCAAACGCATGGATTCGACCATGCAGCACATGGTCTCGGCCACCGATTCCATCAACGCCAAGCTGGCCGCCCTGTCGGAAAAGGCCAGCAATATCAATAGCGTCCTGATCACCATCACCAAGGTGGCCGACCAGACCAATATCCTCTCGCTGAACGCCGCCATCGAGGCGGAAAAAGCGGGCGAAGCGGGCCGCGGCTTCTCCGTGGTGGCCACGGAAATTCGCCGCCTGGCCGACCAGACCTCTGTGTCCACCTGGGATATCGAGCAAATGCTCAAGGAAATGCAATCGGCCGTGTCGGCCAGCGTGATGGGCATGGATAAATTCTCTGAGGAAATTCGACGCAGCGTGGGCGAAGTGCGGCAAGTGGCCGAGCAGCTGTCGTCCGTGATGGACCAGGTGCAGAAACTCACGCCGCAATTCGACGCCGTGCTGCAAGGCATGCAGTCGCAAGCGATAGGCGCGTCGCAGATTTCCGACACCATGATGCAGCTCAACGACGCCACCCAGCAAACGGTGGAATCCTTGAAAGCCACCAGCGAGGCGGTGCACCAGCTGCAATATGCGGCGGGCGACCTGCAGTCGAGCGTCTCGACTTTCGCCGTCACCATCTGACCCCATGAAAGTGCTGCTCTTTCACATCGGACGCGACCGCTATGGCCTGCCCCTGGCCGGCATCGTGCGCGTCTTGCCGCTGCTGGAACTGAAACAGTTGCCGCTCACGCCAGACTATGTGGCCGGCCTGATGGACTTGCACGGCACGCCCGTGCCCGTGATCGACCTGTCGCGCCTGGCCGGGCTGCCGGCCGCCGCCGCGCAGTTCGACACGCGCATCGTCATCGTCGACTACCGCACGCCTGGCGGCGCCACGCATGCGCTGGGCTTGATGACCTCGCAGGTGCGCGGCATCGCCGACATCGACCCGCAAGGGCTTGAAGACAGCGGCGTGGCGACGGCGCCGTTCCTGGGCCAGGTGGCCAGCGACGCCGACGGCATCGTGCAACTGGTCGAACTGGCACACCTGCTGCCGCCCGACGTGCGCGCGCTGCTGTTTCAAGACGCGAGCGCGGCATGACGGCGCAAACCCTGCTGCGCCGCGCGACCGGCCTGTCCGTCTCCAAAGCCGTGGCCGAACGGGCCGTCGGCCAGCGCATGGAGCAGACGGGCTTCAGCGACAGCGAAGCCTACCTGCGGGCGCTCACGCCGGCCGAAATGACCCAATTGATCGAACTGGTGGTGGTGCCCGAATCGTGGCTGTTCCGCGATCCGCAGGCGTTTTACGCCACCGTCGAACTGGTGCAGGAACGCTGGGCGCGCGGGCGCGCCACGCGCATCCTCTCGATTCCGTGCGCGGGCGGCGAGGAACCGTATTCGATGGCCATGGCGCTGCGCGACGGCGGCGTGCCGAAACAGGCGTTCAGCATCGATGCGTATGACCTCAGTCCCGGCTGCATCGAGCGGGCGCAGGCAGGAATCTATGGCCGCAACGCCTTCCGCGCGCAGGACGTGGCCTTCCGCGAACGGTATTTCACGCACGTGGCCGATGACGCCTACCGCCTCATCGACGCCCTGCGCGAACAGGTGACCTTCAGGCAGGGCAACCTGCTGCAGTTCGATACCGCTACCTACAGCCGCCATTACGACGTCATCTTCTGCCGCAACTTGCTGATTTATTTCGACAAGCCGACCACGCGCGCGGCCATCGCCAATCTGTCCGCCCTGCTGGCCGACGACGGCATGCTGCTGGCCGGCTATGCGGAAGTGCCCTCGTTCTGCCAGAATGGCTTTGCGACGCTGCAGTTCCGCCAGGCCTTCGCGCTGAAAAAGGAAGCCACGCCACCGGCCGCCGTGATCCAGGTGGCCGCCTTGCCGCCGCCGACGCGCGCGCTGCGCAGCGTGCCGCCCGCGCCACGGCCCGCGCCGGCCCGCGCCGCCCCTGCTCCGGCGGCGCGTCCGCGCCCCGTACCGGTGCAGGCGCCGCAGCCACCGGCGGATCTGCTGGCCGAGGCGCGCCTGCTGGCCGACCGTGGCCAGTTGCGCGAAGCGGGCGAAAAATGCCACGCCCACCTGGCCCGCGTACCCGAAGCGGCGGAAGCGTATTTCATGCTGGGCATGATCAATGAACTGGCCGGCAAGATGGACCTGGCCGACGACTACTGGCGCCGCTGCATCTATTTGCAACCGGACCATTACGAGGCGCTGTGCCACCTGTCCTTGCTGGCAGAACGCAATGGCAACCACACGGCCGCCACCACCCTGAAGGCGCGCGCGGCGCGCATCTACCAGCGCCGCCAGGCGTCCAACTAAGGGGCACGCATGACCAATCTCATCGCCACCGAGTCCCTCGCCAGCATCGACGACTGCTGGAACCATATCGGCGTGGTCGGCGACCAGAGCTGTCCCAAACTGCCCGCCAACGTCCATTGCCGCAACTGCGACGTGTATGCGGGCGCCGCCCAGCGCAACCTGCAGCGGCCCGTGGATGAACACTACCGGCGCGACTGGGCCAGCCACTTCCGCCAGGTCGATGCGGGCGGCGAAGTGCGCGACAGCTCGGCGCTGGTGTTTCGCATCGGCCGCGAATGGCTGGCGCTGCCCACGCGCGTGTTCGACGCCGTGGCGCCGCAGGCGAAGCCGCACGTGCTGCCGCACCGCAGCGGGCGCGGCCTGTCTGGCATCGTCAATATCGGCGGCAAGCTGTATCCGTGCATGTCGCTGGCCAGTTTGCTGGGCATCGACGAACAGGGTGCGCCCGCGGCCCGCGGCCGCCACACGTTTGCGCGCCTGCTGCTGATGCGCTGGGAAGAGCAAGCCTATGCCCTGCCCGTGGCCGACCTGCACGGCATCGTGCGCTACGCGTCGGGCAGCGTGCAAACGCCTGCGGCCACCATCAACAAGGGCCTGTCGCGCTTCCTGTCTTGTGTCATCACCGAGGGCGACATGCGCATCGGCTGCCTCGACACGGCGCTGATCGGCTTTCAACTTGCGAGACTATTACGATGAGCCAGGACCAGTACGGCGACCTGAGTGCCTTTTCCATGCTGGACCTGTTCCGCATGGAGGCGGACAGCCAGACCCAGATTCTCACCGATGGCTTGCTGGCCATGGAGCGCCATGCGGGCGACGCGGCCGCCGTCGAATCGATGATGCGCGCGGCGCACTCGATCAAGGGCGCCGCCGCCATCGTCGGCCTGCAAGTGGTGGTGCAACTGGCGCACGGCATGGAAGACAGCTTTGTCGCCGCCCAGCATGGCCGCTTGAAACTCACGCCGGAGCGGGTCGACGTGCTGCTGTCGGGCGTCGACCTGATCGTGCAACTGTCACGCCTGGACGATGCGGGCGCCGAAGCGTGGCTGGCCGCCAACGCGACGCAGATCAACCAGACCCTGAACGCCATCGCCGGCATCGCCGAGTTGCCGGAGCTGCCAGCCCTGCCCTCGGCGCCCGCGCCAGCTCCCTTGCCGCCGGAAGCGGCAGAACCACAGGCCCCCGTGGCCAGCGGCCTGGCGGGAGAGGAAGCGGAAACGGCAGCCCCGGCGCCGCGTACCGGTGCGGCGCCAGCCAAGACCCAGGCGCAGAACTTCGACAAACTGCTGTCGCTGGCCAGCGAATCGCGCATCAATGCGCACCAGATGCACCCGTTCATCGGCGCGCTGCAGCGCTTCAAGCGCAACCAGAGCAGTCTGTTTTCCGCCATCGAACACCTGCATGAGGCCATTGCCCGCTCGGGCGATCCGGGCCTGATGGAAAAGTCCTTGCTGGCGCTGCACAAGACGCAGCCGCTGAAGCAGTTCATGCTCGAGCACATCGCCGACATCGAAACCTATGAGCGGCGCCTGCTGGCCGTCTCGCAGGGCATGGTCGACGAAGTGCTGGCCCTGCGCATGCGTCCTTTCCGCGACGGCATCCATGCGTTTCCCCGCATGGTGCGCGACCTGGCGCGCAGCCTGGGCAAGGAAGTGCAGCTGGAGATCGACGGCGAAGACACGCTGGTCGACCGCGACATCCTGGCGAAGATCGAAAGCCCGCTGAACCACATGCTGAGGAATGCCATCGACCATGGCATGGAAGGCCCGTACGAGCGCATCGACGCGGGCAAGGAAGCAATGGGCACGATACGCATGGAAGCGCGCCACCGCGCCGGCATGCTGAGCATCGAGATCAGCGACGACGGGCGCGGCGTCGACCTGGAAAAAATCCGCCAGTCCGTCATCGAGCGCAAGATGGCCAGCCCCGCCATGGCCGCCGCGCTGTCGCCGGGCGAGCTGCTGGAATTCCTGTTCCTGCCCGCCTTCAGCCTGAAAGCGACGGCCAACCAGTTGTCCGGACGCGGCGTGGGCCTCGATATCGTGCACGAGACGATACGCCAGCAAAACGGCACGGTGCGCCTGGAATCGGAGCCGGGGCGGGGTTTTCGCGCCCTGATTACCCTGCCGCTGACGCAGTCGATCGTGCGCGCGCTGGTGATCGACATCCAGGGCGAGGCCTACGCCATCCCCATCGTCAAGGTGGAAAGCGTAGTGCGCGTGCCGCAAGCGGCCATCCATACCCTGGAAAACAAGCAATTCTTTGAACTCAAGGGCGAGCATCTGGGCCTGGTGTCGGCGGCGCAGGTGCTGGAGCTGGGCGAAACGCCCGGCAGCGCCGACGATTTGCCGGTGGTGGTGATCGGACGCGGCAAGCAGAGCTATGCGCTGGTGGTCGACGCCATCCGCGGCGAGCAAAGCCTGGCGGTGCAGGCCATCGATCCGATCTTCGGCAAGATGCGCGACATTTCCGCCGCCGCCCTGCTCGACGACGGCGAGCCGGTGCTGATCCTCGACGTGCCCGATTTGCTGCTGTCGATCGACAAACTGCTGCACGAGGGCGGCCTGCACCAGCTGGCGCAGGCGGGCCACGCGCAGCAGCGCCGCGCCAAGCGCATCCTCGTCGTCGACGATTCGCTGACGGTGCGCGAGATGGAGCGCAAGTTGCTGCTGGCGCGCGGCTTCGAGGTCGACGTGGCCATCGACGGCATCGACGGCTGGAACGTGGTGCGCAGCGGAGAATACGACCTGGTGATCACCGACGTGGACATGCCGCGCATGGATGGCATCGAGCTCGTTTCGCTGATCAAGAAGGACCTGCACCTGCACAAGCTGCCGGTGATGATCGTCTCGTACAAGGACCGCCCGGAAGACCGCGCGCGCGGCCTGTCCGCCGGCGCCGATTATTATCTGACCAAAGGCAGCTTCCACGACGAGACCTTGCTCGACGCGGTGGCCGACCTGATAGGAGATGCCAGCTTATGAGTCGTACTTCATGAAAATTGCCATTGTTAACGATGTCGCCATGGCCGCCGAGGCCCTGCGCCGGGTGGTCGCCAGCACGCAGGAGCACCAGGTGCTGTGGATCGCCCGCACGGGACTGGAGGCAGTGCGCATGTGCGAGGGCAACCGTCCCGACCTGATCCTGATGGACCTGAACATGCCGGAGATGGATGGCGTGGAAGCGACGCGCCTGATCATGGAGCAAAGCCCGTGCGCCATCCTGGTGGTCACGGGGCGCCCGCAGGACAATGTCAACCAGGTCTTCCGCGCGCTGGGCGCCGGCGCGCTCGACGTCACGGCCACGCCCGTGCTGCAGGGGGAAGTGGGTGGCGACAGCGAACTGCTGGCCAAGATCAAGACCATCGGCAAGCTGATACGCCACAGCGCCGAAGCGCCGCCGCCGCGCCAGGCAAACGGCAATGGCGGCGAACGGGGTGACGGCCAGGTGTCGACGCTGCTGGCCATCGGCGCCTCGACGGGCGGGCCGTCAGCGGTGGCCAAGGTGCTGTCCGGCTGGACGGCGCCGCCCGGCTGCGCCATCGTGGTGGTGCAACATATCGATGAAACCTTTGCCTCGCACTTCGCCAAATGGCTGGACGATCAATTGGACATGCCGGTGCGCGTGATCGCCGAGGGCGACGAACTGGTGGCCGGCAGCGTGCTGGTCGCCAGGACCAATGATCACTTGCTGCTAGATCAAAATTATCGTTTGGGTTACGATGCGGCACCACGCGACTATGTTTACCGTCCTTCCGTCGATGTCTTCTTTCATTGCGTGGCACAGCACTGGCGCGGCGACGCCATCGGCGTGTTGCTCACAGGCATGGGCCGCGATGGCGGCGACGGCTTGCTGGCCATGCGCCGCGCGGGCAAGACAACGATAGCGCAAGACCAGGCCAGCAGTGCCGTGTATGGCATGCCGCGCGCCGCGGCCGAACTCGATGCAGCGCAACAAATCCTGCCATTGGATAGAATAGGCGCCAGCCTGCGCAACCGCCTGGGCGCAAAACTCAACAATGGGTGGGAGCCCTCCCCTAACATCTGAAAAGAATGCAATGCCAGAATTTTCCTCCAGTTTCACCCTGCATGAGCCCGCATTGACCGAATTCAAGGTCAGCGTGCTGCTGGTGGACGACCAGTTGATCATTGCTGAGGCAATCCGGCGCATGCTGAGCGACCAGCAGGATATCGAGTTTCATTACGTGACCGACGCCACGCAGGCGCTGGACACGGCGCTGCGCTTGCAACCGACCGTCATCCTGCAAGACCTGGTGCTGCCGGGCATCGACGGCTTCGCCTTGATCCAGCTGTACCGCGAACACGCGGCGCTCGCGCATGTGCCGGTAATCGTGCTGTCGGCCAAGGATGACCCGAAACTGAAGGCCCACAGCTTTGCCGTCGGCGCCAATGATTACGTGGTGAAACTGCCGGACCGCCTGGAATTGCTGGCACGCATACGCTACCATTCCAACGCGCACATCAGCCGCCTGCAGCGCGACCAGGCATTTCGCTTCCTGCGCGAAAGCCAAAAAAACCTGGCCGATGCGAATATTGAATTACAAAAACTTGCCGCCCTCGATGGCTTGACAGGCATCGCCAACCGCCGCCGCTTCGATGAAACCCTGCAATTCGAATGGCAGCGGGGCCAGCGCGACAAGTCGCCGCTGAGCCTGCTTTTCTGCGATATCGACCATTTTAAAAGCTATAACGATCACTTTGGCCACCTGGCGGGCGATCTGGGCCTGAAAAAAGTGGCCGCCGTGCTGACGGAACATCTGAAACGCCCGGCCGACCTGGCAGCCCGCTATGGGGGCGAGGAATTCGCCCTGATCCTGCCCGAAACGCAGGCCGCAGGGGCCTTGCTGATCGCCGAAGCGTGCCGGCGTCACCTGGAGGGTTTGCAGATCGAGAACCCGGCGACCAGCACGGGCATCGTCACCATCTCGATCGGCGTGGCCACCATCGTGCCGTCTCCGGACTCTACGGTCGAGCAACTGATCAACCGCGCCGACCAGGCCCTGTACGCGGCCAAGCGCGGCGGACGCAACAGCGTGTTGAGCGCCGATGACGTCGAAGACTGATTTTTAACTGAAGGAAAGTGAAGCATGAGCACACAACTGGACAATGTCAGCGTCGTCAAAAAGTCGAATATCTACTTTGACGGCAAGTGCGTCTCGCACAATGTCATCCTGGCCGATGGCACGAAGAAAAGCGTGGGCGTGATTTTTCCGTCATCGCTGCGCTTCAACACGGGCGCGCCGGAAACGATGGAAATCGTCGGTGGCCTGTGCAAGGTCCGCCTGGCCGACGCGACAGAATGGAACAGCTATGCCGCGGGCCAGCAATTCAAGGTGCCGGGCAATAGCCATTTTGATATTGAAACGGTGGAGACGCTCGATTACGTCTGCCATTTTGCCTGATTAAACAAACACAGGCTCGGGCGACAGGCGCACGCCATATTTCGCCTCGACGTCATCCTGTATCGCTTTCGCCAGCCGGGTAATGTCCGCGCCACGAGCGCCGCCATTATTCACCAGAACCAGCGCCTGCTTGGGATACACTCCCGCGGGCCCCAGGTTTTTTCCCTTCCAGCCACACTGATCGATCAGCCAGCCGGCCGCCAGTTTTTCCGTACCATCGGGCTGCGCATGGTGGACGAGCGCGGGAAAACGTTCCAGCAAGGCCACACACTGCTCACGTGACACCACGGGGTTCTTGAAGAAGCTGCCCGCATTGCCGATCACGGCCGGGTCGGGCAATTTACGCCGACGTATCGCCATCACCGTTTCAGCCACCTGTTGCGGCGTCGGTTCGGCAAGATTGCGCTCGGCCACGGCCTGTGCCAGTTCCGCATAGCGCAAGTTCGGCTGCCACTCGGCCGGCAAGGCAAACGTCACTTCCAGCACGATCAGCTCGCGCCCGTCCGCCTGCTTGAAGATGCTGTCACGGTAAGCGAAACGGCAAGCGTCGCGGTCCATGTCGAAGACGATGCCGCTGGCGCTGTGCATGACGCTCACGCTATGCAGATAATCCTTGATTTCAACGCCATACGCGCCAATATTCTGGATAGGGGCCGCGCCCACCGTGCCGGGGATCAGCGACAGGTTTTCCAGCCCGCCCACGCCTTGCGCCAGGGTCCACTGCACGAAGTCGTGCCAGTTTTCACCGGCGGCGGCCGTGACGAGGATGGTCTCGAAGTCCGCCTGCGCCAGGCGCATGCCGCGCGTGGCCATGTGCAGCACGGCGCCGGGAAAATCGCCCGTCAGAACGATGTTGCTGCCGCCGCCCAGTATCAGGTGCGGCATGGCGGACAAGGCGGGATCTTGCAGCGCGGCCTGCAATTCGGCTTGCGAAGTGATGCGTACGTAGGTGGCCGCGTTGGCCGTGATGCCGAAGGTATTCAGGCGCTGGAGGGAGTAATTATGTTCGATGGTGAGCTCTGGATGCATGGGATAGGGGAATTTTGCTCGATTATAGAGCGAAAGCGACAAAAAACCACCTCAGGACAAGGGCGACTTGCCCGTTGTCCGTTAAAATGTCGCATCTTTAACAGGGCCGTCCCATGGCGCAGAATCAGCCGCCAAGGCCCAGTGCGCCGAGCGCGCGCTCGCTTTAACAAGAAAAGGAACAGACCATGCCATCATTTGATGTAGTCTCCGAAGCCGATATGATCGAAGTCAAGAATGCCGTCGAGCAATCCAACAAGGAAATCACGACCCGCTTCGACTTCAAGGGCAGCGACGCCCGCGTCGAACACAAGGAAAACGAATTGACCGCGTTTGCGGACTCGGAATTCCAGCTCAGCCAGGTGCGCGACGTACTGACGAACAAATTGACCAAACGCAAGGTCGATGTGCGCTTCCTCGACGAAGGCGATATCAAGAAGATCGGCGGCGACAAGGTCAAGCAGATCATCAAGATCAAGAATGGCATCGAATCGGATGATGCCAAGAAAATCGTGCGCGTCATCAAGGACAGCAAGATGAAGGTACAAGCGAGCATCCAGGGTGAATCCGTGCGCGTCACGGGCGCCAAGCGCGACGACCTGCAGGCGGCCATGACCATGCTGCGCAAGGACGTGCCCGACATGCCGCTGGAATTTAACAATTTCCGCGATTAATTTCGCTTAAATGCCCGATGAGGTGCGCGATCCGGCCCGCGCTTGCACCGGCATGCTGGCAAGCCGCCCCGGCGAGCCTGCCCGCTTGGGGTAGAATTGAAGCTGCGCACAGCTACATGCGCCCGCGCGCCCGACCGGCAGCGGGCTTGACCGTACATCTGGCTCAGTGATAACCACGGTAGTCTAAGGATAGCAATGAAACGTGTTGATGATTTCCGCCTGCGATTTGGCAAAAAAGAATATGTGCCCATCATGATAGGCGGAATGGGTGTGGATATTTCCACGTCGGAGCTGGCCCTGGAAGCGGCCCGGCTGAACGGTATCGGGCATATCTCCGATGCCATGGTGGAAGATGTGTCGGATCGCCGTTTCGACACCACCTTCGTCAAAGACAAGACGAAACTGTACAAGTTCAACATCAATAACAGCGACAAGGCCGTGGTGCAGTTCGACCTGGGCCGCCTGGCGGAAGCGCAGCGCCTGCATATCGGCCGCACCATGGAAGCGAAAAAAGGCGATGGCTTGATCTTCGTCAATTGCATGGAAAAGCTGACTATGAATGGCCCGCGCGAAACCTTGCGCGTGCGCCTGAATGCGGCGCTGGACGCAGGCATCGACGGTATCACCCTGTCGGCCGGCCTGCACTTCGGCTCGTTTGCGCTGATCGCCGACCATCCGCGTTTCCGCGATGCCAAGCTGGGCATCATCGTCTCGTCCGTGCGCGCCCTGCAGATTTTCCTGCGCAAGAACGCCAAGCTGGACCGCCTGCCCGACTTCATCATCGTCGAGGGACCATTGGCCGGCGGCCACCTGGGTTTCGGCATGGACTGGGCCAATTACGACCTGCACACGATTACCGCCGAAATCCTCGCCTACCTGAAGACGGAACAGCTGGACATCCCGCTGATCGCCGCCGGCGGCATCTTCACGGGCAGCGATGCCGTCTCCTTCCTGGAAGCGGGCGCAGCTGGCGTGCAAGTGGCGACGCGCTTCACCGTCACCGAGGAATGCGGCTTGCCAAACAAGGTCAAGCAGGAATACTACAAGGCCTCGGAAGAAGACATCATCGTCAACGGCGTCTCGCCGACCGGCTACCCGATGCGCATGCTGAAAAACACGCCCGCCATCGGCGCCGGCATCCGTCCAGGCTGCGAATCGTATGGCTACCTGCTCGACGCGACGGGCAATTGCGCGTACATCAACTCGTACAACCGCGAAGTGGCGGCCCATCCTGAACAAAAAACCGTCGTCGTGATGGACAAGACGTGCCTGTGCACCCACATGCGCAACTTCAACTGCTGGACCTGCGGCCATTACACGTATCGCCTGAAGGACACCACGCACAAGCTGGACAACGGCGAATACCAGATCCTGACGGCCGAACACGTCTTCAAGGATTATCAGTTCAGCGTCGACAACCAGATCGCCCTGCCGGAAAAAGCAGTCCAAGGCTGAATATTCTCAGCCTGAAATAAAAATGGCGCAGCCTGCGAAGGTTGCGCCATTTTTTATGCGGGGAGCATGTCCCGCAATGCCCGCTCGAGCATGTCGAACTGTGGCCGCCGCAGCACGTCTTCCTGCAGGCAAGCATCCATCACGGCCTGCAGGGCCGGCAAGGGCGTCGCGCAATGCGCGATCAACTCGCCCAGCAGCACGCCAAAGGCGCGCGCCTCTATACTCTGCAGTAAGTTCCCCTGCGACGAGCCGGGCGCAAACATGGACGCCGCGCCAAAGTCGCCCAGCAGGCAGGCGCCGGCATCCGCATGCAGGATATTGTGTCCATACAAATCACCATGCACGATGCCGCGCGCATGCAACTGGCACACGGCCGAGGCGATGCCATGGGCAATGGCCAAGGCTTGTGGTGCATCAAAGTGCACGCCATCGACATACACATCGCGCGTGCATGATACCAGGCTGGGCGGACCGGCCAGGTTGCGGAAGGCAGCATCGATGAGCGGCATGACCAGGCCCATCGCCTGTTGCGGATGCCCATCGAGCGTCCCAAGAATGGGAATCAGGCCCGGATGAGCACCCGCGCCGACACAGGCGGCCATTTCGCTGCGTGGCAAGCCGTCGCTGGTCATCGCCCCCTTGAATACTTTGACGGCGACATCATCACGCCCATCGAGGCGGGCACGGTATATCACGCCCGATGCGCCCTCGCCCAGCTGCTGCGCCAATGCCAGGCGGGGCCAGGCTACACCCGCCGCGCCGGCATCGGTCAGGGTTGCCAGTTCGCGTGCTTCCGTGAACGGGTTGCCCGCGTACGCAAGCCAGCTCAGGCACGGCAAAGACAGCAGGCAGTCGGGCAGCGCCGTGAAACGGTTGGCGGCAATGCGCACCAGTTCCAACTGGCGGCAATTGGCCAGGGAGGCGGGCAAGCTGGCCAAGCAATTTCCCGCCAGCATGAGTTTCTGCAATTGCCCGCACTTGCCCAGTTCATCCGGCAAGACTTCGATGGCATTGTCGGTCAGGGTCAGCCAGCGCAGCCTGGGTGGCAAGGCTGTGGCCGGCACGTGGCGTATCTGGTTCGCCTTGAAGCTGATCATGCTCAGTTTCTGGCAGGAACCGAGCACGGCAGGCAAAGTGGTGAACAGATTATCCGAGCAAAAAATGATGCGCAGCTTGTGCAGGCGCGGCAAATCGTCAGGCAGGCAGGACAGCGCATTGCCCGACAAATCAAGAATTTCCAGGCTGTCGGCCAAGTCGAATATCTCACGCGGGAAGTCGCTCAAGCCACAGGACAGCGTCAGACGGCGCACGCCGGCCAGTTGGCCAGTGCGTAATTGCTCCAGTGTATGCACAGCAGACAAGATATCCCTTTCAAAAACCCGGCAAGTGCTGGTATGGCTAAAACCACCAGACGAAAAAAAACCCCACCATTGCTGGCGGGGTTTTTCTCTACTGCGTAT
>NZ_LT607498.1:0-17104 GCF_900095235.1 Janthinobacterium sp. UMAB-60
ACGCCCGTGGCATACGAGCCGATGCCGAACAGGCCCGCGTGGCCCAGCGACACCTGCCCCGTGTAGCCGACGACGATGTCGAGGCCGAACAGCAGGATGGCGTAGATCAGGATGGTTTCGGCCAGGTGGATGTAGTAGGGATTCGGGATAAGGATGGGGAACAGCACGAGCGCGGCCAGGCCCGCCGCGCTCAGCGCCAGCATGGTGAATTTCTTGTTCATGTGATCCTCAGACTTTCTTGATCGCGGCTTTGCCGAACAGGCCGGACGGCTTGACGGCCAGCACCAGCAGCAACAGCAGCAGGCCTGGCACTTCCTTGTAGCCGGTGGAAATGTAATAGCCGGTGGTGGTCTCGGCGATGCCCAGGATCAGGCCGCCGACGACGGCGCCCATGCCCGAGGTCAACCCGCCGATGATGGCCACCGCGAACGCTTTCAGGCCCAAGGACGCACCCATGGTGGCGCCGGTCAGGGTCAGGGGCGCCACCAGCACGCCCGCAAAGGCAGCCGTGGCCGACGACAGCGCATACGAAAAGGTGATCACCATGCCCGTGTTGATGCCCATCAGGCCGGCCGCGTCGCGGTCATTTGCCGTCGCCACCACGGCCTTGCCGTAGATCGACTTGCGGTTGAACAGCTCGACGGCCAGCATGATGGCCAGCGCGCCGACGATGACGGCCACCTGCATCGGCTGCACGTTCGCGCCCAGCACCTTGAACGGCGCGGCCGAGAGCGGCGACGGGAAGGTCAGGTCGTCCTTGCCCCAGATATTTTCCGCCACGTTCTTGAAAATGATGGCCAGCGCGATGGTCGACATGATCCAGCCGAATTCGGACTTGATCTTGATGGCGGGCCGCACGCCTATCCATTCGACGAACACGCCCTGCAAGGCGCCGAAGGCGATGACGATGGGGATCATCAGGAGATAGCTCATGTAAGGGCCGCCGTGGATGGTGCCCACCAGCGAAAGGCCCACCAGCGCCCCCAGCATCAGGGACTCGCCCTGGCCGAAATTGAGGGTGCCGGAAGTGGCGAAGGTCAGCTGGTAGCCGAAGGCGATGACGGCATAGATCATGCCCAGCGCGATGCCGCTGAAGACAAGCTGCAGGAAGATTTCCATGGTATTCCCCGGAAGACGAAAGATGAAAAAATGGCCAGTCCTGATTCCTCAAGGCTGGCCATTGCGCGGCGAATGTCCGCAGCGATTACTTGGCGAGGACGACCTTGCCGTCCTTGACTTCGCCAAACACGGTCACTTCGGCCGTGATGGCTTCATGGTTGGTCTTGCTGAACGGTTTGTTGTAGGTCGTCACGGCGCCTTCCACCTTGTCCGTCAGGTTTTCCAGCGCGGCGCGCACTTTCGGGCCATCGGTGCCGCCCGCCTGCTTGAAGGCTGCGGCCAGCAGGTAGATGGAATCGTAGCCTTGCGCAGCCGAGACGGCCGACGGCATGCGTCCGCCCGACGGCTTGTAGGCAGCCACGTAGGCGTCGATGAAGGCCTTGCGCTTCGGCGTGCTGGCATCCTGGATGAAGGTTTGCGGCATGCGCGTGCCATTGCCGTTCTTGCCGGCGTTGTCGATGAAGTTACCCATGGCCAGGGTCCAGCTGCCGATCAGCGGCACTTTCCAGCCCAGTTTTTCCATGCCGTTGGCGATCTGCGCCAGTTCCGGGCCGATGCCGTAGGTCAGCACCACTTCCGCGCCAGCCTGCTTGGCTTTCAGCAGCTGGGCCGTCATGTCGACGTCCTTGATATTGTATTTTTCAATGGCAACGGGCTTGACGCCTTTCTTTTCCAGCGCCTTTTCCAGGTCTTCGCGGCCCAGCTGGCCATAGTTGGTCGAGTCGGCGAGGATCGCCACTTTCTTGAACTTGCGGTTCTCGATCGCCTCGTGCACGATCATGCCGGACTGGATGGTGTCATTGGCCGCATTGCGGAAGATGTAGTTTTCCGGCTGGTCGGCGAACTGCTTGGTGACGATGGAGCCGGTCGCCACATTGTTCATGACGGGAATCTTGGCTTCCTGGTAGAAGCGCTGCGAAGCCAGGGCCACGCCCGTGTTGATATAGCCGACGGTGGCGGCGACTTTTTCCTTGTTGATCAGTTCCTGGGCAATTTGCACGCCCCGTTCGTTCTTCGCTTCGTCGTCGCGCTCGATCAGCAACAGCGAACGGCCCAGCACGCCGCCTTTGGCATTGATTTCAGCGACGGCCAGCTTGACGCCGTCGCGCATCGACACGCCCATCGGCGCGGAGCCGCCCGTGAACGGACCGGACACGCCGATCTTGATGGGTTCGGCTGCGAAAGCGGATTGAGAGAAACCCAGCACCAGACTTGCAACGAGCAATTTCTGTTTGAAATTCATTTGTCATCTCCTTTAATACAACATTTTTTTTATAGTCGTACGCTGGATAACCGCCCCATCGATAAAACATTGTAGGTGAGTAATCTGACAGCAGCAACAGATACATATGACGCATCGCAGCATGTGTAAAACGCCCAATTGCTTGGTCGATTGTCAGTCTTCTGTAAGGAACATATGACGCAGTGGCACATGATGTTCCTTTCTGAAACACCGCTGGCACGGCCCCCTGCGCCGCTGGCGGCCCGTCCTGATCTGTCGCAAGGCCGGCGCGCGCTCCCGGTGCTAAGGTCGTGGAACCAAGGTCATCCGGCCTGGGCAAGGCAATCTGATCCATTCAATTGGAGGCTCTATGCGCCAGTCGATCACTACACTCTGTGCATGCCTGCTGGCGGGAGTCCTGAGCAGCGGCTGCCAGAACTTCAAGCCTGTCGAGCAATTTGCGGGGCAAACCACGGCCGTTACCGCCACGTTTACGCCGATGCTGGGGCACTCCATGCACAGCTGCACCAATAATATGCGGCGCAAGGGACTCATCGTCGACCGCCCGTACGCGCCGCAGGATACAGAACAGGCCGCCACGGACAGTTGCATGGCGTATGCACAGGCGCTGGCCGGATCCGCCGAGCTGAACAATGTGCTGCAACGCTATGCCAGCGTGCTGGCGGCGCTGGCCAACGACAGCCTGTCTGACTACAACGATGACATCGGCGCGCTGGGCACATCGCTGGCGGCCCTGCAATCGAGCGGCGGCACGCCCTTGCTCGATGCCGACAAGCTGGGCAAGGTCGTGCAGTTGAGCGACTTGCTGAGCCGCGTCGCGACACAGCGCAAGCAGGCGGCGGGCATCCGCGCATTGCTCGAGCGCGAGGAAGATATTTATATCATCAGCGATGCGCTCAAGACCTTCGCGCAAGCCAATTACCAGGCCAATCTGCGCGACGAGAACATGACCATCGCCACCCTGAACGGCGCGCTCGACGCCGCCGCCGCCCGGGAACCGCTGGCCAGCAGCTACCTGAAGGCCAAGCTCTACCTGGACAGCCGGCAGTTGCGCGAACGGGGCAAACTCGTCGAAGCCTATGCCGCGGCCATCACGGAACTCCAGCGCAGCATCAGCGCCCTGCGCGCCAAGCCCATGCAAGATCCCGGCCTGGCGCGCCAGCTCAATGCCTTTGCCAGCCAGGTCGACGTCCTGCAGCGCCAAGCCACGCAGTATTCCCCCGCACCCTGGTAGGAGGCCAACATGAACACGCTTATCGCCCTTGATGAGAAACAAGTCGACGACATCGCCGACAGGCTGGCGCAGGCATCGAACCAGGTGCTCGAACTGCGCGTGCGCCTGAACAACGCACTGACGTCGGTGCCGCGACAGGTGCTGCAGGATCTGCGGCAAATTGAAATCCATCTCGACCAGATGGTGGCGTTTTTCCGCGCCCAGGGTATTTATATGATCAACCAGGGTGCGCAGCAGGCCGTGGCCAACGTGAATGCGGCCATCGAACACGGCAAGCAAACGGTGGCCGACATCCATGATACGAAAGCGGCCATCAAGGCCGCCGCCGGCCTGCTCGACCTGGCCGGCGCCCTGCTGTCGCGCAATCCGCTGGCCGTGGTCGAAGCGGCGAACCACCTGCGGGCCAAACCCGGCGCAGCCTAGTCCGGCCTGCACGCTCAATGCATCACGGCTCGGGCTGCCGATGCCCCATCGCGTGTTCGGCCATTTTCAGGAACAGGGCCGCTTGCGCCTCGTGGTGGGCATAACCCATCCGCCCCTCGCTCAGGGCGACGGACTTTTGCAGCAGCGCTTCCGGGTAGTCGGCGTCGCAGGCCGCATCGAGCCAGAAGCGCGCCCTGGCCTCGTCCCCGGCCAGCAGCATGTTAGCCAGGATGAACATGGCGGGCGCCACCTGGCGCTGTGCCGCCAATTCCAGCCAGCGCGAGGCGGCGGCGCCGTCCTGCGCGCCACCTATGCCGTTTTTCAGCATCAGGCCCAGGTAATACGCGGCGGCACCGCTGCCCTGCCCTGCCGCTGTTTCAAACAAGACGCGCGCCTGCGGCTGCCCGGCGGGGCCGGTGCGCATCAGCGCCTTGGCCTGCGTCACCGTGGTCACGGCATCCGCGCCTGCCCACGCCAGCGGCGCCACGGCCAATAGCAGCACCAGCAGCCACGCTTGCCGCTTCACTGCGACAGATCGATCTGATACAGCGCAAAACCCTTGCCCGCGCCATCATCAGGCTTCAGCTGCGTCACAGTGGTGATGCCTGCCGCTTTGGCCAGCTCGATCATGTTCGGCGCGGAGTGGAACACCACCGGGCCTTTGGTGGCGGCTTTGGCGAAGCGCCAGCTGCGCGCCGAGCCGTTTTTCGCGCGCGTCAGGTTTTTCTCTTGCGTGACGTAGGCGATCAGCAGTTCGCGGTTGTTGTCGGGCGAGGCCACCACCGTCTTGCTGCCGTCGAGGCCAGGGAAATTGCCGCCGCCGCTGGCGCGGTAATTATTTGTCGCGATGAGGAATTCCTGGCCTGCGTCCACCGGCCTGCCCTTGTACGTCAGCGCCTGGATGCGCCGGCCCGGCGGCTGCGTGACGTCGATCTGGTAGCGCACGTCGGCGCTGGTGATGGCGTCGAAGTTGTAGCTGGGGTGGGCCGTGTTGACCAGTTCCTGCGCTTCCAGCTTGTTAGGATCGATGGTATTGAAGCGCCGCGCCGACTGTTCCAGCCAGGCTTTCAGTTCCGCGCCATTCATCTTCACGCCGTACAGCGCGTTCGGATATAAATACAGGTCGGCCGCGTTGTTCAGCGCCACATTGCCCGCCTTGACATCCGTGTAGTCGGATACGCCGGCCGAACCGCTCTTGAACGGCGACGACATCGACAGCACGGGCAAGTGCGCGTACTGCGGCAGGTTCGCCTTGACGTACGCGGCAAGATAACCCGATTGCGCCTGGTTCACCACTTCGATGGCGCTGACGTCGCCCACGTCGGCGAAATACGTCGACATGCGGAAATCCGTGGCGCCGACCGGCGTCTGCACGTAGGCGATCGTCGCCGCGTGCTCCTCGGCCACCAGCCTGGCGATGGCCGCGTCGGGCGTCACATAGCTTTTATCCGCGTTCTGGATGCCGCGCGCTTCCACCGTGGTGGCGCTCTTGTCGATGAGCCACTGCTTGCCGTCGTGGCGCAGGGAGAGGCCAATCACGCCCAGGTGCTTGCCCCACAAATTGGCCATCACGGTAGGCACGCCGTTGACCAATCCCTTGACCTTGTCGACGCCGGGCAAATTAAACTGCGGCACCGTGCTGGCCGCGTTCGGGAACAGCTGGTGCGAATGGCCGATCAGCATGGCATCCACGCCCGGCACCTGCGACAGGTAGTAATTGCCGTTTTCCATGGTCGGCGAATATGGGCTGTCATCAAGGCCGCCGTGCGAAATGGCCACCACCAGCTCGGCGCCTTTCGCGCGCATCTCGGGGATGAATTTTTCCGCCGTCTCGCGCACGCCCTGCGTGTAGACGCGCCCTTCCAGCCAGCGTTTGTCCCACGCCATGATGGTGGGCGGCGCAAAGCTGATGATGCCGACCTTCACGCTGCTGGTCACCGGTTTGCCATCGGGGCCGGCCGCCGTGATCTGCTTGTCGATGATGTGATATGGCGCAAACAGGGGCTGGCCCGTCCTGACGCTGTAGACATTGGCCAGCACTTGCGGGAACGCGGGGCCGGCGCAGCGCGGCTTGCCGGCATCGACGCTGTCGACGTCGAACTGGTTGCCCGTCACCTGGTTCAAAAAGGCCAGGCCATAGTTAAATTCATGGTTGCCGATGCCGCCGCCATCGACCTTCAGCAGATTCATCGCCTTGTAGATGGCCAGGGTCTGGTCGCAGGCCAGCGGTTTTACCAATGCCTGATAGTCGGCCAGCGCCGTGCCCTGGATGGTGTCGCCGTTGTCGAGCAACAGGTTGTTCGGAAATTGCGCGCGCGCCTGGGCGATCAGCGCCGCCGTGCGTTCCAGGCCGATCGACGGTTCCGCCTGCAGCTTGTAGTAATCGTAACTGAGCACATTCGCGTGCAAGTCCGTCGTCTCCAGCAGAGCCAGCGTGGCCGTGCTGCCCGCCGGCGCGGCCGATGCGGCCAGGGCAGGCCCGGTGGTGGCGGCGGGCGGCAAGGCGCCGCAGCCGGCCAGCAGCAGCGGTAACAGGGCGAGACGGGGAAGTTGGCGCAGGGGGTGGCACATGAGATGTTCCTGTGGAAAGACAATATCGCCAGCATCATACGCAGCACGCCAGCCATCTTCAAGGCAAAAATATTGTCGCAAATACAGCAAAATGACGATTTTATTGTCTCGTGCAACAGCAATTGCGCCGCAGCGGCAGCGGAAACCGGCAACGCTCGCGTATAATCCAAGGTTTGATTTCACCATAGAAGACCAGAACATTATGGAAGCCGAACGCCTCAATATCATCTCCGCCCTGCTGAACGACCTGACGGTCCGCGAAGCCGAACTTCGGAGGTATCTTTGACTTCACTGTCAAGTCGGAGAAACTAGAGCAAGTCAACGAAGAGCTGGAAGATCCGACCGTCTGGAACGATCCCAAGCGCGCCCAGGACCTCGGTAAAGAGAAGAAGGCGCTGGAAGCGATCGTCTTCACGCTGACCAAGGCCGATGCCGACCTGCGCGACACCCGCGACCTGTTCGACATGGCCCGCGAAGAAGGCGACGACGAGACGCTGGAAGCGATCGAGCAGGACGTGCAGGAAATCCGCAAGGTCATCGAGAGCATGGAGTTCCGCCGGATGTTCAACAATCCGATGGACCCGAACAACTGCTTCATCGACATCCAGGCTGGCGCCGGCGGTACGGAAGCCCAGGACTGGGCTTCGATGCTGCTGCGCCAGTACCTGCGCTATTGCGAACGCAAGGGCTTCAAGGTCGAAATCCTCGAGCAGTCCGACGGCGAGGTCGCCGGCATCAAGACGGCCACCCTGAAGGTCGAGGGCGATCACGCCTACGGCTTCCTGCGCACGGAAACGGGCGTGCACCGCCTGGTGCGCAAGTCGCCGTTCGACTCGGCCAACGGCCGCCATACGTCGTTTACGTCGCTGTTCGTGTATCCCGAAGTCGACGATTCGATCGAGATCGACGTCAACCCGGCCGATATCCGCGTCGATACCTACCGCGCGTCGGGCGCCGGTGGTCAGCACATCAACAAGACCGACTCCGCCGTCCGCATGACCCATGCGCCGACCGGCATCGTGGTGCAGTGCCAGAACGACCGTTCGCAGCACCGCAACCGCGCCGAAGCGATGGAAATGCTGAAAGCCAAGCTGTACGAACATGAACTGCGCAAGCGCATGAGCGAGCAGCAAAAGCTGGAAGACTCGAAAACGGACGTGGGCTGGGGCCACCAGATCCGCTCCTACGTGCTGGACCAGTCCCGCATCAAGGACTTGCGCACCGGTTTCGAGACGGGCAATACCAAGGGCGTGCTCGATGGCGACATCGACGAGTTCATTTCCGCCTCGCTCAAGCAAGGCGTATAAGGATGAATGCATCCGCTCCGGCGCTGGCGCAGCGCGCCTTCCTGTTCGACATGGATGGCACGATCGTCGACAACATGGCCTTCCACACGACATCGTGGCTGGCGTTCTTTGAACGCCACGGCCATGCGCTGGATGCGGATGCCTTTTTCCGCGACACGGCAGGACGGCAGGGACACGAAATCATCGCCCAATACCTGGGCGCGGACGCCGACCACGTCACCCTGCTGGCTGAAAAGGAAGTCGTCTACCGCGAACTGTATGCCCCGCACCTGGCCACCGTCGCCGGTTTCGACCAGCTGATCGCCAGCGCGCGCCAGAACGGCGTGGGACTGGTGGTGGGCACCGCCGCGCCGGACGAGAACATCGCGTTCACGCTCGACGGCCTGGAGCTGCGCCACCGCTTCGACGCCATCGTCGGCGCCGCCGACGTGGAACGGGGCAAGCCGCACCCGGACGTTTTCCTGAAAGGCGCGCAGCTGGCCGGCGCGCTGCCGCACAACTGCATCGTCTTTGAAGACGCGCCCCTGGGCGTGGAAGCGGCGCGCCGTGCCGGCATGCGCGTCGTGGTGCTCACCACCACCCTGCCGGCCGAAGCGTTTGCCGCCTTCGACAACGTCATTGCCATCGTGCCGGATTTCTCCGCACTCGACGTCGACGCACTGTTTGCCAGCGTGGCGCCAGCGCTGGCACCACATCATCAATCATCACCAACGAAGAACACCATGACTACGGATATCCAAGAACAAGCCGCCGCCCCCGATGAAAACAAGATCATCGCCGAGCGCCGCGTCAAGCTGGCCGCACTGCGCGAACAAGGCATCGCCTTCCCGAACGATTTCCGCCCCGAGCACAAGGCGGCCGATCTGCACGCGCAATACGGCAGCAAGACGCGCGAAGAGCTGGAAGCCGAACCTGTCACCGTGGTGCTGGCCGGCCGCATGATGCTCAAGCGTGAAGCGGGCAAGAAAGCCGCCTTCGCCACCCTGCAAGACGCTTCCGGCCCGAAAGCCGACGGCCGCATCCAGATCTACGCCACGCTTGACCTCACCGGCGAAGCGGCCATGGCCGCCCTGCACCACTATGACCTGGGCGATATCCTGGGCGTGACGGGCACGCTGTTCAAGACCAAGACGGACGAACTGACCATCAAGGTCACCGAACTGCGCCTGATCACCAAGTCGCTGCGCCCGCTGCCGGACAAATTCCACGGCCTGGCCGATCAGGAAACGAAGTACCGCCAGCGCTACGTCGACCTGATCATGAACGAAGAGACGCGCCGCACCTTCAAGGCGCGTACCGCCGCCATCTCGTCGATCCGCCGCTTCATGGAAAAGAACGAGTTCATGGAAGTGGAAACGCCGATGCTGCACACGATTCCTGGCGGCGCGGCGGCCAAGCCGTTCATCACGCACCACAATGCGCTGGACATGCAAATGTTCCTGCGCATCGCGCCAGAGCTGTACCTGAAGCGCCTGGTCGTGGGCGGCTTTGACCGCGTGTTCGAAATCAACCGCAACTTCCGCAACGAAGGCGTGTCGATCCGTCACAACCCGGAATTCACGATGATGGAATTCTACGCGGCCTACACCGACTACAAATGGCTGATGGATTTCACGGAAGCCGTCATCCGCCAGGCCGCCATCGACGCGCACGGCACCGCCACCCTGACCTACGGCGGCCGCGAACTCGATCTGGCAAAACCGTTCCACCGCCTGACCATCGTCGAAGCGATCAACAAGTACGCGCCGGGCTACACGCCGGAGCAGTTGAACGATGCCGAATTCATCAAGGAAGAGCTGAAGAAATTCGGCGTCAAACCGTTCGCCACGGCCGGCCTGGGCGCGCTGCAACTGGCGCTGTTCGAAGAGACGGCGGAAGCGCAGCTGTGGGAACCGACCTACATCATCGACTATCCGGTCGAAGTGTCGCCTCTGGCGCGCGCTTCCGACACGGTGGCCGGCATCACCGAACGTTTTGAACTGTTCATGGTGGGCCGCGAGATCGCCAACGGCTTCTCCGAGTTGAACGATGCGGAAGACCAGTCGGCCCGCTTCCTGGCGCAAGTCGCCGCCAAGGACGCCGGCGATGAAGAGGCGATGTTCTACGACGCCGACTACATCCGCGCGCTGGAATACGGCATGCCGCCAGCCGGCGGCTGCGGCATCGGCATCGATCGCCTGATGATGATCATCACGGATTCGCCGAACATCCGCGACGTGCTGCTGTTCCCTCACCTGCGCCGCGAAGAGTGATGAACACCTGAAAAATCTACTGCGCGTCGCGATTTGCGGCCTGCGATGCTCACTGTGCTATAGCATAGTTGCGCTTCTTAGCCGCAACTCCCATCCGCTCGCTACGATTTTTCAGGCGTTCGATGCTTCAAGACAAAAAAGCCGCCAGATTTTGCGATCAGGCGGCTTTTTTACATCTGCCGCAGGCCGTCAATCGGCCAGGGTCACGCGCTGGTGGCTGCGGCTGGCCTGCTGCGCCGCCAGCGCCGTGGCCAGCGCGCGCATGCCGTCGTCGCCGGTGGCGGCCGGCTGCCCGTCGCCGCGCATGGCGCGCTGGAAGGCGCGCACCGAGCGCACGTACAGGTTTTCATGCTCGACGGGGATGTCGACGCTGCCGTCGTCGCGCGTCAGGCAGATGCTGCCGACGGGGCGCTGCGTCATCACGCCGGTGGCGAAGATGGTGCCCTTGCTGCCGATGATTTCCACGCCGGACAGCGAATGCGGCGCGTTGTATGCGTCGTGCACCTGCACCAGGGTGCCGTTGTCGAACTCGATGACGGCCATCAGGCCCTCTTCCAGCCCGGCCACCGTCATGCCGCCGCTGGTGGCGCAAGCGGTGACGTGGCGCGGCTCCGAATCGAGCAGGAAGCGCAGGGTGTCGACGTCGTGCACGAACATGTCGAGCGTGACGCCGCCCGACTCCGGCGCGTCCAGGCGCCAGCCGCGCAGGTGCTGCGGCAGGTTGTTCGCGTGCAGCACGCGGCAATACAGGGGCTGGCCGATCTCGCCCGCGCGTATCAGCTCGCGCACCTTGCCGTGCGTGGCGGCGTTGCGCAGGTGGTGGTTAATCCCCAGCACCACGCCCGCTTCGGCGCAGCCGTCGACCATGCGGCGGGCGTCGTCCAGGTTCAGCGCCAGCGGCTTCTCGCACAGCACGTGCTTGCCGGCGCGCGCCGCCTGCAAGGTCTGCGCCATATGCCATTCGTTGGTGGTGCTGATGTACACGGCATCCGCGCCCGGATGGGCCAGCGCCGCATCGAGGTCGGTATAACTGGCGGCGATGCCGAACTGCCCGGCAAAGGCGGCGCCGCGCGCGGCGTCGCGGCTGACCACGGCCAGCACCTCGGCATCGCCCTGCTGGCGGATCGCATCGACCATCCATTCGCGCGCCACGGTGCTGGCGCCGACCAAAATCCATCCGATCTTCTTCATTCGATTCTCCAGTTAAAAAGTGTGGCGCAGGCCCAGGTTCCAGGCCTGGTTGCCGGTGCCGTTGTCGGTGGCGTTGCCCACCAGGTAGGCGGCGCCGTTGCGGTTGTCGATATGCGCGTAGGCCGCATACAAGGTGCTGCGCTTCGACAGCGCGTAGGTGTAGCCGATGCCGATCTGGGTAGCGTCGCCGTTGGCGGCGCGCCGGTCATCGCGCCGCACGTACGAGAACAGGACGCGGTGCGGGCCCACCGGCACGGTGGCGCCCAGCATCAGGTCCGCGCTGTCGACCGTGGTGGCGGCGCCCGCCGTGCTCTTGCTGACGGCGACGGCGCCATGCGCCTTGACCACGCCGAAGTCCCAGGTGGCGCCCAGCACCGTGTTCCTCGCCGTCCCCGCCACCAGCGCGCTTGACAGGGTGTTGGCGTCCTGGTGCGCCATGCGCACATACAGCGGCCCGCTGGCATAGGTGGTCGCCGCGCCCATGTAGCGCCTGGCCGAAGCATCGCCGGGCACTTCGCCGAAGCCGTATGCCAGTTCGCCGGAAAGGCCGCCGCGCACGGGCGAGCTGTAGGTGATACTGTTGTCGACCCGGCTGATGTAGCCGGCCGTGAAGACATTGCTCATCCTGCCAGCAAAACCCAGGTAGAACGGGTCCAGCGCCCCCAGGCTGCTATCGATGAAGGTGTACTGGCGGCCCAGGCGCAAGGTGCCCGCCGCGCCGGCGAGGCCGACGAAGGCCTGGCGCCCGAACAGCAGGCCGCCCTGGGCCGAAGCGCCCGTGTCGGCCAGGATGCCCGCATCCATCGTAAAGATCGCCGTCATGCCGCCGCCCAGGTCTTCGCTGCCCTTGAAACCGAGGCGCGAGCCGTTGGCGATGCCGCTCGTCAGCTTGAGCACCCTGCCGCCGGGGCCGCCGTTCTCGGACACCACGCCCAGGTCCGCGATGCCGTACATGGCCACGTTCGACTGCGCCGAGCACAGGCCGCCGCAGGCGCCCGCGCCGATGATCATTGCTCTTGCTACCTTGTTCTTCATGTCTTGCCCTGTCTTTTTTTGTAAATGCTGTTCTTAGCTGACCAGGTGGCGCGGACGCTCGCCGCGCAGGCCGGCCAACAGATTGTCCACGGCCTGCTGCGCCATGGCGTAGCGCGTTTCGTGCGTGGCCGAGCCGATATGCGGCAGCGCCACCACATTGGCCATGCCGGGCAGCGGATTGTCCGGCGCCAGCGGTTCGCGCTCGAACACGTCGAGACCGGCGCCGTGGATGGTGCCCTGCTGCAGCGCCTCGATCAGCGCCGCCTCGTCGACGATGCGCCCGCGCGAACCGTTGATGAAGATGGCACCGGGGCGCATCAGCGCGAACTCGCGCCGGCCCATCATGCGTTCCGTCTGCGCCGTCAGCGGCAGCACGACGCAGACGAAGTCGGAGCCGGCCAGCAAATCGTCGAGCGCCACCTGGCGCGCGCCCAGCGCCGCTTCCACCTCGGGCACCGCCTCGCCGTTCACGTACAGCACCTGCATGCCGAAGCCGAGCGCGGCGCGACGGGCGACGGCGCGGCCGATGCGGCCCATGCCCAGCATGCCGATGGTTTTGCCGTGCACGTTGACGCCATACTGGCTTTCGCCCACGCTGCGCGTCCAGCGCCCCGCCTTGACGAATTCGGCCAGTTCGACGACCCTCCGCGCGCTGGCGAGGATCAGCGCAAAGATCGTGTCGGCCGTCGTTTCCGTCAGCACGTCCGGCGTATTGGCCAGCAGGATGCCCCGTTCGCGCAGGTAATCGACGTCGAACTGGTCGACGCCCACCGATATGGTGGAAATGATGCGCAGGTCCAAGGCCGGCTCCAGCAGTTCGCGGTCCAGGCGCACGCTGGCGCCCAGCAAGCCATGCGCGCCGCGGATGGCGTCGGCGAACGCGGCGCGGTTGCCCGCGTCGATCGCCTCGAAGTACGTCACCTCGCATTCGGCGCGCAGGCGCGCCAGCAGCGGCTCGGCCAGTTTTTTATACACAACCACATGTTTTTTCACGAGTTTTCCCCTGTTCGAATCAAGATTGGACCAGCGCGTCGAGCTGGGCGCGGGTCGGCAAGCCTTCCATGTCGCCGGCCACCTGGATGGCGAAGGCGCCGACCCGGTTGGCGCGCCCTACCGCCTGCGCCAGCGGCAAGCCTTCCAGCAAGGCGCTGACCAGGCCGGCCGCGAAGCCGTCGCCGGCGCCCACCGTGTCGACCACGTTGACCACGCGCTCGCCCGCCACCATGCCGCTGTCGCCATCGGCCGTGCGGTAATAGGCGCCCTCGGCGCCCAGCTTGATGACCACCAGGCGCGCGCCGCGCTGCAGATAAAAGCCGGCGATGTCGTGCGGCAGGTCGTGGCCGGTGAGGATTTTTCCTTCCCCCAGGCCGGGCAGCACCCAGTCCGCCTTGGCGGCGAGGCGGTTGATCTGTTCGACCATGACGGCTTGCGAAGGCCACAGCGAGGGCCGCAGGTTCGGGTCGAACGACACGGTGCGTCCATTAGCGCGCATGAAGTCGAGCGCCTGGCCGGCAAACGCCAGGCTGGTGGCGGACAGCGCCGCGGCCACGCCCGTGGCGTGCAGGTGGCGCGCCGACAGGAAATAGGCGGGGTCGAAGTGCTCGGGCGCCAGCCGGCTGGCGGCGGAACCCTTGCGGAAGTACTCGACCATCGGGTCGGCGCCGTTCTCGGCCCGGGCCTTGAGCTGGAAGGCGCTGGTCTGGCCGGCGACGGTGACGACCCGGCTGCAATCGACGCCCTCGGCCTGCACGCTGGCGCGGATGAAGCGGCCGAAGGAATCGTCGCCCACGCGGCTCAGCCAGCCGACTTTCAAGCCCAGTCGCGCCAGGCCGATGGCGACATTCGTCTCGGCACCGGCCAATCGGCGCGTGAAATGCGCCACGGCCGCCAGGTCCCCCGTCTCCTCGGCCACGAACATCGCCATCGCTTCGCCGTAGGTGACGACGTCGAGCGCGTGCACCCCTTGAATTTCCTTTTGGCGCAGTTCTTGTTCCCTCATGCGGCCTCCAGCATCTGGATGTAGCGGCCCGTTTCGGCCACCAGGTCGGCGCCCTCTAGCGGAAATTCGATGGCCCGCTGCACGCCCGGCGCGAAATGCGCGAAGACGGCGCGCCAGGCGGGATCGGCATCGGAAACGGCGCAGGCGGACAGCCGGCCCCCATCCTCCATGACGGCCTTGCAATGCACATAGCGTACGTACGGCGCCAGCAAACGCGCCGCCTGCTGCGCATCCTCGCCCACCCAGCGCCAGTTGCCGATGTCGAAGGTCAGCCCCACCGGCAGCCCGATCGCGCGCGCCGCCGCCAGGAAGCGCGCCATCGTCGCCAGCGCGCCGCCATGGGCCGTCTGGTCGTTTTCCACCAGCAGCGCCACGGGCGCGGCCGCCAGTTGGGCCTTCAAGGCCGGCAAGTCCGGCGCGGCCGGGTAATGTCCCAGCGACACCTTCAGGTAGCGCGCCCCCAGGCGCGCCGCCTCGTCCAGCATCTGCTGCAGCAGCGCGTGCTGCAGCAAGCCGTCCGCGTCCCACAATTCGATGGGCGTGGAATACACCGAGTACAGGCCGCGCGCGGCCACCGCCGCGCCCATGCGCGCCAGGTCCGGCAGGTCGGAGGTGAACAGTTCGCGGCGAATCTCGATGCCGGCGCCGCCCGCATCGGCCACCACGTCGATGAAATGGCTTTGCCCCAGCTGTCTTACCCTGCTTGCGCCGTAGGCCGACGCCGCCACCAGGACGGGGCTCATTTGATCGCTCCCGCGCCGACGAACTGGCGCGCTTCGGGCGTTTGCGGGTTGCTGAAGAAGGCTTCCGACGGCCCGCTCTCCCACACCTTCCCTTCATGCATGAAGACGGTGACGTGGGCCATGCGCCGCGCGAACTCCATCTCGTGCGTCACCAGCAGCATCGTCATGCCGGCCTGCGCCAGCTCTTCCATCACCTTCAGCACTTCCTGCGTCAGTTCCGGGTCGAGCGCCGACGTCACTTCGTCGAACAGCATCACTTGCGGCTCCATCGCCAGCGAACGGGCGATCGCCACGCGCTGCTGCTGGCCGCCCGACAGCTGCTCGGGATAGGCTTCGCGCTTGTGATCGAGGCCCACCTGCTTGAGCACGCGCAGCGCCGTGGCGCGGCCCTGGGCGTCGGGCACCTTCTTGACGATGCGCGGCGCCAGCATGACGTTTTCTTCCACGGTCAGGTGGGGGAACAGGTTGTAGCTCTGGAAGACCATGCCGACATCCTTGCGCAAGTCGAGCAGGTGCTCCTGGCGCGCCGTCAGCGTATGGCCGGCCACGACGATGCTGCCGCTGTCGATGGTTTCCAGGCCGTTGATACAGCGCAGCATGGTGCTCTTGCCGGAACCGCTGCGGCCGATCACGGCGATCACCTGCCCCCGCTCGACGGCGAATGACACGCCCTTGAGCACGTGATTGGCGCCGAAGCTCTTGCTGATATTGTCGATTTCAACGATGGGCATGGAATTTCCTTTCCAGTGAATGGCTGTAGCGCGACAGCGGATAGCACATCGCGAAGTAGATCAGGGCGACGACGGGGAAGACGATGAAAGGCAGGAAGGTCGCGTTGCTGACCAGTTGCCCTGCGCGCGTCAGTTCCACCACGCCGATGATCGAGGTGATCGAGGTATTCTTGATGATCTGCACCATGAAGCCCACCGTCGGCGGCAGCGAATGGCGCAGCGCCTGCGGCAGGATGACGTAGCGCAGCTGCTGGTAGCGGTTCAGCGCCAGCGCGGCCGATGCCTCCCACTGCTGCCGCTGCACGCCTTCGATGCAGCCGCGCCAGATCTCGCCCAGATAGGCGCTGGCAAAGATCGTCATCGCCGCGCCGGCCGCGATGATCGGCGACAGCTTGTAGCCAAAGAGAGCCAGGCCGTAGTAGGTGAGGAACAGCACGATCAGCACCGGCGTGCCCTGGACCAGCTGGATGTACAGGGCGCTGATGAAACGCAGGACCGGGCTGCGCGCCGTGCGCAGCAGCGCCACCGCGAAGCCGGCGATGCCGCCCGTGATGAAGACGATCAGCGACAGGCCGATGGTCCAGCGCGTGGCCTCGAGCAGAAATTGCAGGTTATCCCAGGAAAAGTCACTGATCATGTCATGCTCCCATGCGCGCCGCGCCCAGACGGCGGCGGCGTTTGAAGACGATCTGGCCCAGCACCCAGAAGCTGAAGCGGAACAGCAGGGCCAGCAGGATGTACAGCACCATCACGACGATGTAGATCTCGAAGCTGCGGAAGGTTTCCGAGTCGAGCAGGTGCGCGGCAGCGGTCAGCTCTTCGGCGGAAATGGCCGACACCACGCTCGAGGCGAGCATCATCAAGGTGAACTGGCTGGCCAGCGCCGGATAGACTTTTTCCAGCGCCGGCAGCAGCACCACATGGCGCATCACTTGCCAGCGCGTCATGCCCAGCGCCTGCGCCGCTTCCAGCTGCGATGGATGCACGGCGCCGATGCCGGCGCGCACGATTTCCGCCGCATAGGCGCCCAGGTTGACCGTCATGGCGACGAGCGCGGCGCCGTTCGCGTCGAGCTGCAAGCCCAGCGACGGCAAGCCAAAGTAAATGATGAACAGCTGCACCAGGAACGGCGTGCTGCGGATGATCTCGACATACGCGCGCACCACGGCGCGGGCATAGGCGGGACCGTTCTTCAGGATGACGGCGGCGCACACGCCCACCGCCAGTCCCAGCACCATAGACAAGGCGCTCAGGCG
>NZ_LT607498.1:17138-26032 GCF_900095235.1 Janthinobacterium sp. UMAB-60
GGCGGTCCAGCGATTGCATGACGAGTTCAAAATGAAATTCATACGGCATACTCAACTCCTTATCTGCGTGCGCATCCCCGGCGACGCCACCACGGTGGCGCGCCGTACGGACAAACACTTTCCCTGTGCGGGTTACGGTATCAGAAGGTCGGCAGCGCTGGCAGCGGCGCGCCGCTCCACTTGCGCGCGATGGCGTCGAGTTCGCCGTTCAGCTTGACGTAGTAGATGAAGTTGTTGAGCCACTGGTGCAGCTCGAAGTCGCCGCGGCGCACCGCCATCGAGTTCGGCTGCAGCGAGTAGGTGAAACGGACCTCGATCTTGCCCGCGCCGCGCGTCTTGATGATGTCGAGCGCCATCGTGCTGGGGATCGAGACGGCGTCGACCTGCTTGCTGAGCAAGGCCTGGGTGACGGTGGCATCATCCTCGAAACGCACGATATTGGTGCCGGCCGGCGCCAGGCGGCTCAAGGCCGTGTCGTTCGTGGTGCCGCGCGTTACGCCCACTTTCTTGCCTTTCAAGTCGGCCAGGACCTTGAATTTGCCGCCCACCGGCGCGACGATCGCCAGTTCAAACGCGCTGTAGGGCATGGTGAACATCAGGGTCTTGGCCCGTTCCGGCGTGGGCGCCAGGGTCGCCACGAGGAAATCGACCTTGCCCGATTCCAGCGACGGCACGCGCGACGGCGCCGTCAGGGGCACCACTTCCACGGGCAGGTTCATGTATTTGCCGATCAGGTTGGCGACGTCGACGTCATAGCCGACGGGCACGCCCTTGGCGTCGATGCTGCCAAACGGCGGCGTGCCGCTGACCACGCCGATGGTCAGCTTGCCTTTCTTGATCAGGTCGCCAAGCGTCTGGGCGCCGGCATCGGCCGCCGCACCGAGGGCGCACGTTGCTGCGAGCGCGCAAGCCACGATCTTCGAATAAAACAGTGTAGTCATCTTCATGCTTCAGTCTCCTGTGATCCCGGTACCGGCCTCGTCGAGGCACTTCCGGGAATATTGTCAAATGGACGATTTACTTCGTCTCTTGCCGTGTCGTTTCAACTTCATGCCAACCATTGCCCTGCCTGACTATCCATGCCCCTTTCCAGTGAAAACATCTTTTATGAAACCGGTTCCATTACCTTCCCAAAAAAAAGGGCAACGCCCTCTTCCCCCCTCAAGCGTCGCCGCGCTTGCGTACTTCGCTACCTTGAGTGGAATTGCGCACAATCAACTTGCCGGGCAACAGCACCTCGCGCGGCGGGCACTGCTCGCCCTGCAGGCGCGACAACATGCACGTCATCGCCGAAAAGCCGATTTCATAAGTCTGCTGCTCGATCGTGCTCAGGCCCGCCAGCGGCGACCATGGCAATTCGTCAAAGCCCAGCAAACCCACGTCCTGCGGCATGCGCAACGCCAGGCGCTGCAGCATCAGCGCCAGTTCCAGCGCCACCATGCCGTTCGATGCCAGCAGCGCCACGCGGCGGCCGGGCCACTGCGCCAGGCATTGCCGCACCTGCGCGTCGATGGCGGGACGGTCGTCCAGGTCCACCGCCAGCACTGCGCCCACGCAGCCAGGATGCTCGGCCATCACGGCCTGAAAACCGTCGGCGCGCATCAGGCGCGAACTGACGCCCGTCAAGGGCGGCGCGACGAAGGCGATGGCGTCGAAACCCTGCTCGATCAAGTGTTGAGTTGCCAGGCGGCCCGCCTGCACATTGTCCAGGCCCACCAGGTCGAAATCGGCGCCCTCGATGCGGCGGTCGACCAGCACGATGGGCATGTCCGCCTGCTGCAAGTCGGACGATTGGATGTTGCGCCCCTGCGTGTTGACGATCAGCCCTTCCACGCTGTACGAGCGCAGCGCGGCCAGCGACTGCCGTTCGCGCTGTTCATCATTGCCGGTGTTACATAAAATCAGGGTATAGCCATGCTGCTGGCAAGCCGCTTCCACGCCTTGCAGCACCGCCACCGTATAAGGGTTCAGCATATCGGCCACGACCATGCCGATCAGGCGCGTGCGTCCGCGCTTGAGGCCGCGCGCCATCTGGTTCGGCTGGTAGCCGAGGCGCGCGATGGTGCTTTCGATCTGCTGACGGATGTTCTCGGACAAAGCATCGAGTTCACCGCCGAGAAAGCGCGACACGCTGGTCTTCGATACGCCCGCCTCGCGCGCCACCTGGGCGATGGTCACGGGCCGGACCGGCTCGCCGGAGACTGTTTTTTTATTGCCGCGTACTGAATCCAAGGTTGCTCTCCACTACCTGTTGATGTTCATATTTTTATTTTGGAACCGGTTCCAAAGATAGCACCCACGCATCGATGACGCAAGCGATTTGATTACTTGTGGTAGCGACAGCACACGCTGGGGGCAAATGTGAAAAGCGCCACCCTCCCCCGGCAAACGCAGGGGGCGGGCGGACGGTGACTTACAACGCCTAACAAAACCGTAGCGAGCGGAAGGAAGGCTCGGCGCCCCCGTTGGCTTGAGAAGCGCAACTGTACGAATGTACAGTGAGCATCGCAGACCGCAAATTACGACGCGCAGTAGGTTTTGTTACTGGACCACGGTGTAGCAAGGCACATACGCCGTACCCGCCAGTTTCATGCGGTGCTGCGCCACGAAGGAGGCCAGCAGCGCATCCATGGGGCCGGCGATGGATTTGTCGCCGTGGATCTCGAAGTTGCCGTGCTCTTCGATCGAGCGGATGCCGTCATCCTTGACGTTGCCCGCCACCACGCCCGAGAACGCGCGGCGCAGCTGGGCCGCCAGCAAGTGCGTGGGCTGGTTCTTGTGCAGGCTCAGGTTGCGCATGTTTTCATGCGTGGGCTGGAACGGCTTCTGGAACTCGTGGTCGATTTTCAAGAGCCAATTGAAGTAATACGCGTCGCTGTGCGCCTTGCGGAATTCGCGCACCTGGCATATGCCTTCGAGCATTTCGCGTGCCACCAGTTCCGGGTCGTCGATGATGATTTTATAGCGCTGCTGTGCTTCCGGCCCCAGCGTGTCGTGGATGAACTGGTTGATCTGCACAAAGTACTCGCGCGAGGTTTCCGGACCCGTGAAGATCAGCGGGAACGGAATTTCGGCATTGTCCGGGTGCAGCAGGATGCCGAGGATATACAGAATCTCTTCGGCCGTGCCCGCGCCGCCGGGGAACACGACGATGCCGTGGCCGGCGCGCACGAACGCTTCCAGGCGTTTTTCGATGTCCGGCATGATGACCAGATCATTGACGATGGGGTTCGGCGATTCGGCCGCGATGATGCCCGGCTCGGTGATGCCCAGGTAGCGGCCATTGTGCAGCCGCTGCTTGGCGTGGCCGATGGTGGCGCCCTTCATGGGACCCTTCATGGCGCCCGGGCCGCAGCCGGTGCAGATGTCGAGGCCGCGCAAGCCCAGCTGGTAGCCCACTTCCTTCGAATAATTGTATTCGGCGCGGTTGATCGAGTGTCCACCCCAGCAGACGACCAGGTTCGGGTTGAGCTGGGTTTGCAGCACATTCGCGTTGCGCAGGATGTGGAAGACGGCGTCCGTCACGCCTTCCGTGCTCTGCAAGTCGAATTTCGGATTGCCCGTGACTTCATCGCTGACGAAAATGATGTCGCGCAGCACGGCAAACAGGTGCTCGTGGATGCCCTTGATCATCTTGCCATCGACAAAGGCGATGGCTGGCGCGCCCTTGATGTCGAGCTTGATGCCGCGCTCGCGCTGGATGATCGAGATTTCAAACGATTGGTAGCGCTCCAGCAAGGCGCGGCCATCGTCGATGGTGCTGCCGCAATTCAAGACCGCCAGCGCGCAGCGGCGGAAAGTGTTGTACAGGCCGCCCTGGCTGGTGTCGAGCAGTTTGTTGACTTCAGTCTTGGAGAGCACGTCCAGGCGGCCTTCCGGTGAAACCAGAGTATCGATAACGTCGTGTTCCATAATGCGAAAAATCCTTTAAAAATCGATGCTCGAAAGTCTTGCAACCTTAATATACGACAAGTCGGGCAAGTTGTGCTGTGCCGCCGCAAAATCACCGGGGCCGCGCTTGCCTGCAAACCGGTTTGATTAATATGAAACAGTCATTCTTGCTAATGCGAATGGAAACCTTCGCTCAGCGCAATTTGTAGATTAGAATGCCTGCCTATTGGAATTCCCGTGCGTGAGGTTCTTCATGAGAGTCCCCGCCGCCCGCAGGCTTCCATAAGTTCGTTGTATCGATTGACTATAATAATTTTTCAGGAGGAACCGCATGAGCGGTGCGACTACGCCCAACAAGGAAGCCGTTATTCCCGAGTTCAAGCAGATTATGGGCCATCCAAGCCCATTGTGGATGTTGTTCATGACTGAATTCTGGGAACGCTTCGCGTTCTACGGAGTTCGCTGGGCGCTGGTACTGTACATCGTGGCCCAGTTCCACGCTGGCGACGGTTCGGGACAGGCAGCGGCCAACCTGACCTACGGTTCCTTCCTCGCGCTGGTGTACGCCGGCGCCCTGTTCGGCGGCTACATCGCCGACCGCGTCATCGGTTACCAGCGCTCGATTCTGCTGGGCGCCATCTTCATGGCCGCCGGCCTGTTCTGCATCTCGGTACCGAACCAGGACATCTTCAACCTGGGCCTGGCCACCATGATCGTCGGTAACGGCATGTTCAAGCCGAACATTTCGACCATGGTCGGCAAGCTGTACACGACAGCCGATCCGCGCCGCGACAGCGGTTTCACGATCTTCTACATGGGCATCAACATGGGCGCCATGGTCGCGCCCGTCTTCACCCAGTGGCTGGCCGAGTCGATCTTCGGCACCAGCGCCATGCCGTCGTACAAGATGGTCTTCATGGCGTCCGGTTTCGGCATGCTGATCAGCCTGGTATGGTTCTTCATCGGCCGCCGCGCCCTGAAGGGCATCGGCGCACCGGAAGCCGGTTCCGGCAACCCGATGCGCGTCGTCTGGGTCGCCCTGGGCTGCCTGTGCGTGATCCCGCTGATGTACTTCCTGCTGACGGTCGGCGCTGAAAAGCTGCAAATCGTCCTGACGGTGCTGTTCATCGGCCTGGCCGTGATGCTGATGATCGAAGGCATCCGCAACGGTAAAGTTGCGCGCGACCGCGTCATCGCCATGCTGCTGATCTTTGTCTTCAACATCCTGTTCTGGATGTTCTTCGAACAGGCTGGCAGCTCGTTTACCTTCCTGGCTGACAAGATCGTCAACCGCGACCTGGGCTTCTGGATCTTCCCGACCGCCTACTTCCAGACCGTCAACTCGGTTGCCATCATCGTCTTCGCGCCGCTCATCGCCGCCGTCTGGGTCTACCTGGCACGCCACAACGTCAATCCATCGATCCCGCGCAAATTCGGTCTGGGCTTGCTGGGGAACGCATTGGCCTTCGGTTTGCTGATCTTCGCTCTGTCGAGCCTGGTTGGCGCCGATAACAAGATCCCGTTCTGGACCCTGACCACCGTCTACGTGCTGCAATCGATCGGCGAGCTGTGCCTGTCGCCTATCGGCCTGTCGATGGTCACCAAGCTGGCGCCAGTGCGCCTGGTGGGCCTGGGCATGGGCGGCTGGTTCCTGTCGACCGGTATCGGCAACAACCTGTCGGGCATCTTCGCCAGCCACGTCAGCGGCACGAGCGGCATGTCGGTGCAGTCAGCCCTGTCCGGCTACACCTTCGGCTTCTGGTCCCTGCTGGGCGCCGGCGTGATCCTGTTCCTGATCGCACCGCTGATCAACAAACTGATGCACGGCGTGAAGTAAGCGTTCTGCCCTGGATAAAGACGGCGGCCTGCGGGCCGCCGTTTTTCATTCCGGCGCCGGCTTTCCCCTTGCCGGGCGGTACAATACGGCCAGGGCCGATGGCCACCTCAATCAAATTACAGAAAAATCCCATGTCCAGCATCTCCACCACCTCGCCCCTCTCCGACGACGAATACGCCGAACTCGACACCCTGCTGGCCGCGCCCGCCCTGGCCGGCGCCGCCATGGACGTGTCCATGCTCGAAGGTTTCCTCACGGCCGTCGCCCTGAGCCCGAAGCAGATCGCGCCCGAACAATGGCTGACATGGGTGTGGGACAAGGCGGCCGGCAGCGCCGCGCCAGCACAGGACGAAGCCAGCGAACGGGCGGCCGGCCTGGCGCAGCGCCACCACGCCTACATGGTCGAATGGCTGGCGAAGGACCCGGACAGCTTCGAGCCCATCTACGTCTGCGGCCCCGAATGGAGCGTGAGCGCCTGGTGCGCCGGTTTTGTCCTTGGCACCAGCCTGGACAAGCCCCAGTGGGCGGCCCTGGCCGTCAGCCACCCGCAATACCTGGCGCCGTTCCAGCACCTGGCCGGCGCCAGCGAACTCGATGACGATGCGGCCGAAACGGCCATGGATGGCGTGATTCCCGCCGTCATCGCCATCAACGCCGCCTGGGCGCGCCAGCGCCACCTGAAACAAAGCCAGCCCGGCGCCACCGTGCTGCGCGAACTGCCTAAAACGGGCCGCAACGACCCGTGCCACTGCGGCAGCGGCAAGAAGTACAAGAAATGCTGTGCCGACGCCGATAGCGCGGCGAACTAAGGCGGCACCTCCTTGCGCCAGCTGCTGACGGCCCTGCTGCGCTTCCTGCTGCGCCACGCGCTGCAGTTCGCGCTGTTCATCGTCATCCTGCTGGCCGGACGATCGCTGCTGGCCGAATGGCGCGCCTACAGCGCCGGCAGCGAGGTTGTTACGGCGCTCAGGCTGGCCGCCGACGGTGCCGATCATCATGGCGTCAGCCTGGCCGAGGCGGCCACGCTGCGCATCAACGCCCTGACACATGCCTCGCAAACGGCCATCGCCGCCCGCCTGGAGCAAGTGCAAGCGCAACTGGCAGCCTTGCGCGCGCGGCAGCAACCGTCGCTGTTTACCCTTCCCCTGCCTGACGCGAACACCGTGGCCTTGCATGCGCAGGACGAAGCGGCGCGCCGCGTGGAAATCGAAGTGCTGGTGCAGGAAGCCCGTTATCTGACCGCCCTGCAAGCGGCGATCAGCGGCGAAGATGCACGCCAGACGCTGGCGCGCCTGCATGCGGAGCACGTGCGCGCGTACGCTGCACTGCAAGAAAATCTACGCCAGCGCCGGCAACTGGAAGCGCAGCACCCGCTGGCGGCGCGCCTGCCCGGCAGCGACGCCTACGCGCAGCTGGCGCGTCTCGAAACGGAGGACCAGCGCTTGCGCGAGATCAACCTGCAAGCGTATCAGGCCTGGGCAGCGCAGCGCGCGCGCACCGGCGACGCCACTAACGCCGCCCGCCCCGCGCCATTTTCCATCGATGGCGCGGCCTTGAGCGGCGCGCTGGCGCCCGTGCAGGCGGCGATTGCGGCCGGAGAGACCCAGCTGGCGCGCAACTGGATCGCCCGCTGGCGCGCTCCCGTGCTCGACGTGGTGCCCACGGCCGCCCTGCTGGTGCTGTCGGCCATCCTGCTGCCCGTCGCCATCAAGGCCTTCTTTTACTTCGTGCTGGCGCCCGCCGCTTCGCGCCTGAAACCCTTGTCCATCGCGCACGCGCTGAACGTGACGGCCACTGCGCTCCCCCTGCCGCCCGATGGCCAGTCCCGCATCTCCGCCGTCTCGCAGGCATTGCAGCTCAAACCCGGGCAGCGGATGCTGATCCACCCCGAATACCTGCAATCGTCGCCCGTCAGCACGCATAAACGCACGCAGTGGCTGCTGGACTGGCGCTTCCCATTGACCAGCCTGGCCGCCGGCATGGTGGCGCTGACGCGCCTGCACAGCGACGCCACTGCATCCGTGACGATTTCCGCCAGCGACGACCCGCTGCTGGAAGTGGCTGTCGTGCACCTGCCGGCCGGCAGCGCCCTCGTATTCCAGCCGCGGGGGCTGGTCGGCCTGGTCTGCGACGCGAATCAGCCGCTGGCGATATCGAGCCACTGGCGCTTGGCCAGCCTGCACGCCTGGCTCACCCTGCAACTGCGCTTCATCGTCTTTCGCGGCCCCGTCACGCTGATCGTGCGCGGCTGCCGCGGCGTGCGCCTGGAGCGCGCGGGCCAGGGCCGCGCCATCAGCCAGTCCGCCACCCTGGGTTTTACCACCGACGTGCTGTACTCGACGATGCGCAGCGAAACCTTCCTGCCCTACCTGCGCGGTCAGCAAGCGCTGCTCAACGACCGCTTCGACGGTAAGAATGGCGTCTACCTGTACGAAGAAACCCCGCGCCACGGCAAGCAGCCGGGCAAGGTGGGCAGCTGGTTCGAAGGGTTTACGGACGCCATTTTGAAAGTGTTCGGCATCTAGCCGGAGAGATCATATGAACGACTTCCTGTTTGCCGATTTTCTCGAGGACCAGGCCGTGTACGCGGCGGCAGAGGCCTGGTGGCGGGCGCGCCTGGCCTTCCTCGATAAGCAATGCGTGCCGTATCTGCGCACCGCGTTTGCGAATGGCCAGCCATTTTATGACGGCAATCCCATCGTCAACTTGGCCGACCGCAACGCCGGCAAGGCGGCGCGCATTGTGCAGCAATGCCCGCAGGAGTTCGGCGCCTGCTACACGAGCTTCGGGCAAGCCATCGAGCTGGCCGACGGCGACGGGCATCGCCCGGCGCAGGAAAAGATTATCGTGCTGACGTTGACCGAAGACTCGGCGCAGCGCGCCGAGGATGAACTGCGCGCCTGGTTTGCGCCAGCGTAGGGCTGCCGGCTACGCCGCAATCGAATGCGACACCGTCAGCCACTCGCCCGGCTGCAGCTTCGCCGCCGCCTCGCGGGTGGCCAGCACGCTGTCCGGGTCCAGGTCGGACCTATTGAGCTTGTAGGAATAGGCAAAATCGTCGGCATCGAATGCCTGCCCCGCCTTGACGTAATACTTGAAGCCGACAAACGAGTCGGGATTGGTGACGACTGTGTATTCAAGCGTGACGCTGTTCATGGCGGGCCTC
>NZ_LT607498.1:26065-126044 GCF_900095235.1 Janthinobacterium sp. UMAB-60
TATGCGTCAATTCCGGCGGCAGCGACGCGAGGGCTGATCCTTGCGGCAAGTCAATAGCCCCGCCCGCCGCCGGCGCTACAGTAGCCTGAGCCAACCACCAAATGGAATGCCATGCGCGCCTTGCTCGCGAAGATCAGGAACTCTCTGGCACCGCAGGCGGGCCTGCCGGCGGCGGCGCGCATGGAGCGGCTGTCGGACCGGCGCGGCCTGCCCACTTTTGACCCCGGCCCGCAAGCCGTCGTCGAGGCCTGCACTGCCTGGCTATGCGCGGCGCAGGACCATTCCAGTTCAAACGACGGCGGCGTCGCGCGCGACTACAGCCTGCTGACAGGCTGGGCTAGCTCCTACCCGGAGACCACCGGCTACATCATCCCCACCATCATCGCCGTGGCGCAGCGCACGGGCGACGAGGGTGGGGATGATGCGCTGCACGGGCGGGCGCGCCGCATGCTCGATTGGTGCGTGGCCATCCAGTTCCCGCAAGGCGGTTTTCAGGGCGGGAAGATCGATTCGCTGCCGCGCGGGCCCGTCACCTTCAACACGGGCCAGATCCTGCTTGGCCTGGCCGCCGGCGTGGCAGCGTACGGCGCGGCCTACGAGGACGCCATGCACCGCGCGGCACGGTGGCTGCGCGACAGCCAGGATGCCGACGGCTGCTGGCGCCGGCATCCGACGCCGTTCGCCAGGCCCGGCGACAAGGCCTACGAAACGCATGTGGCCTGGGGCCTGTTCGAAGCTGACCGCATCGCGCCGGGCCACGGCTATGGCGCGGCCGGCCTGCGCCAGGTCGACTGGGCATTGAGCAAACAGCGCTCCAACGGCTGGTTCGCCTCGAACTGCCTCGACAACCCGCTGCTGCCTTTGACCCACACCATCGGCTACGCCTTGCGCGGCCTGCTTGAAGCGCACCGCTTTTCGGCGCGCGCCGACCTGCTGGACGCCGCCGCGCGGACCGGCACGAGCGTCGCCAGGGCCGTGGCGGCCGATGGCTACCTGGCAGGCCGCCTCGGTCCCGACTTCCAGCCCGCCGCCGATTACGCCTGCCTCACGGGGTCCGTACAAAATGCGCATTGTCTGTTCCTGTTGTATCGGCTCACCGGCGAGCGGCGCTACCTCGACGCGGGGCGCCGGCTGAACCGTTACGTACGGCGCTCGATCAGCATCGACGGCCCCGTGCACGCGCGCGGCGGCGTCAAGGGCTCGTTTCCCGTCGATGGCGATTACGGCGCCTGGGCCTACCTGAACTGGGCCGCCAAGTTCTGCATCGATGCCAACCTGCTGGAATTGGAGTTAGGCCATGCTTGACGGGGCCAGGCGCGCCGCCAGGGCCGCGCTGGAAGCGTGGCGCCGCGCCGACAGCGCCCGGCACATGCGCCACAGCGCCCCCCACGTGACGCGCGCCGGGTTGGCGGCCGGCCTGGCGCGGCTGGGCATCGCGCACGGAGACACGCTGTTCGTCCATTCTTCGCTGAAAAGCCTGGGCTATGTGGAAGGCGGCGCGGCGACCGTGGTCCATGCCCTGCAGGATGCCGTCGGCCCGCAAGGCACCCTGCTGCTGCCCACCTACTATCTGCCCGGCGGCACCGTGCGCGCCACCTGTGAAATGAAAGACTATGTGTTCGACCCGCACCGCCATGGCACGCACATGGGGCGCCTGCCCGAAGCGTTTCTGGCAAGCGGCAATATCCACCGCAGCATCCACCCGACTCACTCCGTGTCCGCGTGGGGCCGCCATGCCGCCGATCTCACCGAGGCGCACCACCGCTCACCCTCGATCTTCGGCATGGGCTCTCCCTGGCAGCGCTTCATCGGCTGCGACCAGGCCAAGGTTCTGGGCCTGGGCATTTCCATGGGGCCGGTGACGTTCTATCACGCGCTGGAAGACGCCATGGGCGACGCCTTTCCCGTGCCCGTGTGGGAAGATGCTACAAGGCTGCTGGCCTGCCTGGACCACGCCGGCCGGCGCTGGGAGGTGCCCGTGCGCCCTTTCGATCCGGCCATCGCGCAGCGCCGCATCGACCATCCGGGCCGCGGCGACCTGCGCGATTATTTTGCGCGCGAATTCGATGCCGCCGGCCTGCGCGTTAACGGACAGGTGGGCGATGCGGCGTCGTGGGCCATTCCGGCGCAGGCCTTCTTCGAGCACCTGGGCCGGCTGGCGTCCGAGCACGTGACGATCTACGCCAGCGCGGCACAGCTGGCGGCGCGGCCGATATCGTAGTCATCGCCGCCATGCGCGCATAAAAAAACCGCCCGGATCGTCATGACACCGGGCGGTTTCCATTGGATTGGCTAGAACATCAAGCCTGCGGGCGATCCGCTTTCTTCTCTCTTGCGACGATATACAGCAGCACGATGATGACGGCGTACGGCAGCAGCGACAGCGCATCCGAATGCAGGCCCGCGTAGAACGGATTGCCATGCTCGGCCCAGTCGGCCATCATCTGGTCGAAGTGCGTCAGCACGCCGGCCGTAATGGCGATGATGATGCCGGCCAGCGCGCCACCGGCGATGTAGCCGGACGCCAGCAGCACGCCCGAACTGCGGTCGCCCGCCAGCTGGCGCTCTTCCTCGTTCAATTTGGCGTTGTGTTCCAGCTTGTTGTTGCGGCGGTCCGCCAGCCAGCGCACCAGGCCGCCGACGAAAATCGGCAAGGTCGACGACAGCGGCAGGTACACGCCCACGGAAAACGCCAGCGACGGGATGCCGGCCATTTCCAGCACCACGGCGATCATCACGCCGAACAGCACCAGGGTCCACGGCAGCTGCTGGTCGAGGATGCCCTTGATGATGTAGGACATCAGCACGGCCTTCGGCGCATCGTATTTCTTCACTTCCGAACCGTCCGGACGCTTGCTGTAATGGCCATTGATGCCCGGATCGACCAGGTAAGCCAGCTGGCCATCGTCCTTGACGAAATACTTGCCGGCCGGGCCGCCCACGGTATCGGTCTTTTGCCAGACTTTATACGTATTGTGGTCCGTATCGGCTTGCGGGCCATGCAGCTCGCCCGTCACCGTCAGCTTCGACGCATCGACCGTCAGGCCGGGCGCCACTTGCGCGGCCGGCACGTAGACGGTGCTCGCTTCGTTCAGTGTCAGCAAAATCGGCCCCAGGATCAGCGCCGACGACAGCGCGCCCGCCAGAATCGCGTACTGCTGCAGGCGCGGCGTGGCACCCACCAGGTAGCCGGTTTTCAAATCCTGCGACGTGGTTCCCGCATTGCTGGCGGCGATGCACACGATGGCGCCCACCGACAAGGCAGTCACATAGTAACGCCCGCCCGTCCAGCCCATGATCAGGAAGATCAGGCAAGTAAACAGCAAGGTGGCCACGGCCATGCCGGAGATCGGGTTGGACGAGGAGCCGATTTCGCCCGTCAGGCGCGACGAGACGGTGGCGAACAAAAAGCCGAAGACGAGGATCAGCAGCGCGCCGAGGAAATTCATGTGCAGCGGCGTGGCGAAGGTGATCACGGCGATGATGGACAGGCAGCCGATGATGACCCATTTCAGGGGGATATCCTGGTCGGTGCGCAAGGTGGAAGTACTCTTGACGCCCTTGCCGATGCCTTTCAGGCCGGCCGACAGGCTGCGCCAGATCATGGGCATGGCGCGCACCAGCGAAATCAGGCCGCCGGCGGCCACTGCGCCCGCGCCGATGTACAGCACGTAGGCGCTGCGCACGTCGTCGGCGCCCATTTCGCTGATCAACTTGGTGCCCGGCGAGAGCACGGTAGTCAGGCTGTCGCCGAAGAACTTGATCATCGGGATCAGCAGCAAATACGACAGCACGCCGCCGGCCGCCATGGTGGCGGCGATGCGCGGACCGATGATGTAGCCCACGCCCAGCAATTCAGGGGAAATCTCGGCGCCGATGGAGCCGCCCTTCAGCGGCGCGGCAAATTCCACGCCCGGCGTATCCTTCCAGCCCTTGAACGAGATATTGAACACTTTATACAGCAAGCCGACGGCGAAACCGCCGAAGATGATCTTGGCGCGGCGCTTGGCGTCCAGCGCGGCGGCCGAGTCCTTCTCGATGCTTTCACCGGCGGCGATGCGCGATTCTTCCGTGGCAGCCGCCTTCAGCACTTCCGCGCAGGCCGTGCCTTCGGGGAATTTGAGTTCCTTGTGCTGGTCGACGATCATGGTGCGGCGCATGGGGATCATCATCAGGATACCCAGCAAGCCACCGAGGATACCGACCAGCATGACACGCGAGATTTCCAGGTCGAAGCCGAGGATCAAAATGGCGGGCATGGTCACGCCCAGGCCGAAGGCCAGCGATTCGCCGGCCGAACCGGCCGTTTGCGTGATGCTGTTTTCCAGGATCGACGAATCCTTGAAGCCCGCCTTCTTGGCCAGGCCGAACAGGGTAATCGCAATGACCGCGACGGGAATCGAGGCGCTGACAGTCAGGCCCACTTTCAGCACCAGGTACAGCGAGGAGGCGCCAAAGACCATCCCCAGGATGACGCCCATGAACAGCGCGCGGAAGGTCATCTCGGGCAGCTTCGCATCGGCCGGGATATAGGGCTTCACGACGCTCGGTGTTGCATCTTTTGCCATGGATATTTCCTTAATTTTTAAAAATAAACAGCCCGGATTGACGCCCGGGCTATTTTCTTGAAGCCGAGACTATCGCACAGCCGCGTTTCGATGAAAAGGTTTTTTGCTCCCGCTCCCGGCGCCCCGCCCGCACGGGAAGCGCGGGCGCATTGGTCTATAATCGCTGCCACCGTGCCCTGCACGCTACCGTGAGACTGCCTTGACTGCCCAACGAACCGGATTTCCCTGGCCTTCCCGCCGCGCCATCGTGCGCGGCTTCATCATCGCCGGCTGCGCCGCGCTGGCCGCTGCCGTGCTGCTGGCCGCCTGGCTGTTCCTGTACGTGCGCCCGCGCCTGCCCGAGTTGAACGTGATCACCGACTACCAGCCGAAGATCCCGCTGCGCGTGTACACGGCCGACAATGTGCTGATCGGCGAATTCGGCGAAGAGCACCGCGACTTCGTGCCCATCGCGCAAGTGCCGGACATGATGAAAAAGGCCCTGCTGGCCATCGAGGATGGCCGCTTCTACGAACACCACGGCATCGACTTCGTGCGCGCCGGCGGCGCCGTGCTGTCGAACCTGCGCCACGGCTTCGGCCACGGCGGCGGCTCCACCATCACCATGCAGGTGGCGCGCAACTTCTTCCTGACGCGCGAAAAGGTCGCTTCGCGCAAGCTCAATGAAATCATGCTGGCCCTGAAAATCGAGGCGGCCCTGTCAAAAGAGCAGATTCTCGAGCTGTACATGAACCAGATGTACCTGGGCCAGCGCTCGTTCGGTTTCGGCAGCGCGGCGCAGACGTATTTCGGCAAGCCTTTGTCGGAACTGTCGATCGCGGAAATGGCCATGCTGGCCGGTTTGCCGCAGAATCCGTCGCGCCACAACCCGATCAGCAATCCGAAGAAGGCGCACGCGCGCCAGCAGCTGGTCTTGAAACGCATGCGCGAACTCGATTACATCAGCGAAGGCCAGTACCGGCAGGCGCTGGCGCAGCCGCTGCATATCAATACGCGCGGCAAGCAGGGTTTCGAGACGCACGCCGAATACGTGGCCGAACTGGCGCGCCAGGCCGTATATGCCCAGTACCAGGAAGACAGCTACACCAAGGGCATCAGCGTCTACACGACGATCCTGAAAGCGGACCAGGACGCGGCCTACGCCTCGACGCGCCGCAACGTCATCGCCTACGACCAGCGCCACGGCTACCGTGGCCCGGAAACCTTCATCGACATGCCGGTGGACACCGAGCAACGCGACGACGCCATCGATGCTGCGCTGCAAAAACGCCCGGACAGCGACGGCCTGATCGCCGCCGTCGTCACCGAGGTATCCAGCGGCAAGGTGCTGGCCGACACGGGCGACGGCAACGCCAAGGCCATCACGGGTGACGGCTTGCGCTTTGCCGCCCCTGCCCTCTCAAGCAAGGCGAGCGCCGGCATCAAGCTGCGCCCGGGCGCCGTGATCCGCATCAGCCAGGATGGCAAGGGCAACTGGGCCATCACGCAAGTGCCGCTGGTGGCCGCCGCCTTCGTCTCGCTCGATGCGGAAACGGGCGCCTACCACGCCATGGTGGGTGGCTTCGACTACAACCTGCAAAAGTTCAACCACGTCACGCAGGCCTGGCGCCAGCCCGGTTCGGCCATGAAACCCTTCGTGTATTCGGCGGCGCTGGAAAAAGGCTTTTCGCCGGCCACCCTGATCAACGACGCGCCCCTGGAAATGCAGGCGGGCGGCAAGGTGTGGGCGCCGCAGAATGACGACTTCAAGTTCGACGGCCCCATCACCATGCGCTATGCGCTGGCGCAGTCGAAGAACGTGGCCTCGGTGCGCATCCTGCGCGCGCTGGGTGTGTCGACCACACACGACTTCCTGGAAAAATTCGGTTTCGATCCAAAGCGCCAGCCGAACAATCTGACGATGGCGCTGGGTACGGGTTCCGTCACGCCCGTGCAGATGGCGGGCGCCTACGCCCTGTTCGCCAATGGCGGCCACCAGGTGGAACCGTATTTGATCGACCGCATCGTCGACGCCAGGGGCACCATCCTGATGCAGACCAAGCCGCCCGCGCCGAACGACGACAAGACACTGGCGCTGGACCCGCGCAACGCCTTCGTGATGGACAGCATGCTGCGCGAAGTGGCGCGCACCGGCACGGGCGCGGCGGCGACGAAAAAACTGGGACGCAGCGACATCGCAGGCAAGACGGGCACCACCAGCGATGCCGTCGACGGCTGGTTCGCCGGCTATGGCGGCGGCATCGTGGCCGTGGCGTGGATGGGCTATGACGAGCCAAAATCGCTGGGTGGACGCGAATTCGGTTCCACCCTGGCCATGCCGATCTGGATCGACTACATGCGCACGGCTCTGTCGACGCGTCCGCAAATCACGCGCGCCGTGCCGGCGGGCCTGAGCCAGGTCGACGGCGAGTGGCTGTACGATGAATTCATCGACATGAACGGCGTGAAAACGCTGGATATGGACGTGGAGACGCCGACGGACCCGGCGGTCGTGCCGGAGACGCTGCCGGTAGAGACCACGAACTGATCAGTAGGTCGGGTTAGCCGGAACGGCGTAACCCGACAAGCCGCCGTCGGCGCTTGTCGGATTACGCTGCGCTAATCCGACCTACGCCGCTCATACTCAAATACCCGCGCACCGTACTGACCACGCTATCGGCGAAATCGTCGACATTGACCTTCGCCGCGCGGTACTTCCAGCGCTTCACGTACCAGTCCTGGAACAGGGCCAGGCAGTGCGCGGACAGCAAGGTGGGGTCGCCCTGCGGCTTTGGCTCGATTTCGGCGATGGTGGCGGCGATCAGCGTCTGCACATACAGTTCCGAATTCTTCGCCATGCTGCGCTGCTCCACCTGCAGCACGCGCGAATCCATGAATACGAAATAAAACCACGGCTGCAGCACTTCGGACAGGTAGATCGACGAGCGTATCATCGCCTCGAGCCGGTCCAGCGGCGACTTTACGTCGGCAAACAGCAGCGGCAAGGCTTGCGTGGCGTGGCGCACCACATCCTCGATCATTTCGGCCAGTTGGTCCTTGCTGGTGATGTAGCCATACAGGCCACCCATCGACAGCCCCGTTTCTCGGCACAGGTCGCGCAAGCTCATGGCGAGGAAGCCCACGTCATTGGCCAGGCGGAAAGTGGCGACGAAGATGCGTTCGAGATTTTCCAGCGCCGGCTTGCGGCGTTTGACGCCGATACGTTCCGCGTGGCGGTCAAGAATATATTCCCAGATGTTTTCGCCATTTAAAGGCGTCATCTGCTGAAACTGTTCAAAATTGAAATGGGTCGACAAGTGCATTCCCAAGTAACGGTGTATGAGCAATGTAAGACAGCGCCTGAGCGGCGCTGCAAGACGGCGGGACGGCTGATGCCGGGCCGATTATAGCTCAGGAAAACAACTATTTGACCTTTCAACTATGTAATGGGCACAGACGCAACGCCAAATTGCCACAGTTATTGCGCTGCATCATGCAATTCGCTGCAATTTAAATCCAGCGGTGCTACATTCAAAAAACCGAGCGCTCGCTATATTTAATACATCGATAGAATGTGCAGGGGCGCACGGCACATCGCTACAGCATCGACATTTCCACACTATTTCAAAATAACGGAGATAAAATGAAGACACGCTTTTGGCAACTGCTATCCACCCTCCTGCTCATCCTCACCATCCTGCCCGGCAGCGCCAGCGCCGCCGGCTACACGCAAACCAAGTACCCGATCGTGCTGGTGCACGGCCTGTTCGGCTTCGACAAGCTCGGTCCCGTCGAATATTTTTATGGCGTCCCCGCCGCCCTGCGCAGCGGCGGCGCGCAAGTGTACGTGACCACCGTCTCGGCCGCCAACAGCACGGAAGTGCGCGGCGAGCAGCTGCTGTCGCAGGTGCGGCAAATCCTCGCCGCCACGGGCGCGGCCAAGGTCAATTTGATCGGCCACAGCCACGGCGGCCCCACGGCCCGCTATGTCGCTTCCGTGCGCCCCGACCTGGTGGCGTCCGTCACCAGCGTGGCCGGCGTCAACAAGGGCTCGAAAGTGGCCGATATCCTCAGCGGCGCCATTCCCAACACCAGCGGCGCGCTGGGCAATGCACTCGCTTCCCTGATCGGCATTTTGTCAGGTAACAAGGGACTGCCGCAAAACGCGGGCGCCTCGCTCGCGTCGCTGTCCACGGCCGGCTCGCTGGCTTTTAATAGCCGCCACCCGCAAGGCGTGCCCACCTCGGCCTGCGGCGAAGGCGCCTACCAGGTGCAAGGCGTGCATTACTTTTCGTGGAGCGGCGCGCAACCGTACACGAATGTGCTCGACGTGGGCGACCCGCTGCTGGCCGCCATCAGCCTGGCCTTCGGCGGCGTCAAGAACGATGGCCTGGTCAGCAGCTGCTCCAGCCACCTGGGCAAGGTGATACGCGACGACTACGCCATGAACCACCTCGATGAAGTCAACCAGTTCGTCGGCATCGTCAACCTGTTCGAGACGAACCCCGTCACCGTCTACCGCCAGCAAGCCAACCGCCTGCAAGGCCTGGGACTGTAAGGGAGCTACGATGCGCACGAACGCGAAATGGCTCATCGGCGGCAGCCTGGCGGCCCTGGCCCTGTACCTGGTGCTGCGCCCGGGCGAACCGCCCGCCCCGCCGCCGGAAAAACCGGAGCCGGACCTGTTCGCATTCGTGCGCTCGATGCAAGGCACGCGGCCCGACGGCAACGTGACGGTGGCCCCCGGCGACAAGCTGGTGGTCGACGCGGAACTGGGCCACCTGTTCGATTACTACCTGGCAGGCCTCGGTGAAAAGCCGCTGGCCGCCATCCGCAGCCAGATCGAGGCGGAACTCGACAAGCGCCTGGCACCCGTTCCCGCCCGCGAAGCGAAGCGCCTGCTGGGCGCATATCTGGCCTACAAGCAGGCGCTGGCCGGCGCGGAACAGGCCTTGCCGGCGCAAGCCGATCCCGCCCTGGCGGCGCGCGCGCGTCTGCAAGCGATGCGCGCCCTGCGCGGCAATTATTTTACGCCCGAGGAAAGCGCAGGCCTGTTCGGCGCCAGCGACGCGTATGACGACGATGCCGTGGCGCGCATGGCGATCCTCGGCGATACGTCGCTCGATGAAGCCCAGCGCCAGGCGCAGCTGGCCGCGCTGGACCAGAAAATGCCGTCCGCCCGGCGCGCCGCGCGCGACGCGCCGCTGCAGGTGGTCAAGCTGGATGAATCGGTCAAGGCGTTGCGCGCCCAGGGCGGCGGCGAGAATGAAGTCTACCGCCTGCGCGCCAGCACCTTCACGCCAGCGGCGGCGGCGCGCCTGGCGGAACTGGATCGCGAGGAATCGCAGTGGCAGCAGCGCATCATCGCGTATCAGGCGCAGAAGGTGCAGCAGGCGGGCCTGCCCGGCGGCGCACAGAATGCGGCAGCCCTGCAACAGCTGCGCGACGCCAGTTTCACGCCGGAGGAACAGCGCCGGCTGGCCGCCTACGAACAGGCGCCGCCGGCCGCACCTTAGGAAACGAAACGGCCGCACAAGGCGGCCGTCCGGTAGCGCATGCTGGTGCCGTCACGCCATCAGAACACTTCCCACTCGTCGTCGCGCGGCGTGCTGTGGCGCGATGACGGTACGGCGTGCAGGGCCGGGCGTCCCGAGTTGGAACGTGCTGCAGGACGCGGTGCCGGACGCTTCGGCGCGGCGCTGGCCATCACGGCGCGCGGCGCGGGCGCCTTGGTGCGCGTGGCTGGCGCCTGCACGCCAGCGAGCTTGAAGACGCTGACCACCCCGGCCAGCTGGCCCGATTGCTCCTGCAGCGATTCGGCCGCGGCGGCCGCCTCTTCCACCAGGGCCGCATTTTGCTGCGTCACCTGGTCCATCTGGCTGATCGCCTGGTTGATCTGGTCGATGCCCGAACTTTGCTCCTGCGTGGCCAGGCTGATTTCCGCCATGATGTCCGTCACGCGCTGCACGCTGGAGACGATTTCGGCCATCGTGCTGCCCGCCTCGGCCACCAGCTTGCTGCCCGCGTCCACCGCTTCCACGGAATCGCCGATCAGGGTCTTGATTTCTTTCGCTGCGCCAGCCGATCTTTGTGCCAGATTACGCACTTCCGTCGCCACGACGGCAAAGCCACGTCCCTGCTCGCCCGCGCGCGCCGCTTCCACGGCCGCATTCAGGGCCAGGATATTCGTCTGGAAGGCGATGCCGTCGATGACGGAAATGATGTCGACGATCTTGCGCGAGGAATCGTTGATGGCATCCATCGTCTCGACCACCTTGCCCACCACCTCACCGCCCTTGACGGCGACGCCGGAAGCGCTCAGCGCCAGCTGGTTGGCCTGCTGGGCGTTATCGGCGTTCTGCCGCACGGTGGAGGTCAGCTCCTCCATCGACGATGCCGTCTCTTCCAGCGAACTGGCCTGCTCTTCCGTGCGCGAGGACAGGTCCAGGTTGCCGCTGGCAATTTCCGACGACGCCGTGGCGATCGTTTCCGTGCCGCTGCGTACCTGGCCGACGATGTTGACCAGGCTGGAATTCATGTCTTTCAGCGCCTGCAGCAGCTGGCCCGTTTCTTCCGTCGTGTGTACCTCGATCTGGCTGGTCAGGTCGCCCGACGCCACCGTCTGCGCCACTTTCACGGCCGAATTGATCGGCTGCGTGATGGCGCGCGTGATGTAGGCGGCGCAGCCCATGCCCAGCGCGGAAGCCAGCAAGCCGAGGATGACCATCAGGCTTTCCGAGCGGATCACGGCCGCGCTGCCGTCCTTGATGCTGGCGTCAGCCACGCCGTTATTGAGCTTGATGATCTCGTTGAGCGTGGCTTCGGCCTTGCCGAACAGGCCGCGCGAATCGAGATACGTCTTGTAAAAAGCCACGAACAGCTCTTTCTGCCGCGGCTCGTCGCGGTTGTCGGCCAGCTGGCGCAGGATGGCGCGCACCTTGTCGTCATCGCCCTTCCAGCCGGCCCACTCCTCCAGGAAGCGCTTCCACAGCACGGCTTCCTCGGGCGTTTGCGGCAACGGCTCGTACAGCTTGCGGCCCGCCTCGATATTGCTCCAGGCCTTGGTGCGCAGCTGCAGCGCTTCCGCGAACTTGTCTTGTGCCTGGTAATTGTTTTCGTAGATGGCGGCCGTCAGGGTGGCGGCGGCGACGGCCGTCTGGCCCTCGTTCATCATCATCAAGCCCTGGATCGACGGCAGGCGCACCACGCCGATCTCGTTGACGGCGTTGCCCACAGTGGCGATGCCCGTGTAACCGCAGATGCCGACCACCAGCAGGGCCGCCATCATCACGGCGACGAGGGTCGCCAACTTCCATTTGATCAGTAAATTCTTAAACATGGCTAGGTCCTTTATTAGTCAAAACTGCTGCTGGCAAGGTTGAGGCTGGCATGTTCGGGTAGAACGGCTGACACTTGTATAAAGGTGGCGGGGTTGGGGCGTACGCTTCGTTACAATTGGCGAGAATTCACAATTCCAAGCATAGAGGAAAAATATCTTTCTGGCTGCTACATACTTGATACAAAACAAGATTTATTTCTTTACTGTGGCGCGTGTTGCACAGCGAACAAAAAAAATAGCCTGGCGCCCTGCTTTGGTGCAAAAAATCGCCGCGTGCCACTATTGGCTGCGCAGTTGATAGTCGTATAAGATGAGCAACAAGCAAACAACAGGCAGACCATGGCATATCCTATCGAACACAAACTGGTGATCGGGGTCGCTTCCAGCGCCCTGTTCGACCTGGCCGAATCGCACCAGGTCTACCTCGACAATGGCCCCGAGGAATACCGCAAGTACCAGGAAACGCATATCGACACGGTCTTGCCGCGCGGCGTGGCCTTCCCCTTCATCCGCCGCTTCCTGAACATCAACAAACACTATCCGCGCCAGTCGCCCGTGGAAGTGGTGCTATTTTCGCGCAATTCGCCGGAAACGGGCTTGCGCGTCATGCACTCGATCGCCCACTACGGTCTGGACATTTCGCGCGCCGCCTTCATGACGGGCAAGTCACCCTACCCCTACCTGCCGGCCTTCAACGCCTCGCTGTTCCTCAGCGCGAATGAAGGCGACGTGCGCAGCGCGCTGGCCTGCAACTATCCGGCCGGCCTGGTGCTGCCGTCGCGCACGGAAGACGACGAGAACGACGAGGAACTGCGCGTGGCCTTCGATTTCGACGGCGTGATCGCCGACGACGAAGCGGAAACCGTGTTCAAGCGCAACAACGACGTCGATGAATTCCACGCCCATGAAACCCTGAACGTGGGCACGCCGCACCGCCCCGGCCCGCTGGCCGACCTGTTCCAGAAGCTGGCCACCATGCAGCGCCTGGAAGAAAAGGCGCAGCGGCGCGACCCCGGCTACAAGAAGATCTTGCGCATCGCCATCATCACGGCGCGCAATGCACCCTCGCACGAGCGCGTCGTGACGACCCTGAAAAGCTGGGGCGTGGCGGCCGACGAGACGTTTTTCCTGGGCGGCATGGACAAGTCGCGCGTGCTGTCCGTGTTCAAGCCGCATATCTTCTTCGACGACCAGCTGAGCCACCTCAAATCGGCGGGCGGAACCATCCCCATGGTGCATGTACCGTTCGGCATTGCGAATATGCGCGCGGGCGATGGTCTATAATCTCGCCTGTCAGCGCCGTCACTGGCGGCGCGGCGCGCATCACAGCTGTCCCATTCAACTGCCTCTGCCACTAGTGTCATCGCCTGCATGTCCTTAGACTTAACAAAAGCCCTCCCCAAGCCCGGCAACCGCTACGCGCTGCCCGCCCTGTATGGTTCATCCGACGCCTATGCCCTGGCGCTGGCCGCTTTGGCCTTGAAAGCGCGGGGCCAGATGCTGGCCGTGGTGGTGGCGCAGGCCAGCGACGGCCAGCGCCTGCTCGATGAAATCCCGTGGTTCGGCGGCAAGGAACTGCGCTGCCATCTGCTGCCGGACTGGGAAACCCTGCCCTACGACGCCTTTTCGCCGCACCAGGACCTGGTCTCCGAGCGCCTGGCCACGCTGCATGAAATCCAGACGCGCCAGTGCGACGTGCTGATCGTGCCGGCCACCACGGCGCTGGTGCGCCTGGCGCCGCCATCGTTCCTCGCCGCCTACACCTTCTTCTTCAAGAAGGGCGAAAAGCTCGATGAGGCGAGGCTGAAGTCGCAGCTGACCCTGGCCGGCTACAGCCATGTGTCGCAGGTGATGTCGCCCGGCGAATACTCGGTGCGCGGCGGCCTGCTCGACCTGTTCCCCATGGGTTCGGCCCTGCCCTACCGCCTGGACCTGTTCGGCGACACCATCGAAACCATCCGCACCTTCGACGCCGATACCCAGCGCTCGCTGTATCCCGTGCACGAAGTGCGGCTGCTGCCGGGCCGCGAATTTCCCATGGACGAAGCGGCGCGCACCACCTTCCGCAACCGCTGGCGCGAACAGTTCGAGGGCGATCCATCGCGCTCCGTGGTCTACAAGGACATCAGCAGCGGCATCGCCTCGGCCGGCATCGAATACTATCTGCCCCTGTTCTTCGAGCAGACGGCCACCCTGTTCGACTACCTGCCGCCCGACGCTTCGCTGGCCCTGGTGGGCGAGATCGACGCTGCCATCGGGCGCTTCTGGACCGATACCCAGTCGCGCTACCGCTTTTTGAAGGCGGACCGCGAGCGGCCGATTTTGCCGCCCGAATCGCTGTTCCTGTCCGACGAGCAGTTCTTCGGCCTGGCCAAGCCGTATGCGCGCCTGGCGATTGTGAAATCAAACGACGCGCTGGCCTCCGAACTGTCGGCGCCGATTCCCAACATCGCCGTCAACCGCCGCGCCGACGACCCGCTGGCCAACCTGCGCAGCTACCTGCTGCAAGCGGGCCGCCGCGTGATGATCTGCGCCGAATCGAACGGCCGCCGCGAAACCTTGCAGCAGTACTTCACCGAATACGATCTGCACCTGACGCCGGTGGAAGGCAGCGACGGCTTCCTGCAGTCCGACGCCAAGCTGATGCTGGGCGTGGCGCCGCTGCATGCGGGCTTCGAGCTGTTCACGCCGGAAGGCAATCTCGCCTTCATCACCGAGACGGAGCTGTATGCCGGCTCCGGCCGCCGCGTCGGCACGAAAAAACAGGAAGGCGTGACGCAGGTCGAATCGATGGTGCGCGACCTGTCCGAGCTCAAGATCGGCGATCCGGTGGTGCACATCAACCACGGCATCGGGCGCTACATGGGCCTGACCAGCATGGACCTGGGCGAAGGCGAGACGGAATTCCTGCACCTCGAATACGCCAAGGACACGAAGCTGTATGTGCCCGTGTCGCAACTGCATGTGATCTCGCGCTATTCGGGCGCTTCGCCGGAAGACGCGCCGCTGCACTCGCTCGGTTCGGGCCAGTGGGAAAAGGCGAAGAAGCGCGCGGCCGAACAGGTGCGCGACACGGCCGCCGAGCTGCTCAACCTGTATGCCCGGCGCGCGCTGCGCCAGGGACACTCGTTCGAATTCTCGTCGCACGACTACCAGCGCTTCGCCGACAGCTTCGGCTTCGACGAGACGCCGGACCAGGCCGAGGCCATCCGCAACGTCATCAAGGACATGACGTCCGGTAAGCCGATGGACCGCCTGGTGTGCGGCGACGTCGGCTTCGGCAAGACGGAAGTGGCCTTGCGCGCCGCCTTCATCGCCGTCATGGGCGGCAAGCAGGTGGCCATCCTGGCGCCGACCACCCTGCTGGCCGAGCAGCATGCGCAAACCTTCGCCGACCGCTTCGCCGACTGGCCCGTGCGCATCGCGGAATTGTCGCGTTTCCGCACCGGCAAGGAAATCACGCAGGCGTTCAAGGGCATGGCCGACGGCACCATCGACATCGTCATCGGCACGCATAAACTGCTGTCCGATGACGTCAAGTTTACCCGTCTGGGCCTGGTCATCATCGACGAGGAACACAGGTTCGGCGTGCGCCAGAAGGAAGCCTTGAAAGCCTTGCGCGCGGAAGTGGACGTGCTGACCCTGACGGCCACGCCGATCCCGCGCACCCTGGGCATGGCGCTGGAAGGCTTGCGCGACTTTTCCATCATCGCCACGGCACCGCAAAAGCGCCTGGCGATCAAGACTTTTGTCCGCAGCGAAGGCGAAGCGATCATCCGCGAAGCCTGTCTGCGCGAACTCAAACGCGGTGGCCAGATCTACTTCCTGCACAACGAGGTGGAAACCATCCAGAACCGCCTGGCCATGCTGACGGAACTGCTGCCCGAGGCGCGCATCGCCGTGGCGCACGGCCAGATGCACGAGCGCGACCTGGAAAAGGTCATGCGCGACTTCGTCGCCCAGCGTTTCAACATTTTGCTGTGCACGACGATCATCGAAACGGGTATCGACGTGCCGACGGCGAACACCATCATCATGCACCGCGCCGACAAGTTCGGCCTGGCGCAGCTGCACCAGCTGCGCGGCCGCGTGGGCCGTTCGCATCACCAGGCCTACGCCTACCTGCTGGTGCACGACGTGCAGGGGCTTACAAAATTAGCGCAGCGCCGCCTGGATGCCATCCAGCAGATGGAAGAACTGGGCAGCGGCTTTTACCTGGCCATGCACGACCTGGAAATCCGCGGCGCCGGCGAGGTGTTGGGCGAGAGCCAGTCGGGCGAGATGACGGAAATCGGCTTCCAGCTGTATTCGGACATGCTGCACGAAGCCGTGCGCTCGCTGAAGGCCGGCAAGGAGCCGGACCTGGCCGCGCCGCTGGCCTCGACCACGGAAATCAACCTGCACGTGCCGGCGCTGCTGCCAGCCGATTTTTGCGGCGACGTGCATGAACGCCTGTCGATCTACAAGCGCCTGGCCAACTGCGCCACGCCAGAGAAGATCGACGATATCCAGGAAGAGCTGATCGACCGCTTCGGCAAGCTGCCCGACCCCGTGAAAGCGTTGATCGAGACGCACCGCCTGCGCATTGCAGCCAAGACCGTGGGCATCGTCAAGATCGACGTGCATGGCGAGGCGGCCACCCTGCAATTCATGGCCAAGCCCCCCATCGACCCGATGCGCATCATCGACCTGATCCAGAAGAACCGCCATATCAAGCTGCATGGCCAGGACAAGCTGAAAATCACGGCCGCCATGCCGGACCTGGCCGCGCGCGTGACGCAGATCAAGACCACCATCAAGCAACTGACGGTGTAGACCATTCATATCATTTATGCAGGCCTGACCCATGACCAACACGACTTCCATCACCATGAACCTGATCCTGCAGGGCCTGGGCGGCGATAGCGCCCGCCTCGATCGCATCGCCGCGCTGGCCGCGCCCACCTCCGTCACGCGCCTCGGTCCGAACGCCGTGCGCTGCGAGCAGATCGCCTATTCGCCCGCGCTGCGCCCCACCATCGAAGTGGCGGCCCAGGCGGCCCAGCTGGACGCCACCTACATGATGGGCCAGCGCGAACTGAGTGAATTCAAGCTGGTGGCGATGGACATGGATTCGACCCTGATCACCATCGAGTGCATCGATGAAATCGCCGACATGCAGGGCCTGAAACCGCAGGTGGCGGCCATCACGGAAGCGGCCATGCGCGGCGAACTCGATTTTGCCGCCAGCCTGAAACAGCGCGTGGCCCTGCTCGAAGGCCTCGACGCGTCGGCCCTGCAGCGCGTCTACGACGAACGCTTGAAACTGTCGCCGGGCGCGGAAGCCATGCTGGCGGCCGTGCAGAAAGCCGGCCTGAAAACCCTGCTGGTGTCGGGCGGTTTTACCTTCTTCACCGAGCGCCTGAAGGAACGCCTGGGCCTCGACTACACGCACGCGAACGCGCTGGAAATCGTCGACGGCAAGCTGACGGGCAAAGTGTTAGGGGGCATCGTCGACGCCGAGGAAAAGCAGCGCACGGTGGAGCGCGTGTGCGCGCAGATGGGCATTACGCCAGCGCAAGCCATCGTCATGGGCGACGGCGCCAACGACTTGAAAATGATGGGCATCGCCGGCCTGTCGGTGGCCTTCCGCGCCAAACCCGTGGTGCGCTCGCAGGCCGACGTGGCGCTGAACTTTGTGGGACTCGATGGCTTGCTGAACGTATTGACCTGACTTGGCGCCATCTGGCGGACGGGGCGCGCACGATGGCATAAGTTTGCTATATTGCAAACTTGTGAATACCAAGCTCGCCCATCGTGAAGGAACACCGCATGCCGCCATCGCTGCCAGAAGAGATACAACGCCACCTGGATGTGTTTGTCGCCGCCGCGCAAACGGCCTTCGAGGATGACCTTGCCGCCGCCGTGCTGTTTGGCTCGGCCGCCGATGGCCAGTTGCGCGCCACCTCCGACGTCAACCTGCTGTTGCTGCTCAAACGCTTTACGCCGCAGGCGGCCGATGCGCTGCGTGGGCCCTTGCGCATGGCGCACGCCGCCATCGATTTGCAAGTGATGTTCCTGCTCGAGGGCGAATTGACGCAGGCCGCCGACGCCTTCGCCGTCAAGTTCGCCGACATCATCGCGCGCCACCAGGTGCTGCATGGCGTCGCCCCTTTCGCCAGCCTGCACACCAGCCGCGACGCCGTACTGCGGCGCTTGCGGCAAGTGCTGCTGAACCAGCAGGTGCGCATGCGCGAACGGTATATGCTATTGAGCCTGAATGAAGAACAGCTGGCCGGCGCCATCGCCGACGCGGCAGGCCCCCTGCGCTCGGCCGCCGCCTCGCTGGCGCAACTGGAGGGCAAGTCTGCGCAGTCCGGCAAGCAGGCGCTCGAAGCGTTTGTCGACCAGCTGGGCGACCCGGCCCTGCACTCTGCCTTGCAAGCCATGTCGGCGGCGCGCGAAACGGCGCGCCTGGCGCCGGGGCAAGCCCTGCCCGCTTTTACGGGCCTGATGGCCATTACCGAACGCCTGCGCGAGCACGCGGAGCAGATGCGGTGAACGGCTACAATCCGTTTGACTGGAGCGGACCGTGGTTCCTGCTGGCCTATCTGATCTTCGGCCTGCTCGTGTACTACCTCGCGCGCGAGCTGCTGATCCGCCAGGAATTGCGCAATCCGCACGCCCAGCTGTCGCTGGCCGATGACCCTTACCGCATCGCCTTCCTGCGCAGCGGCGCCCTCGAAGCCGTGAAGATCGCCGCCATCGTGCTGGTCGACCGCGGCTTGCTGCGCGCCGACGGCCCGCTGCTGGAAACGGCCAGCGCCGACAGCCTGCGCTTCGCCAGCCATGACATCGAACGCGACGTGCTGCGGCTGTACCTGGGCCGCCAGGGCCACAGCAAGGAACTGGCCGCGCAGGCCGAGATGCTGCCTTCGTGCCGCGCCTATCAGGAGACCTTGACGCGGCAGGAATTGCTGGTCGGCCCGCCGCTGCTGCGCCGGCGCGAACGCATCACCTGGGTGGCGCACTGGCTGCTGGTGACGGTGGCCGGCGTCAAGGCCGTCATCGCCATCAGCCGCCAGCACTACAAGCTGCTGTTCCTGGCGCTGCTGCTGGCGATCTTCCTGCTCATGCTGCGCGGCTTGCGCACCCAGGCGACCAGCTGGAGCGCGCAGCGGCTGCTGACCGACCTGCGCATGCTGTTTGGCCGGCTGAACCTGCGCGCATCGCGCCTGCAGGCGGGCAGCGGCAGCGGCGACATGGCACTGCTGGCCGCCATCTTCGGCATGGGCGCCCTGCCGCCGTCGGTGTACGCGTATGTCGCCGAGCTGTACCCGGTGCCCCGGCAAGCCACGGGCAGGGACTCGTCGTCCGGCGGCACGGGCGACTCGTCATCGGGCGGCGGTGATGGCGGCGGTGGCGATGGCGGCGGCAGCGGCTGTGGCGGTTGCGGCGGTGGCGGCGGCTGTGGCAGTTAGCCAGGGAACCGCGCGCGACCGCGTCGGCCTGGGCTGGCGCGGCGAACTGGCTGCCGGCATCCTGTCCAACCTGGCGCGGATCGATGTACTGGAAGTGACCGCCGACGATTATTACCGCGCCCCGCGCGCCGACATCGCCGCCCTGTGCAGCCTGGCGCGCCAGGTGCCGGTGAGCTTGCACGGCGTGGGCATGGGGCTGGTCTCGACGATTCCCGCCGACCGGCGCCGCCTGCATGCGATGGCGCGCCTGATGAAGACGGTGCAGGCGGAATCGTGGTCCGAGCACCTGAGTTTCGTGCGCGCCGGCGGCGTCGAAATCGGCCACCTGGCGGCGCCGCCGCGCACGCCGCACAGCGCCGCCGGCGCCATCGCCAACATCGCTCTGGCCACGCGCATCGTCGGCAGCGCGCCGCTGATGGAAAACATCGCCACCCTGGTCCAGCCTCCCGCCAGCACCTTGGACGAAGCCGCATGGCTGACGCAGATTATCCACGGCGCGCACGTGCCGCTGCTGCTGGACCTGCACAACCTGTATGCGAACGCCGTCAATGTTGGTGAGGCGCCGGAGGAACTGCTGCTGCGCCTGCCCCTGGACAGGGTCGGCGCCGTGCACCTGAGCGGCGGCCACTGGATAGCTGCGCCGGGCGGTGGCCAGCGCCTGCTGGACGACCATCTGCACGACGTGCCGCCCGAAGTCTTCGCTTTATTGACCATGCTGGCGCGCCATGCGCCGCAACCGTTGACGGTGATCGTCGAACGCGACGGCAATTACCCGTCGTTCGAGCACGTGCTGGGCCAGCTGGAATTGGCGCGCGCGGCCTTGCGCGCGGGACGCAGCGCATGAGTTCTCCCGCACTGGAAACCTATCTGGCCAGGCTGTACACGGACGACGCCGTGCGTGACGCCTTCCTGCTGGAACCCCGGGCGCAAGCTTTGCTGCATGGCTTGTCGCAGCAGGAAGCGGAGGCGATGGCGGCCATGGATCGCGTCGGCCTGCAGATGGCGGCGGCCAGCTATCGCAGCAAACGGGCCGGGCGCGCCGGACACGGCCCCCGGGCCAGGCCGGCGCAGCGCTGGTGGCGCCGGCTGCTGGCAGGCTGGATCTGACGTTCTACAACTGCCACAAGCGCAGCGGCAGCAAGCCCCACCAGGCCAGCACCAGCAGCAGTTGCAATGCCGCCAGCAAGGCCACCCAATCCCATTTCGCCCACGAGCCGGCCTCTGCCGCCGTGCCGCGGCTGCGCCAGCAGCGGGCCAGGCCGAATGCCGTGGCCAGCGGCAACACGCCTGTGACCAGCGCCAGCAGCACGCTGGCGATGGTCACGTCGCCCAGGCGCAGGTAGGACTGGAAATAGAAAAACGGCAGCGGCAAAAGCAGCGCCAGCAGCGACAGCAGGGGCGCGAACAGATGGTCGCCCCGCCCCAGGCTGCGCAGCGCGGCGCGCCACACGCCCACCACCAGCACATACAGCAAGCCCGCCATGCCCAGCGCCAGGCTGCCCCACAAGACCAGCATGCGCAGCATCGACACCCGCTCATAGCTGCGCAAGCCGTCGCTGAGGATATGCTTGCCATCCTCCTGCATCAGCACGTGCGATGGCGTGCTGCGGTCGCTGGCGCGGAACAGCAAGCCGCCCACCGGTTCCAGTTCCTTCGGCTCGCCCTGGAACGGGATCAGGAACAGCGACTCGCCATCCCATTTCAGGCGCATAAAGCCGAAGACGGCATCGACCCAGGCCATGCTGGCCATGGGGCTGGGTGACGGCACATACACGCCCTGCCAGTTTTCCACCGTGGGCGCGGGCGTGCCCTGCGGGGCCGGCGCGCGCAGCGGCAGCTCCAGGTCGCGCAGCAGCAGGCGGTTGAAGCGTTCATAGTCGGCCTGTTCGGCATCCGTATTGAAGGCCACGAAAAAGGCGCTTTTCTGTTCAGGATAAAGGCACAGCATGGCGCGAAAACCCACGGCCGTGCCAGGGTGGCAGGCGCCCACCACATTGTGGCGGTCGCGCACGGCCAGGGCCAGGCCGTGGCCCGTTGCCAGGCCCGCCTGCGCCGCATCCGTGCCGGCCGGTTCGGACAAGGCGCCCATCAGCGCCAGGTCGATGAAGCGCTGGTCCTGCAGCTTGCCGTCGCCCATCAGGAATTGCGCCAGCTTGCCCATGTCGGCCGCCGTGGTGGTAAATTGCGCGGCCGGACGCAGGTACTGCGGCACGGCCGCTTGCGCCACGCCATGCTCGAAGTGGCCCATGGCCAGGCGCGGATCAGCCTGCGCGCCCGCCTGCGTGACGAAAGTAAACGTGCTGTCCGCCATGCCCAGCGGCTGCAGCAGCTGCGCATCGAGGTAGCGTTCATACGGCTGGCCCGTCACCTTCTCGATCACCATGCCCAGCAAGCCATAGCCCATGTTGGAATACGCATAGCGGCTGCCGGGACGGGCGCGCACGCGCAGCAGATTGCGGCCGCCGTCGAAGGCGGCCGCCAGCGGCGTCTGCGGCGCAGGATTCAGGCTGAAGGCCTGCCAGAAGCGCACATTATCGAGGCCGGACGTGTGCGCCAGCAGGTGGCGAATGCGCACGGGGTCGCTTGTTTGCCACGGGTTTTTCAGCGCCAGTTCCGGCAGCACCTGCTGCAAGGGCGTGTCGAGCGTGAGCCGGTCTTCGCTGACCAGGCGCAAGACGCCCAGCGCCAGCGCCACCTTGCCCACGGAGCCCACTTGCACGCGCGTGTCCGCCTGCATGGGTATGTGCTTGGCGGCATCGCGCTGGCCCGACGCGCCGACTTTGACTGTGCCGTCGGACAAGACTTCGCTCCAGACGGCGCCCGCCAGGCCCTCTTCCTTCAAGCCGGCGGCAAACTCCGCCTCCAGCGCAGGCGCGGCGGCATGGGCCGCCGTGGCGCACAGCAGCAAGGCGGGCACGGCGCGCCGCAGCCATGACCTGGCGCGCGCGGCCAAGGTGGGATGTGGATCTGCTTTCAACAATGTATTCCGCCTTTTTCATGAATTGCGCTCCCGCGCAAAATAGCTTGTTACAATAAAAATCTGAGCAAACAATCAAGCAGGAGCCTGCATGTCACAAGATATTATTTTAGATACCCCACTCCGGCAGACGAAAAACCTGGCCTGGTGGTTATACCTGATACATGGCGCCAGCTTTGTGTTTTCGCTGGGCGCGTTTTCCTTCATTCCGCTCATCATCAATTATATGAAGCGGGACGAGGCGGCCGGGACCTTCGTATACAGCCATCACAGCTGGATGATCCGTTCCTTCTGGTGGTATGTGGCCTGGGTCGTCCTCGGTGCCGTGCTGTGGGTCACCATCATCGGCATTCCGCTGGCCTTCGTCGTATGGGGCGTGGCCTGGCTGTGGAAAGCCTACCGCCTGCTGCGCGGCTTCCTCGACCTGAACAACAACACGCCCGTGCCCATGTAAGAACTTGCGGGCAAGCCATCGTGCTTGCCCCACTGCCGCTACATCGCCGCGAACGCCCGTTCGATATCGGCGATCAGATCCTGCGGATCTTCCAGCCCCACATTCAGGCGTACCAGCTGGCCCGGCAACTGCCAGCCCTTGCGCATGGCGGCGATGCGGTACGGCATCACCAGGCTGTTCGCGCCACCCCAGCTGTAGCCTATCTTGAACAACTGTAAGGCATCGACGAAACGGTCCGTCTGCGCCTCCGTGTAGCGGGCATCGAACAGCACGGAAAACAGGCCGCCCGCGCCCGTGAAATCGCGCTGCCAGATGGCGTGGCCCGGACAATCGGCAAAAGCCGGATGCAGCACGGTGGCGATCTCGCTGCGGCCCTTGAGCCAGGCGGCCACCGCGCGCGCGCCCGCATCGTGGGCGTCGAAGCGCAGCTTCATGGTGGGCAAGCCGCGCAGCACCAGGTAGGCGTCATCCGCGCCCACGCCCATGCCAAGGCGCATGTGCGCCTGCGCCAGGCGCTCGTGCAGCGCCCTGTCCCGCGTGATCAGGGCGCCCATCAGCACGTCGGAGCCGCCCGACTGGTATTTCGTCAGCGCCTGCATGATGATGTCCACGCCCAGGTCGAAGCCGCGCAGGGCCAGACCCGCCGACCAGGTGTTGTCCAGGGCGACGAGCACGCCGCGCGCATGGGCGGCCACGCAGATGGCGGGCAAGTCCGGCACTTCCATGGTCACGGAACCCGGTGCTTCCGTCCAGATGAGCTTGGTATTCTCCTGGATCAAGGCGGCGATGCCGGCGCCGATGAGCGGATCGTAATAGCGGGCCGTGATGCCGAAATCCTGCGCCAGCCAGCGTCCCAATTCGCGGTTCGGGTTGTAGATATTTTCCGGCAGCAAGACATCATCGCCCGTTTTCAGCAGCGCAAAATCCGCCATGGCGATGGCCGCCAGGCCCGATGGCGCCAGCAGGCAGTAGTTGCCCCCTTCGATCTCGGCCAGCCGCGCTTCCAGCGTGAACGTGGTGGGCGTGCCGTGCAAGCCGTAGGTATAAGCGTTTTTCTCTTTCCAGTCGCCCGAACGCATGGCCGCCACGTCCTTGAACAGCACGGTCGATGCGTGATGGATGGCGTTGGGAAAGGCGGCAAAGCCTTGCGGCGCCTGGTAATCGCTGTGGATCAGCGCCGTCTGGGGGGATTTGATTGTGGTCATGGCATACGCTAATATAAGAGCTGTGTTCGCAGAATATTTGAAATCATTTGGCCTTCAGTACTCAAACCTTAGCGTGAAATGATTCAAGATGTGATGATCAGACAGACTCAACTATTTCTGGCATCGATTCGGGCGGATCTATGCCATATACTCTATTCACTGCAGCCCATGCCCGTTCCTCCATGTCCTTGAGCTGCACTATGAACTTATCATCATTCCGAGGCAGGTTCAGCTCAGCGCGTAGCGCGCTCATTAACCTCACCAACGCACGCTGGACGGAGCGAAGCCTTCCAAAGGTCGCTTTGAAGACCTCCAGGCGCATTGGCAAAATGCCGTTTATGACGTGTCGCTGCGTTACTTCAAGCTCTTTTACATACGCATTTGCGTCCAATACCAAGTCAGCCAGCCTTTCCTGCTCTATCAGACTTGCATTCTTTGCCTTGGCATCAGTAAATTGAGAGCTGAGCCGACGAGCCTCGGCTTCTGCGAAGACGATTGTTTCCTTACGACGACGTATCGGCTCCATTGCGGTTCTAATTGGATTGGCTGTGGCCAACGCATGTATGAAAACCTCCGAGAAATCGCTTGCCAGATCGCGAGAGAGATGCGCGGCCTCCGCATCGGCAACCAGCCATATCTTTGCGTTAGCTTTCAGAAATGATTGCAAGGCGTCCGTATCATTTCCAGCGTTAAGCGGCCGGTCTGGTAGACCTCCGATGTATCCAAGTAGAGCATGAGTTTCCTCCACCGCTTTTGCATAAACATCTCTGCGGATGGCTCCTTTTCGATCCTCGTCCTTCTGCGTGGCATCATGCTGCCGCTGTAAGGCTGCCTCAGCGTCATTGCGAGCATGCTGCATCGCCAATAGTAGAAGGCTATTCCTGCTTGACGCCCGTGTAGTAAAAGCTGCAACGCCGGATGCTACGATAGCACTGATAAGGCCCGCCCAAATAATCCATGGAACCCCCAGCCAGCCGCTAGCTACGGCCTGAGTCGCTTGAACTGCCTGTACCGCTGTCGTCATAATCTTTCCATTACTAATGGCATCTGCGCCGATGGCGTTAAAATTCATTTAACCGCTTTTGTGAACGTTTTGTTGCGAGGTTCGCTGATCCTGCAAATTATCATTCATTGAGACACATCACAAACGTGGCCAATAAAAAAGGCGGATCAGCAATTGCTGGTCCGCCTTGATTGTAAGGGCTTATGCCCTTTCCTGCCGTACGTATGACAGAGTGTTACACCTGCGAAAAACTTTTATTCTGCGGCGCCCCACAGGTCGTGCGCGTCCGCTGAAGTAATTTTTACGTCAACGAATTGACCGACGGCCAGCTTGCGGTGCGGTTCGAACGGCGGTTTCACATACACGACGCCGTCGATTTCCGGCGCGTCGGCGGACGAGCGGCCCACGCCGCCGGAGCGGGTGACTTCATCTATCAGCACGCGCACGGTCTTGCCGACCTTGGCTTGCAGGCGTTTCTTGGAAATTTCTTCCTGCAGCAGCATCACGCGGCCGCGGCGCTCTTCGCGCAGCTCTTCCGGCACGGGATTGGCGATGGCATTGGCCGTCGCGCCTTCGACAGGCGAATAGGCGAAGCAGCCCAGGCGGTCGATCTGCGCTTCCTTGAGGAAGTCGAGCAAGTACTCGAATTCCGCTTCCGTTTCGCCAGGGAAACCGGCGATAAAGGTCGAGCGTATCGTCAGGTCCGGGTTGATGGCGCGCCAGGCCTGGATGCGGTCCAGGTTTTTCTCGCCGCTGGCCGGGCGCTTCATGCGTTTCAACACGTCAGGATGCGCGTGCTGCATCGGAATATCGAGGTAGGGCAAGATGTGGCCACCGCTCATCATCGGGATGATCTGGTCCACGTGCGGGTACGGGTACACGTAGTGCAGGCGCACCCAGGCGCCGTAGGTCTTGGCCAGTTCGCCCAGCGCTTCCGTCAGCTGCGTCATGTGTGTCTTGACGGGACGGCCATTCCAGAAGCCGGAGCGGAATTTCACGTCCACGCCATACGCCGAGGTATCTTGCGAAATAACCAGCAATTCCTTGACGCCGGCCTTGAACAGGTTTTCCGCTTCGATCATCAGTTCGCCGATCGGACGCGAGACCAGGTCGCCGCGCATCGATGGGATGATGCAGAAACTGCAACGGTGGTTACAGCCTTCGGAAATTTTCAGGTAGGCATAATGCTTCGGCGTCAGCTTGATGCCTTGCGGCGGCACCAGGTCGAGAAACGGCGCGTGCGGCTTCGGCAGGTGAAAATGGACGGAATCCATCACTTCGGCCAGCGCGTGCGGACCCGTAACGGCCAGCACTTTCGGGTGCACCTTCATGATGATGTCGTCGCCGGCAGCATCTTTCTTGGCGCCCAGGCAGCCGGTCACAATGACCTTGCCGTTTTCAGCCAGCGCTTCGCCGATGGCATCGAGCGACTCTTGCACGGCAGCATCGATAAAACCGCAGGTATTGACGATCACCAGATCGGCGCCAGCATAGGATTTCGCCGTTTCGTAGCCTTCGGCGCGCAGTTGGGTCAGGATTTGTTCGGAGTCGACCAGCGCTTTCGGGCAGCCGAGCGAGACAAAGCCCACTTTCGGCGCCGCACCTGGCATGGCCAGCATGGCCTCTGGCTTGGCGGAAGGAACGGGAATACGGTGAATTTCAGACATAGTTGGCAGCTAGTAAAATGGTGAGGCGAATCGGCTATTGTACCCCGAGCCGCCCCTTGCTGGCAGAACTATGCTGATTTGATGACGCCAATACAACTCCCGGGCGCGAAATGGCCCGCGAGCGTCTGGCGTCGATTACTTTTTGTCGGTCGGAGGAACCGGCGGCACAAACGGGAAGGTGCCGAACAGATTCTTGCTCTGGCTCTGCATCTGTTCCTGCATCTGCACGAACAGGCTCTTGCTCTGGTCGATGTAGTTGTTCATCATGCCTTGCATCATCGGGCCCTGGACATTCATGAACTGGGTCCACATTTCGGGGCTGAATGGCTTGCCTTCGAAACTGCCGGCCGACGTGCCCGTGAATTTGTGCTGGATATCGGTGAACGCTTGCACGTTCTTTTCCAGGTAGGAGCCCATCATGCCCTGCATGGCGTGGCCATAGTAGCGGATGATCTGCGACAACACGACGCTCGAGAACATGGGCGCGCCGTTCGCTTCCTCTTCCAAAATGATTTGCAGCAAGATGCTGCGCGTCAAATCTTCACTGGATTTGGCATCGACGACCGTAAACACCTCATTGTCCAACACCAGCTGCTTGACGTCCGTCAAGGTGATGTAGGAACTGGTTTGCGTGTCGTACAGACGGCGGTTGGGATATTTTTTAATCAGGCGGTCTATACTTTTTTTTGCACTACTCATCACAAGTTCCACTTATTGCGCCGCAGCGCATACTGAGTTAATCCGAAAAAAAAGCGAACGTGGGTCCGCTTTCGCACCTGCCTACTTTTTCCATTATAGAGTGGAAAACGGCTCCATTACACATCAGGGTAGTAGATTCCCGCATTTATTGCAACGCAACTAAAAGTAGATTCCTGACAAGACCGATGATTACGCCGGCCTTGTCAGGCGAGAAGCTTTTATAAACTAATCCGCCCTGACTTTAACATACCGCCCTGGCGCCGGCTCGATTGCCGCGTGGCGCTTGTTGCCCGGCTTGCCGGGCGCCTTCACCTGCGTGCCGCCGTGTTCGGCCAGGAAGGCCGCCCATTCGGGCCACCAGCTGCCCGCGTGCTCGGTCGCGCCTTCCATCCACTGCTCGGCGCTCAAAGGCTTGGCTTTCGCCGTGCGCGGCTGGTCGTTGCTCCAGTAACTGCGCTTTTTCTTCGAGGCCGGATTGATCACGCCGGCGATGTGGCCCGAGGCACCGAGGACAAAACGGTTGGCTTTCGGCTTCTTGGGATTCAGCAAGGCCGTGCTGGCATAGGCCGCGCCCCAGGGCACGATATGGTCTTCGCGCGAGCCATAGATGAAGGCGGGCGCGTCGATGCTGCTCAGATCGACCTTTTCACCGGCCACCGTCAGCTTGCCCGGCACTTTCAGGCTGTTTTCCAGGTAAGTATTGCGCAGATACCAGCAGAACATGGGGCCCGGCAAGCCCGTGCCGTCGCCATTCCAGTACAGCAAGTCGAACGCGGGAGGTTCCTTGCCCTTCAGGTAATTCGACTGCACGTAGTTCCACACGAGGTCGTTCGGCCGCAGGCTGGAAAACGTGCTGCCCAGGTCACGGCCCGACATCAGGCCACCGCTGGCCAGGCTCTGTTCGCGCAGCGCCACTTGCGGCTCGTCGATGAAGACGTCGAGCGCGCCCGTATCGCAGAAGTCGAGGAAGGTGGTCAGCAGGGTCAGGCTGGCGGCAGGATTCTCGCCGCGCGCCTTGAGCACGGCCAGCGCCGTCGAGACGATGGTGCCGCCCACGCAAAAGCCGAACATATTGAGCTTGTCCTGGCCGGAGATCTCCTGTGTCACCCGGATGGCTTCGATCACGCCTTGCTCGACGTAATCGTCCCACGTCAGGTGCTGCATGCTCAGGTCCGGATTGCGCCAGGACATCAGGAACACGGTATTGCCCTGCTCCACCGCATAGCGCACGAGCGAGTTTTCCGGCTGCAAGTCAAGGATATAGAATTTATTGATGCATGGCGGCACCATCAACAGGGGCCGCTGGTGTACCGTGGCCGTCGTCGGCGTGTACTGGATCAGCTGGAACAGCGCGTTTTCAAACACCACCGTGCCCGGCGTGGTGGCCACGTTGCGGCCCACTTCGAAGGCCGATTCATCGGACTGCGAGATGCGGCCCTTCTGCATGTCGGCCAGCATGTTCGTCAAGCCCTTGGCCAGGCTTTCGCCCTTGGTCTCGATCAGGGTTTGCTGGGCGTCAGGGTTGGTGGCCAGAAAGTTGGCGGGCGACATGGCGTCAACGATTTGCTGCACCGCAAACGCAATCTTTTGCTTCTGGTGCGGCGTCGCTTCCACGGCATCGGCCATGGCGCTGAGAAACTCCGCGTTCAGCAAATAGGCGGCCGCGTTGAAGGCCGACAGGGGGCTGGCGTGCCAGGCGGGCGCGGCGAAGCGGCGATCTTTCAGCTCCGGCGCCTTGCCGGCCATAAAGTCAGCCCACAAGCCCGTCAGCTTGGCCACATAGGCATTTTTCAGTTGCTCGATCGCTTCCGGCTTGATGCTGGCGCCCGCATCCTGCAAAATGCCGGCAATCGGATTGCCCTGGGGCTGCGGTACCATGTTGAACCACGTCTTCCACTGCTCAGGATTGCTGATCTGCGCCATCCATTCCTTGGTCATCATTTGAGGATCGGGCATGTTCATAGATGTAAAAGTCCATTAAGAAATTAAAACGTCGTCAAAAATAAATACTTCTGGATCAAAGCATGCAAACTCTTACTGACTGCCAATACCAATGATGCTCATGACCGCTGTTGCCTGGATCTATGTCGTCGGCCTCATGGCGCTGACGGAACCGTCCATCGTCGCCGGGGTGATGACCTTCGTGCTGTACTGCGTCATCCCGCTGTCCATCCTATTCTATCTGACGGGCTCGCGGCGACGCAAACGCAAGGCGGCGCGTATCGCTGAACAGAACGCCCGCGCGCTCGCCTCAGCAGACGATAAAACAAAAACGGCAGACACATAAGTGTCTGCCGTGCAGATTATTTGCGCCAGATCAAACTGGCCTGTCTTCCCGTGACGCCATCGCGCCGGTACGAGTAAAACTGCGCCGCATCGCTGACGGTGCAGTACTCGCCTCCCGCCACTTGCGCCACGCCATCGCGCAACAACATGGTGCGCGCCAGCGCATAAATATTCGCCAGGTACTTGCCCGGCTTGCCGGCGATGGCAGTGAACGCAGCGCTCAGCACTTGCCGCTCGGCATCGTCACGCGCGCCGTCGCGGAACGCTTGCAGCACGTCCTGCCCCACTTCGAATTGCTGCGGACCAATGGCTGGCCCCAGCCAGGCAAGGATCTCCCCTGCGCCCTGCGCCCGCATCGATGCCACCGTGCGCTGCAAGACGCCATTGGCCAGGCCGCGCCAGCCCGCGTGGGCCGCGCCGACGACCAAGCCATCGGCCGAGCAAAACAGCACCGGCAGGCAATCGGCCGTCATCACCACGCACACGGCGCCCGCCTGCGTGGCGATGCTGGCGTCGGCATCGGGCACGCAGCCGCCCAGCGTACCGGCATCGGCAACGGCCACGCCATGCACCTGCGACAGCCAGGCCGGTTCAGATGGCAGCATGGCCGCCAGCCGCGCTCGGTTGGCGGCCACGTGCGCGGGATCATCGCCCACGTGCGTGCCCAGGTTCAAGCCACCGCCGCCCTGCCCGTCACCATATGGTGCCTGGCTGACGCCACCCGCGCGCACGGTCGCCAGCGCGCCCACGTTCGCGGGCAAGCCGGGCCAATGGGGAGTAATGCAAGGCAACGGTAACGTCATCAGACCTGTTCCGGCTCGGGAATGCCGGCGGTGGCAATCAGTTGAGCGAAGTCATCGGCCAACGGCACGATCCATTCGCACGCTTCCAGGGTACCCGGATGCACGAGGCCCAGGCGACGCGCCTGCAAGGCCTGGCGCGAGAAGACGGACACCAGGTGCTGCTTGCCGTACACGGAGTCGCCGACCAGCGCGAAGCCCAGGTGCTGCATGTGCACGCGAATCTGGTGCGTGCGGCCTGTTTCCAGACGGCACTGCATCAGGCTCACTGGACGGCGGTCGAGTTCGCCGCTGCCGATCAATTCATAGTGCGTGATGGCGGGCTTGGCGGTGAAATTCTCAGACACGGCCATCTTGACGCGGTCGCGCGGGTGACGCGCGATGGAGGCATCGATGGTGCCCGCCATTTTTGGCGTGCCCCACACCAGCGCAAAATATTCACGCTTGACGGTGCGCGCCTGCAACTGGCGCACCAGATCCGTTTGCGAAGCGAGGGTCTTGCCGACCACCATCAGGCCGCTCGTATCCTTGTCCAGGCGGTGCACGATGCCGGCGCGCGGCACGCCCGCCAGTTGCGGACAGTGGTGCAGCAGGCCGTTGAGCAAGGTGCCCGACCAGTTGCCAGGGCCCGGATGCACGACCAGTCCGGCCGGTTTGTTGATCACGATGATATGCTCATCTTCGTGCACGATGTTCAATTCCATCGCTTCCGGCTTAAAAGCCTCGTCTTCCGGCGCGCTTTGCGGCAGAATGACGATCTTCTCGTCGCCATAGGCGGTCATGTTGCGTTTGGCAACTTTTCCATCGACGGTCACGAAACCGGCTTCCAGCCACAATTGCAAGCGGCTGCGCGAGTATTGCGGCACCAGCTGGGCGATGACTTTATCGAGGCGGTGGCCGCAGGCGTCCGGCGTCAGTTCCAATGTAATCGGGGCCATGATCTCGAAGGCGTCGTCGGCGGCAAAATCGCCGTCAAACGCATCTTCGGCGCCATGGTCAGAAAGGGAGTCAAACGCGGAGTCAGCCAAATTAGGCTTCGGAGTTAATATCACAGCATTCCCATCGGCTATAATCAGCCTATTGTAAAATCTTGGTTAAAACCTTCTTGCAAAACGTCATGCAAAAAAAATTATCGTTGGTAGTCGCTTCAGTCGTTCTGCTCGGCATGTCCGCTTGCAGCTTGTTGCCTGAAAAAGTGGATGAGACCAAAAACTGGTCCGTTACGAAATTATACTCGGAGGCGCGTGAAGAAATGGCCGGGCAGCACTATGAAGCTGCAATCGGCCTGTTCCAGAAGCTGGAGGCTAACTATCCTTTCGGCAACTATGCTCTGCAAGCGCAGATGGAGATCGCTTACGCGTATTATAAGGCGGGAGACCAGGCGCAGGCACTGGCTGCCGTCGAACGCTTCATCAAGTTGCATCCGAACCACGCCAATGTAGACTATATGTACTACTTGCGCGGCCTGATCAGCTTTAACGACCAGATCAGCTTCCTGAACTTCCTGTACGAGCAAGACCCGACCGAACGCGACCCGAAAGCCACGCGCGAAGCGTTTGCGGCCTTCAAGCAACTGGTCGACAAGTTTCCAAATAGCAAATATGCGCCCGATTCGCTGGCCCGCATGAACTATTTGATCGATGCCATGGCGAAATATGAAGTGCACGTGGCGCGTTATTACTATCGCCGCGGCGCCTACCTGGCCGCCGCCAACCGCGCACAAACGACGGTCAGCGACTTTGCCGCTTCGCCGGCCATCGAAGAAGCGCTGTTCATCATGTACCGCTCGTATGACAAGCTGGGCTTGACCGACCTGCGCGACGACACCTTGCGCGTGCTGACCAAGAACTACCCGAACACGGCATTCCTCAGCCCGGAAGGGGTGAACAAGGAACGCAAGTGGTGGAAATTCTGGCAGTAAAATGAAAAACCGGAGCTTGCTCCGGTTTTTTCTTGCGTCAACCCCAAAATCAAGGACCGGGGTCGTTCGCTGCGCGATCGGAATGCGTCCCACTGGGACGCATTCCCCCGTCGGGTACGACCCCAGCATTTGCTTCAGGGTTACTCGCCGACCTTGCGCCGGAATACCCAGCTTTTATCGTTCGACGCTTCGGGCACATACGCGTAACCGTCGACGTCGAACTGCTTCAGCTGCTCGGGATCGCGGATCTGATGGACGGCCGCATAGCGGGCCAGCATGCCGCGCGCGCGCTTGGCGTAGAACGAGATGATTTTATATTTGCCGTTCTTCCAGTCCTCGAATACGGGCGCGATGACGGGCACGTCCAGCTGGCGCGGCCTGACGGATTTGAAATATTCTTCGGAAGCAAGATTGACCAGCACTTGCGCGCCCTGCTCCTTCGCTGTACGGTTCAGGCCGTTGGTGATGGTGTCGCCCCAGAACGCATACAAATCCTTGCCGCGCGCGGTCGACAAACGCGTGCCCATTTCCAGGCGGTGCGGGTGGATCAGGTCCAGCGGGCGCAGCAAGCCGTACAGCCCGGATAAAATGCGCACGCGCGACTGCGCGTAGTCGAGCTGCTCGGGCTGCAGGCTGCGCGCGCCGAAGCCTGTGTACACGTCGCCATTGAAGGCCATGATGGCCTGGTGCGCATCGGTCAACTGCGGGGTCCACGACGCATAGCGGGCCACGTTGAGGGCGGACAAGGCGTCGGAAATGCCCATCAGGCTGCCCACTTCGCCAGGGGAAAACTGGCGCATGCGCTCTATCAGCTGGGCGGAATGGTCGAGAAAATCGGGGGTGCTGTGCAACGTGGTCGTTGGCGGCGTCTCCAGGTCGAGACTCTTGGCGGGCGAAAGCACGATCAACATAAATTATCACTACAAAATAGAATTGCCGACATGATACCTGCTCCACAAAAACTCGTCCTCGACACCAACGTCTGCCTCGACCTGTTCGTCTTCAACGACCCGCGCTGGGCGGGCTTGCTGGCGGCCATGGAAAGCGGCGCCGTGCACGCCATCACGCGCGAAGATTGCCGCGCGGAATATCTGGTCGTGTTGCATTACAAACATCTGCCGCTCGATGAAGCCAGCCGCGCTGTCGCCGCCGCCCGCTTCGACGCCCACATCAGCGTCGTGGCGCCACCCGTCTCCGGCGTGCGCCTGCCCGTCTGCACGGACAGGGATGACCAGAAATTCCTCGAACTGGCGCGCGACGCCAACGCCGACATCCTCATCACCAAGGACAAGGCGCTGCTGAAACTGGCCCGCAAGACGGCCAAGGCCGGCATGTTCAAGATCATGCTGCCGGAAGGCTGGGCCTTGCCAGGCTGAGCCGCCAAAGCCCCACACGGAACGCCACGCGCTGCGCTAGAATGGGACACGATTCCACTTTCCGCACCGCGACCCTACCGTACATGAACAGCCCGTCCCTGCCCCACCTGACTCCCACACTGACCACGCGCTTGCCTCTGGTGGGCACCACCGTGTTTACCCGCATGTCCAGCCTGGCGGCCCAGCATGGCGCCGTCAACCTGGGTCAGGGCTTTCCCGACTTCGATTGCGACCCGGCCCTGGTCGATCTCGTCAGCGACGCCATGCGCGCCGGCCACAACCAGTACCCGCAGATGACGGGCGCCGCGCCCCTGCGCGAGGCGATTGCCACGAAGATCGCCAGCCTGTACGGCCACAGCTATGACGCGGGCACGGAAATCACCGTCACGGCCGGCGCCACGCAGGCGCTCACCACCGCCATCCTGTGCTGCGTGCATCCAGGTGACGAAGTCATCGTCATCGAACCGGCCTACGACAGCTACCTGCCCGCCATCGCGCTGGCCGGCGGCGTGCCCGTGCTGGTGGCCATGCAGGTAACAGAGTCCGGCTACAGCGTGCCGTGGGACAAGCTGGCCGCCGCCGTCAGCTCCAAGACGCGCTTGATCATCATCAATACGCCGCACAATCCGACGGGCACGATTTTGCGCCCGGCCGACGTGGCGGCGCTGGCCGACATCGTGCGCGGCACGCAAATTCTCATCCTCTCCGATGAAGTCTACGAGCACATGGTGTATGACGGCGTGCGCCATGAGTCGCTCGCCCGCCACCCGGAACTGGCGGCGCGCAGCTTCATCGTTTCCAGCTTCGGCAAGACGTATCACGTGACGGGCTGGAAAGTGGGCTATGTGGCGGCGCCCGCGGCCCTGACGGCCGAGTTTCGCAAGGTGCACCAGTACAACGTCTTTACCGTCAACACCCCGATGCAACACGGCATCGCCGGCTATATGGCCGACGCGCAGCCCTACCTGGACTTGCCCGCGTTTTACCAGCGCAAGCGCGATTTGTTCCGCGACGGCCTGGCGGGCAGCCGCTTTACCCTGCTGCCGGCCGACGGCACGTATTTCCAGTGCGTGCGCTACGATGCCATTTCACAAGAGACCGAAGCACAGTTCGCCGAATGGTTGACGGCCGAGATCAAGGTGGCCGCCATCCCCGTCTCCGCGTTTTATGCGCAGGGCAAGGAATCGGGCATCGTGCGTTTCTGCTTTGCCAAGCAGGATGACACCTTGCGCCTGGCGCTGGAGCACCTGCGCAGCATATAACCGAGCACGGCTTCGCCACGGCGGGGCAAAGGATGACAGCATGGTACAGCGTCGCATCGGCCCGGCCGACCTGGTTCCCGGCGAACCCCTGCCCTGGGATCTGTTTCTGGCTGACCATAGTGCCGGCCCGCAACTGCGCAAGGGGCAGATCATCACGGATGGCGCGCAGCTGGGCCGCTTGCTGCAACTGGGTCTGTACGCGGGCACGCCCGAGCAGCCGTCCGTCTTGCGCTTGCTCAATCAAACGGCGCAACGCCTGGAACGGCTGCTGCTGGACTTGCGCAGCGAAAGCAATGCCGAGCGCGACGTGCGCGACATCGCCCGCGACCTGCTGCACGCGCTCGAACACGATGCCGACATCGCGCTGGCCAGCATCCTGCTCAACCAGATCGCCGGTACCTACGCCGTGCGCCACTGCATCGAAACGGCGCTGCTGGCCATGCTGGTGGGGCGCAGCATGCACAAGTCCCACGATGAACTGTTACTGATCGGCGCCGCCGCGCTGACGATGAACGTCGGCATGCTGCGCCACCACGACAGTTTCCAGGACCGGCGCGGCCCCCTGAATGACGAAGAAATGCGCATCGTGCGTCTGCATCCGCAGGAAAGCACGGAACTGCTGCGCTGCGCGGGCGTCGACGACGAGGAATGGCTCAGTTGCGTGCTCTTGCACCATGAAAACGACGATGGCAGCGGCTACCCGCAGGGGCGCACGGCCGATGAAATCCTGCAAAATGCCAAGCTGATCGGCCTGGCCGACCGCTATTGCGCGCGCGTCTCGGCGCGCAACTACCGGCGCTCCATCGTGCCTGACCAGGCGCTGCAGCACATCTTCCTCGATCAGGGCGTGGCCATCGACCCCTTGCTGGGCGAACAGTTCGTCAAGCTGCTGGGCAAGTATCCACCCGGCACATTAGTGCGCCTGCGCAGCGGCGAACTGGGCGTGGTGACGCAACGGGGCGCCGGCCACGTGCACCCGCTCAGCGACCCGCTGGGCGCGCCGCTGGCCGCCGCCCAGCTGGCGCAGATGACGCCGCGCGACACGGGCGACAGCCAGTTCGCCATCGTCTCGTCGCTGCATGAAGACGATGCGGGCGTGCACTTCAGCATGCGGCACGTGTGGGGCGATGAGGCGCGGCTCTAGCCTCGCTGGGCAAGGCCTGTGCCAGACCAAATGTCAGCTTACGGTTTCGGCGGACGGATGCCCGTATACTGTGCGCTGACGAGCAGCCATTGCTTGTCGACAAACCGAGCCACATACCCGGCACGCAGGGCGAAGGTACGGGCCGCCCCTTCCTGATTGACGCGGTAGGACAGCCGGGCCGAGATGAGCGCCGTATCGCCAAGGAGGCGCACCGCCGGTTCATCGACCTGGACTTGAGGACTCGGCCGTTTCTGCTCCGGCGCATAGAAGGACAGCATCTTTTCACGCCCGTCCACCTCGCCGACCGGCGATATTTCCACATAATTCTCGGCCGTGATGGCTTTCAACGTGGCTTGATCGAAGCTGCTCTGGGCCTGCGCATGACGCTGCACCAAAGCGACCAGTTCGGCGTCGGCGGGAGCCGCCTGCACACCACCGATCGCGCCCAAGGCGCCCAGCAGGCAGGTAGAAAGAAGATGTGAAAGGGTCAATTTCATGCGTATTTCATCCTGATCGAGGTCATTGAGAAGCATTCGTTGATGACTGCGCTACTGCCGGCATCGAACACTCGCTTGCGGGCAACTCATCATGAGAAAACCCACTGCATGTTATCCCATTGCCATTTTCTGGCACATGCCATTGCGACAAACCGCTTGATTGGAGGACTGAAACGCCATTTCGCCGCCTCGATTGCACGCCCGCCATCGTCTTCTTCCGAGCGTGAACGTTTCTTTCCTGGCGGCGGGTGCGGCCAAGGTATTTTTATCAAAAAAGCAAATTTCAATGAACAGATCTGCGGTAACGAAACAGACACCTTCGCATTCATTTCACACTGCGTTTCCTGTCATGCCTGTTCATGAGCAAGATCTGCCACATGCAGGGGATGAAACGCGATAAGGTCGCCGTATCTGGCGGCCAAATGCTGCGGATCATTCTCGATGGTGCCGCTGTACCAGCCTTCCTCTTCATCGATACCGGTCACTTGTACCCACATTCTTTCGCACTGGCCATCTCCGCGCGCAGCATCTTCGGCGGCGAAGCGAAAAACCAGTTTCACGTACGCGCCGATGGGCAGCGCATCGCGTACCGCGGCCGGCGGTGGCTCGATATCCGTCAAGTACCGGGAAAGCCAGATGGCGTCTTCCAGGTAATAGCCTTGCTCAGCAAACGAAGGAAATGGATGGTCCTTGAAACGCTCCCAGTTTCCCGCGCCAGCATCCCAGTGCGCGCTCCAGCCATAGGGCAGGTCATGCAGGTCTGCCAGCAAGTCATTCGTGCCGATCAGACCAGCCAGACTGGCGATCTTGGCGGAACTCGACGCCGTTGCGTCGGACGCGCCGTAAAATTGCCAATCCCCTTCGTAGTCATGGGATACATGCACGATGGGAGCACCGTTCACTACTTCCGTGGTCGTGAAGCAGGCAGTGTTGGGAGCATCGTGGAATTTCCAGGCAGTGGTCATCTTGTTTACGGGATCATCCGCTTCAATCATGTGATACAGATTCATCCCCCGCCTGCGATGTCGCTTGCGGGGGAGGTGAAAGCGCTTACTTGGCGGTCGCCGCCGTCAATTGCAACAGCTTGCGCTCGACAAACGCCTGCAATTGCGGCGACAGGGTTTGCAAGCCCTTGGCCCGCTCGAACGCCTGGCGCGCCTGGGCCGGGTGGTTGTCGGCTTGCAAGGCGATGCCGAGGCCCATCCACCAGACGCTGTTGTCGGGTGCCGTCTGCAGGGCCAGCTGATAATGTTCGGACGCTTCGCGGTAGCGCTGTTCGCGCTGCAGCACGGCGGCCAGGAAGGCATGGTATTCGCCGTTGTCGGCGGCGTACGGCAGACTGCGCATCAGGGTATCGAGGGCCACCGCGCCGCCGTTGGTCTTGTCCAGCTGCAAGCGGGCCAGCATCATCGCCTGTGCCGGCTGTTTCGGGTCCAATGCCAGACTCAGCTGCAATTGACGCGCCGCCTCGTCGGGGCGCTGCGCTTCGAGCAGCAGGCGCACCAGGGTTTCGCGCGCGCCCTGGTGGCGCGGGTCCAGCTGCAGGGTCTGCTGCAAGCCGGCCAGCGCTTCCGAGACGCGGCCATCCTGCAACTGGCCCAGCGCGCGCCGGTAGTCATTCTCCACGCGCTGCTGCGGCGTAACTTGTTTTCCGTCAAGAATGCGTTCGCTGGCGGCGGGCGCTGGCGTCTTCACCACGGGCGCCACGGCGGGCCTGGCCGGCTTGTCCGTGATGCGGCGCATTTCAGCGGCACGCAGCTTGGCTGGCGCGACCGCCTCCCCGACCGGCAACACCGGCTCGGCTGCCAGCGGCGCCGTGGCGACCGGCGCAGCCACAGCGACCGGCGCAGAAACAGGCACAACCACCGGTACAGGTAGCGGCACGGGTAGCGCTGCCGCCACCGGCAGCGGCGTGTTGGCCACGCTGACCAGCACGGGCGGCACGGCCGGGCGCTTCCAGTACACCCAGCCCAGGGCGATGGCGGCCGCCGTCAGGCCGGCCGCGCCGCCGAAGACCAGCGCGCGCGAGACGCCCCGCTCGCGTTCGGGCACGGAGCGGATGCCGGCCGCGTCGCCGCGCCCATCGGGGGTGCCGCGCGCATCGAGGTCTTGCAACATCTTGTTAATCAGGCTCATCTACAGGCTCATCTTCGTCATCGGTTCAATAAGGTCCAGCTCACGCCGCAGGCGGCGGCCAGCACGCCGGTGCCGGCCAGCCATGGCCATGGCCGTTGCCAGAAGCGGCGCGGCTTGCTGGCCAGGGTATCGCTGGCGGCCAGCGCCACGTGGCGTCCGCTGACCTGCTGCCGGCCTTCGCCGTACGCCACCATCAGCGCCTTGTGCGCCATGATGTTGATCAGGCGCGGGATACCGCCGGAAGCCTTGTACAGCTTGCTCACGCCGCCACGGCTGAACAGGCGCGCGCCATCGAAACCGGCCACGCGCAAGCGGTGCGCCACATAAAAATCCACGTCGTCGCGCGACAAAGGGCCCAGGTGATAGTGAAAGGTGATGCGCTGCGTCAGCTGGCGGATTTCCGGCAGGGCCAGCTTGACGTCCAGCTCAGGCTGGCCGAACAGCACGATTTGCAGCAGCTTGCGCTTTTCCGTTTCCAGGTTCGTCAGCAGGCGCAAGGCTTCCAGGCTGTCGACGGGAATCGCCTGCGCCTCATCCAGGCACAGCAGCACGCGCTTGCCCTGCGCCGCCAGGTTGAGCAAACGCAAGTTGAGCGACTTGAGCAGCTGATGCTGGTCAGCATCTTTCTCCAGCAATACATCGAGGTCGTCCGCCAGCGCCAGGATCAGCGAACGGGGCGCCAGGTTCGGATTCGGGATGTAGGCCGTGACGAAATCCGGCCCCAGCGATTGCATGAACTTGCGGCACAAAAAGGTTTTGCCGGTACCCACTTCGCCAGTGATCTTGATGAAGCCCTCGCCATTGCGCGCCGCCACCAGCAAGGTGTTGAGCGCCTTTTGCGACTGCGGGCCGTTGAAGAAGAAACTGGTATCGGGCGTGAGGCCGAACGGCGCCTCGCGCAAGCCGAAATGGGCCTGGTACATTTAGCGCCGCTCCGATGGGCGGCGTGGGTCGAGCGCCTCGATGCGCTTGCCCGAATCGAGCAAGTCCTCGTTCCAGCTGTTGGCGCCCTCGACGATGGTGGGCTTGATCAGCACCACCAGTTCGCGCTTCTGGATCACTTGCCCCGTGTTGCGGAACAAGGCGCCCAGTACGGGAATATCGCCCGCGCCCGGCACTTGCGAGCGGTCCGAGGTGGTGGCCTGGCGCATCAGGCCGCCGATGGCGACGATGCGTCCATCCTGGCTGCGCACCATGCTGTCCATCTCCGAGGTGCTGGAAGCGGCGAGCGGCAATTTCAGCGAACCGGCACTGCCCAGGTCGATTTCCTTGCTGACGGTGGTGACCTGGCTGACGGACGGATGCACGTGCAGGATGATATTGCCCTGGTCATCGATCTGCGGCGTCACGTCCAGCACCACACCGGAAAAGAATGGCTGCAGGGTGACGTTCGGACTGGAGGTGGTGCCGCCCGTGGTGCCGGTCGACGTCACGGTGGTGCTCACGCCGGTGACGAAGAATTCGTCCGTGCCTATCTTCAGCACGGCCTTCTGGTTGTTCATGGTGGCGATGCGCGGGCTCGACAGCACGTGCACGGCGCCTTGCGATTCCAGGAAGGTAATCATGGCGGCAAAGTTGGCGGTCTGGAAGGCCAGGCCGAACATCGAGCCGGCCGCCGTGGCCGCCGAACTCAAGCCAAAACCGCTGCTGGCCGTCAGGCCGCTGCCATTCGTCATGTTCGGCGGCTGGCCGCCGTTGAACGGCAGCGGCGCCAGGGTGCCGCCCGGCTGGATGAAGCCCGTCGAGATGCGGTTCGTGTGGCCGCTCTTGATGGAGGCGAACGAGGCCCAGTTGATACCGGTCTGGAAGTTGTCGTTCAATTCCACTTCGAGGATCTTGGCTTCCAGGATCACCTGGCGGTCCACCGACAGCTGCGTCGCCTTCAGGTACAGGTCGACGGCGCGCAATTCGTCGGGCATGCCGCGCACGACGACGACGCCCGACTGCGGGCTGATCACCACCTTGCGGCCATCGCCGGTGCCGCCGATGATGGCGCCCAGCGATTCTTTCAATTCTGCCCAGAAATTGCTGTCCGACGTAGTGCTCAGGTTGGAACTGTCTTGCTGCACCTGGCTGCCGGGCTGGCCTGGTTGCTGCGGCTGCGACTGCTGGCCGTTGCTGCCCCCGCTCTGGCCGCTGTTGCTGGTGCCGGCGGACGACACCGACGTCGAGGACACGCGCAAATTCGACGTGCCCTTGCGGTTGCCCGTCAGGTAATTGACCTGGAACATGCGCGTTTGCATGGTGAGGGGCCGAATCGCGATGCGCGTGCCTTCGACCTTGTAATCATAGCCATACATCTCGCGCACGGCGTCGAGCGCCTCGAACAGCGTCACATCTTTGAGGTTGGCGGAAATGTTGCCCTGCACATCCGGGTGCACGAGCATGTTGTAGCGCGTGCCGTTGACGAGCGAGTGAAAGAACTGGCGTGCCGGGACGTTGTTGAACGCGACATTGAAACGCTCGTCCAGCACGCCGCGCGCCTTGGGCAACTGCGCGGCCAGCGCGGACGCCGGCGGCAGCAGCGCGTTTTCCACCGCTGCCGACTGCGCCGCCGGGCTGGTGGTGGCCACTGCGCCTGCCACCTGCTCCTTGATCGCATTGTAGGTGTCGCGCTTCACAGGCGCAACGTTGCAGGCGCACAAACCCGCGGCAAGTCCCAGGACGCTTGCCCGCTTGCTGATTTCAAGTATCTTCCGCATTCCCGCCTTGTGTTTATTGGGTGACATGAACCTGTTTCCTTCGTACATGCATTGCATCATTTGCGTCGACCGTCTGCGGATACAGCCGCAGCGTTTCCAGGGTCTTGCCGCGCCGCAGCGCCACGCTCGCTTCGCCTATGCTGACGACGACCGCGCCGTCCACCCTGTCGCCCGCGCGCACGCTGCGGCCATCGATCACGGCCAGGCGCCGCCCGTCAGGCCGATTGGAAATCAGCACCGATTGCAGCCGCGGCCGCGCCACACCGGCAGAGGCCGCACTACCGAGGACGGGCGCCGCATCGGGCGGCCGCGTGGGATCGACCAGCGCCTGGGCAAACACCCCCGGCGCCAAGGCCAGCAGCGCGCCCGCAAGGAGCACGCAACGACGCGCGCGCATCACAGCGCGATCCATTTCTCGTCCAGGCTGAGCGTGTACAAGGTCAGGCTCAGCGTGGCATTCGGGTATTGCTCGACTTGCATATTGAGCTTGCCCCAGAACACATGGGACGGCATGGCCTCCACGGCATCCATATAATTCACCATATCCAGATAATTTCCACGCAATACGATTTCCACGCCATGACGGTAGAGCACGGCCGGCGCCTTCGCCGGCTCGGCGTCCGCTGGCGACTGCCCGGCAGGCGCGGCGGCAGGTGCGGACGCCGCCTTGCTGGCGACATGGCCGCCCTGCCCCATGGCGCCGGATGGCAAGGTGGCCAGCGACACGAGGCGCAAGTTGGCCTGCTGTTTCAGCAATTGCTGCAGCATCGGCACGATGCGCTCGGGCGCCACCAGGCCATTTTGCGTCGATTGCAGGGACTGCCGCATCTGCTGCACTTCCTGCCTGATCCGTTCGAGGCGGATGCGGTCCTGCTGGTTGGGGTCGCCCGCATGCGCGGCCATCCTTTGCGCCATCTCGGCATCGATGGCCGCGACGGCCAGCTGCCGCTGGGCAATCGTGTCGGCCAGCGCCTTGCGCTTGTCCAGCTGCGGATTGACGAACAGATACATAACCATGAAAACCAGCAGCGCGGCACTGGCGCCGAAGACCATGATCCGTTCGCGCACGCTGAGCGCATCAAATTTCAGGGCAAATTGTTGCCATTGCTGTTTCATTGCTTGACCGCCCCCGCGCCGCTGGCGGGTGCCGCCGACGATTGCAAACTGAATTCGATAAAGCGCGGCACTGGTGCTGCCACGGCAGCGGCCGGCGCGACGCCCGGTAATGCCGGCGCCGACACGGCGGCCTGGGCGGGAAGCTGGGCGGTGACCATCTCCAGGCGCGCGAACGATTTGCCCTGCAATGCCGATTCCCTCGACAAGGCACTGATGTACCGGGGCAGCAAGTCCGGCTGCACGACGCGCCCCTGCAAGCCGATCTCGATCTGCTTGCCGGCGCCGGCGATGCTCGCTCCCGTCAGCCACAAGCCATTCACCCTGGCGCGCGCGAAGGCGCGGAAATAATCGGCATAGCCGTGTGTATTGCCCAGTTCGCCGCCCTGCAGAATTTGCCCGGCTTCCACCAAGGCGCCGCGGTCAGCCTCGGCCTGGCCCAGCGCGCCCGCGATCAGCGGGTCCTTGCCGGGCACGGGAAACCGCGCGAACACATCCGCCCGCTTCGCCTCGCGTGCATCGAGCGCGACCTTGGCGTCGGCCGCCGTCCGCTCCAGCGCGGCCACCTGGCGCGCGCCGAACCAGACCACTGCGGCACTGGCGGCAAGGACCAGCCCCAGGCCCTGCAGCAAGCCCAGCGCCGACAGCGCCTGCTTGCGTTTTTCAAACGCCGGGTTGAACAGATTGATTTGCTGGCTCACGCTGGGTTCTCCTCCTGCCGCAGGGCCGCACCCAGGGCCAGGAAAAAGCGCGCCTGGCCGGCAGCGGCCAACAGGTCCGGCACCTTGGAAAAATCCAACAGGGCCGTCAGATCCAGCGCCTCGACCGGCATGTACAAATTGTCCGCCAGGTAAGCATGCAGGCCGTCGCTGCCGGTCGGCGCCAGGACCAGCCTGGCAACGGAAATAAAATGGAATTGACGGTCGAAATGGTCAAAGGAGCGCTGCAATTCCAGCGTGATCTTGTCGTAATACTGCTGCCGCTGGGCGTCGCTGGTATCGGCCAGCTGCGCCACGGTCACATCGATGCGGCGCGCCAGGTACAGTTCGCCGTCGAACGTCACGGTCAACAGCCCCCCTTCGCCATCGAAAGACAGCATGGCCAGGCCGCGGCCCGGCGTTTCCATCAAGCCCGCGATATTTCGCTGGGCCATTTCCGGGATATCGATGACCGACAGGCCGATCTTGCATTCGCCATACAGCGCCTGGCGCTGGGCCACGGCATTGTTGCGCGCCGCGACGGCGAACAGCGATTGCGCGCGTCCCGGCCCGTTCTTGTCGGCGGGAATATCGATGACGTCGACGGTGGCGTCCGCCGCCGGAAAGTCGAGCATGTCCTTCAGGCGCCAGCGGACGGCGGTCTTGAGCTCTTCCGGCGGCACGTTCGGCGCGTCGAGCGTCAGTATCTGATACTCGCCCGCACCGAGCAAAGTGGTGTTGCGATAAGACTGGGCATGCAGATCGCGGTTCATTTTTTCCAGGGTCGACGCCGCCAGCGGCTTGCGTCCGGGATACATGACCGCCGCCTGCACCAGCGGCTTGTCATCCGCGCGCCGCTTGACCACGACAGCGCACACACCTTCCGCTGAAAATGATGTCGCCAGCCAACCCTCGTATTTTTTTGCTTTTGCGAATAAACCCATGCCACCGATCCAGATAATGAAATGCGACGACAGCGGTGCCGTCCGAATGATGCATTGAATCAATTTTAATTCATAGCAGGTATGAACAGGCTAAAAAAGAAATAATTGACAACATATTTTCAGGAAAACACCACGATTGTCACGACGCGCCGAAAAACCACGCGCCCCTCAATACAGTTCACGCATGAAGAACACGGGCTCGCTCTTGAATGCGCCTATGGTTTCGCGCGCCTGTCCCGGCAGGTACGGTATCAGCGACTGTAGTGTCAGCGTACCTTTTTTCTTCACGGGTGCGGCGGGTTTGGCCATCAGCACGCTGCCGCCGCCCTGCTGCAGCAAGCCACTGTCGAGCGGCAAGGTGCTCGCCGCTGGCAACTGCACATCCGTCAGGTTGAGATAATCCTTCAAGACGAACGTCTTGCGCAACAGGCCCGTGCAATTGTCCAGCGTATTGGCGACATACGCGCTGCCGTTCCAGTATTGCGCGACCAGGGGCACCAGCAGCGCGCGCTGTTCCGAGCCATACATATTGTTGATGCGCAGGCGGCCATGACGCAGCCGGGTATCGCCGATGGCGACGGCGGCGGCGGGCGCGACCACCAGGCCATTCACGCTGGAAATGAGCGCGCCGTCGCTGTCGCTGATGCCCACCACCAGCGAAAAATCGTCGTATGGGCCATCCTGGCCGCTGGCCAGCCGGTCAAAGCTGTGCAGTACCGTGATGCCGGTCGCGCCGCTGGGAATCGCCTGCTGCAGGCCAGGCGCGGCGAGCGTGATGCTGCCCGCCCCCGCAGTGCCGGCCTGCACCGTGTAGATGGCGCCGTCGCCGCCAAACTTGATCAGGTCGCCCGCCGACAGACCGCCGCTGCCTGCCACCACCACTTGCGTGCTGCCGGCGGCATACGCGCCACCATCGGTCGTGTAGGAGCGCCCGCTGCGTCCCTGGTTCCAGGCAAAGGCGGGCAAGGCTGGCGCCAGGCGGCCGATGGACAGTGCCGCGCCGGCATTGCCCGCGCCCACGCTGACGCTGGCGAGTCCGGGATAGGCGCTGCCATAGCGCGCCAGAATCTGGTTGCCCTTGCTTAATGCCGTCGCGCCCAGCACGACGCCCAGTTCGCGCTGGCCCATGTAGGTAAAGTCGCCGCAGGCCGCCGTCAGCGCGCCCGTGAGCGCGTAGTGGTCAGGGAAAAAGCGGCCGAAGACGGGTGCCGGGCTTTGCGCCTGGTTGGCGATATTGCAGCCAAACTTGCCATTCACGGCCGTATTGCTGCTGCTGCCGATGACGCAGTCGCCAGGCTGGTCGACGCTGGTGTAGGCATTGTCGAGCACCGCCTCGGGCAGCATGCGGAAGGTGCCGACATCGCCGTACGTCACGCCGCTGTTACTGGCCAGGCCGCTGGCCAGCACCGCCTGCCCCAGCGGAAACGGGCTGGCATTCGAGGCAGACGCAAGGCGGTCGGTGTAGTCGGTGACACTGAGAAAGCCGGTGATTTTCTGGCCGGCCACGGAATTATCGACCAGCGGCGTGCCGTCATAGCCGGCCGCCGCGGCAGCGCCAACGGTAAACTGGGTGCCCGCCGCCAGGCTGGGCGTGCCGCTCAGGCCGCTGTTGCTCATGTTGGAACTGAGCGTGAACTGCTGTGGACGCACCGCGAAATTATCGGTCGAACAGCCGACATTGGCCGTGCCGCACACGGCGGCGGTGCAAGTCACGCGCACGCGCACATCGCGGTAAGCGCTGTACCTGGGCGCCACGGCGCTGATGGCGCTGGCCGGGATGCTGACATTGGCGCTCGAATAGCCGCCCGTGAACGCCACCAGGCCCAGCGGAATGACCGCCGTCTGGGTGAGCGGGCAGTTATTCGCCCCCAGCGTGACGCCGGTGGCGGTATTGACCAGCAAATCCACCGTGGCCGCGCCAGCGAACGTCGTTTCCAGGCTGGCATCGGTCTTCAGCTTGACCAGGTCGAGCTTGAAGGCCGTGTCGGCCAGCTTGGTATTCAGACGCGCATAGGTCAGGCTGCTGGTGCTGGGCACGCAACGGGGCGAGATTGCCTCGCAGGCGTTGAAGCGCGCCACGGCGCACGCCTTGATCACCAGCGACTGGTCTTCCTGCTCCGTGAACTGCCCATCCGTCACATTCACGCTGACGGTGCCGGCCGTGCCGCTGCTCAGGCCAAACACGGCCTGGTACTCGCCGTTGAACAGATAGGTCGCCACGCCGTCGTTCAGCGTGCCATTGGAAAGCACTCCATAGCCCGCGATCAGGGCCCAGTCGCCGATGCCGTTCGAAGTACTCAGCTGGATTTGCGTGGTGTTGTTCGGCATCACGATATTATTGTGATTGACGTCATGCGCCGTGACCGTGACCGTGCTTTGCTGGCACGTCAGGCCTGTCCCCGTATTCGTCACCGCATAATGGTTCAGGCAGCCGGCCTGGCTCAGGTTCTGGTCGCGCTGCACCAGCGCCAGGCCGCCCTCGTAATTATAGGCACGCAATTCGTCGATGGCGCCATCGGTGGAATTGCCGCTGCCGTTCTGCCCCGTCACCGCGCTGCGGTTGTCGCCAATGAACAGGCTGCCAATGCGCGGCGACACCACCGCCGCTGTCGTAAACGCCGACTCCTTTTGCAGCACGCCATCGACGTAGATGCGCAGGCGATCGCTATTGGCAGCCGCCAGCGCATTGAAGCTCCAGCTCACGGCGATATGCTTCCAGGTGCCGGCGGGCACGCTATTGGCAGCCGTTTCCACCACGCGCACATTGCCCAGGCTGTCCGTGACGACGAAGCGCAGGGCGCCCGTGCTGCGCCGCACGAGAAAAAACCACTCGTTGTTCATCTGCGTGGCGTCGAGCAGTTGCGCATCGCGCGTGCCGCTGCCGGACCAGGCCGTATTGGCCTTGTACCAGAACGTGATGGTGCCGGCGCCGCCCATGGTGCCGGGCACCGACAGTCCGCTGTCGACCGCATCGATGGCGGCGGCGCTGGTATTGAGGGGGAAACTGGCGGCGCGGCAGACGCGGCCGGCAGCGATCGTCTGCGCGCCGCCCAGCACCGTGCCGTCGCGCCCGTTGCCGCTGGTATCTGACACTTGCCCGGGCGTATTGTTCCAGCTGGGCTGCTCCATGCGGTACTCGACCACGGGACGCGGGATGTAGAACTTGATCGCTGAATTGGTGACGGGGAAGCCGGTTTGCGGCGTGTCGTAATCGTTGCTGTCGGCTTGCCAGCCGATCTGTCCCAGCTTGGCGGAAGGTCCCGCCACTGCCGTGCCGTACTGGTAGATGAATTCGCCGTTTTCCTGCAAGATCAATTGCAGGCTGTAAGAGCCAGTGGTAGTGGTGCCCGTGGTCCATTCCGGCACATTATTCCAGGTCACCACGAAGCTGCGGTACGGCGCCGTGCCGATGGTGGCGTAGCTGACGTAACAAGTAAGGCGGCTGGCGCAGGCGGTACTGTAGGTGGGCACTTCCAGTTTCGAGGTGGGGTCAAGGTCGTTGCCATAGATGCGCATGGTGTAGTTCAGGCTGCTGTCCGGATACGGCAGCGTCTGCACCGGACTGCCGTAGCCGCAGGTGACATTGTTATTGAACTGCACCCGGCCGTTCGTCATCACGCGCAAGGTGGTGAAGGCCACGCCCGAATACATGAAACTGAAACCGATGGGCAAGGCATCGCTGAGCGTGTCGTCGAGGACGGGCGGCGAGGTACCGCAGCCGGCGGAACCGTTGAAACGGTACGGTGTTGTGTTATAGCCGAGCTTGGCATGATTGCTGGCGTCGATCCAGCTGTAGGCAAAACTGGTGTTGGCGTAGGTTGCCGCCTGAACCGGCGCGCCAGCAAGCAGGGCCACGACGGCTATCCATACGGCGATGATTGCCTGCATATTGCTCCTTTAGCGTACCGTGTTTAAAACTCCGCCTGCACGACGCGCTGCACATAATCGGGATGGTTGGTGGCATTGGCGGTGGCGCAAATGCCACCCACAGGCTGGTTGCAGGCGGTGGCAATCACCTGGAAACGGGGCAGCGTGCCCGCCGCCTGCGTGCAGCGCACGGTGACCCTGAAACCGTTCAGGGCGCCATTCGCCGGCAAGGCAAAATCGCTGCTGGTAATGCATTTGCCGTCGACGCGCTGCCGGTACACGCCCCACTCCATGCCGGCGCGGGCCGCCTGGTAGGCGCGCGCGCCCTGCACGTCCAGCGCCGACTCGGCGTGCTGCATGGTGGAGATGGAGAGCAGCGCCACGCCCAGCGCGGACAGCACCACCAGCAGGAAGATGGCGGTGACGATGCTGAAACCGCGCGCCGGACGGCATAGGCGCCGTCCACGCGGCAAGGGGAAAATCGATATTCTCATGGCGAATTATTGACCTGTGCCTGTTGCACCAGCGTGATCTGGCCCGCGTTGCCGCCGGGCGCGCCCAGGGTCAGGCTGACACTGACCAGACCGCGCTGCAGGTTGGGCAGGGTATCGAAGGAAAAACCGCAAGCGGCCACCTGATTGGCCATCAGCGCCGAGGACGGCGCGCCGGTCAGCGGCGCGGCGGCGCTCACCGGCTGGGCCGCCTGGATCGCATAGCCGGCATAGCGCGTCAGCGTGCCCGTGCCGTTCGCATTCGGCGCGCAATGATAGGTGACGACCCTACTGACCACCTGGAAACGATAGCTGAGGGAAGGCATGGACGGCGTTTGCGCGAGAAAGGGGTTGCTGACCAGCGTGACATCGTTGCCGCTGATGGAAGCGACCTGGGCGCGGTTGCACTGCCCGCTGCAATTATAGGCGTCCACAGGAGGCTGCTCGCCCAGATTGTTGACGACGATAAAGTCGCCGGGAACGATGGCTTGCAAGCCCGATGGCGCGCCGCCTACGATGGTGAACATATTCGGGTTGGCTACCGGCGTGCCGGGATCAAACGCCAGCACATTGCCCGGCGTCAGGCTGAGGTTGTCGTCTTCCGACAGATAGCGCCCGCCCGTCTTGGTCAGCAACAGCTCCAGAAAACTGCCGCTGCTATTGTTCGTCACGCGCACGCTGTTGGGCAAGGCCAGGCGCACATCGCGCGTGATGCGCCGCGATGCCGTATCGGCCGCGTCCGCCAGTTCGGCGCGGGCGCTGACATCCAGGTAACTTTGCACGGGGGCACGGATGAACACCGTCACCATGCCGGCGACGATGGCCGTGATGACGATCACCACGATCAGTTCGATCAGGGTGAAACCGCGCTGCCGGGGGCGTAAAGAAGTCATCATGGCACGGCATTGCCTGCGTAGCGCGTGCGGTAGCCGGCCAGCACGAGCTGTTGATTCGTGGCATAAGTCACGGTGACCGTGATGCGCAGGACATTCATGTTGATCGGCGTGGCGTCCGAAGGCAGGCCGGCGCCGGCCGGCCCCAGTCCCGCGTCGGGGCTGATGGCCACGCTCACCGCATAGCCGGCAGGAAAACTGTTTCCAGCCGTGTCGGCGGCATAGACCACGGGCGTATTGAAGGACCGCACATAGTCGCTGACATTGTAATACGGCCGCCCCAAGGCGGGTACCGTCGCGCTGACATTTTGCGGCGTGTTGCAGCCGGTGGGATTGGTGGAACTGTCGAACGGTGCGGCATTCGTCGCCATATCCGCGGCCGGATCGGCGAGCGGATCGCAAAACGTAAAGCGTGCCCCTTCGATCTCATCGAGCATGGCTTCGGCGATGGCCAGCGCCTGTTTGCGCAATTGCGGATCGGCGCTGCTGGCCGTGGTGCGGGCGAAAATTTGCAGCAGGCCCACTACGGCGATGCTGACCACCACGATGAAGATGACCAGCTCGATCAGGGTCACGCCCCGCTGCCCCGTCCCGCGCGCCGCCATGGCTGCGTCCCTAGTAATGGACATAGCCGGTCTCCCCTTCGACCACGATGGTGCGCGGGATGCCGCCGCCGCTGATGCCGATGCTGACGCGCGCGGGAAAGCTGGAGACAGGCTCGGTGTCAGTGGACTTGTAAGGTCGGCCCAGGGCATTGAAGTAAAAGGCTGCCGCTTCCTGCGGCACGCTGTAGCTGATCTTGCCCGGTGCCGCTTCGCACAGCCATGCCGTGGTATTCGCGCAGGCGCTCAAGGTGGCGCTGCGGCCGCTGTTGCCGCCCGCAGGCGGCAAGACGCGGTTGGCCGCGTCGCAGGCGGTATTGAAGCACAGGGCGATGCGGGTGCCGTCGAGCTGCACGAAGACGGGACGGTTTTGCGCGATCGCCAGTTTTTGCGCATAGCGCAACATGCTCACGTTTTGATCGGCAAAGCTGCGCGCATCAAAACTCTCCTGTTGAAAGAAACGGGGCATGGCGACGGCTGCCAGCAGCCCCCCCACCACCAGCACGACGATCAGCTCGATCAGGGTAAAGCCCCGCGGCCCCCGCCCACGGCTGGCCGGTCCGGCAAACATCAAACCTGCTGCAGACAGCATCGTGGACACCTGTGGCAATGAGCGGCATGCCGGCTGAAACATGCCAGGAAGAATAAAAAACGCCTGGCGAACCAGGCGGATTGCATGCGACGCGACCTGCCGCCGCATGCGGGGCTTACGACCTTAACAACTGCCAACGGCAGGCGCAGTGCCTACGGTCGGCGCGGCATTGGCTGCGGCCGCCGCATAAGTGAACGAGCAGGTGGTATGAGCGGCGTCAGCGGCGATCGTGAGCGGCCCCGTGCCCGTCACGCTAAAATCCGGTGCCCCGATGCCGGCCGCCATCAGGATGCCGGCGGCGTCAGCGGTAGGATAGCCGTTCGCCAGAGTGACAGCAACGCCATCCATTAGCACCGAGGGAGCCGTGGCAACCGCGCCATTGACCAGCCATTGCGCATGGGCCAGGGCTGCACCAGCCTGCACCGAGGCGCGGGCGCCGTTGATTTTCGCCAGGCGGGCGTCAGCCGACATATTGATAAAACGGGGAATCGCGGTGGCCGCCAGTATGCCCAGGATGACGATGACGACGATTAACTCGATCAGCGTAAAGCCCGCTTGAGCACCTTGTTGAAAACGACGAATTGACTGCAGTTTCATGCTGATCTCCAAAAAATCAAAAAAACAATGTTGGCAAAATTTGCCCGCAGAATAAAAAAAGCTATTTCAGCCCGCCCGCCTCGCCCACCTGTATCAGGGCCACCTCGGGCGCATCAACCGGGCTTGAGGACTGGGCCCGGGTAGCGGACGCTTGCCGCAAGCTTACCTTGAATTGAAGCAACTCGGAACGGTCTGCAGCAAAAGTGTTGCCTCGATTTAATATATATATTAATTCTGCATTACTTCTATCAAAAAACCAATGACTTGGGGGAAGTTTTTCCATCTCCGGCGCCATATATGCGCCCAAATAATTGGCCGGTTTTTCAGCCAGCCAATCGATGGGGTTTTGCCCCGCCAGCGCCGGCAACTGGTTTTGCCGGTCGGACGCATACAGTTCCAGCACCTGCATGCGCAGCCCCGCGCGCAGCGCCAGCACCGTTTGCCGCACGGCGACCCGTTCCGCGTCCTGCTGGAGCATCTCCAGCCGGCCCAGCAGCACGACCGCCAGCACGGCGATGACGGCCACGGCGACGGCCAGTTCAAACAAGGTAAAGCCGCGCTGCCTCGCCTTGCCAGCCAACATGTTGTTTTTTGACGCAATGCGCGGCCTCATTTGTGCAGGGCCACCTTGCCCAGGTCCCACACGGGCAGGAAAATGCCCAGCGCCAGCACCAGCACCATGGCGCCAAGAAAGGTGATCAGGATGGGTTCGATCTGCGCGGACAAGGTCTTCAATTCGTAATCCACTTCGCGCTCGTACATCTGGGCGATTTCATCCATCAGCTCATCCAGCGAACCGGACTCTTCACCGACGGCGATCATTTGCAGCACCACCGGCGTGAAGACGCCCGCCGCCACCGAAGTGCGCAGGATGCTGTCGCCGCGCTCGACGCCGTCGCGCATCTGCTCGACGCGGGCGCACAGATAGGCGTTATCCACCGTCTGCGACACCACCGTCAGCGCCTGCACGATGGGCACGCCGCTGGTGCTGGACAGGGCGAAGCTGCGCGCGAAGCGCGCCATGGTGCCTTTCAGGATGATCTTGCCGGCGATGGGGAAACGCAACTTGTAGCGATCCCACGTATAGCGGCCAGGCACGGTGCGCAACCAGGCCCGGAAAGCGGCTATCGCGGCGATCGTCAGTAGCAGCAGCAAAGGCCAATACGCCACCATGAAAGCCGACGTGCCGATCAGGATGCGCGTCATCAGGGGCAGTTCGGCGTTGAAGCTGGCGAACACTTTCACGAACTGGGGAATCACGAACATATTGACGATGACCATGGCGACGAGCATGGCCGCGATCACGAAACTGGGATAGCGCGTGGCCGACTTCACGCGCGCGCGCATGTCGCGATCGAACTCCAGGTGGTCGAACAGGCGCAGGAAGACTTCATCGAGGCGCCCCGTCATTTCGCCCACGCGCACCATCGACAGGTAAAACGGCGTAAACACGGTGGGGTGGCGCGCCATGGCGGCCGACAGTTCGCGGCCCGCGTCCAGCGATTCGCGCACATCCTTGATGATGCGCCCGAACGCGGGGCTGATGGCGGACTCCTGCAGGCCGGCCAGGCCGCGCATGATGGGCACGCCCGCCTTGAGCAGGGTGTACAGCTGGCGGCTGAACAACTGCACGTCCATCGAACTGACTTTTTTCTCCGTCAGTCTTTGCCACCAGCCGATATCGGCGCCCGTGGTGGCGGCTTTTTTGGTCACCAGGATTTCCACCGGCGTCGCGCCGCTGGAAAACAACTGGTCGGCCACGGCGCCGCTGTCGGCGCCTTCCATCACGCCGGTCAGCAGCTCGCCGCTGGCGTTGCGCGCCTTGTAGGAGAAAAATGCCACCTCAATCCTCGCTCTGGTTGCTGATGCGCATCGCTTCCATCACCGTCGTGCGGCCCTGGACCACCAGTTGCACGGCGTGGCGGCGCAGCGTCTCGCCCGCCATCTGCGCCGTCGCCACCTTCATGAAGTGCGATGGATCGGCATGGTTGGCGGCATCGGCCACGGCGCGTGTGATTTCCAGCAATTCGTACACGCCCGTGCGGCCCCGGTAACCCATGCCATTGCAATGCGAGCAGCCCTTGCCATGGAAATACTGGTTGCGCTCGACCAGCTCGCCCAGTTCCAGGCGCAGCCATTCGTATTCGTTCGGCGTGGGCGCGTAGGGCGTGCTGCAGCTTTCGCAGATCACGCGCACCAGGCGCTGCGCCAGCACGGCTTGCAGCGAGCTGCCCACCATGTAGCGCGGCACGCCCATGTCCATCAGGCGCAGCGGCGTGCTGATGGCGTCGTTGGTGTGCAAGGTCGACAGCACCAGGTGACCTGTCATGGCGGCGCGCAAGCCGATTTGCGCCGTTTCCTGATCGCGCATCTCGCCGACGAGCACGATATCGGGATCTTGCCGCAAGGCTGAGCGCAGCACGCGGGCAAAACTGAGCTCGATCTTGTCGTTCACTTGGACCTGGTTGATGCCGGACAAGCGGTACTCGACGGGGTCTTCCACCGTGATGAGCTTTTTTTCCACGGAATTGAGTTCGGACAAGGCGCAGTACAAGGTCGTCGTCTTGCCGCTGCCGGTCGGCCCCGTCACCAGCACCAGGCCGTTGGGGCGATTGACGATGGCGCGGAAGCGTTCCACCAGCTGGGGCGGCATGCCGATGGCGTCCAGGCGCAAGGTCGTGCCGCCCTGGTTCAACAGCCGCATCACGACCGATTCGCCGTACTGCGTCGGCATGGTGGAAATACGCACGTCGATGCGCTGGTTTTTCACGCGGATGGCGAAACGGCCATCCTGCGGCAAGCGCTTCTCGGAAATATCGAGGTCCGACATCAGTTTGAGCCGCAGCGCCAGCGAACTGGCGATCTTGCTGTCCGCTTCCGTCTGCAGGTGCAGCACGCCGTCGATGCGGAAACGGATCTGCAGCCGGCCTTCCTGCGGTTCGATGTGGATGTCCGAGGCGCGCACCTGCGTGGCATCCTCGAACACCGATTGCAGCAGCTTGACGATGGGCGCCTCTTCCAGGCCCGGATTGGCGGCCAACGCGCCGAAGTCGACGGACACGTCGCCCAGGTCCTGCTCCAGCTCGCGCGTCAGGGTGGAGATATCCTCCGTGCGGCGGTAGATGCGGTCGATGGCGGCCAGCACTTCCGTTTCATTGACGACAGCGAGCTCGATATGGCGCTTGACCAGGCGCGAGATCTCATCGTACGCGAACAGGTCGGTCGGATCGGACATGCCGACCAGCAAGCCCTCGCGCCGGTCTTCCAGCACCAGCGCGCGAAAGCGCCGCGCCTGGGTTTCCGGCAACAGCCGCACCAGTTCGGGATTGATGTTGAAAAACTTCAGGTTGATGTAAGGAATGTCGAGCTGGCGCGCCAGGGCGCCCGAAATCTGCTCTTCCGTGACAAAGCCGTGCTCGACAAAAACGCGGCCCAGCTTGCGCCCCGAGCGCTTCTGTTCCGTCAAGGCCTGGCCCAACTGTTCTTCCGTCAGCAATTTCTGCTGCACCAAAATTTCACCGAGCCGGACTTTCTCTGGCCTTGCCATGCTTGCTCCTCGACAGATTCTTCAGACGATACACGCCAGCGGCGTGCGCAGGTATTTTATTCCAGAACCTGTTGTTTCTTAAAGAAAATACACTCCGCGGCTTGATTTTCGCGCATTTCAACACTGCGCAAGGAAACACTTGCCGCCCGCGCGCGCGCATGGCACTCCCTTTCGGCGAGCACGGGCAGCGTGCGGGCGAACATAGCCTATGGCAATACCGGTGCTATCATTCCCCGCACCGCCGTGTTTTTCTGACAAGGCCGTCACTATCAAAGGAATACCATGTCTCTGCACCGCAAACTCATCGTCTCCCTGGCCGCCGCCAGCGCCTTGCTGGCCGGCAGCGCGCAAGCCCAGTATGTGGGTCCCACGGCCGGCCCCACCGCGCCCAGCAGCGTGGCCGCCATCCTGAAAAATCCCGTCGACGACCAGGCCGTCGTGCTGCGCGGCCATTTGCTGCGCAAAGTGGGCAAAGAAAAATACACCTTCTCCGATGGCACGGCGGAAATCCGCGTGGACATCGATGACAAGGTCTTCATGAACCGCAAGATCGACGCCAAAACCCAGGTGGAAATCCGTGGCGAAGTGGAAAAAGACTTCATGGAAAGCCCGGAAATCGATGTCGATGTGCTGACCGTCGTCCCGTAAGCTGCATTGCCATCCCGCCGCCACGGCGGGATGGGTATCACCCCCTCTTCTGTATACCTTGCACAAGCTTTTTTCCATTCTAGAAACTAGCCTTGTCAGAGCAATCAATTTCGTCTAGCATCTTTTCATTCAAGGTCAGCCAGCGCCAGCGTGAGCCTGCCTGTCGACTCATCCATTCTGGGAGCTTTCCGGGTGCAAGATTTGCCTTCGATACGCTCAAGAATTTCATGGCTGGTGCTCGCCTGGGTCATTCCGACGGCGCTCGTGTTTCTGCTGCTCGTGGCGCAAAGCTACACGCGCGAACGCGAGCATGTCGTCAGCGAAACGGCGCAGGCGGCGCGGGCAGTCGCCGCCGCCGTCGAACGCGACCTGAACGGCGCCCAGATGGCCGCGCGCATCCTCGCCGCCTCGCCCGCCCTGCAAACGGACGACATCGGCGCCCTGCGCATCCTGGCCGACAGCCTGTTGCAGCCAGGCATGGCCGTCAGCGCCTTCATCGTTTCCGACGCCAGGGGACGCCAGCTGATCAATACTGCCCTGCCCGCCAGCCAGGCACCACCTCCCCTGCCGCAAAAATGGGCCGCCAGCATGGAACGCACGCGCGAGTATGGCAAGCCGCGGCTGACCAGCCTGCTCATGGCGCCGGACGAGGTGCCGCGGCTGGCGCTGAACCTGCCCTTGCCGCGCGCCCAGGGTGCCGCCCATGTATTGACGGCGCTGTACCCGCCCGACTACCTGCCCTTGCTGTTGCGCGAACTGCACCTGCCGGCCTACCTGGGCGCGGCCATCATCAATGCCGACGGCATCAACGTGGCGCGCACTCTGGCGCCGCAGCGCTACGTGGGCCAGCGCAGCGTGGCCCCCCTGCTGGAACAGATACGCCAGGCGCGCGAGGGCGTGCTGCGCCATGCCACCCTGGAAAACCTGGACGTCTACACGGGCTTTCGCCGCGCTCCCGACGACAGCTGGACGGTGACCGTCACCATGCGCAGCAGCACGGTGGCCGAGGCGCTGCTGGGCTCGGTAGTCACGGGTTCCGCCATCCTGGCCCTGCTGCTGGGTGCGGGCTTTGCCCTGGCCTGGCGCGTGGGCAGCCGCCTGGCCAGCACCCTGCAGGAACTGACCTTGCAGATCCAGGCGCTGGCGCAGGGCAAACCCTTGCTCTCGAACAAGCACGCGGACCGCGAATCGGCCGACATGGCCGCCGCCCTGGGCGCGCTGGAACGCGACCTGCGGCGCCACCGCACGCAGCTCGAAAGCCTGGTGGCCGAACGCACCTTGGCCCTGGAAAAATCCACGCGCCTGCTGGAAACCGTGTACGCGACGGCACCCATCGGCATGCTGTTCGTGGGCCTGGACTTGCGCATCGTCATGATCAACCACTACCTGGCCGCCATCCACGGCGCCAGCGTGACGCAGCATCTGGGCCGTCCCGTGGGCGCCATGCTGTGCGACGACGCCGTGCGCGCGGACGTCGAGCGCTGCGTGCGCCAGGTGCTGGAAACGGGCACGCCCATCGTCGACATGGAGTTGAACGGCCACAGCGGCCGGCAGCGCGAGCAGCTGAGCCACTGGATCGTCTCGTATCACCCGATTTTCGGTCCCGAGCAGCAATTGCTGGGCGTGTCGGGCCTGTGGCTGGACATTAGCGAGCGCAAGCGCAGCGAAGCGGAATTCCGCCACTCGAAACATCTGTTCGGCACCATCATCGAAAACATCCCGGCCATGGTCTTCGTCAAGCGCGCCGACAAGCTGAGCTTTGAAATGGTCAACCGCCACGCGGAACTGACCCTGGGACGCTCGCGCGAGCAATTACTGGGCAAGACGGACCACGACTTCTTCCCGCCACAGCAGGCGGCGGCCTTCGTCAGCGCCGACCGCAAGCTGCTGGCCACGGGGCAGATGGTGGAAATCGAACAGGAAGCGATCAACACGGCCGACGGCACCACGCGCCACTTCACCACGCGCAAGGTGGTCTTGCGCGACGATGCGGGGCGCGCCAGCCACGTGCTGGGGGTATCGATCGATATCACGGAACGCAAGCGCGCCGCCGAGGTGCTGCACGCCACCACCTGGCGCCTGGAACAGAGCGAACGCTTCATCCGCACCGTCACCGACAATCTGCCCGGCATGGTGTCATACTGGGGCGCCGATCTGCGTTGCCGCTTCGCAAATAATTTCTATAACGAATGGTTTGGCCGCAGCAGCGCGGAGATGGACGGCATCCACATGCGCGAATTGCTGGGACAGGAACTGTTCGACGTGTATGCGCCCCATGTCGAAGGCGTGCTGGCGGGCCGCCCGCAAAGCTTCGAGCGCGACCTGCTCGACCCGACGGGCCAGGTGCGCCACACGTGGACCAATTATATCCCCGATGTCGACGACGGCGGCGGCGTGCGCGGCTTCTTCGTGCTGGCCTCGGACGTCTCTGAACTCAAGCGCACGGAATTGCGCCTGCATGAACTCAACGAGCAAATGGTGCGCGCGCGCGACAAGGCCGAGGCGGCCAGCGTCGCGAAAAGCGAATTCGTCGCCAACATGAGCCATGAAATCCGCACGCCGATGAACGCCATCATCGGCCTGGCGCGCCTGCTGGAAGAGTCGCCGCTGGAACGGCGCGAGCGCAGCTATGTCGGCAAGATCCAGATGGCGACCCAGTCGCTGCTCAATATCGTCAACGACGTGCTGGATTTTTCCAAGATCGAGGCGGGTCAGATGCTGCTGGAACAACGGCGCTTCCAGCTCGAACGCATGCTCGACAGCGTAGCCGTCTTGCTGGCCAGCAACGCCTGGTCGCGCGGCGTGGAGCCCGTCTTCGTGCTCGGCGCCGATGTGCCGGATGAACTGCTCGGCGACGCCCTGCGCGTGGAACAGATCCTCATCAACCTGGTGGGCAACGCCGTCAAATTCACCGCGCATGGCGAAGTGGTGTTGTCCATCGGCATGGTGGCCGAGGATGCGGCCAGCGCCACGCTGGAGTTTTCCGTGCGCGACACGGGCATCGGCATAGCCGCGGCCGAACAGGAACGCATCTTCGACGCGTTTTCCCAGGGCGACAGCGGCACCAGCCGCAAATATGGCGGCACGGGACTGGGGCTGGCCATCTGCCGGCGCATGGTGGAATTGATGGGGGGCAAACTCAGCGTGACAAGCGCGCTGGGCCAGGGTTCCGACTTCCGCTTCAGCTGCCGCTTCGACAAGGTGGCGCCGCCGCCCGAGTCGCCGGGCAAGAGTACGTCCAAGGCCCTGTCGCTGCTGATCATCGACGACAATGCCAGCGTGCGCGCCATGCTGGAAGACTGGTGCGCGGCGCAGGGCTGGCACAGCCGCAGCGCCGACAGCGGCGCGGCCGGCCTGGCGCTGCTGCGCGCCAGCGCCAGCGGCCTGGACGGCTTGCCGCCGGCGGATCTGATGCTGCTCGACGCGGCCATGCCCGGCATGGATGGCATTTCCATGCTCACCGAGGCGCGCGCCGACGCCCACCTGGCGCTGCCGCCCGTGATCATGCTGGTGGCCGACCAGGACAGCGACAACCTCGAACGCCTGGCCGACAGCCTGATGCTGGCCGGCATCGTTTCGAAACCGGCCACCCCGGCGCGCCTGCTGGCGGCCGTGACGGCCGTGCGCGATGGACGCAATGGCCGTAGCGCCCCGTCCGCGCTGCCCGTGTCCACGCCCCTGTCGGGCTTGCTGGAAGGCATGCGCGTGCTGCTGGTGGAAGACAATGAAATCAACCAGGAAGTGGCGCAGTACATCTTGCTGCACTCGGGCGAGCGCGTGGCCATGGCCGCCAACGGCCAGCTGGCCGTCGACTTGCTGGCGCAAACCCCGCAGGCCTGGGACGTGGTGCTGATGGATTTGCAGATGCCCGTCATGAATGGCTATGACGCCACCCTGGCCATCCGCGCGCTGGGCTTGCCGGACTTGCCCATCATCGCCATGACGGCCAATGCCATGGACGAGGACCGCCTGCGCGCCATCGCCAGCGGCATGAATGCGCATGTTGCCAAGCCCATCGATGTCGACGAAATGATCGAGACACTGACGCGGCTGGTGCCGTCGCCCCCGAGGGACGATGGCGCCGTGCAGGCAGCCGATGCCGTCACGCAGGCGCTGGACTTGCCGGCCACGGTGCCCGGCATCGACCTGGCGGCGGCCCTGCAGCGCTTCGGCGGCGATTACGGCGCCTTCCTGGCCCTGCTCAAGCGCTTTGAAAATTCGCAAGGCGACGCCGTCGAGGACACGCGGCGCCTGCTGGCCGCCGGCCAGGCGCGGCAGGCGGCGCAGTTGCTGCACCGCGTGTGCGGCGTGGCGGCCAACCTGGGCGCCACGCATGTCGCCAGCCTGGCCGCCGAGACGGAAAAGGCGCTGCAAGGGGGCCGCGCGCACGCCACGGCCGCCTTGCTGGGACAGCTGGAACTGGCGATGGCCGAAGTCATCAAAGCGGCGCGTGCCCTGCCCTCGCCCCTGCGGCGCGGACAGCCGGCGCCCCACGCGCCCGGCAGCGCACCGGTCGACCTGCGCGCCGGCCTGGCCGAGCTGCTTGTCTTGATCCGCAACAATAACCTGAAGGCGCTGGCCCAGTTCCACGCCCTGCAGCCAGCCCTGCAACAGTCAGACCGGGAAGCGGCGCTGGCGATGGCACATGCGATTGAAACGCTGAATTTTACCGAGGCGGAAAAACTCGTGCTCGATCAGCTGAAACGAGAGGAAAACAAGTGAGCTGGACCAACCTTGCCATGAACGGGCGCATCCTCATCGTCGATGACGCCATGGAAAACATCCAGATCCTGCACCAGCTGCTGCGCGAAGAACACGAGGTGCTGTTCGCCCTGAGCGGAGAAAAGGCGCTGGAAATTGCGCAAAATCAACTGCCGGACCTGATCCTGCTCGACGCCGTCATGCCCGGCATGGATGGCTATGCCGTGTGCAGCGCGCTGCGCGAATCGGCCATCCTCAGCGCCATCCCCGTCATTTTCGTCACGGCCCTGAACCAGCCCGAAGACGAAACGCGGGCGCTGGAAGCGGGCGCCGTCGATTTCATCACCAAGCCGTTCAACGCGGCCGTCGTGCGGGCCCGCGTGCGCAGCCAGCTGACCATCAAGCGGCAGGCCGACGCCATGCGCGAGCTGTCGCTGACCGATACACTGACGGGCGTGGCCAACCGGCGCAGCTTCAACGAGGCCATGGACAGCGAATGGCGACGCTGCGCGCGCGACGGCGTGCCGATGGCCATCATCATGGCCGATATCGACCATTTCAAGGATTACAACGATACGTATGGCCACCAGGCGGGCGACCTGTGCCTGCAGCAGGTGAGCGCCGCCCTGCGCCGCTGCGCCGTGCGCCCGCCCGACCTGCTGGCGCGCTACGGCGGCGAGGAATTCATCATCCTGCTGCCGCAGGAAACGAGGGAAGGCGCCGAAGTGGTGGCCCAGCGCATCCTCGACGAAGTGCGCGCGCTGGAAATTGCCCACGCCAGGTCCAGCGTCGGCCCGCACGTCACCGTCAGCCTGGGCATGGCCAGCGTCATGCCCACGGAAGGCATGGCCCCCAGCGCCCTGATCCGCGCCGCCGACGCCCTGCTGTACCGCGCCAAGCATACGGGGCGGGACAGGTATTGCGCGTCGGAGGGGGAGTAAAGAGGAGGCGCACGCACCTGCGTCGGCTTACGCCCTGCGGGCTAAACCGACCTACGCCGACCTACGATGTGGGCTCAGCTTGCCGCTCAGGGATAGCAGCGCATCAGGAACTCCGCCACGCACACGGGTTTCGTGTCGCCTTCCCGCTCCATGGTCACGGCCCAGTTCACTTGCGCCCCGTCCGGCACGTCATCGACGGAAAGAATGTCGAGCCGCGCGCGCAGGCGGCTGCCGACGGGCACGGGCGCGGGAAAGCGCACTTTATTCAAGCCATAGTTGATGGCCATGCGGATGCCGGCCATGTGCAACGCTCCCTGCAGCATGGCGGGCAACAGAGATAACGTCAAAAAACCGTGCGCCACGGTGCAGCCGTACGGCGACTCGCGCGCGCAGCGCTCGGCGTCCACGTGGATCCACTGATGGTCGTCGGTGGCGTCGGCAAAGGTGTCGATGCGCTGCTGGGTGATGGTGAGCCAGTCGGACACGGCCACGTGCTGCCCCGCCAATGCCTGGAAACCGGCGATCCCGGCGATATCACGCACGGGACGGCTCCCCTTGTTCCAAGGGACGGCGGCCGAACATGCCCATGCCCTCCACCGTGGTCACCACTTCGCCATGCTGGTTGCGCACGCTCCACACGGAAATGACGATGCCGCGGTCCGGCTTCGACGTCGATGGCCGCACTTCCTTGACCTGGTAGGTCAGCTGCAAGGTATCGCCCGCGCGCACGGGCTTGAGCCAGCGGATGCTGTCCAGGCCGGGCGAGCCCATGCTGGACGAGTGCTTGAGCAAGTTGTCGACCACCAGGCGCATCATCATGCCGCAGGTATGCCAGCCGCTGGCGATGACGCCCTTGAAGATGGTTTTTTCCGCCGCCGCATGGTCGACGTGGAAAGGTTGCGGATCGAAATCCGTGGCGAAGGCGATGATTTCCTTTTCCGTCACGTGGCGCTGGCCCAGGTCGATTTCCATGCCTTGCGTAAAATCTTCGAAATACCAATGCTTGGGTTTGATTTCCGTCAATGCGGTCATGCGATCTCCGTCGGCAAGAAGCCCGGCTGGGCGATAAAGCGCTCGATATGGTGCTCCACGTCGCCCAGGGTCAGGGCGATCATCGAGAGGCGCTTGAAATGGTGAGCGGCAGGCAATTCATCGGTCACGCCCATGCCGCCATGCAATTGCACGGCTTGCTGGCCGACAAAGGTGGCGGCCAGCCCGACTCTCGCCTTGGCGGCCGACACCGTGCGGCGCCGCTCGGCAACGTCCTCGCTGTCGACCTTGGCGGCGGCCAGCATGGCCATCGAACGCGCTTGCTCCAAGTGAATGAACATGTCGGCCATGCGGTGCTGCAAGGCCTGGAATTTGCCGATCGGCGCGCCGAACTGCTGGCGCGTCTTTAAGTAGTCGAGCGTGGCGGCAAAGATGGCGTCCATGGCGCCCACGGCTTCCGCGCACAGCAGGGCGGCGCCATAGTCGAGCGCGGCATCGAGCACGGGCCAGCCCTGCCCCTTTTGTCCGATCAGCGCGTCCTGCCCCAGCACCACTTGCACCAGGGTCACGGTGGCGGCGCGTTGGCCGTCGATGGTGCGGTAGTCGCGCACGGAAACGCCGGGCGCGTCAACGGGCACGAGGAACAGCGAAATGCCGTCCGTCTCATCCTGGCCGCCGCCGCTGCGCGCCGAGACGACCAGCGCACCGGCCTGGGCGCCGTGGATGACGACGGTTTTCTCGCCGTCGAGCACGAAACCGTCGCCGCTGGCGCTGGCTGTGGTGGCGATATCGTGCATGTCATGGCGCGACTGGCGTTCGCCCAGCGCGCAAGCCAGCTTCAGGCTGCCGCTGGCGACCTGTTCCAGCACGCCATCGTGGCCGCCCGCCAGGGTCAAAAAGCGCGCCCCCAGCACGGTGGCAAAATACGGCTCGACCACCAGGCCACGGCCCAGTTCCTGCATCACCAGCAGCATGTCGACGGCCGTGCCGTCGAAACCGCCCGCGCCGGCCGGCAGCGGCAAGGCCGTCATGCCCAGCTCGGCCAGGGTGGCCCAGGCGGCATCGGACGTGCCTGTGGCGGAATGGATGATGGATTGCCGCGTTTCAAACGGGTAATCCTTGTCGACCCAGCGCCTGAGCGCGTCGGCGAATTGCTGCTGTTCCTGATTAAAATGGAAGTCCATGTCGTCTCCTTCTGGCTTACAGGCCCAGGATCATCTGCGTGATGATGTTTTTCTGGATTTCATTCGAGCCGCCATAGATCGATGTCTTGCGGTAATTGAAGTAATACGCGGCCAGCGGCGCGGCCAGGTCGTCGCCGGCGCTGCTGTGCGGCGCGCTGCCGTCGAGAAATGCCGGGTCGAAAGGCAAGGCTTGCGGGCCGATGGCTTCCACCATCAGTTCCGTCAGTTGCTGCTGCAGCTCCGAGCCGCGCACCTTCAACATCGACGCCTGCGGCCCCGGCCCCTTGCCCTCTTCGCTGATGACGCGCAAGACCGTCATTTCCAGCGCCATCAATTCGATTTCCAGGGTAGCGACCTTGGCGGCAAACGCGGGATCGTGCAGCAGCGGCGCGCCGCGCTTGGTTTGCCGCATGGCCAGCTGCTTGAGGAAAGTCAGCTCGCGCTTCGAGCGGCCGACGGCGGCGATGCCCGTGCGCTCGTGGCCCAGCAGATACTTGGCATAGGTCCAGCCCTTGTTTTCCTGGCCGACAAGATTGCTGACGGGCACGCGCACGTTGTCAAAAAAGACTTCGTTCACCTCATGTTCTTCATCGAGCATGATGATAGGGCGCACGCTGATACCCGGCGTTTTCATGTCGACCAGCAAGAAACTGATGCCTTCCTGCTTGCGTACCGTGCTATCGGTGCGCACCAGGCAAAAAATCATGTCCGCGTGCTGGCCCAAGGTGGTCCAGGTTTTCTGGCCATTCACGATGTAATGGTCGCCGTCGCGCTGGGCCGTGGTTTTCAGCGAGGCCAGGTCGGAACCGGCACCGGGCTCGGAGTATCCCTGGCACCACCAGTCGTCGCAGTTCAAAATGCGCGGCAGATAGTATGCTTTTTGCTCGGCGTTGGCGAAGGCCATGATGACAGGCGCCACCATGTTGATGCCGAAAGGCAGGATGGGCGGCGTGGCGGCGCGCGCGCACTCGTCTTCCCAGATATGGCGCTGCACGGAGGTCCAGCCCGTGCCGCCATGTTCGACGGGCCAGGCCGGCGCGGCCCAGCCTTGTTGCGCGACAATCTTGTGCCAGCGCACGTAGTCGTCCTTGACCAGGCGCAAATGCTGGCGCACCTTGCGCTGCAAGTCCGCCGGCAGATGGGTGTCGAGGAAGGCGCGCAGCGTGTCGCGGAACGCCGTCTCCTCGGCCGTGTAATGCAGGTCCATGTCTGTCTCCTTGTTCTTATCGGTTGCCGTGATGACTGCACGCAAGGAAGCTCAGCGCACAAAAAAGCACGACCGTTCTCAAGGATTGTACAACAGATTGGGAGCGGCGCCAGGGCTTTTACGCATACCGGCGCCGAGTGAAATTGGCCGACTGGCGGCCCGAAGCCGCCGTTGGCATCTCGTCTATGTGTGCGACAGAATATTGATGAGCTTGCCGAAAGGGTCGCGCACGAAAAAGCGCCTGACGCCCCAGGGCTCATCGCTCAGCCCATACTCGATGGCAAACCCTGCGGCAACCATGCGTGCAAATGCGGTATCCACGTCATCGACTTCAATCGACAGGTCTGGCACGGCCGTGTTCGAGCCGCCTTGCGTGGCGAAGCTCACTTGAACACTCATCTCGGTTTGCGCACCATACGTCATGATCCAGCCGTGGTCCATCAGCAGGCTCAGGCCCAGCACCTCCTCGTAAAACCTCCGCGCCAGGCCCGGATCCGACGCGGAGACATTGGCAACGATACGCTTGACTTGCATGTTTTTCCTCCGCGTCAATGATTGAACCATTCAAAGCTCACCCCTGACATGATCGCTCCTGTCAGTAATCAGCCATACAAATGCAGCAGCACCTGTACGGCCACGATCTTGACGATGGTCATGCTGGGGAAAATCATCGCATAGCCGAGGTTCGGGCGATCCGACTTGGCCAGGCGATTGGCGAACACCAGCACGGCCGGGTTACCCGTGGCGCCGGCCGCGATACCGAGCAATTCGGGAAACGGCAGGCGCAGGAAGATCTTGCCCAGAATCACCACGAGAGCCACCACCACCAGCACCGTCACGGCACCGAGCGCCAGCATGGGCAAGCCATCGGCGCCCACTTGCTGCACGAACGGTAAACCGGACGCCATGCCGACGGAGGCGAGGAAAATCGTCAAGCCGTAGTTGCGCATGACCAGGTTGGCCGACAGGGGCAAGCGCCAGCTGATCTTGCCGACACGGCCCAGGCGTCCCAGGATCAGCGCCATCACCAGCGGACCACCGGCCAAACCCAGGCTGAACGAGCCTATCCACGGCAAGGGGATAGGCACCAGGCCCAGCAGCACACCCAATACCATGCCCATGCCCAGCGAGACATAGCTGAACTCGGCCGTGGCCGTGATGGAATTGCCGAACAGCTTGCGCACGTCGGCCGCATGTTTCGCTGGCGCAATGGCCATCACCCGGTCGCCGAATTCCAGCGTCAGAAACGGGTGTGGCAGGATCATGGCGTCGCCACGGCGGATGAACGCGATTTGCAGGGGAAAGTCTTTCGCCAGGTTCAGCTCGCCCAAGGGCACGCCGACGATTTCCGCGTCCGACACGAACACTTCCGTGCCGTCGAAGGCGCTGCGGTCCTTCATCAGGCGGCCCGGGTCCAGGTGGCCCAGCGCCGTGCGCGCCGCTTCCACGCCCGCCACCGTACCCGATACCATCAGCGCGTCGCCCACGCCGAGCACCAGCGAGGGATCGGGCAAGCGGTTCTGGTGGCCCTGGCGCACGCCGATCACTTGCACGCCAGCCAACGGGCCATCGGCCAGTTCGGACAGGGCCGCGCCCGCCAATTTCGCTTCGTCGATGGTAATTTCGGATACAACGATGGGCGCGGGCGGCGGCGTCAGGACCGGTTTCAGGATGCGCCCGGCCAGATACAGGCCCAGCATGGGGCCGACGACGCCGAACGGATACGCGACGGCATAGCCGACGGCCGCATCGCCATTGCCGTGCGACGCTTCCAGCGCCGCCTGCAGGGCCGCCGTGCTGGTCATGGCGCCGGCAAACACGCCGCTGGCCATGCGCAGCGAGATATCGATCCACTGCCCGCCCCAGACGGAAACGGCCAGGCCGCCCATGACGGCGGCAAAGGCGATCAGGTTGTGTTTTTGCCCCGCACCGCGCAAGCCGGCGAAAAATTGCACGCCATACTGCACGCCGATGCCATACAGAAACAGCAGCAAGCCGATGGAGCCGACCATCGGCGGCGGCACGGCGGCGGGGGCGAAGGCACCCAGCGCCAGCCCCGCGAACAGCACACCACCCACGCCCAGCGAAAAACCGAACACGCTGATGCGCCCCAGCGCATAACCGGCACCGATGACGAGAAACAGGGCGAGGATGGGCGTGGACTCCAGCGTGTGGCGAAATAATTGAAGCATCAGACAACCTTGATCTGGAGAAAGCCCAGTTTAGCATGCACAAAAGCAACACGATGGCGATGATGACAAGCAAGCGTGCGCATGTTGATGCGCTCAAAAACGGGCAAAAAAAAGCCCGCTACGGGAGCGGGCTGAATCTAATTCCTGTGAGGAAGTAGAGGAGACAGGTGCAATGATGCCGCGTCGCAGCATAACAATCCAATTGTATGTTGTGATGATAGAAATATGATTCATCAATATCTTGTTCAGACCGTGCCCAAAATGATGAGCTTTTGTCTCCTTGTATGTTTATGGTTAAACAAGCCTATATTAGGATGCGGCCGTGAAAGCAGACAAAAAAAAGCCCGCTGCGGGAGCGGGCTGAATCTATTTCCTTGGAGGAAGTAGAGGAGACAGATGCATGATGCCGCATCGCAGCATCATTATCCAATTGTATGTTGTGATGATAGAAATAGCTATTCCCTATATCTGCCTCCCCGGCCAGCCTCAGGCCGCGTTATCGCCGCGCAAGGTTTTTGCCGCCGCCACCATGTTCGCCAGCGCGGGAATCACCTCTTTCCAGCCGCGCGTCTTCAAGCCGCAATCGGGGTTGACCCACAGGCGCTGCGCGGGAATGCGCTCGGCCGCCTTGCGCATCAGATTTACCATCTGTTCCTGGCTCGGAATATTGGGCGAGTGGATGTCGTAGACGCCGGGGCCGATTTCATTCGGATAATTAAAATCGTCGAAGGCGTCGAGCAATTCCATGTCGGAACGCGAGGTTTCGATCGTGATGACGTCCGCATCCATGCCGGCGATCTGCGCGATGATGTCGTTGAATTCCGAATAGCACATATGCGTGTGGATTTGCGTTTCGTCGGCCACGCCATTGGCCGTGATGCGGAACGATTCCACGGCCCAGCGCAGGTATTCGGCCCATTGCGACTTGCGTAGTGGCAAGCCTTCGCGCAGCGCCGCCTCGTCGATCTGGATCACGCGGATGCCGGCCTGTTCCAGGTCCAGCACTTCGGCGCGCATGGCCAGCGCCAGCTGGTAGCACGACACGGAACGGGGCTGGTCGTCGCGCACGAAGGACCAGTTCAGGATGGTGACGGGGCCCGTCAGCATGCCTTTCATCGGCTTGTCCGTCAGCGACTGGGCGTAGGTGCTCCACTCGACCGTCATGGCGCGGGGACGGCTGATGTCGCCGAACAGGATGGGCGGCTTCACGCAGCGCGAACCATACGATTGCACCCAGCCGAACTGGCTGAAGGCGTAGCCATCGAGCTGTTCGCCGAAATACTCCACCATGTCATTGCGTTCCGCTTCGCCGTGCACGAAGACGTCCAGGCCCAGGGTTTCCTGTTCCCTGACGCAACGGGCAATTTCCCCCTGCATCAGCTTTTTGTAGCTGGCTTCGTCCAGCTGGCCGCTGCGGAACTGGCTGCGCGCCTGGCGGATTTCCGCCGTCTGCGGGAAGGAACCGATGGTCGTCGTCGGATACAGCGGCAGTTGCAGCAACGCAGCCTGCTTGGCGGCACGCTCCACATAGCCGCTCACGCGCTGGCCCAACGTCGCATCGATGCGGGCCACGGCCGCCTTCACTTGCGGATTGTGCACGCGGCTCGACTGGCGGCGCGCTTGCACGGCAGCATGATTAGCATCCAGCACCGCCTGCACGGAAGCGCGGCCATGGTTCAGGGCGCCGGCGATGGTGTGTACTTCATCGAGTTTTTGACGGGCAAAGGCCAGCCAGGACTGGATATCGGCATCGAGCTTTTGCTCGCTGTCCAGGTCGACGGGCACGTGCAGCAGCGAGCACGACGGCGCGATCCACAGGCGCGATTGCAGGCTGGCATGCACGGGTTCCAGCCACGCCAGCACTTCCGTCAAATCCGTCTTCCAGATATTGCGTCCATTCACCACACCCAGCGACAAGACGCTGGTGGCGGGCAATTGCGCGATCACTTGCTCCACCTCATCGCGGGCGTTGACGGCGTCGAGGTGCAAGCCTTGCACGGGCAGCTTGCACGCGAGTTCCAGATTGTCTTGCAGCTTGCCAAAATACGTGGCCAGCAGCAGTTTGACGTGATTGACCTTGCTCAAAGCCGCGTAGGCCGTCACCAGCGCTTGCCGCCACTCACTGCCCAGTTCCGTGACGAGTATCGGTTCATCGATCTGCACCCATTCCACGCCGTGTGCGGCCAGTTCCTGCAGCAATTGCGCGTAGACGGGCAGCAAGCCTTGCAGCAGCGCCAGTTTGTCGGAATCATCCTTGGCCTTACCCAGCCACAAATAGGTGACGGGGCCGATCAGTACGGGCTTGGCTTTCACCCCGAGCTGGCGCGCTTGCGCCAGTTGCTGCAACAGGCGGCTGCTGTCGAGCTTGAATTGCGTGTCGGCCGAAAATTCCGGCACGATGTAGTGATAATTCGTGTCGAACCATTTCGTCATTTCGCCGGCGTGGACACAGCTGCAATCGCTGTCGCTGGCCGAGCGGCCACGCGCCACACGGAAATAGTTGTCGAGCGCCGCGCCAGTCAGGTGGCGCACGCGCTGCGGCAAGTTGCTCAGTGCAAAGCTCAGGTCCAGCACCTGATCATAGAAAGAAAAGTCGCCCACAGGCACCAGGTCCAGCGCGCCCTGGTCTTGCCAGTGGCGCTGGCGCAACTCGGCGCCCTGGCCTTCCAGCGCTTGCAGGCTGTTTTGGCCCTTCCAGTAATCTTCCAGGGCGAATTTCAATTCGCGTTTGGCGCCGATGCGCGGGTAACCCAGATTGTGTGTCGTGACGGTCATGGCGGTGCTCCTTATGAAGTATGCACACATCATAGAAGCTTCCATCCATTAAAAATAATGATAATATTTTATATATCCATGAATATAGCTCATGTGAAATCATGCTCGAATACATCTGGCCGTCTTGCGCGGGTCACGCCTGAGCCGCTGAAACGGACGACGGCATCGGCTACTTGCACTGTGTGACGGCGACAGGCAAAAAAAAGCCCGCTACGGGAGCGGGCTGAATCTATTTTCTTGGAGGAAGATAGAGGAGACAGATGCATGATGCCGCATTGCAGCCTATCAATCCAATTACATGTTGTGATAGTGGAGATATGAATTATCCATATCTCAAACGGACAAGGAAAAATGCAGCGCCATCGACAGAGAAATACAGGGCAGCGCAGCGATGATTGTTCAATCCTGGGGCGGCGAACAAAACGCAAAGCGTTGCCGATGCATGCGCAGATAATATTTCTGCTCTTCCTTCAAAACGATGCGCAACGGAGCAGGCAAACCGATGAGTTCGCGATGCCGCCCCAGCAGCGAGGGGGAACACAGCATGGCGCCATCATCTGCAAAGCTGATCAGGCCCCGATCGAACAAGGCATCCAGGGTCGCGATCAGCGGCAAGCCGTTATGCGGATCAAGCCGCTGCTGATCAGTGGCTCCTTGCCAGGACAGCGCATGCGAAGCACGCAGAACCGGCTCAAGATCGCAACCCGTTACAGCACATTTCCTGTCCCACAATGCGAGCAATTCGTCCCGATACCTGCCTTGGCCGAGCCGGGCCTGGCACAGTATTTCTATCTCCGTTGATCGCCCCTTCCCCCTCGAAAGCAAATCATGGATATCATTTTGCTCCACCCTGCTGGCGATCAATGCGAGGATGGCTTCCTTCCCTTTGTTCAAGGCCCCGAAAGCTTGTCGGGGATTGGTGCCGTGAAACACGACGACTTCGGCCGAGGAAACAGGCGTACTGCGCAGATCCGCATACCAGCGCATCATGCGGTGATACTCTTCCGGTTCATTCGGACTGACCACTCCCCCGCCGCGATACACAATGACTGGCGCGTCATCGAGCACCGTGCCAGCAGCAACAATACCGATCTTGTTTACCCATAACAGCAGGGTGTCACCGCGCTTGGGCCGCTTGATCTTTTCCAGGAACTCGGGGCCGCCACTGGTCACCGCAACGCCCCTGACTAACCATTCGTTATGAAAACTGAACTCATTATTTGACGTTGCATCGCTATTGATGAAAAACGTGTCCGCCTCAGGAACTTTTTGCTGTCCTTTGCTGAGATTTTCATGTGCCATGTCGGACTTTCATAGGAGGATAGCCGCGCATTGAAACATGCATTGCCATTCAAGGTCCACAAAATACTCTTCAGACAACAAATATGCATTTCCAGGCAAAAAAAAACCCGCTACGGGAGCGGGCTGAATCTATTTCCTTGGAGGAAGATAGAGGAGACAGATGAATGATGCCGCGTTGCAGCATATAGAACCACTTTATATTCGTGATGTCAGAAATACGCGGCAGTGATATTAGGGGCAACAGTTCATTCCATGCGGCAACTTCTATGCTGTCGCTGCCGTCTTTGCGTCGCCGGAACGCAACATATTCTTAATGCCCCGCAACGCCTGCCGTACGCGGGCCTCGTTTTCGATCAGGGCGAAGCGCACGTATTCGTCGCCGTATTCGCCGAAACCAATGCCGGGCGAGACGCTGACCTTGGCTTTTTGCAGCAGCAGCTTGGCAAACTCCAGCGAACCCAGGTGGCGGTAAGCCTCGGGGATATGCGCCCAGATGTACATCGACGCCTTCGGCTTTTCCACCATCCAGCCCGCTTCATGCAAGCCTTTCACCAGCACGTCGCGGCGGCGCTGGTACTGGGCGCAGATTTCCGTCACGCAGCTTTGATCGCCTTCCAGCGCGGCGATGGCCGCCACTTGCACGGGCGTAAAACTGCCGTAGTCGTGATAGCTCTTGATGCGCGCCAGGGCCGACACCAGTTCCGCGTTGCCCACCATGAAACCGATGCGCCAGCCCGCCATGTTGTAGCTTTTCGACATGGTGAAGAACTCCACCGCCACATCGCGCGCGCCGGGCACCTGCATGATCGACGGCGCCTTCCAGCCATCGAACGTGATGTCGGCATACGCCAGGTCATGCACCACCAGAATATTGTGCTGCTTCGCCAGCGCGACGACGCGCTCGAAAAACTCCAGTTCCACGCATTGCGCCGTGGGGTTGGACGGAAAACCCAGCACCATCATCTTCGGTTTCGGGTAGCTTTCGCGGATCGCGCGTTCCAGTTCGGCAAAGAAATCCACGCCCGGCCCCATGCGCACGGAACGGATATCGGCGCCCGCGATCACGGCGCCCCAGATGTGGATCGGGTAGCTGGGATTGGGCACCAGCACCGTGTCGCCCCGGTCCAGCGTCGCCAGCATCAGATGCGCCAGGCCCTCTTTCGAGCCGATGGTGACGATGGCTTCGCTGTCCGGGTCGATGTCGACCTCGTAGCGCTTCTTGTACCAATGGGCAATGGCGCGGCGCAGTCGCGGAATACCTTTGGAGGCGGAATAACCGTGCGTGTCGGGGCGTTTCACCGTTTCGATCAGCTTGTCGACGATGTGGGCCGGGGTGGCGCCATCGGGATTACCCATCGACATGTCGATGATGTCCTCGCCACGGCGGCGCGCGGCCATCTTGAGCTCGGCGGTGATATTGAAAACGTAGGGGGGAAGGCGATTGATGCGCGAAAAGCTGCGCGGAGCTTGGCTGTCGGTCATGATATCTCTATACGTAAGCGCCCGGATCCGTCCGAGCGACGTTGGTACAATGGGTGTACCTGTAACGATATTAACCCGCTTTATCCAGCACTGGCAAGGGTGCTGCAGAGCCGTTACAATGCAGGCTGATCGAAAATGAGCGCACCGGTTGGTAACCCGGTAAGTGCCCGGCACCGTCCGGCATGCTCCCGCCCACGCGGACCCACGGCGCTGACCTTTGGCTGTTACACCAGCCGGGGAGGTGTTCTGGTTCGTGCATGTTTTCCGCCGCGCCATCCCTCCCCTGCTTTTTTACTTTAGGAATGAGACGGATGGCAACACACGACACCGCAGCAAACAGCATGACCCTGGACCGCGCCGGCATCGAGCAGCAACTGGCCCAATCAGTGCACCACTTCATCGATTGCGCCTTCGACGGCGAAGACTTGTCGCGCCTCGATTTGCAGGGCTGCACGTTTGAACGCTGCACCTTTGCCGAAACGAACTTGTTTGCCAGCAAGCTGGCACGCAGCACCTGGCGCCGCTGCCGCGCCGGCAGCGCCGATTTCGAATCCGTCGACGCCGTCGACGCCATTTTCGAAGGCTGCGACCTGAACAACACAAAATGGCGGCGCGCCAAGCTGGCCTCGGTCACGTTCCGCGGCTGCAAGCTGACGGGCGCCTCGTTCGAGGAAGCGGCCCACCTGGGCCTCACCTTCGAAGAAAGCCTGCTGGTGGGCGCCGACCTGCGCGGCTTCTCGTTCCGCAAGGCGACATTAAAGCAGCTGGATTTTTCCGATGCCTACCTGGCCGGCTGCGACTTCCGCGACGCCGTCTTCGAAGGGGGCAGCTTGCGCAACGCGACCATCAAACTGGCGAAGTTCCAGGGCGCGGACTTGCGCGGCGCCGATATCGACGGTTTCAAATTGAGCGAAGCGGCGTTGCTGAAAGGCGCCGTCATCACGCATGCGCAGGCGGCCAACTTCATGCGCGCGCTCGATCTGGTGGTGATTTAATGTAAAAAGGCAAAAAAAAGCCCGCTGCGGGAGCGGGCTGAATCTATTTCCTTGGAGGAGATAGAGGAGACAAGTGCATCTTGCGGCATCGCGGCATATCACGCCACTTTATCTTCATGATGATAGAAATATCCATCAGTGATAATGAGCGGGCATCAGGGTTTCAAGCCGGGCGGCGCGTGGCCAGCGGTAAAAATTCTGCCAGCCACACCAGCAGGGCCAGGCCCGGAAATGCCATGCCGGTCAGCAAGGTTGCCTGCCAGCCATAGCTGGCGTACACCCAGGCGCCGATGGCCGAGCCAGCCGCGCCGCCGGCAAAGAACAGCGCGAAATACAGCCCGTTCAGGCGGCCCCGCACTTCCGCGCCCAGGCTGAAGATGGCGCGCTGGCCCAGCACCAGATTCGCGGCCACGCCCATGTCGAGCACGATGGAAGCGAGCACCAGCAAGCCCAGCGCCACATGTTGCGATTCCGGGGCGAACATCGGCAAGGCAAACGCGACGATGCCCAGCGCCAGCGCGGCGGCCGTGGCCGGCAAGGTATGGCCCGCATCGGCCAGGCGGCCGGCGATGGGCGAGGCAACGGCGCCCGCCATGCCCACCAGGGCAAAGATGGCGATGCCCGTTTGCGACAGGCCGAACGCGGGGCTGGCCAGCACCAGCGGCGTGACGGTCCAGAACAGGCTGAAGGCGCCAAACAGGCCCGCATGATAGGCGGCGCGGCGGCGCAGTACAGGCGTGCCCAGCAGCAAGTGCCACAGCGACGCCATCAGGGCCGGATAGCGCATGGTCGACACGGGCTGGCGCACGGGCAAGGCACGGCGCAACACCAGCGCCAGCAGCACCATCAGCACGGCGGCGCCGCCGAACACCACGTGCCAGCTGGCGTGCGCGGCCACCAATGAGGCCACGGGACGGGCCAGCATGATGCCGAGCAACAAGCCGCTGACGACCTTGCCCACGGTTTGCCCCCGCGTCGCTTCCTGCGACAGGTGGGCGGCAAACGGCACGATCACTTGCGCCGCCACGGAACCGAGGCCGATGGCCAGCGCGGCAGCCAGGAACACGATGGCGCCCGTGCTCAGGGCCGCCGCCACCAAGGCCGTGGCCGTCACCAGCAAGGCCGTGATGATCAGGCGGCGGTTTTCCAGCAAATCACCGAGGGGCACGACAAACAGCAGGCCCAGGGTATAGCCTACTTGCGTCAGCGTGACGATCAACCCGGCCGCCTTGGCCGACAGGCCCGTCGAGGCGCTGATGGGCCCGACGAGGGTTTGCGCGTAATACAGATTGGCCACGATCAGGCCGGAAGCGACGGCCAGCAGCAGCACCATGGCCGGCGCAATGTCGTGGGGAGTCATAGATGAGGCCTTGTTCATGTTGTTTCCTCGGTTCGGTAGGGATGTCGCCATTCTAGGCAAAACCGGGGCAAAGATAATTAGCGCATAATCTACTTACACTTTTCACATAAGATGAACAATTAGAATGGAAGCTATCCTATGGACAAGATCAAGGCCATGCAGACCTTCGTGCGCATCGTCGAAGCCAACAGCTTTTCCAAGGCGGCCGAGACCTTGAATTTGCCGCGTGCCGCACTGACGGCCACCCTGCAAAAGCTGGAAGCCTACCTGGGCACGCAATTGCTGCAGCGAACCACGCGCCGCCTGTCCCTGACGCCGGAAGGGGCCGAGTACTTTCGCCACTGCATCGATATTTTGAAAGCCGTCGACACGGCGGAACTGGCCTTCCGTGGCCCCGACGCGACAAAACCGCGCGGCTTGTTGCGCATCAACTTGCCCAATACGGTGGGCCGGCGCCTCGTCATGCCGCATATCGCGCACTTCCACGCCGCCTGGCCGGACGTGCAATTACAGCTGAGCCTGACGGACCGCCTGGTCGACCTGACGCAGGAAGGCATCGATTGCGCCTTGCGCGTGGGCACTTTGCAAGATTCCGCCTTCATCGGCAAACAGGTCGGCCTGATGCGCTTCGTTACATGCGCCTCGCCCGCCTACCTGGCACGGCACGGCACGCCGCACACCCTGGCGGACCTGGCCACGCACAACGGCGTCATGCATTACTCGGGCCGCACGGGACGCGCTTTCGACTGGGATTTCCTGCAAGGCAAGGAGGTCGTGCGCGTGCAGATGGCCGGCCCCATCGCCGTCAACGATGCCGACGCCAGCGTTGCCTGCGCCTTGCAGGGGCTGGGACTGGCGCAGGCGGCCGTGTACCAGGTGCGCGAGCACCTCGACAGCGGCGTGCTGATCGCCGTGCTGACCGACCACCCGCCGACGCCCATGCCCATGTCGCTGCTGACGCCGCAAGGGCGGCTGGCCACGCCCAAGCTGCAGGCGTTTGCCGGCTGGCTCACGGCCTTGCTGGCGGAGAATGCGGATGTGCAAGGCGGGCGTATGGAATCCGTGGCAGGGTGTCAATAAGCAGGAGACCCAATTCTTGAAGAATTCCAGTGTTACATGATGTCCTTCTACCTTTGGATCGCAACCGTGCTGACTCGACAGAGTGGATATGGCGCCGATGAAAAGGCCGGGCTCATGCGCGGAATTTTTACCCAACAGTCGGCATCAATCGTGGCTTTCTCCAACCAGGCTGGAGAATTAGGAAGCCACCCGCAAACTATTAGCAAGCGGCCAGAAAATAGTGCGCCACGGCTTCAAAGGAAGCGAAGGAATTTTCGAAGCTCGGCGGGTCAAGGTCATAGACAAGTGGCATGAGGTTTCGCATGTAGCGCTCTTTCAGCTCGCCATTTTCTTTCGCTGCAATCAAAGTCCGCTTAAGCACAGACACGGGGTCGACATCGAATTCGGGGTTTTGCCCTTTGAATTCATCTCGGTCGCTCATGACAAGCTGTGGGAAGATGTCCCTGGCGGCCGCAAGTGAATCACCCGACTGCTCCGAAATCCTGGCGACATCGTAGACATGCCGCACCAGCGCGGGGTCGATATCTCCTTTAGTCTGGTGGCCATCCCATTTGTATGCGCAACGTCGCAGCAAGGACAGAACTTTTTCCGCCGTGGTCTCAGCCACTGAAATGCAATCAATCGAGAGCGTTGTGCTAGGCGCAATACCCGCCAACGATTCATAGAGGTAGCCGAACTCTCGCTTTTCGAGTGGCAAAAGAAGGTGACGTTGAATCAGTTCAAGCTTAAGCTCGGGCCGTAGACTTGGGAGTTGGTCATATGCCGACTTATAAGCGGCCCCGACCACGTAGTAACGGTGCGCATCGCGAATTCGCGGATTTTCACCTCCGTCAGAGTACTCGATCAACGGGAATCCCAGCGTCGCCAACAATGAGGGAAGAACTTCGTGTAATGCGATTAAGCGGACACGGTCTCCGCGCCCCTTCTTCAGCGGTTTGGAAGTTGGAGAAAGCAAAACTTTAATATCAATATCTTCCGACATTCGATTGATGAGTCCATGCGCTTTGGACAGGCACGTCCCACCAGCGAAACCAACTGAATGCCAACGTCATGGCGAGTTAGCTCTCCCCCACGCGTGTTGAGGTCGCTAAAATGGTCGTGCGAAACCTGGAGCTCGCTCAATCCTTTGAGAAGCTCGGTGATATGGATATCTTTTTCGGCGGTCTGAACCGGCAGGCCTCGAAGGAGACCCTCGGCAGCGAGGTCTTCAAGCGCCCGCTGTTGCTTTTCCGTAATCGTTCTCATAGACTACCGAGCGGCCTCCCACCGCAATTTTCCTGCGGATACGTCGACCACCCGTATTGGCAACGAAGACACCTGGAAGTTGGGTTGTTTTACCCGAATTATATGCAACAGCAGCCTTACTTGTGCGCACTGTTACCCCAAATTTTTTCAGCGCCTCAGTCGCCAACGTCTCAAGACTGCCGGCCGGGATGGTCGCCCCTGTAACCGAACTCTTACGTGTTTTGGCATAGACTCCAGTCCCGATCCGAACCAGCACGCCCTTAGCCTGCAACGATTTAAGTGCCTCGGTCACCTGTGATGCACTTCCCAAACGGGCTATTTCTGCTCGCAAAATCACATTGCCAGTACGCTGCTTCACGGACCGAAGCATACGCTCTTCAAGTTTCATCTTCGCTCCTGTCAAGGTTGCATATTAAAGACTATAGCAATCCCTCACCAATTGTCAAGACTAATCCTTATATAACAATGACTTACGTCGACACACATTACCGACTGCCGGGCAATGCCTGAAACAATTTCAAGGACATAAATTACCTGAGGGAATTACCGCAAATGTCTTAACCAAGTTGTCGCCATTGAAGTCGGAGGGCACCGTGAAGGGCAACATTTGATTGCCAACGGCTTATTAACACCGCCGGGGCAAAAAAAAGCCCGCTGCGAGAGCGGGCTGAATCTATTTTCTTGGAGGAGAATAGAGGAGACAAGTGCATTATGCTGCATCGCGGCATATCAATCCAATTGATTGTTGGAATGATAGAAATACGCCATACGGATAACTCTCCCTCGCCCCAAAGCAAAAGCTGGGGTCTGACCCCAAGTTCCTTACTTCGCTGCCGTCACTGGCGTCGCCTTGCCATCGGCGCCATACGGCAAGACCTTGGACGCCATGCGGGTATCGGCCTTGATCAGCGCCACTTCGTCGGCCAGGATGCGCGCCGCTTCGTTCAGCAGCACGTCCTTGGCGCTCTTGGCGGCCGTTTCGGCATCGAGTTCGGCGCTCAGGGCCCGCTCGTCGCCCTGCAAGCCGTCGTCGGTGCGCAAGGCGCCCTTCACGGCGGCGATCTGCTTGGCCGTCTTGCTGGCCGCTTTCGCGCCCTTCAGCACGTCTTTCGGATCAGGAATCACCACTAAATCGTCGGCAGGATTCGAAATTTGCGCGATCAGGCGCTTTTCACGGGCCTTGGCGCGCGCTTCCTGGGCATCGCGCTCCTTGCGGCGCACGGTTTCATTGAGCGAAATCTGGTTTTCCTTGCGCTGCTTGACGACCAGGGCTATGTCATCGAGCAAGTACTGGAAATCCTTGTCCTTGGCCACGCGCGCTTCATGCTTCTTGTCCAGCAGCGGCACGATTTCCTTCAGGTCGCCCGTCGGAATATACGACGCCGGCTTGATGGCCACCCATGGCAGGGCATTGTCATAGCTCGATTCGCCGAAGTTTTCCGTGTCCGACATGGCCGGCAGCTTGATGTCAGGGGTGACGCCGCGCAATTGCGTGGTGCCGCCATTGATGCGGAAGAATTGCGCGATGGTCATTTTCAGCTCGCCGAAACGGGCTTTCTCGCTGCCGCCGAAACGGTCGAGGTTGAACAGGGTTTGTACGGTCCCCTTGCCGAAGCTGCCTTCGCCGATGATCACGCCACGGCCGTAGTCCTGCACGGCGGCGGCGAAAATCTCGGAGGCCGATGCGGAGCCGCGGTTGATCAGCACGCCCATCGGACCATCCCAGGCCAGACCGGCATTCGTATCGCTTTCCACGTCGACCTTGCCTTCGGCATTGCGCTGCATCACGACCGGGCCCTTGTCGATGAACAGGCCCGTCAGTTCGACGGCTTCGTTCAGCGAACCGCCGCCGTTGTTGCGCAAATCGATCAGGACGTTGTCGACCTTGTCCTTCTTCAACTCGGCCAGCAAACGGCTGACGTCGCGCGTGGCGCTTTTAAAGTCTTTGTCGCCACGGCGACGCGCTTCGAAATCCTGGTAGAACGTTGGCAACGAAATGACGCCGATGCGGCGCTTGACGCCGTTCTCGCGCACTTCGATGACCGATTTCTTCGCCGCCTGCTCTTCCATGCTGATTTTCTTGCGCACCAGCGGCAAGACCACGTGCTTGGCATCGGGGCCGGCGTCGGCCGGCAGGATGTCGAGGCGCACCACGGAATCCTTGGCGCCGCGGATCAACTGCACCACGTCGTCGATGCGCATGCCCAGCACTTCGGTGATGGGGCCGCTTTCGCCCTGCCCCACGCCGACGATGCGGTCGCCCACTTTCAGCTTGCCCGACAAGCCGGCCGGGCTGCCCGGCACGACTTCGCGCACCACCGTGTATTCGTCGCGCGTCTGCAGCACGGCACCGATGCCTTCGAGCGACAGGCGCATGGCGATGTCGAAGTTATCCGAAGCGCGCGGGCCCAGGTAATTGGTGTGCGGCTCGATCGACATGGCGTACGAGTTCATGAAGATCTGGAACACGTCTTCGCTGTTGAGCTTGCGCGAACGGGTCGTGTAGCTTTCATAGCGCTTGTCCAGCGTTTCGCGGATGGCCTTGTCTTCCTTGCCCGCCAGTTTCAGGCGCAGCCAGTCGTTCTTGACACGCTTGCGCCACAGGTCGCGCACTTCTTCGTCGTTCTTCGGCCAGGCGGCCTTTTCGCGGTCGATCTGGTAGCTCTCGTCGGCGGCAAAGTCGAACTTGGTTTTGAGTAATTCACGCGCATACGCCATGCGCTCGTCGAAACGCTGCTGGTACAGGTTGTAGATGGCGAACGGCGCCGTCAGGTCTTCATTGATGATGGCGTCGTCCAGCCTGGTGCGCAGCGGGGCGAAACGGTCGATGTCGGCTTGCACGAAGAACAGTTTCTCCGCGTCCAGGGATTTGAAATAGCGGTCGAAGATTTTCTCCGACATGGCGTCGTCGAGCGGCATGGCCTTGTAATGGACGCGCGTCAAGACGCGCGATGCCCACAAGGCGGCCTGCGTTTGCTGGGCCAGCGGCTTCATGGTGAGCGGAGGAGCGGCGCTCTTGTCCGTCTGGGCTGCGCCAGCGTGGGCTGACAGGGCGAGCACCAGGGTGACCAGCATCATTTGCTTCTTCATCGGCTTCTCCGAAAATTAGTTGAATCAATTCCAGGCGGCGCAGCTATGCATGCGCCAGCCAGCAAGACAGTAAGGGGAATACACGACTGGTCTGCATATTATTCTACAGGATACGGCCCGGCAGTCTCCCATGGAAGATCAGTTTCTTCCTGGAAGCTTAAACGCGGATTAAAGGCCGCGTCTCATTCATTACAAACTGAAACATTCGTGACAAAAATCGCATCGCCCGTCAGCGCCGAATATCGACATGCTCCATTAAAATCAAAAAAGTCAATGGGCCGCTTTCGCAATCCTTGATGCGGATGATGTTTTTATGCGAAAAAATGATTCCTGCGGGAAACACTTAGTAACAAAGAGCAAGCAACATGTTATCATCGCGCCCTGAAATTTTGCTTGCACGCGCGCAGCTCCCAAGCGGGCACGCCTCCGCTTCAAGCGCATCCCCCACCAGATCCCCTCCCCATGTGTCATGTCATGACCAGGAATGGCCGAGCTGATTACCCTTTGCCTGACTCACACTATGCCTACAATTTCCCTCTCCCCCCGCCATTGGAGTGTCGGCGGCAAGATTACCGTCTTCACGTTTGCCCTGGTCAGCCTGATCCTCGCCAGCCTGACGACCTTGATCAGCATCCGCACCTCGACCGTACTGGAACAGCGCGCCGAAGCGGCCGTCACCAGCGAACTCAATAGCGTCATGACGACCACGCAAGTGTTCCATACGGCCATGGTCAACGAGGCGGCCAGCTTCGCCCGGCTGTTCGCGGCCGAATTTCCCGGCCCGTTCACGGTCGACACGGGCGCCATGGTGGCCGTGGCCGGCAAGGCCACGCCAGCGCTGGCCAACGGCGGCAAGGTGCTCAACCTCGACACGGCCGTGGTCGACCGCTACACGGCGCAAACGGGCGTGATCGCCACCATCTTTGCCGCCAATGGCGATGAATTCGTGCGCATCAGCACCTCGCTGAAAAAGCAGGATGGCGAACGCGCCATCGGCACCCAGCTCGACCACAACCACCCCAGCTATGCGCCGCTGCGCGCGGGCCAGCGCTTCGTCGGCATGGCCACCTTGTTTGGCAAGCAATACATCACCCAGTACGACCCCGTGCGCGATGCGGGCGGCAAGGTGGTGGGCGTGCTGTTCATCGGCCTCGATATCAGCAAGAATCTGGCCATGCTGAAAGAGAAGATTCGCCAGGTCAAGATCGGCCAGACGGGCTACATCTATATCGTCGACACGGCCCCCGGCGCCAATTACGGCCACCTGGTGCTGCACCCGAACAGCGAGGGCAAGAGCGCGCTCGAGTTCAAGGCCAGCGACGGCCGCCTGTTCATCCAGGAAATGCTGGCGCAGAAAGACGGCGCCATGCGCTACACCTGGACGGCGCCGGGCGAAACGAGTGCCAGCGCGCGCGAAAAACAGCTGTTTTACCGTCAATTCAAGGATTGGCAATGGATCATCGCGGGTGGCACGTTCACGGACGAGATCACCCTGGAAGCGCGCCAGTTGCGCAACCAGCTGGCCATTTCCGGCTTCATCGCCCTGCTCATCTTCGCCCTGCTGCTGTACTGGCTGGTGCGCACCCTCGTCTCGCGCCCGCTGGCCGCCGCCGAAACGGCCGCCGCGCAAATCGCCGCCGGCGACCTGACGGTGCACCTCGACACGAGCAGCCAGGACGAAATCGGCCGCCTGCTGCGCGCCATGAACCGCATCAGCGACAACCTGTCGCAAGTGGTCGGCAATGTGCGCGGCAGCGCCGGGCAGATCGCCACGGCGTCCGGTGAAATCGCCAGCGGCAACCTGGATTTATCGAGCCGCACGGAACAACAAGCCAGTTCGCTGGAAGAAACGGCCGCCTCGATGGAAGAACTGAGTTCCACCGTGCGCCAGAACGTCGATCACGCGCAGCAGGCAAGCCGGCTGGCGCGCGACTCATCGACCCTGGCAGCCGAAGGCGGCGCGGCCGTGGCGCAAGTGGCCAGCACCATGGACGCCATCCGCAGCTCATCTAGCAAGATCGCCGACATCATCGGCGTCATCGACGGCATCGCCTTCCAGACGAATATCCTGGCCTTGAACGCGGCCGTGGAAGCGGCCCGGGCCGGCGAGCAGGGACGCGGCTTCGCCGTCGTCGCCACCGAGGTGCGCACCCTGGCGCAGCGCTCGACGGCCGCCGCGAAAGACATCAAGGATCTGATCCAGGCGTCCGCCGGCACGGTGGATCTGGGCCACGCGCAAGTGAGCCAGGCCAGCGCCACCATGGACACCGTGGTGGCCAGCGTGCGGCAAGTGAGCACCATCATGGCCGAAATCGCGCAGGCCAGCGACGAGCAGCGCAGCGGCATCGAGCAAGTCAACCAGGCCATCGCCCAGATGGACCAGGTGACCCAGCAGAATGCGGCCCTGGTGGAAGAAGCGGCTGCGGCCGCCGACGCCCTGCAGGAGCAGGCGCATGAGCTGAACCAGGTGGTGGGCGTGTTCAAGCTGTAAGGTCATGCCTGGTGCTAAGATGGGGACGAACCCACCTTGCCAGGAGACACGATGCATGACGACTACGTTTTAATTGCCCGGCTGATGATCCCCACGGATGCGCACGTCATCCGCGGCTGCCTGGCCGCCGCCGGCATCGACGTGCTGCTGACGGACGACCAGCATATGCAGGCCGACATGCTGCTGGCGGCCGCCATCGGCGGCGCCCGCGTCATGGTGCGCGAACACGACGTGGCGCGCGCCAATGAAATCCTGGCCGCCTTCGAGCGGGGCGACCTGGCGCTGTCGGATGATGCGGACGTGGGAATGCCGGCGGTGGAGTAAGAGGCTAACTATCTGAAGCTCGTGATTGCATGGTGGCCAGCAGCTTGGTCTTTCTCAAAGCGATATTGCCTTTTCTGTGTACCACAGAAACTTCGTGTCGTTGATAAGGACCAGCCTTGGCTGCGCTGAGCCAGTTGAAAGAGCCTATGCATAACGCTGTGGCATCAACAACAACGATTTTACCGTGAATACGATTGACGAAATGAAGTTGTGCGCCAGCGGCCAAAAGTGCTGCTTCCGCACCATCATCGGAACGTTCTCCCGATGCATAAAGACGCCGACGTTCCCGGCTGAATTCGATGTCGGTAAATACTCTAATCCGGACACCCCGTGCTACCGCTGCGGCGATAATTCCGCAAAGATCAAATCGTCTTATCCCCGCATTGGTGATCCATGGTGAAACGATCAACACCTCTGTCCCGGCCGCAGCAATCACACTCTTCAGCCACTGATCATGCTCATCAACAGAATCCAGCAATTCGAGTTGATCAGCGACAAGTTCGCGCACTGCTTCATCAAGGAGTGCCTTCGTCTTTGGCGCGCTCATTGTCGCTAAAAGCGCATCAGCGTCACTTAACAGCTTGGCCTTCCCTTCAAGATCATCCAGTCGATATTTTGAGGCAAGTCCCTGCAGAAAAAATTCCGATAGCGGCAAGGCAGAATTCAGCATCAGCTGGAACAATTCGCGACCATCCTCCATTTGCAACAAGTCCCCTGGGCTTTGCTCATCTGGCAGGATAGCAAAACGTACCTGAACTGCATCCGTCAACATTGGCAGGACTATCTTCATCGTATTCCACGCCATATTGGCACCACGTTTTGTGCTAGGGAAGCAACAAACAATACAAGGCGTGCGCCGGAAGAGACGTGCTATATTTTCAGGCTTAAGCTTGCCAGCCTCAGCTGATGACACAACATTCTGAATGCCACCTTCATGCAGACGCAGCACATCCATACAGTCTTGCACAAGAACCACAAACCTCTTGGCATGCATGCTGCTGTTCGCTTGGCTGAGTCCGAACATGCTCTCCTTGGCCTCATGCAGATCCAGCGTGCCTGGCTTTTCCTTTACACCTTTTTTACTGCTCTTGTTCGGGCTTGTTGTTCGCAAATACTCTGGCACCTGAAATGCCAATGCCAGTCCAGCCAGACCTAGCACAGTATCCCGCGCGTTCATGGTGGGGAAAATCACCCGGTTACGCAGACGGTCATACACTTTTCCGCCGTGTTTACTGACGACGGCAAGGCCGGCCGCCGTGCAGCGTTCTTCATACCTGTCTTTGAACACCCCTTCAAGGTTTTGCCAGCCATCCGGGGCAAAACCAATTTTGAACCGCGCAGCGGTTTTACCTGATATTCCAGCTTTTTTAAGCATGGCGATTGCCTCAGGGGAAGTACGCAGCGATCTTTGGTAATAATCAAGTGCAATCTGCAGCGATTCAGCCACAGCTTCGCGCTTCGCTTTCATAACAGCCTGATCCGCTGCGCAAGGAGGTGGTTCTGCTCCCACTAACGCCGCAAGCATCTCCACTGCGACAGGAAAGCCAACGCCCCGATGCTGAATAAAAAAATTGATCACTGAGCCATGCGCATTGCAGACAAAGCAATGATAGGTGTTATTCTCGCGCGAAACCTTAAAACTCTTTGGACGAACCCCGCCATCTTCAGGATGATCTGTGCCATGAAAGGGACATATGCCATGATAATTGGATCCCGTTCTGGTCAGCTTGACCTCCGCACCAATGATCCCGACAATATCAGCTGCTGCCAGCAATTTTTCAATGTAAACTTTTGGAATCATGGGAAATTGAAATACGTATGCTCCAGATCACAGGCACTTTGACATTGAAATATCAAACAAGTTCTTACATCCCTTGGGAAAACTGTAGCGAGTAACGCCGATGATCGCCAAGCTGCGGGATACCCTGATAGATGGCAAGGCATCTGGCACCGATCCCGCCAGGGTAATTAGCATTATTTCCGCCTGCAAGAGGGCAGTGGCGAAATAGAATCAGGAATAGAAACAGCGCCCGCAGGCCTGGCGGTAGCTCTCGTTACCGCCAATACTGATCTGTTCACCTTCCTTGATGCGGTGGCCCTGCTCGTCCACGCGGATGTTCATCGTGGCCTTCTTGCCGCAGGTACAAATATTCTTCAATTCCTCGATATCGTCGGCCAGCGCCAGCAGATAGGCCGAGCCGGGGAACGGTTCACCCTTGAAATCCGTGCGCAAGCCATAGCAGATGACGGGCACGCCCTTCACTTGCGCCAGTTGGTGCAGTTGCTGCACCTGGGCCGTGCTGAGAAATTGCGCCTCATCGACCAGCAAACAGGCGACCTGGGGAATATCGTCGAGGAAATTCGTGTCGGCATGGAAGATATCGACCTGGCGCTGCGGGCCCAGGCGCGAGGTGACGCGGCCCACGCCGTAGCGGCTGTCGATGGCGGCCGTGTACAGGCGCACCTGCTGGCCCTGCTCTTCGTAGTTGTGCGCGACTTGCAACAAGGCCGTCGACTTGCCCGCGTTCATCGCGGAATACCGGAAATAAAGTTTTGCCACTGCCGCCTGCCCTGTCTGTCTGATTATTCTGGATACTGTTCAGCACCTTTTCGAGGCGTGATTATAAATCGCAATGGCGGGCTTGCGGCAGCTTAATACACGTGCCTTTGGCGCGGCAAGCGGACAAAAAACGGCGCATACTCGCATCGCGTACCTTGCCGCCGATATGCGCAGCGCGCATATGCAAGCATATAAACATTCGTTCGCCGCATTCGTCCACCCGCCTACACTGCGCGGCACGGAAGGCTGCTCGGGACACAATCCTGGGCGGCTGTTTCTCTGACAGGAGCCACCATGAATGATCGAATGCCATCCCCATCCCAGCCGCCAGCGCTATACAAGCTGATCGGCAATACCCCGCTGGTCGAAGTGACCAGGCTCGACACGGGCCTGTGCCAGCTGTTCCTGAAACTGGAATCGCAAAATCCCGGCGGCTCCATCAAGGACCGCATCGGCCTGTCCATCATCGAAGCGGCCGAAGCCGACGGCCGCCTGCAGCCGGGCGGCACCATCGTCGAGGCCACGGCAGGCAATACCGGCATCGGCCTGGCCCTGGTGGGCCGCATCAAGGGCTACCGCGTGATTCTCGTCGTGCCCGACAAGATGTCGACGGAAAAAGTGCTGCACCTGAAAGCCCTGGGCGCGGAAGTGCACACCACGCGCTCGGACGTGGGCCAGGGCCATCCCGAGTACTACCAGGATTACGCGGCACGCCTGGCACACGACCTGCCGGGCGCCTTCTTTGCCGACCAGTTCAACAATCCGGCCAATCCGCTGGCCCACGAAACGACGACGGCGCCCGAAATCTGGGAGCAAAGCGGGCATGACGTGGACGCCATCGTCGTCGGCGTCGGTTCGTCCGGCACCCTGACGGGCCTGACGCGCTACTTCCGCAAGGCGCAGCCCAAGCTCGAATTCGTGCTGGCCGACCCGCAAGGCTCCATCCTCACCGAATACATCGACACGGGCAAAGTGTCGGACACGAGCGGCTCGTGGGCCGTGGAAGGCATCGGCGAAGATTTTATTCCGGCTATCGCCGACATGGACAGCGTCACCAAAGCCTACACCATCACGGACCAGGAAAGCTTTGATTCCGCGCGCGCCCTCTTGCGCGCCGAAGGCATTCTCGGCGGCTCGTCGACCGGCACCTTGCTGGCCGCCGCCCTCAAATACTGCCGCGAACAGACGACGCCGAAGCGCGTCGTCACGTTTGTGTGCGACACGGGGACGCGCTACCTGTCGAAGGTCTACAACGACGGCTGGATGCGCGACCAGGGTCTGTTGCAGCGGGCACTCTCGGGCGACTTGCGCGACCTGATCGGGCGCCGCTACGACGAAGGCGACGTCGTCAGCGTGGCGCCGGGCGACACCCTGCTGACCGCCTTCAACCGCATGCGCGCCAGCGACCTGGCGCAGCTGCCCGTCATCGACGGCGGCCAACTGGTCGGCATTATCGACGAATCGGACTTGCTGCTGCACGTCTCCGGCGACGCCGCCCATTTCGCGGGCCTGGTGGGCGCCACCATGACGACGCAGATCGAAACGCTGGCGCCGTCGAGCGGCTTGCCCGCCCTGCGCGCCACGCTGGACCGGGGCTTGACGGCCGTCGTCGCCGACGATACCGCGTTTTACGGCCTGATCACCCGCTTCGACCTTCTCAACCACTTACGCAGGACACTATCTTGAGCCAAGAAACCACCCGCAAGAGCCACCTCGCCACGAGAGTCATCCACGCCGGCCAGTCGCCCGACCCGTCGACGGGTGCCATCATGCCGCCCATTTACGCCACCTCGACCTTTGTGCAGGAAAGCCCCGGCGTGCACAAGGGACTCGATTACGGCCGCTCGCACAATCCCACGCGCTGGGCGCTCGAACGCTGCGTGGCCGACCTGGAAGGCGGCAGCGCGGCGTTCGCGTTCGCCTCGGGCCTGGCCGCCATCTCGTCCGTACTGGAATTGCTGGACGCGGGCAGCCACATCGTCGCCGGCGACGACATGTACGGCGGTACCTACCGTTTATTCGAGCGCGTGCGCCGACGCTCGGCCGGCCACGAATTCACGTATGTCGATTTGACCAATCCCGAGAATCTGCTGGCCGCGCTGCGCCCGGAAACGAAGATGGTGTGGGTGGAAACGCCCACCAACCCCATGCTCAAATTGGCCGACCTGCGCGCGATCGCCGACATCTGCCGCGCGCGGGGCATCATCGCCGTGGCCGACAACACCTTCGCCAGCCCACTGGTGCAGCGTCCTCTGGAACACGGTTTCGACATCGTCGTCCATTCGACCACCAAGTATTTGAACGGCCACTCGGACATCATCGGCGGCATCGCCATCGTCGGCGCGGAAGAACGCCAGGCCGAATGGCGCGAGCAGTTGGGCTTTTTGCAAAACTCGGTGGGCGCGATTGCCGGCCCGTTCGACAGCTTCCTGGCCCTGCGTGGCATCAAGACGCTGGCGATCCGCATGCAGCGCCATTGCGAAAGCGCGCTGGCGCTGGCGCAGTGGCTGGAACAGCAGAAAGAAGTCAAACACGTGTTTTATCCGGGCCTCGCATCGCACCCGCAGCACGCGCTGGCGCAGCGCCAGATGGACGGTTTCGGCGGCATCATCTCGATCGACCTCGATACCGACCTGGCGGGCGCGCGCCGCTTCCTGGAGCGCTGCGAAGTATTTGCTTTGGCCGAAAGCCTGGGCGGGGTGGAAAGCCTGATCGAGCACCCGGCCCTGATGACGCATGCCAGCATCCCGCCCGAACAGCGGGCCAGGCTGGGCATCGGCGACGGCTTGATCCGCCTGTCGGTGGGGATCGAAGACATCGAAGACCTGCGCCATGACTTGCGCACGGCGCTCGATGCGATTTGAGGTAGTGATTTGTCGGATTACGCTCCGCTAATCCGACCTACGGTATGCCGAGGGCGGTAGGTCGGATTAGCCCGCAAGGGCGTAATCCGACACACCACAAACTTCATTCCCCCGGCCGGTATCTGCGCTCCAGGTGCCGTTCCACCTGCTCGGGATAAAACAGCACGTCCTTGAATTCGCCGCGCGCATACATGGCCGCCTGGTCCTGGAAGTGCGGCGACTTCGGGTCGCCGCTCTGACCGCCCGCGAGGATGCTTTTCGCCCTGATGCGGGGGCCGAATTCCACGGCCGCCACGAAGCTGTTGCCGCGCTCGCCATAGATCCGTCGCGTAGTACTCTTGCCGCTCTGGCCATACGCGGCCAGCGCGCCCCAGTTGCCCGACGCGTAAGGCACGGGCAAGCTGGCTTGCGCATCGTCAAACGGTTGCACCACGTCGCCCGTCAGGCGCTGGAAGCGGTTGATCTCGCCCCACGGCGTTTGCCAGTGGCCGAAATCGCGCTGCAATTTATCCACCGCCGTCGCCAGCGCGGCCAGCCGCTGCGCCGCCGTGACCTTGTCCGTCGCCAGAAAATCGACCACGGGCACGCCCTGTTCCCTCGCCTGCTTGCCCGCCAGTTCGGCCAGTTCCTGGCCCCAGAACACGGCCAGCGAGGTGGCGGTGGACGTCAGCGAGTAGCGCCAGTCCCACGCCCGCAGCAGCGCGATCTTGTCGGCCAGCGCCAGCTGTTGCGCGTCGCCGACCGGCAGCGCATCGTAGGCTGCGAACAGCGGCGGCAGCAAGGTTTCGAAGGCCGTCAGTTCGCTGTCGCAGGACGCGGCGATCAGGCTGTCCAGGGTAAAACCCGTCCTGTTCTGGAAGACCTTGACAGCGTGCAGGCCGCGCGCGTTTTCACCATACACGGACATGTACGCGGGATAGTCCTGCTGGCGCGGGCTGTTGGCACCGGCCGCCGAATACGGCCAGTTATTCGTGTTCTGTATCCAGCCATTCTTCGGATTGAACAGGGTGATGGTTTGCGCCACCGTGTGCAGCCCTTTCCATTCCGTGGCCGGGTCGCTGCCGTCGACAGGCTGCTTCCAGTTGAAGCGCGGATCGCGCACGGGGATGAAATTGCCGTGGAAATAGGCGATATTGCCGTCCGCATCCGCATATACCGTGTTGTTCGACGAATTCGTGCGCAGTTCCATGGTCTTGTAAAACGCCGCGTAATCGCGTGCCTTGGTGCGCGTGTACGATTGCGTGAGCGCCTTCAACGGCTCATGCATCAGGCGCACGGCCACCCATTTACCATCCTGCGCGCGCACAATGGGGCCGTGGTGGCTGGAATACACGGTGATGGTTTTCGAGCCCATGGCGCCGTTCGCCAGCTTGTAGGGCACGGTAAGCGGCACGGCTTTCAGGGGCCGCAGGCCGCCGTCATAGCGGTAGAACCATGCGCCATCGTGGTCGACGATGCTTTCCAGGTATTCGTCGATGACGTCGCCGCCACCCGAGGTATGCATCCAGCCCAGGCGCTCGTTAAAACCCTGGTAGACGAAAAACTGGCCCCAGGTGACGGCGCCATACGCGTTCAGGCCTTCGCCGCTGGTGACCTGCACTTCGGGGCGGAAGTAGAACGAGGTGTGCGGATTGATCATCAGCAGCGCATGGCCATTTTTCGTGATGGCGGGCGCGATGGCGAAGCCGTTCGAGCCGCTCGGTTCGGGGTCCAATCCGGACGCCAACCCGGTTTCCACGCTGGCCAGCGCCACAGGTGCGGCTTGCAGCCCATAAAACGCTTCGAGCTGCGCCAGGTTGATCGATTCGATATCGCCGCCGATGCTGCCCTCGCTGAAACTGAGGGCCATCCACGGCTCGAAATGCGCGATCAGCCGCGGTTTCACCTGCGGGTGCGTGGCCAGGTAAAAATTGAGGCCGTCGGCAAACGCATCCATCAGCTTGCGCAGCCACGGCGGGCTGGCGCGGTACTGCGCCTGCAGCTCGGCCGGATCGATGAAAAGCTTCATGCGCAGGTCGCGGTACAGCTCCCGCTCGCCCTCCACTTCCGCCAGCCGCCCCATGGCGTTGATGTAATTGAGTTCCACGCGGGGGAAATCGTCCTCGGCCTGCGCATACATCAGGCCGAAGACGGCATCGGCATCCGTCTTGCCCGTCACATGGGGAATGCCCCAGGTGTCGCGCGCGATGCTGACATTGGCGGCCTGCGCCTGCCAGCGGGCCATGTCCGTGACGGAAACGGCGGGCGCCGCCAGCACGGGAGGTACGGCAACGGCGCCGCAGGCGATGGCGGCGAACAGGGCACGGCGAACTGGCATGCAATACTCCAGGGTCAGGATGCGTCGATTAAAGCGGCGATGCGCTGGTTCAACTCCACATTTTCCGCCTGCAGCTGCGCCACCTTTTGTTTCAGGCTGGCGATCTCGCCGCGCAGGCGCTCCGCTTCGGACGGCGCCTGGGCAGCGTTCTCGGCCCACGGTTCGTTGCCCGTTTCCGGCGTATCCTGCGACACGTGGGGTGCCTTCGGCTCGCGCGGCGTGCGCGTGGCGGCGCGCTGTTCGCGGATTTCCTTGGCCGCCTGGCGTAATAATTTCTTGCCGCCGGCGACAGCCGCCACCTGCTCTTCCTGCGGCAAGGACGCCACGGTGGCCGCCGCATTGATCGAGATCGTGCCCGAACGGACGGCTTCCACCAGCTCCGGCGAGGCCGCTTTCTGGATTTTCTCGATCTGGCTGATCTGGTTGCTGCTCAGGCGCGCCGCCTTGGCCACCTCTTCGCGCGTGCTCATGGGGGGCTTCGGCGCGTTTTCGCCGTCCGGCGCGTCAGCCGCGCTGACGGGCGCCGGGCTGCGCGCGGCGACGATTTCCTTCTTGCGCAAGGCCAGCACGCCGCGCTGGAAGTCCGACACGCTGCGGCGCGCCAGGTGATTGTCGATCATCCACAGCATGACGTCGTCGAACGACGTAAAGCTGGTGTTCTGGATGGTCTTGAATTCGATGCCGTGCTGGCGGCAGATGGCGTAGCGGTTATGCCCGTCGATCAGCACGTCGTTCCACAGCACCAGCGCATCGCGGCAGCCTTCGGCCAGCAGGCTGCGCTCGAGCGCCGCGTACTCGCTGGCGGTGAGCGGGTCGATATACGACTGCAGCACCTGATTGATAATGATATTCATGGTTGTCCTCAATATTGCGGCGCGATGGTCCGCGCCGGCACGAATGCTACACCATCCATTGCCCCTGGCCGGGTAAAATCACGGCGGCACAGCTCATACAAAAACACGGACCATGAAAAGAAAGTACGCCACCGCGATCATTTTTAGCGTTGCCGCCATCGGCTTCACCTGGGTCAGCCCCTATATCGCCATGTACCGCATCAGCATCGCGGCAAAATCCGTGCGCCTGGAAAACCTGGCGCAGCAGGCCGACCTGCCCGCCGTGCGCGCCAGCGTGGCGCGCCAGCTGCGGGCGGCCGGCGAAACGGCCGGCGAAGACGATTTCAAGGAAATGCTCGACACCATCGTCTCGCCGCCCGGCATCACGGTGTTGATCCTGCACGGCAAGCAAGGGGCGGATGGCAAGCGCCACGACTTCGGCATGGCGTACCGCTCGTGGAACGAAGTGGTGCTGCGGCGCAGTGGCGCCGGCCCCGCCGCCAGCCAGTTTTTGCTGCGCCGGCATGGCATCTGGGACTGGAAACTGACGGACATTACCTTGCCGCCAGAATTACTCTGACGAAACTTGATCTAAAACAACACTTACCTAAACCGCCATATTGATTTTTGGAAATATTATGTAGAATGCTAACACTTCAGGCGCACCGGGTCGCCAGGCATCCGAGAGATTGCACGATGAAAAGAATGTTGCTTCTCGCTCTAGTGGCACTGGTCGCGCTGGCCGGCGCCTTCTATGGCAGCCCATATTTCACCATGAACAAGATCCGTACGGCAACCATGGATGAGGATACCCAGGCCCTGGCTGCGCAAATCGACCTGGCGCGGCTGCGCGGCAGCCTGGGGCAGCAACTGCATGCCCTGTTCTCGGCACCGGAAGTGGCCGACGACATCAGCCCCGACGTCATCGACCCCTTGCTCGATACCATGCTGATGCCTGAAGGCATCGTTGCCTTGATGAAGCTCAATGACCGCTACGAAAAGCCGATCGCCAAGGTCAGCGACATCAGCGGCCGCAAGCGCAATGCCAAGCCCGATTACAAGCTGCGCTACACCTCGTGGGACAAGGTCGTGGTGCAGCGCGCCCATAGCAAAAGTCATATCGGCGAACTGACCCTGACGCGCGACGGCCTGTGGCGCTGGAAACTGGTATCGGTGGCGCTGCCCAAGAATCTGCTGGCCGACGCGTAACACTCCGGCCGTCGTATCGGCAAACAGCGGCTGGGCGACACTGCTATCATCGGGTTTTGATTTCCATCGGAGGCAGCATGTCAGACCTGGTACAACACGCACTGGCCCACGCGGGCAAACCGGCCACCACGCCCTGGGTGGTGACCCTGGTCAGCGGTGAAAAACTCACCGGTCCCATTTCCCCGCTCAGCGACGGCTGCTACGCCATCGGCCTGGGGCAAATCAAGTACTTTGCCAGCGACAAGGTCGCCTGCCTGAATGTGTCGGGCGCGGGCGCGTTCCCCATCTGATCATGGACCGCCAGGGCCAACAACCTTCAAGCCCTTGGCCGCTTGACCGTCTCGCCGGCCAGTGCCCCCGGCATTGGCCTCCGTGCTAAATAGTTGTTTTTGGGCACGCAAAATCTGATTGATTTACGAAAATTTGTGTGCCACAATGATTTCAACAAATAAAACAAATACCGAATTTTATTATTGAAATTGGTTTTTACATGGCACGATCCTCACACCACGAATCCGTGTTCTGGATAGAGAAGCACTGCGTAGGGCATGGCCCGTTGCCAGGCAACATCCTGGCCCCACGCAAGCACCCTTTCTAATCTTTATCACGTATTCTGGGAGAGGCATCATGAATAACTTAACTGTTCGCGCCCAACTGACCCTGGCATTCGGCCTGCTGGTCTTTTTCCTCATCGGCATCTCGGTACTGTCCGTGCGGAGTCTGTCCAACTTCAACGCCGGCTTTGAGCAGTATGTCAACGGCATCATGGCGCGCGCCAATACGGCGCACCGCGTGCGTGACGCGATCGACATGCGTGCCGTGGCGGCCAGGAACCTGGTGCTCGTCACCAAGCCGGAAGACATGGAAATCGAACGCCAACACGTGTTGCAGGCGCAGGCCGATGTCGTCAAGAACATGCAGCGCCTGCTGGAGCTGGCACAGAAGCCCGGTGTATCGGACGAGGTGCGCGTCATCATCAACAAGATCGACAGCATCGAAAAACGCTATGCTCCCGTGGCGCTGTCCATCGTCGACCTGGCCCTGCAAAAGAAAAACGAGCAAGCCATCGTCAAGATGAACGAGGAATGCCGTCCGCTGCTGGCCGCCCTCGTTGCCGCCAGCGATGAATATTTCGCGCTGACGGACCAGCGTTCCGCCCTCATCCTGCAGGAAGATAACGAACGCTATATCAGCAACCGGAATATCCTCATCGGCGCCAGCTTGCTGTCCATCGTGCTGGCGGCCCTGGCGGGCTGGCTCATCACGCGTCACTTGCTCAAGGCGCTGGGCGCCGAACCGCGTCAGCTGTGCGACGCCGTCAGCCTGCTCGCCGGCGGCGACCTGACAGGAAAACTCAGCGTCGCAGCGAACGATACGGCCAGCGTGCTGTCGGCGCTGCAACGCATGCAAGTGTCGCTGACCTCGGTAGTCTCATCCGTCCGCCAGGATTCCGACACGGTGTCCCTTGCCGCCGCGGAGATTTCCACCGGTAATAACGATCTTTCCATGCGCACGGAACAACAAGCCAGTTCACTGGAAGAAACCGCTTCCTCAATGGAAGAGCTCACCAGCACCGTGCGCAAGAATGCGGACAATGCCCGCGAAGCCAATGTGCTGGCCACGACCGCATCGGACGTCGCCAGCAAGGGCGGCGCCGTGGTGGGGCAAGTGATGGGCACCATGGACCTGATCAGCGAATCGTCGCGCAAGATTGTCGACATCATCAGCGTCATCGACGGCATCGCCTTCCAGACCAATATCCTGGCCCTGAATGCCGCCGTGGAGGCGGCGCGGGCCGGTGAACAGGGCCGCGGTTTCGCCGTCGTGGCGACCGAGGTGCGTGGCCTGGCCCAGCGCAGCGCCAGCGCGGCCAAGGAAATCAAGGCGCTGATCGACGATTCCGTCAGCCGCGTCGATGCGGGATCGAGGCTGGCGGCGCAGGCGGGCACGACGATGTCCGAGGTGGTCGCCAGCGTCGCCCGCGTCAGCCATATCATCGCCGAGATCACGATGGCCAGCCAGGAGCAGTCCGCCGGTATCGAGCAGATCAATCAGGCGGTGACGCAGATGGACAGCGTCACGCAGCAAAATGCGTCGCTGGTGGAAGAAGCGGCGGCGGCGGCCGAATCGCTGCGCGACCAGGCCAGCCACCTGGTGCAAACCGTGAGCATCTTCAAGACGCACGACAGCCAGGTGGCGGCACCCGCACGCACGACGGCGCCAGCACGCGCCAGCACAAAACCGCTGCGCCTGGTACCGGCGGCGGCCAGCAGCACCGTCAAGCGCCAGGCCGCGCCGGCAAAACCCCGTGCGGCGCAAGCGCAAGCCGTAACGGCCGGCGATTGGGAAGAGTTTTAAGCAGATCACGCCGTCAGGCACTCGTTCTCCGGCTGCGCGAGATCGGGCAAGCCGGCCAGCGCCAGTTTCAAGGCGGCAAAACACTGCGCGTCGATGGCTGTGCCCACGGTCTCGGCCATGATCTCGAGCGCTTTCGGAATGGGAATTGGCCCCCGATATGGCCGGTCGGCCGTGATGGCGTCGAAAATATCGGCCGTGGTGATAATGCGCGTTTCCAGGCTGATGTCGTCGGCAGTCAAGCCGCGCGGATAGCCCTTGCCATCGAGCCGCTCATGGTGCGCAGCGGCCACGACAGCCAGTTCGGCAAACGCATCGATGCGTGACAGAATCGTTTCCGTATAGTGTGCGTGCTGCTGCACGGCCAGCCACTCATCCGCGTCGAGTTTGCCGGCCTTGTCCAGCACGCTATTGCTGACGCCAAGTTTCCCGACGTCATGCAGCAAGGCACCCCGCTTGAGCCAGCGACGCCGCTCCGGCGTCACGCCCAAGGTTTCGGCGATCATGTCCGCATACAAGGCTACCCGGGCGCTGTGCCCGCTCGTGTACGGGCTTTTCGAATCGACCACCTGACCGAACGCGGCAGCGATGTCGTCGAGATAGTCCTCATCCACCGGCACAGCACGGTTGGCCGGCTCCAGCGCCGCCACGGCAGCCGTCAGGTCCTGCGACCGCAACATGGACCAGAAGGCGGCCGACTGCGCAATCCGCTCGAACGCCTGCACCAGTTGCGGGTCAAACCAGCTGCCCGCGCGCAGGCGTACCTCGGCCTGGGCGGCGCGCGCGCCATCGGCCGTATGAAACACGTCGATCACCTGTGCCAGCAGTGCAATGCGCGAAAACAAGGGAATCGCCTGCCCTGCCAGTTTGTCCGGCTTGCCCTGGCCATTGTAGTGTTCGTCGAGGCTGTAGATGCCCTGTGCCACGGATTCCGGAAAGCGCAGCAGGCGCGCGATGTCGGCGCCGCGCTGGCAGCGCGTGGCGATCAGCTCCTGCGCGATGTGCGCGCCGTCGCGCAAGATCGTCATCACGGCGCGGAAGCGCTCGGCCAGGCCCGCCTTCAGGCCCGTGTGCTTGAGGACGAATTTGAGCACTTGCGGCAGGCTGTCGCCCACCGTCTTGAAGCCCTGTTTGAAAGACAGATCGTCCGTCAGGTAGAGCTCGCAGATGCGCGCCGCATTGCTGCTGCAGCCCAGGTCCTTGAGCAGCAGCGTGTAATACAGATTCCACAGGTCTTCATCCGCCATGCCCAGTTCGCGTCCCACGTGCATGCCGATCCAGCAGCAGCGGATGCAATGGCCTTCTGGCTGCCCCTCCGTGATGTCCAGGGCCTGGCTCAGGGCGGCGATCAGTTCGGAAAGCCGGATGCCGTCAGCGGGCGGCGCACTTGCGGAGAAGATTAACATGGCAGAAATATAAGTTTCTAATTTGCAATAAATTATATTCTACGCGAGATCTTGCCTGTAGATACCTTGTGGCGAAACCATTGTCCGTGCACGCGCCGCACCCGGCAACTGGCAGGCAAGATGTCATCCCATGATGTGGCAACACAACAACATCGCATGGCAGAAGAAAAAAGGGGAACTGTCGTATTTTCCGCACTGCACACTGAGCGCTGGCACGCCATGGCACCGGCATGTTTGCGCTGGCGCAGGGAACAATTTCGCTGGCCAAGTCGTCCTTTGCGCTGGCACAAGCCTGTCGGCACCCCACTATGCACCCGCCAGATATTGACGACAAATACGATTTTATTCACGTATTGAGTCGAAACGCATATAAATAGTCTTGCCTGGAAAATGGCATGAATACCAAAACTTTCCGTGCTAGCATGATTTTTCGTCTAGCGGACTTGCGCCTGCCTGGACCTTTCGAACAACCTTAACCGACAGGAGCCGTTTCATGATGACACCGCATGCCAGCACACACGCCAGCACCATACGCCACAGCCTGATTGCCCTGGCGATCACTGCCGCCTTTCCCCTGCAGGCAATGGCGCAGGACAGCGTCCCGGCGCCGGCCGCACCAGCGGCACAGGCCGGTCCTGGCCAGCTGGAAACGGTAATCGTGACGGCACAGCGGCGCGCGGAAAACATCAAGGACGTACCCATGTCCATCGCCACCCTGAAAGGCGACAAGCTCGACACCCTGACGGCCGGCGGCGCCGACATCCGCTTCCTCAACAGCCGCTCGCCCAGCGTCTCCGTCGAATCGGATTACGGCCGCACCTTTCCCCGCTTCTACATTCGCGGCCTGGGCAATACCGATTTCGACCTGAACGCCTCGCAGCCAGTGGGCCTGGTGATGGACGACGTGGTGCAGGAAAACGCCATGCTGAAAGGCTTTCCCGTGTTCGACGTCGATCAGGTCGAGGTGCTGCGCGGCCCGCAAGGCACCTTGTTCGGCCGTAACTCGCCGGCCGGCGTGATCAAATTCGATTCCGCCAAACCCGTCTTCAAGACGGAAGGCTACCTGAGCGGCGGCTTCGGCAAGGATGGCATGAAGAACCTGGAAGGCGCCTTCAACGTGCCCGTCAGCGATACGGTCGCCCTGCGCTTTTCCGGCCAGACGCAGCGCCGCGACGACCGCGTGCACAACCCGCGTCCCACCGGCACGCGCGACTTCGAAGGCTATGAAGACAGCGCCGCCCGCCTGCAGGTGCTGGTCAAGCCCACGCGCGACTTCACGGCCCTGTTCAACGTGCACGCGCGCAACCTCGATGGCACGGCGACGCTGTTTCGCGCCAACATCCTGAAACAGGGCACCAACGACCTGGTCGACAATTTCGATTATGGCTCCTACCCTACCGATGGCATCAACCGCCAGCACCTGAAAACCAAGGGTGGCAGCATGCGCCTGAAATGGGACTTGCCTGGCGTCACCCTGCATTCGATCACCGGCTACGAAAAACTCGATTTCTTCAGCCGCGCCGACGTCGACGGCGGCTATGGCGCCGTGTACGCGCCGCCGATGGGCCCCGGCTTCATTCCTTTCGTCGTGGAAACAGCCGACGTGATTCCCAACCACAAGCAGATTTCGCAGGAATTCCGCGCCGAATCGAGCGCCAAGGGCCCGCTGCAATGGATAGGCGGCCTGTTCTACTTCAAGGAAGACATCCAGATCGACAGCATCAGCTTTGACAGCCTGGCCCCCGGCAATCCGCAAAACAGCGCCTACGCCACGCAAAACCAGAGCTCGAAGTCGTACGCGGCCTTCGGCTCGCTCAACTACACGGTCTCGGACGCCCTGAAACTGCGCGCCGGCCTGCGCTACACGAGCGACAAGAAGGATTTCTCGGCCAAGCGCGTGGAAGCGACCACGGCCGGCCCGTTCAACTTGCATGACACCTCGCACAACGTCAGCTGGGACCTGAGCGGCACCTATGTGCTGACGCCGGAAACGAACGCCTACGCGCGCATCGCCACCGGCTACCGCGCGCCATCGATGCAAGGCCGCCTGAACGGCCTGGCCGACCGCCCCTCGCAGGCCGGCGCCGAAAAAGTGCTGTCGGTGGAAGCGGGCATCAAGCAAGACCTGTTCGACAAGCGCGCGCGCCTGAGCCTGGCCGTATTCCAGTACCGCGTGAAAGACAAGCAATTGACGGCCGGCAGCGGCGTGGTCAACATGAACCGCCTGCTCAATGCCGAGAAGGCCACCGGCCAGGGCGTGGAGCTGGACTTCCAGGCGAACCTCAGCGACTCGCTCAGCATGACCCTGGGCGGCAGCTACAACCACACGGAGATCCAGGACAAAAAGCTGTACGTGCAAAGCTGCGGCAACGCCCAGAACACCCCGGCCAGCGGCTGCACCGTCACCGACCCCGTCGGCCCCTTCGTGGGCACGGCCTACATCGACGGCAACCCGCTGCCGCGCGCGCCCGAATGGCAAACCAACTTCACCTTGAAATACAGCATCCCCCTCGCCAATGGCGAGTTCTACGCCTACACGGACTGGGCCTACCGCACCAGCTACAACTTCTTCCTGTACGAAGCGAAGGAATACAAGGCCAAGGAATTGCTGGAAGGCGGCTTGCGCGTCGGCTACAAATGGGACCGCTACGAACTCTCCGCGTACGGCCGCAACATCACCAACCAGGTCCAGGCACTGGGCGCCATCGAATTCAACAACCTGACGGGCATCGTCAACGAGCCGCGCACGTATGGGGTGCAGTTCAAGGCGACGTTTTGACGGCAGGTAGATAAAACCAGGCTATCCGGTGCAAACCGGACCGCCTGGCTCAGGCACAAGATGGCGTGATGCGCATCACCTGTGCTAGAATCTCGCCGCGCTGCCCGGATGGTGAAACTGGTAGACACTGGAGACTTAAAATCTCCCGCCTGTAAGGGCGTGCCGGTTCGATTCCGGCTCCGGGCACCAGCGCACAGAATTTGGAAACATCAAAAAAGCCATCAACCCAAGGGATTAGTGGCTTTTTTTACGTCCCGACATTTCTCCTGATCCAGATTAAAGCCGAGAATAACCGGTAGCGACTACGCCGGATTTGCGCCCACGCTCTGCGGTACCGCAGCACGCTGGCGGCGGGGCCGGTGGCACGGGCCGGCGCTCGATACGAGCTGGTGGAGCGTATGGCGGGCAGTTGGGCGCAAGCATACCAGCTCGGGTAACTGGGGCATGGCGAAAGCGGCACAATCGCTTGGCATGCCTGCTCGCGAACGGAGAATCTGACGGAAATACACCATGCCCAGATATGGCATTGGTTAAACGCCTTGCTTCGCCATTGATGTCCGCTATAGTGCAACATTTACGTCACTGGGTATCGTTGTTGTTAGGTATAGGGAGGATTCATACGTTTGATAGCAGCACCAAGCGCATTCTGCTGCTCTACCGCCTTTAGCGCTTTCTTGACGGTGTCGTGGTTGTCCAACGCCTTCTTGACGGCATTGTGCTCTTCCATCGCTTTCTTGACGATATTTTGGTCGTCCATTGCCTTCATGACAGTGATCTTGCCCCCGTATAACCGGACACAGCCAATCGTTTAGTTAGCGCCGCTTTCCTGA
>NZ_LT607499.1:0-33080 GCF_900095235.1 Janthinobacterium sp. UMAB-60
GCGCCCGAGGCGTTGCCGCTGGTGGTGGCCACGCCGTTGACGGTGACGCTGGCGGTGGCATCAGACACGGTCGGGGTGAAGGTCATCGAGGTGGTGGCAAACGGCACACTGGCCGTGTAGCTGGTGGTGCCCGCGGCGAACGCGGGGCTCAGGGTGCCGCTCGAGAGCGACAGCGCCGACAGGTCGGCGTTGCTCGAGGCGGCGCGCGTCACGGTCACGGTATAGGTCTTGGTGGTGCTGCCGTCGAGCGCCGTGACGATGGTGGTGATGGTGTTGGCGCCCACGTTCAGGGCGATGCTGCCGGAGGCGGCGCCGCTGGCGACGCTTACGCCGTTGACGGTGACGGTCGTGCCCGGGGTGTCGACGGTGGGCGTGATGGTGGTGCTGGCCGTCGCATTGGGCACGGCGATGGTGTAGGCGGTGGTGGCGGTGGCGAACGCGGGGCTGAGCGCGCCGGCCGTGGCACTCAGGCCGGACAGGGCGGCATTCGCGGTCGGTTCGGTGAACACGAAGCTGTTGAAGCCTTCCCGGAACAACTTGGAGCCCATGCCGCTGGTGCCGCCGTTGCTGGTGATGCGCAGCTCGTCGACGTTGGTGAACTGGGGTGGCGGCGAAATCTGGACCTGGTCGTAGTTGCCTCCCGTGGTGAAGGTCCAGCCGGGCACGGCCAGCGCGCCGTTGCGATAGCCAGTGAGGGTGTAGGTGGAGGAGTTGTCTTGCGCATCCTGGATGCGGAAGCTCGAGATGCCGAAGGTCCGGTTCGACTGGGCCTTGACGATCAGGGAACCGACCTCGTCGAAGCCCGTGGTGTTGGGGTTGTAGAAAAGAAACATTGATCCGGTGCTGCTTGTCAGGTCGACATTGCTGACCTCACCGAAGCGGGTATTGGCCGTGTTGGCGAAATAGAATTCGTAGACGACGTTGGGAATATTCGTCGATCCCGTGCCGACCTGCCCGTCGACGATCGAGGGAGACGAGAAGGAGAAGTCGGGCTGGCTGTAGGGAATGGTCATCGTGCCGGCGACCGACGGCAGGACGTGGCGGTAGGCGGGGAAGGCCAGGGCGGTGCTGCGCAGGGGGGCGGTGCGCGCCTCCAGCAGCCAGTCGCCGCCGTGGGCGGCGGCGCCGGTCAGGTTGTTCGAGGCGGCCACGCGGGCGCCGGTGCGTCCGGCCAGCGCGCCAATGAAGTCCCGGCCCGCTTTGCCTTCGGCCACGTTACAGCCGTACAGCAGAATGTCTGCGTCACGGCGCAGGGCTGCGCGGATGATACCGAGGTCGGCGCTGCGCTCCTTCAATTGCTGGCGGCCCAGTTGCAGCGAGCCGAGCTGCAAGCTGCCCGGTCCGCCGTGCGAAATGAGATGCAGGCCGGCGATGTCGCGCCGTGTTTCCAGCGCTTGAGCGATCTGGCGCAAGCCGTCGTGCTCGCCGTCGAGCACCACCACGTCCATGTGATCGGGGCCGCTGCCGATGAGTTCCCGATAATCTGCGACATTATCTTCGACAAACAGGATTTGTTTTCTCGGTTGGCTTGATGTGGCTGCGATTGGTGGCGCGCCGGACGACCAGGCGGGCGCGGGAAAAAGAAGATTGGCGCATATGCATGCCATCAAGAAGAGACGCCACCACATCGGTGTAGCGGGGAACGTTGATACGACAAATTTGCTCATTTTTTCGTCTTTCATTGTCTAGCAAGCTTGCCCGCCCGCAGCGGGGCAGGCGGCGGCGTCAGGCCTTTGGTGTTCGGGATGCTGGTGAATAAGTATGCGGCAGGCATTCATGACGGCACCGGCGGGTCCGTTTTCCTGCGCTTGTTGAAACACTACACATGCGACTTGGATATTGCGCATCCCGCATGAATGCCGGGAAAAAACATATTGTTGCCGTAAAGCTAATTATCTGAAGAAAATTTAAATTCTCATAGTTATTTAAGACGGATTGCTATGCAGTCTGTTAATTGTTGCCAAAAGGATACAAAATGACCGTTGTTTAGCGGCCCAGGCCTAGCGTTTCCAATCTGCGGTAGCGCTGCGCAAGCTGCAAAGACAGCCCGGCGCCGTCACCAGGTCCTGCGGCAAATTGCCCGCCTCGATGAAACATCTGCGTGAAAGGCTGCTTAGCCTTCTGAATGAGGAACGGCCCGATCGAAAATGCGACCGGGCCGTCAAGGTAAAACCACAACGCTATTGCATGCGCGTGCTACGAAAATCTGCTCAACTGAACGGCATTACCGCACAAACGGTGGTTATTTCGTCTGAAGCTTGGTTCCCCGCCAGCCTGCGCCGAAGCGCTCATCTACCGCCTAAATGACGAACTCCTGGTGCACCGCCGGCTTGTGCGCCAGCAGCAGCGACAGCTTTTTCAAGGCGCTGGCCAGGCGCGCGCGGTCGCGGATGCTGCCCAGCGAGATACGGATGGCGTTCGGTGGTTTGCTGGCGTGGAAGGCGTCCGAGGCCGTCACGGCCACGCCCTGGGCGCGGGCGGTGGCGGCCAGTTCGCGCGAGGTCCAGTAGCTGGGCAGTGAAAACCAGACATGGATGCCGTCGCTGCGCGGGTGGCTGGTGCCCGTCAGGATGGTGCGGATGACGTCCTGGCGCGCATCGGCTTCGCTGCGTATGCCGGCCAGCAGTGCGTGCGCGGAGCCGTCGTGTATCCATTGCGTCGTCAGCGCCGTCGTCAGGGGCGTGGCCATCAGGGAAAACGCGCGCAGGGCTTGCACGAAGCGCTCGCGCAGCTGCGCGTCGGGCACCAGCGCGTAGGCCATGCGCAAGCCCGGCGCCAGGCATTTCGACAGGGTGGCGATGTACGACACGTTGCCCGGCGCGTAATGGGCCAGCGGCGGCGGCGCGTCCGAGGCCAGCAGCCAGTACGGGTCGTCCTCGATGATATGCATGCCGCAGCGTATGGCCACTTCCGTGATGGCCAGGCGCCGCGCGACCGGCATGGTGTGTGCGGTGGGGTTTTGCAGGGTGGGATTCAGGTAGACCAGGCGCGCACGGTGCTTGCGGCTGGCTTTTTCCAGCGCATCGGGCAGCATGCCGTCCGCGTCCGTTTCCACGACGATGGTCTTGCGATTGAGCTGCCCCGCTGCCGCGCGCAAGCCCGGATACACGGCTGGCTCCGTCAATATGCTGTCGCCGGGCCGGCTCAGGGTCAATATCAGCGCTGCCAGCGCCGCCTGCGCGCCGGGGCAGGCCACCACCTGTTCCGCCTCGACGTGGTCGAACATGGGCGCGAGCCAGGCGGCGCCCGCCGCGCGGTCGGCCTTGCCGCCGCCGCCCAGGTGATAACTCATCAACAGATCGCTGTCCGTGCGCATCAGCACCTGTGCCACGCCCTGTTTCAGCAGGTCGTCGAAATCCACGCCTGCGGGCGGCGGCGGGATGTTCATGCTCAGGTCCAGCATCTGCGTCAATTCCACCTTCGGCGCGGCCACGTAGGTGCCGCGCGCGCCTTGCCCTTCCAGCAGATTCCTGCGCTTGGCCTCGTCGTAGGCGCGCGTCACCGTCGTCAGGTCGATCTGGAACAGGGCCGCCAGACGGCGCTGCGGCGGCAGGCGGTCGCCCGGGCGCAGGCTGCCGTCGGACAGCGCGCGCTCGAGCATGTCGGCGATCTGCAGATAGCGCGGGCCGCCGTGCTGCACGAATGGCGTGATCCACGCACTGGCCTGGCTTTCTTCTTGTATGGCTTTTGATTTGGACATTTTGTCTATATGTATGGATATTGCCTCTCGCAATTATGCGGAAAATCCCGTTAAAAATCCATACATGTTTGGATTCCCCGCTGGACTCACCAGGCCGGCGGGATTGTTATTGCCAACAGGCATTTAAGTCTGGCTTCAAGGTGTGGCAGCGCACGGTGGCGCGCGGCGGGCGCGGTTAAGGTAGTGCCAACAGCTTGCTGCTGATGCCGTATTTGATATGGCTCAGCCCGGCAGCGTTTAGCCGCTTCTTTTTCCCCGAAGCGAGGAGAATCATGATTCGGTCACGGCATCGAGCATGGTTGAAATTATTCACTGTTAAGGAAACCACCATGAACGCGATTGAAAAAACCAGCTCCGATATGAATGGCACCGTGCAGGATACCCGCCAGGAATTGCACCGCACCATCGACAAAGTGGCTAGCCAGGCCCAGCCCCTGGCCGACAAGGTCGCCACGCGCGCCCATGACGGCGTGGACCAGGTGGGCGAGCGCATCGAGCAGGTCAGCGACAGCGTCAGCAAGGCTTCCGAACGCCTGATGGCGCGCGGCAAGCAATTGGGCGCCGCCTGCCAGCGCGCCGGCGAGACGGGCCGCGATTATGTGCGCGAACGCCCGGCCATGTCGCTGCTGATTGCGGCCGCCGCCGGTTATGGCCTGTCGAAGCTGCTGGGTTCGCGTAAATAAGCTTACGCAGTCCGGCAAGGTAGTTGTCGTGGGCGCTGGCCCGGTTTGCCCTCATGGCGGGCCGGAGCAGCGCCCACGCGCACAAGGTAGTAGCAAGCAGTAAAGGAGAGTGAAGATGCGCTCCATTTTGTTGTGGTTGATTGGCATACCTATTCCCATCATTATTTTGATTGCCCTGTTCGTGCGCTGAATGAGGGAGTTGTAGCGTTACTTCCCGGGGCAAACTACTCACAGGAGATGTAATGGCTACCACCAAGAAAACGCCGTCCACGGACGGTGCGGGTTCCGTCTTGAGCAGCATGTCCGGCCCATCCGACAGCAGTGCGCCGCACAGCCTGGGCGCGGACAATGACGTGACCCGCGCGCTGCTGCAAAAGACGGCCGCCAGCCAGCAACTGTCCGCCGCCATGGCCGACAATCCCAAGGAAGCGGGCCAGTACGGCGAGGCGGTGCGCACGCCGCCCGAAGGCGTGCATGTGGCAACCGGCGAAGCGCTGGCCACGGCCAGTACCACGGGCGAAACGATACCTTCTCCGAAGACGGGCGATGGCCAGCCCGCGCTGGGCGAGAACGCGCTGAATAGCTCGCTGGATGGCGCCCGCAGCGACGACAGCGGCTGCGTGCTGACGACCAACCAGGGCGTGCCCGTGGGCGACAACCAGAACTCGCTGAAGGCGGGCTTGCGCGGCCCCACCCTGATGGAAGATTTTATTTTGCGTGAAAAGCTCACGCATTTCGACCATGAGCGCATCCCCGAGCGCGTCGTGCATGCGCGCGGTTCGGCCGCCCATGGCTACTTCGAATGCTACAAGGAGCAAAGCAAGCTGACGCGCGCCGCGCCGTTCGCCAAGGCGGGCAAGCGCACGCCCGTCTTCGTGCGTTTTTCCACGGTGGCCGGCGAACGCGGTTCGACCGACACGGCGCGCGACGTGCGCGGCTTTGCCGTGAAGTTTTATACGGACGAGGGCAACTGGGATTTGGTCGGCAATAACATCCCCGTCTTCTTCATCCAGGATGCGATGAAGTTCCCCGACCTGATCCACGCCGTCAAGCCCGAGCCGCACAACGGCATGCCGCAGGCGGCCAGCGCGCACGACACCTTCTGGGATTTCGCCTCGCTGTCGCCGGAAATCACGCACATGCTGATGTGGGCCATGTCCGACCGCGCCATCCCGCGCAGTTTTCGCATGATGCAGGGCTTCGGCGTGCACACCTTCCGTCTGGTGAATGCCAAGGGCCAGTCCGTGTTCTGCAAATTCCACTGGTCGCCCATGGCCGGCACGCATTCGCTCGTGTGGGACGAAGCCGTCAAGATCAGCGGCGCCGATTCCGACTTCCACCGGCGCGACCTGTGGGAAGCCATCGAGTGCGGCGAGTATCCCGAATATGAATTGTCCTTCCAGGTCTTCACGGAAGCGCAGGCGGAAGCGTTTCCCTTCGACGTGCTCGATCCCACCAAACTGATCCCCGAAGAACTGGTCCCGCTGGTCCCCGTCGGGAAAATGGTCTTGAACCGCAATCCCGACAATTTTTTCGCCGAGACGGAGCAGGTGGCCTTTTGCACGGCGCACATCGTGCCCGGCATCGATTTTTCCAACGACCCGCTGCTGCAGGGGCGCATCCACTCGTACGTGGACACGCAGATCACGCGCCTGGGCGGCGCCAACTTCCATGAAATCCCCATCAATGCACCGCTGGCGCCCCTGCACAACAACCAGCGCGACGGCATCCACCGCCAGGCCATCAACCGGGGCCGGGTCGCGTACGAGCCCAATTCGCTGGCGGGCGGCTGTCCGTTCCAGGCGGGCGCGAAGGGGTTCAACAGCTTTCCCGCGCCGACCGAAGGCGACAAGGTGCGCGGCAAGCCCGAGAAATTCGCCGAGCATTTTGCGCAGGCGCGCCTGTTCTGGATCAGCCAGACGCCTATCGAACAAGACCATATCTTGCATGCGTTCCGCTTTGAATTGAGCAAGGTGCAGACGGTGGCCATCCGCAAGCGCATCGTCGCCATGCTGCGCAATGTCGATGAGACGCTGGCGCAGCGCCTGGCCGACGCGCTGGGCCTGGCCCTGCCACCGGCCATGCCGCTCGCCTCCATGCTGCCCATGCCTACGTATCCGCCGTCGCCAGCGCTGTCGCTCTTTTTCCGCCCCGGCAAGACGGGCATCCATACCTTGCGCGTGGCCATCCTGGTGGGGCCGGGCAGCGATGGCGCACAGGTGCGCCACATCTATGCCGCGTTGCTGTCCGATGGCGCCGTGCCGCGCCTGGTGGGCAGCCTCCTGGGGAAAGTCGACACCAGCGGCGGCGCGCCGCTCGACGTGGAAATCTCGCTCGAAACGGGACCGTCCGTGCTGTTCGACGCCGTCGTGGTGCCCGACGGCCAGGGGGCCGTGCAGCAACTGGGCGACGACGCCAACGCGCTCGACTTCCTGCGCTTGCAATACCGTCACTGCAAGCCGATGCTGGCCATCGGCGCGGGCAAGGGCTTGCTGGACAAGGCTGGCGTGCCGCTGACACTACCCGATGGCAAGCCGGATCCCGCCGTCATCGTCGCGCCTTCCAGCGACGTGGTGAAAGCCGTGGCCGCGTTTAAAAAGGCGCTGGCGGCACACCGGGCGTTCGCGCGAGAAACGGATCCGCCGCGGGTGTAAGTGGCTGCGTCAGGCATGGACGGGATCGGCCGACCCCTGCCGGTCCCGTTGCCTACCCTGTTTGCGCCGCATGCGCAACGCCATGCAACAATGTAAACAATGAAAACGTCCTGCGGTGATATGCTGCTGACTAGAACTGTTCATTTGCAACTATTTCTATAACACCAGCAAAGAACGGCTTCAGCAAACCGGATCGCGATTACCGCATGGACAAGTACACACCTCGCACCTGGGGGCCGGGCGAACGCCCGACCTTGCCCGGGTCGCCATCGATGCCCGAACATTCGACGCCCAAGCGTGTCGCGTATTTCATCGTCGGCCTGATCGTCGCGCTGACGGGGGGGCTCGGCAACGGCCTGGTGACGGCCAATCTGCTGAACCTGCAAGGTTCGCTGGCCGCCTATGCCTACCAGATGCAGTGGCTGCCGGCCGCCTACGTGATGACCATCGTCTCCATGAATCTGCTGCTGGTGAAGTTCCGCCAGCAGTTCGGCCTGCGCCTGTTTACGGAAGCGTTCCTGGTGCTGTATGCGCTGGTGACGTTCGCCCACCTGTATGCGAATACCTTGCCGTCGGCGATCGCCGTGCGCGCCGCGCATGGCATGGTGGGCGGCGCGCTGGGGGTACTGGGCCTGTACTACACCCTGCAGGCGTTTCCCGCGCGGCACCGCCTGAAGGGCGTGGTGCTGGGCCTGGGCTTTGCCCAGCTGGCCTTGCCGCTGGCGCGCATCTTCACCTCCGAACTGCTGCAGATCGGCGAATGGCATGGCTTGTACCTGTTCGAACTGGGACTGGCCCTGCTGGCGCTGGGCTGCGTGCTGGCCCTGAAACTGCCGCCCGGCGACCGCGTGCAGACGTTCGAACCGCTCGACTTCCTCACCTTTATTTTGTTCGCACCCGGCGTGGCCCTGCTGTGCGCCGTGCTGGCGCAGGGGCGCACGGCGTGGTGGATGGAGTCGGAGTGGGTGGGCGTGTGCCTGGCGTGTTCCATCGTGCTGATCGCCGCCTCGCTGGCCATCGAGCATAACCGCGCGCGTCCGCTGCTCAATACGCGCTGGCTCACCACGGGCAAGATCGCCAAGCTGTTTTTATCGGTGCTGCTGTTTCGCATCGTGCTGTCCGAATCGACGGGGGCGGTCGGCTTCCTGCAGGCGCTGGGCTTGAACACGGACCAGATGCAGCACCTGTTCATCGTGGTGCTGCTGGGCAGCGTGGCAGGTTTGGTGGTCAGCGCGCTGACGATCAATCCGGCCACCCTCAATCGCTCGCTGATGTTCGCGCTGCTGCTGATCGCCGCCGGCGCCCTGATCGACGCGCACGCCACCAGCCAGACGCGCCCCGTCAACATGTATGTCAGCCAGTTCCTGCTGGCCTTTGGCGGCACGTATTTCCTCGGCCCCACCATGGTGGCCGGCATGGGCGCCGTGATCGCCGAACCGCGCAACCTGGTGAGTTTTTCCGTGATGTTTACCATGACGCAGAACCTGGGTGGCCTCCTTGGTTCGGCCATCGTCGGCACCATCCAGACGGCGCGCGAAAAATACCATTCCAGCTACCTGGTCGAGCATCTCACCATGCTCGACCCGCAGGTGGCCGCGCGCGTGCAGTCGGGCGCCGCAAGCTACGGCGGCGTCTTGATGGACCCGGCCCTGCGCAGCGCCCAGGGCGTGGCGCGCCTGGGCGCCGTCGCCACGCGCGAAGCCAATGTCCTCGCCTACAACGACGTCTTTCTGATGATCGCCGGCGTCGCCATCGCCACCCTGATCTGGATGCTGGTCAGCCAATCCTGGACCCGCATCACCACCGGCGCGCGTCGCCTGGTCGGCCCCGTGCGCGATGCGCAGACGGCCATGGCCATCGTCCCCATTACCAATTCGGAACCGAGCAATGACAGAAAATAACACCACACCGCCAGTACCTCCCACCGCACCGGCCGCCCCCGCCGCCCCTTCCATGGCGCAGCCGGACCGGCGCCACCAGTGGCTGTCCGCGCTGGCCTTTGCCGCCGTGGCCCTGGTGGGCGTGCTGATCGTGCTGTACGCGTGGCGTTTGCCGCCGTTCACCAGCCCCATCGTGACGACGGAAAACGCCACCGTGCGCGGGCAGGTGACCATCATCGGCACGCAGCTGTCGGGCTATGTGGTGGAAGTGACGGTGCAGGACTTCATGGATGTCAAGGAAGGCCAGCTGCTGGTGCGCATCGACGACCGCATCTACCAGCAGCGCTACGAGCAGGCGCAGGCCCAGCTGGCCGCGCAGCAGGCGGCGCTGTCGAACTGGGCGCAGCAGAAGGCCAGCGCGCAGGCGGGCATTTCCGTCAGCGAGGCGGCGCTGGCCAACGCGGAAGCGCAGGCGCGCAAGGCCAGCGCCGATTTGAATCGCGTGGAGCAGCTGGTGGCCGACGGTTCGCTGTCGCAGCGCGAACACGACCAGTCACGCGCCACGCAGGCGCAGATGGCGGCGGCGCTGGCGCAGGCGCGCGCCAATCTCGACATCGCCCAGCAAAGCGTGCATAGCGTGGTGGTCAACAAGCAGGCCCTGGAAGCGGCCGTGGCCAACGCGCAGGCGGCCGTCAAGGCGGCGAAGATCGACCTCGATAACACGCGCATCGTGGCGCCTTCCGACGGCCAGCTGGGCCAGGTGACGGTGCGCCAGGGCGCGTACGTGAATTCGGGCGCGCAGCTGATGGCGCTGGTGCCGCGCCAGATGTGGGTCATTGCCAATTTCAAGGAAACGCAGATGAACGGCGTGCAGGAGGGGCAGAGCGCCACCTTCCACGTCGACGCCCTCGACGGCGCCGTGCTGACGGGCCAGGTGGAGCGCATCTCGCCGGCCACCGGTTCCGAATTTTCCGTGCTGCCGGCCGATAACGCGACGGGCAATTACCTCAAGATCGCCCAGCGCATTCCCGTGCGCATCCGCATTGATGCGGGGCAGGCGAATGCGCGCCGCCTCGTGCCGGGCATGTCGGTGGTGGTCAGCGTCGACACGTCCGCCGTGCTGAACGACTCGGCGGAGAATCCGGCGCCCCCGCCGCCGCCGAAGAAAGCCAAGCCATGAAGCGCCGCGTATGGCTGATGGCCGGCGTGCTGGCGCTGGCGGGCTGCGCCGCCAACGCGCCACCGCAGCCCGTATCGGCCCTGCAACTGCCATCCGGCTGGCGCGCGCAGGTGGCCGGTGCGCCTGCGGCGACTGACGCCCATGTCGAGCAGCTGTGGTGGCAGGCCTTCGGCGATCCCGTTTTAAGTGATCTGGTGGGCGAGGCGCTGGCGCGCAATGGCGACTTGCGCGTGGCGCGCGCCCGCGTGCAGGAATACCGCGCGCGCCTGGCGCAGGCCGATGCGAACCGCGCGCCGAACCTGGCCTTTGACGGTTCGCCCACGCGCACGCGCACCCTGGCGTCGAGCGGCAAGCCGTATGTGACGAATGTCTTCCAGGCCGAACTGCAGGCCAGCTATGAAATCGACGTGTGGGGCCGGCTGGGCAATCTGAGCGACGCGGCCGGCGAGAGTTATCGCGCCGAACAGGCCAGTCTCGATGCGGCGGCCCTGTCGATCGCCGCCAGCGTGGCGACCAGTTACCTGAATCTGCGGGGACTCGACGCGCAGCTGGCGCTCACCCAATCGACCCTGCAGCTGCGCGAACAGTCGCGCGAGCTGGCGCGCAAGCAGTTCGAGGTGGGCTACAGCTCGCGCCTGGAATGGCTGCAGGCGCAATCGGAATACCATGCGGCTGCCGAGCAGGTGCCGCAGCTGCAGCGGCAGATCTTTGAGCAGGAAAACGCGCTGGCGATCCTCGTCGGCGGCAATCCCGGCGCCATCGCGCGCGGCTTGCCGCTGGCCGAGCTGGCGGCGCCGGGCGTGCCGGCCGGCCTGCCGTCCGAACTGTTGCGCCGACGGCCCGACATCGCGCGCGCGGAACACAACCTGGCGGCCGCCAACGCCAGTCTGGCCGCCACGCGCGACCAGCTGCTGCCCTCGTTCAAGCTGACGGCGGCGGGCGGCGGGCAAGCCACAACACTCACCGATTTCCTGCATGCGCCGACGGCCCTGTGGCGCTTGACGGCATTGGCGGCCGGCCCCCTGTTCGATGGCGGGCGGATACAGGCGCAGACCGATGCGGCCGGCGCGCAGCGCGACCAGCTGGCATACACGTATGAGAACGTGGTGCGCAACGCCTTCGCCGAAACGGAGAACAGCCTGGGCGCCATCTACCGGCTGCAGCAGCAAGCCGTGGAAAACGACGCGCGCCGCGCCACGGCGGCGGACACCCTGCGCATCGCGCACAACCGCTACCGCAATGGCTATGCCTCCTACCTGGAAGAACTCGACGCCCAGCGCACCCTGTACAGCGCCGACGTGGGCTTGCTGCAGCTGAAGACGCGCATCCTCGTCGCTTCGGTCGACCTGTACCGGGCCATGGGCGGTGGCTGGTCGGCCAAGACGCAATAGGCGCGTGTGCACGGCATCGCCAGTGTAATATTCTGACCGGGGAAAGCGGCGGCATGGTGCCAGCCGCTCCCATCACGAACCAACGAGGTCGCAGCATGACGATTTTTGGCATAGGCATCCACATCCTGATCGCGGTATTTTTTGCGATTCACGTGGTGCGCAACGGGCAGCAGCTGTACTGGCTGCTCATTTTGTTCATGTTCCCGCTGCTGGGCAGCGTGGTGTATTTCTTCGCCATCTACCTGCCCAATTCGCGCCTGCCGCAAAGCGCGCGCAAGGTCGCTTCGGTGGCCGTGCAGGTGCTCGATCCGAACCGGGAATTGCGTGAGGCGAAGGCCGCCTTCGAGTACACGCCGACGGCGCAAAACCAGATGCGCCTGGCCAGCGCGCTGCTCGAAGCGGGCAATGCGCAGGAAGCGGCATCGACGTATGAGGCCTGCTTGCGGGGAGCGTTTTCATCGGACCTGGAAATTCGCCTGGGCGCGGCACGCGCCTACCTGGAGTGCGCGCGCGGCGCCGAGGCATTGACGCACCTGGAATTCATCCGCCGCACGGATAGGCATTTTCGTCCCGAGATGGTGTCGCTGCTGACGGCCCGCGCGCTGGCGCAAAGCGGGCGCCAGGTGGAAGCGAAGGCGGAATTTGACGACGCGCTGACGCGCTACAACAGCTTCGACTGCCGCGCCGAATGCGCGATCTGGGCGCTGCAGCAGGGCGACAAGGTGCTGTCGGAACGCCTGCTGCTCGATATCGACAGCGCCATGGCCCGCTGGAGCAGCCATACGCGGGCTATGTATGCGCCGCTGCTGGCGCGCCTGGAGGCGGCGCGCCGCTGATTTTTTGCCGGTGCCTGGCTCAGACGCCAGGCACCGTATTTTTGCCCTCGACCAGTTTGTATCCTTTTCCATCGAAGCCATAACGCGCATGGCCGTTCAGCGGCGTGGCGATGCGCGGCGGGTCTTGGTCCGGTTTGACCGTGACGCCGGGCTTGATCTTTTCGGACGCGCCCGTGAAATCGATCAGCAAGTCATCGTAGGCGCCGCCATTGCGCGCCGTGGCGAAGCGCCACTTGCCGCTGACCAGCCAGCACTCGTCCGTTTCAGGCCCGCAGGCGCCCATGTTGTCCGAGTACAGGTCGATGGCGCCATCGAGTGAGGTGACCTTGCCGTCGCCAATTTCAAACAGGGCCAGTTGCGTGATGGTGTAACCCTGGCCCGTATAGCCATGGCGGATCGCCAGCCCAGGCTTGTTCGCGCCCAGCATGACCCAGTGGACTTCACCGAGCTGTCCCGACGAGCCCAGGGCGGCGATGTTTTCCAGCCGTTTCACGACTTGCCACTGGCCTTCGTCCGGCTGGCCCTTGGGCGCCAGGAAAAAGACGTTCAACAGTCCCGGCGAGGCGTGCGCCGATTCGGCCGTGCCTTCCGTGTTGGCCGTTTCCGCATTCGCCACCAGGATGGCGCGGCCATCTGGCAAGAGCTTGTGGCTGATGGCGCTGACCACGTAGCTGAGGCTATCGACATGGTTGTCGGGGTCTGGCAGGTCGGCCAGCGCATCCTCGCTGTCGCTGCGGTATCCCTTGCCGAAGACGGCGCGCATCATGCCTGCTTCGCGTTCGCGCGCCTGCGGCGTGTTCATCTCGTTGGTCTTGGGGGCTGTGGCGGCAGGCGGCGGCACAATGTCGGCCGGCGCCGGTTCGACGGCTGCTGCCGGCGCGTCGGCGGCTTCCTGTGCCTTGGCGGGCGCGGTTTTTTCCGAGCAGGCGCCGAGCAGTGCGGAGACCATCAGCAGGACGAGCGGGGTGCGGTAATTCATAGGCAGGGCAGATTGCGTTCATGGAGAATGGGCGCAGTATGCCAGATAGATGGCAGCGAGGGAGCGCGGCCTGGCGGCCCGTCCCTCGCTTCCTTGCCCGCAGGGGGCGATTTTTCAATCAACCGTGGCGCTTATTTTTCCAGCGCCACCCTGTCATCGCGCCGCAGCGGCGCCTGCTGGCGGCGCAGTTTCGCCATGCCGCGCTTGAGCAGGTGCTCGAGGTCGTCGATATAGGTGAATACGGCCGGCACCACCAGCAGGCTCAATAAAGTCGAGGTGATCAGGCCGCCGATGACGGTGATCGCCATCGGCGAACGGAAGCTGGGGTCGGCGCCCCAGCCCAGCGCCAGCGGCATCATGCCGGCGCCCATGGCAATCGTCGTCATCAGGATGGGGCGGCTGCGCTTGTGGCAGGCGTCGACCAGCGCATCGAAGCGGTTCATGCCGGCCTGGCGCGCCAGGATCGCATAGTCGACCAGCAGGATCGAATTCTTCGTGACGATCCCCATCAGCATGATCAGGCCGATCATCGACGGCATCGACAGGGCGCTGCCCGTGATCAGCAACGCCACGAAGGCGCCGCCGATCGACAAGGGCAGCGCCGCCAGGATGGTCACCGGCTGCATGAAGTCCTTGAACAGCAATACCAGCACGCAGTAGATGCACAGCACGCCGATCAGCATGGCCAGGCCGAAGCTGGCAAACAGCGAAGCCATTTCCTGCGCGTCGCCCAGTTCGGCGATCTTCACGGACGGCGGCAAATTCTTCATCGACGGCAGCGCGCGCGCTTCTTCATTCAATTCGCCAAGGGTGCGCGAACCGAGTTCCACGTCGAGGGTCACGTTGCGGCTGCGGTTCAAACGGTCGATCTGCGCCGGGCCGCTTTCCATCGTCACGCTGGCCACGTTCGCCAGGCGCACGGGGCCATTCTTGCCGGGCACGCTCAGGCGCTCGATGGCGGCCAGGTCGGCGCGCACGCTGTTGGGCAGCTTGACGCGGATCGGCACTTGCCGCTCGGGCAGGTTCATTTTCGTCAGGTCCGTATCGTAGTCGCCGGCCGTGGCCACGCGCACCGTCTCGCCGATGGCCGCCGCCGTCACGCCCAGGTCTGCCGCCTTGGCAAAATCGGGACGCACGATGATTTCCGGGCGCACCAGCGAGGCGCTGGAATTGACGTTGCCGATGCCTTTCAGGCCGCGCAGCTCGCGCTCGACCTTTTGCGCCGCCGCCATCAACGCCACCGGGTCTTCCGAACGCAGCACCAGTTGCATCTTGACGCCCGTGTCGGGCGGCCCCACCGTGAAGCGCGCGCCAGGGATCGTATCGAGCTTGTGGCGCAGTTGCGTTTCCAGGCCCGCCATCGATTCCTTGCGTTCGGTGCGGTGCACGGTGGTCAGGGTCAGCACGGCGCGGCGCGCCTCTGCCGCCGCGCCGGGGGCGAAGGCGTCGCCGCTGGAGCCGCCGCCTATCGAACTGAAGACGCCCTTGATGCCCGGCGTCTGCATGGCCGCGTCGCGCGCCATGGCTGCCACGGCCTGCGTTTCGGCCAGGGTGGAACCGGGCGGCAATTCCAGGTTGATCTGCGTCTGCGCGCGGTCGGCGGCCGGCACGAACCCCGTCGGCAGCAGCGGCACCAGCAGGATGGCGCCGACAAAGAACAGGGCCGCGGCGATGGCCGTGACGCCGCGGTGGTTCAGGCACCAGCGCATCACGTGCAGGTAGCGCGTCATCAGCCAGCCATCCTGTTCTTCCTTGTGCGGCAGCGGTTTTAATATGTAGGCGGCCATCATCGGCGTGAGCAGGCGCGCCACCACCAGCGAGGCCAGCACGGCCAGCACGGCCGTCCAGCCGAACTGCTTGAAGAACAGGCCGGGAATACCGCTCATGAAGGCCGTCGGCAGGAACACGGCCACCAGCGCGAAGGTGGTGGCGATCACCGCCATGCCGATTTCGTCGGCCGCTTCCATGGCCGCTTGCATGGGCGACTTGCCCATGCGCAGATGGCGCTCGATGTTTTCGATTTCCACGATGGCGTCGTCGACCAGCACGCCGACGACCAGCGCCAGCGACAGCAGGGTGACGGTATTGAGCGTGTAGCCGAACCAGTAGATGCCGAGGAAAGCCGGCATCACGGAAAGGGGCAGGGCGGCGGCTGCCACCAGGGTGGCGCGCCAGTCGCGCAGGAACCACCACACCACCAGTACGGCCAGCAGCGCGCCTTCGTACAGCAGCTCCATCGAGCCGACGAAGTTTTCCTCGACGGGGAAGGCATTGTCGATCGACTGCTGCAGCACCACGCTGGGATTTTCCTTCTGCAGATCGGCGATGGCCTCGCGTGCGCCCTTGGCGACAGCCACTTCGCTGGCGCCCTTGGTGCGGAACACCTCGAAAGCGACCACGGTCTTGCCATCCTGCTCGGCCAGCGCGCGCGGTTCGGCAATGGTGTCGCGCACCGTGGCCACCTGGTCCAGACGCACATGGCGGCCGTCCGGCAGCGGCACTTCCACGCGCGACAGTTCATCGGCCGTCTTGACGGTGGCGATGGTGCGCACCGATTGTTCGGCGCCGCTGATGTCGCCCCGGCCGCCAGGCGCTTCGCGCTGCACCAGACGCAGCTGGCGCGAGACGTCGAGGGCCGACACTTTCAATGCGGCCATGCGCGCCTCGTCGAGCTCCACCTGGATCTCGCGATAGACGCCGCCCACGCGGTTGACGGCGCCCACGCCGGGTACTGTCAAGAGGCGCTTGGCCACCGTGTTGTCGACGAACCAGGACAGGTCGGGCGCGTCGAGCGGATTATCGACACCGGGTTTCGCCGTGGCGATAAAGGTCAGCACCACGCGCCCGGCGGTGGACGCCTTGGTGACGGTGGGGTCGCGCAACTCGGCCGGCATGTCCGCTTTCACTCGGGCGACGGCATCGCGCACATCGTTGACGGCTTCGGCGATCTGCTTTTCCAGGATGAATTCGACGGTCACCGTGACGACGCCATCGAGCACCTTGGTGTAGATGTTTTTCACGCCTTGCAGGGTGGCGACGGAGTCTTCGATCTTGCGCGCCACTTCCGTTTCCAGCTGGGCCGGTGCGGCGCCGGGCAACACCGCGCTGACGGTGACGATGGGCAGTTCGATGTCGGGGAAATCCTGCACCGGATTGGCCTTGTAGGCCAGCAGGCCGGCCAGGGTCAGCAGCGCGAACAGCATGATGGCCGGGATCGGATTCTTGATCGAGAGGGAGGAAAAATTCATGGCCTCTCCTTACTTTTTCGCTGCCGGTACAGCCACTGGCGTCTGAACCGGGGTTTTCACATTACGGACCAAATCTCCGTCATTGAGGAAGCCGGCGCCGCTGACGACAATCGTCGTGTCGGCCGTGATGCCGCTTACAATCTCGATGCGGTCGCTCAGGCGCCGTCCGGCCTGCACCTTGATCTGGCTGACCCGCTGGTCGGCATTCAGGCGGAAGACATAACTGAAGCCGTCGCGCACGGCAATGGCCTGCTGCGGCACCGTCAGCGCGCCCGAGGTACCGAGTTCAAATTCGCCGCTGGCGTACATGCCGGCCTTGAACGGCGCATTGTTGCCGCTGCTGGCGGGCAAGTCCACATACACAAGGGCGGAACGCGTCTGCGGATCGACGGTAGGGGCGATCATGCGCACCTTGCCCGTCAGGACGCTGCCATTGGCCGCCTTGACTTGCGCCAGGGTGCCCGGTTTCAGGTTCAGCAACTCGGTGGCCGTCACTTCGGCGCGCCATTCGAGGCGGCCCTGGCGGATCATGCGGAACAGTTCCGTGCCGGCGCCCACCACCGACCCCACGGTGGCCGAGCGCGAGGAGATGATGCCGCTGTCGGGCGCCACCACCTGCGTGTATTTCAGGCGCAGCTGCTGCGACGCCAGCTGCGCCTTGGCCGAGGCAATGCGCGCGTTGGCTGTCTGTTCGGCCGTCAGGTACTGGCTGATCTGCTGCGCGCTGATGGCGCCCGTGCTTTGCAGCGAGCGGGCGCGCTGGGCGTTGGCGGCCGCTTCCGCCGCATTCGCTTCCGCTTCGAGTACCGCCGCTTTCGCCTGCGCCACGTCGGCGTTGACCGTGTCGTTCGAGAAGACGGCCAGCACTTGGCCGGCGCGCACCACGTCGCCGACATTCACGCGTACGTCGGTGAGGCGCAAGCCGTTCGATTCGCTGCCGATGACGGCTTCCTGCCAGGCGGCCACGTTGCCGTTGGCCTTCAGTTTGATGGGCAGGCTGGCCGTTTGCGGCTTGGCCGTGGTGACGGTGAGCGCAGGCTTTGGTGCCGCGCTTTTATCCTTGGCGTCGTCGGCCGCCGTGGAGGAAGGAGAGTACAGGGCCACGCCGGCGCCCAGCATCACGCAAAGGGCGGCCAGCGCGAGCGCCATCGGTTTCAAGGTCATTTTTTTCATGTTGTCGTATCCGTCAGGGGGCATTGTTGGCGATGGCGTTGCTGCTGTTCCAGCCGCCGCCGGCGGCGCGGTACAGCGCCACCCAGGCGGCGCTGCGTTCGCGCTCCAGGTTGACCACCGTGTTTTCGGCGGCCAGGCGCGTGCGGCGCGCGTCTTCCAGTTCGATCAGGCTGGCCAGGCCATTCTTGTAGCGGTCTTCGGTGGCGACGAACGACACGCGGTAGCCTTCCAGGGCCGTTGTCGCGTGGCCGCTGCGCTCGTCCGTGCTGGCCAGGTTGACCAAGGCTTCTTCCACTTCGCGCACGGCCTGGCGCACGCCGGCGCGGTACTTCACCACCGCTTCGTCGTAGCGCGCCGTGGCTGCATCGACCTGGGCGCGGCGGGTGCCGCCGTCGAAGATGGGCAGGCTGACGGCCAACGGACCGATGCTCCAGGTGCTGGCCGTGATGCTGGTCCCGCCAGCGCGGATATTGCCCTTGCCGATGGAGCCGGCCAGGCTCAGACGGGGATAGCGCTGCGCCTGCGCGCCGCGCACTTCAAAGCTGGCGGCCGCCACTTCGCGCTCGGCGCTGTAGATGTCGGGACGCTGGCCCAGGGTTTGCGCCGGCAGTTGCGCAATCGCCACGGGCGAGGGCGCAACAAAGGGGCTGGCGGCCAGCTTCTGGCGCAGCGTCTCTTCCGGCACGGCCGACAGGGCCACCAGCGCCTTGACATTCACATCGCAGGCGGCGCGCTGTTCGATGGCGCGGCTGGCGCCTTCGGCGGCGCTGGCGCGGGCCAGGGCGGCGTTGGCGGGCGGCTGGAAGCCGGCGCCGGCGCTCAGTTCCGTCAGGCGCGCCGAGTCGCGACGCGAGACGGCATCCTGTTCGGCCACGGCCTGCAGTTGCTGGCAGGTGCGCAAGGCGTAGTACTGGTTCGCCACTTCGGCGGCGACCGACACGCGGGCCTCATGCCAGAGCGCGCTGGCGCTGTCGTAGCGCTCCTGCGCCGCATCGCGCGTGGCGCGGTTGGCGCCAAACACGTCGATTTCCCACGACGCTTGCAAGGCGGCCTGCGAGGTGGTGCCGCCGGGCTGGGCCGATTGCTGGCTGGTGCGCACCACGCTGCCGGTCGCATCGAGCTTGGGCGCCAGCGCGGCGCCGCTGGCGATGCTGTCCGCGCGCGCCTGCACGATGCGCGTGCCGGCGGCGGCGATGGTCGGGCTGACCTGCTGCGCATCGGTGATCAATTCCACCAGCAGGCTGTCGCCCTGGCCCTGCCACCAGATGGCCAGGTCCGTCAGCTTGCCGTTATGCGGCAGCGGCGCCTGCCATTGCGCGGGCGCGCTGGCGGCCACCGCCGCGGGCGGGCCCTGCAGGGCGCAGCCGCCCAGCGCCAGCACGATGCTGGCGGCGAGGGCGCGTTGAACGGTGCATCGAATAGTCGTCATGCTGGTCCTTCTGCTTGTCGTTGAGCGGTAGGGGGAGAGGGCGGAGTGGCCAGGCGCCGGCGCTCCACGTCGGCCATGGCCAGCGCGTAGTCGGTCATGCGCGCCAGCCAGGTATCGATGGCGTGCGGCGTTTCCAGCAATTGCGGACGCAAGGTTTGCAGCACCTCGGCGCCCACCATGTGCTGCAGGGCCAGCGAGGCGATGGAAAACGCCAGCCGGTGCATGTCGTCGCTGTTGTCGGGCGCACCCAGGTGGCGCGCCAGCACGCGCGTCAGCGCCTCGTGCTCGGGACGGATGTTCTGGTCGATCTCGCGTGCCCACAGGCCCGTCGGTTCGAGCATTTCGCGGCACCACAGGCGCATGCAGTCGCGCGCGATCTCGCCCTGCTGCATGGGCGCGAGCAATTGCGCATAAAAGCCTTCCAGGCTTTGGCGCAGGGTGAAATGGGGCTGCTCGTACAGGGCGATATTGTCTTGCGGGTCCGACGATTGCTGCGCGAAGGCGGCGCGGTACAGGCCCGCCTTGTCGCCAAAATAGTAGCGGATGGCGGCCGCGTTGGTGCCGGCCGCCTGCGCCAGTTCGCGCGTGGACGTCTTGGCGTAGCCCTGCTCGGCAAACAGGCGGATGGCGCTATGCAGCAGCCGCTCGCGCGACTGTTCGCCGTCGGAACGGGGCTTGCGCCCGTCGTCGGCAACTGATGTATGGGAAATGTTTTTTTCAATCATGCCGGAGATTTAAACACATATCTCAAGCGTTTGATATAACTAAATCGCTTGATTTAGTTAAGGAAAAATGAAGATAATGTAAAACGCGGGCAAAAAAAAGCCCGCGGTTGTATTCGCGGGCGTAATCCAATGTTCGGAGAACAAATTGGAGGAGACAGTCCCACTATAGCGCTGAAAATGGTGCGGTGCAATACCGTAAAACTACGGTATTGGTCTACGTTAGATGGCAAAGTATCCAGAATTTATGCTGCGGCGCACCCGAATCAGGGCTTGCTGCGCAGGGCCAGCGTAAACGTGCTGCCGGAGCCGTAGTCGCTATTGAAGAACAGGGCGCCGCCGATGGCGTTGGCCAGGTTCTGGCACAGGTACAGGCCCAGTCCCGCTCCTTCCACGTGGCGCGTGGAGGTGGAATCGAGCTGCGAGAAGGCCTGGAACAGTTTGGCCTGGTCTTCTTCCTTGATGCCGGCACCGCTGTCGGCGATGCTCATTTCCGTCACCAGCGCGCCGTCTTCTTCGCGCTGGGACAGGCTGATGCGCACCGTGCCCTGTTCCGTGAACTTGATGGCGTTGTTGAGCAGGTTGATGAGGATTTGCGTCAGCGCGCGGCGGTCCGTGTCGATGATGGCGGGCGGCTGGCCCGCATCGCCCAGTGCCATTTCCAGCGTCAGGCCCTTTTGCTGGGCCAGCGGGCGCAAGGTGTCGGCCACTTCGGCCATCAGCTCCTGGCAGTGCACGGGTTCGATCGACAGGGTCAGCTTGCCCGCCTCGATCTTGGCCACGTCGAGGATATCGTTGATCAGCGAGAGCAGATGGCGCGCGCTGGCGCGGATGGTGTTGAGTTGCTTGTCCTGGTCGGACGTCAGGGGGCCGGGCAGTTTCATCAGCAGTGCGCCGGTAAACCCGATGATGGCGTTCAGCGGCGTGCGCAGTTCATGCGACATATTCGCGATGAAGGCGGACTTCATGCGGCTCGCTTCGGCCAACTCCAGGTTTTTCAGGGCGATTTCGCGGTTGATGGTTTCCAGTTCGGCCGCATGGTGCGCCAGGCGCATGTTCAATTCGATCACCTGGCGTTCACGCGCCTGCAGTTCGCCGTTGACCTGCACCGCCTGCTCATAGGTGGAGATCAGCAAATCGAGGATTTGCTGGCGCTCCGCGTTGATGAAGTGCTTCTGGTCGCCCAGGTACAGGGCGATGCCGATTTCCACATTCTGGTTCTTGCGCAGCTTCTGGTTCATCAGCATGTGGCTGATGCGGTTGAGCAGATAGTCTTCCGCATACGGCTTGCGGATGAAATTGTCGGCGCCGCATTCGATGCCGCGGATGATGTCCTTCGGGTCGTTGAGCGAGGTGACGAGGATGACGGGAATGTCGCGCAGGGTCGGATCGGACTTGATGGCGCGGCACAGGTCGTAGCCATTCATTTCAGGCATGACGATATCGGACAGCACCAGGTGCGGCTTGCGCTCGCGGATGGCGGCCAGGGCCAGCTGGCCATTCGCCGCCACGCGCGCACTGTAGTGCAGCGACTGGATCAGGCGGCGCAAGCGCTCCGCCTGGGTCGGGCTGTCCTCGACGATCAGGATCTCGATTTCGTCAGGCTTGATTTGGTTGTTGGAGTCCACAGACCTCTCCTAGGATTTCAGTGTGGTGATGCTGGGCGCAATGAGCGCGCAATATCGACATCGTATGACTATATCGGATTTAGGTCTGCAAAAGTAACTTCCAAGTAACTATTTTGGCCACAGGGAAAGCTGTGGCCGCCTGTCAGTTTTCGCCCTGGAACTGGCCGGCGCGATACGTCAGCACGAGCGTATCGCGGTGGCCATGCTCGCCGATGGGCTGGATCGGCGTCGATTCGTGGATCACCGCCGCATCGTCGAGCAGCAGCAGCGACCATGGCTCGGTCAGGGTAAAGCGCTTGCCGTTGGGACCATTGGCTTCGAAGATGCGCGTCTCGCCGCCCTTGACCTGCTCGCGTCCGATCAGCAGTACGGCGACGAAATCGACGCCGTCGCGGTGCGCGCCTTCCGGCGTGGGGCGGCCGATGCCATCGGTCGTATCGATGCGGAACTGGTGCGCCTCGATGAACCACGGCTGGCTGCCCCTGACCTGCGAGCAGGCGTCGCCCAGCGCGCGGATCAGCTGCTGCCAGGCCGCTTGCGCGACGATGGCCGGCTCGACCGGCTCGAACAGGCGGTGCATGCCGCCATGCAGGGCGTTGTATTCCACCGGTTGCCAGTGCGGGCGGTGCGCCGTCTGCGTCAGGCGCGCGCCATCCTGCACGAAGCACGAGTGGCGCCGGCGGCGATAGCGGCCGCCATCCTTCAGGTAATTGTCCAGCGCCAGGGTATTCCAGCTTGGCTCCAGCGCGCGCAGCGCGGCCAGCGGGCAGCCGGCCAGCGCCGCCACGTCTTGCGGGCGCAGCACGGCATAGCCGTCATCGCGCAAGGCGTCCTTGATGTGGGACGGGTCGGTAAAGATCGGTGCGGAAGTGCTCATGGCGGTGCGGGCCGGAACGCGGCCTGTCTCAGTTTATCCAGCCTGGCATTCTACGACTTCGCGGCGACTCTTGTGTTACGTCCGCCAGGAATTATGCTTGTCGAGTTAAAAATTCTTTACCAGGGTCAGGCGCAGCGAGCGCGATTCCACCGGATGGAAGTGGATATCGTCGACCGGTAGCGCCTCGCCGGGCAGGCGCGAGGCGTAGTAGTAATCGATGGCCGAGTCGCGCCGGTTGGCCAGGTTGTAGCCTTCGACCTCCACGCGCAAGGTCTTGTCGATCCGGTAGGCGACGCGCCCGTTCAAGCCCACGCTGGCCGACGAGCGCACGCTGTTGTCTTCGATCAGGGGGCGCGGGCCGAAGTAGCGCAGGCGCAAAGAGCCTGACCATGGCCCGCGCGGCGTCACCGTCATGGCCAGCTGGGCTACGCCTTCGATGGCGCCGGGGATGAGGTCGCCCGCCGGATCGCTGCCGCGCGAGCGTGCCCGCGCATACGCCAGGTCCAGGTCCAGCGACAGCCAGCTGGCCGCCTTGTAGTAGCTGGAAAACTCGATGCCGTAGCGGCGGCTGGGGCGGCCCGCTTCCGTGGCGCCGGCGTCGCCGATGAACAGCAGTTCGGAATCGAAGTCCAGGCGGTACAGCGACAGCGAGGTTTGCAGGCCGGCGATGGCGGCGCTGCGCAAGCCCAGTTCCAGCCCCCGCGAGCGCACCAGGGGCGTGACCTTGCCGGCCGCCTCGCCCGTCTTCGGGTCGACCGTGATGGTCGTGCCGCGCGCGTCGTTGCTGTGAAAACCATTGCCGATGTTGAAGTACGCTTCCGTGTCGCGCCACGGCCCCGCGATCACGCTCAGGCTGGGGCTGAACAAATGGTCGCTGGCCTGGCCCGCATTGGCGGCGCGGTCGCTGCGCACGTCGAAGCGGTAGGCGTCCGCGCGCAGGCCGGCCACGGTGCGCAGCGTGCGCGACCAGCGCGTGCTGTTTTCGCCATACACGCCGATGCTCGTTTCGACGATATGGTCTTGCCGCGTGGTCGACAGGATCTGGCGCTGGCGCGTGTGGTACAGGCCATTGCGGATATTGTCGTTCTGTAGCTGCAGGCCGATGGTGGTGTCGCTGCTGCCCCTGTCCGTGTGGCGGTGCCAGGTGTGGCTGGCATCGAGGCCCGATGTCACGCGCCGGTCGGGCTGGGCGAACTGGTCGCCGTTATCGGGGTCGTCCAGCGCATACGTGAAATTCGAGAACAGGGCCAGGCGGTTGGCGATCACATACGCGCTGACCCTGGACGACACGTCGTCCGTCGTCTGGCGCCAGGCGCCCGACAGGCTGTAGCGCTGCGCCTTGCCGCCGTCGCTGGCATCGATGGCGTCAAAGCGGCCCAGGCTACCGTCCTGCACGGCGCGCAGCGGAATCTGGTCGGTGGCGTTCCAGCTGGCGTCGTACGCCATGGCCGTGACGTTGAAGCCGTTGTTGGCATAGCCTTGACTGTAGCGCAGCACGCCATTGCGCTTGCGGTAGCGGTCCGGCTGCGTGAACGGGCCATCGTTATGCTGCGCTTCGAGCGCGTACAGCAGGCTGCCGTCGCCCGCGTCAAACGAATCGGCCAGCAGGGCGCGGCGAAAGCCGTTTTGCCCCATGCCCGCGCTGGCGATGCCCTGCGTCAGGCGGTTCGCATAGATGATGGACGCCGCTCCCGCCGAGGAAAAATCGCCTTGCGCCGCCGCATACGGCCCCTTTTTGTAATCGAGGCGCATGGCCAGTTCGGGGATCAGGAAGTTCAGGTCCGTCCAGCCCTGTCCGTGGCCATGGCTGCGCTGGTTGACGGGCATCTCGTCGACGCTGGTGCGCAAGTCCGTGCCGTGGTCGAGGTTGAAGCCACGCAGGTAGAACTGGTTGGCCTTGCCTTCGCCGCTATGCTGGCTGACGATCAGCCCCGGCACGGCTTCGAGCAATTCGCCGGGCCGGTAGCTGGTGCGCGCGTCGAGTTGCTGTTGCGTGACGCTGCCCGCGTTGGCCGAATCGGCCACGCCCAGCTGGTTCAGGCGCGAACCGTCGACCAGCACGCGCTGGAAGATGTCGTCGGCGTGGGCGGCGGGGGAAAACAGGGCGGCGAGGAGCAGCGGAAGAGAGCGTGGCGTCATGGGTGTACTGGGGCTTAGCGGATCGGCAATTCCGTGTTCTGGCGGTCGAAAATCAGCGTCTGGATGCTGCCGCTGTCCTGCACGTTGAGGGTATTGCGCTGGCTGGGCAGGAAGTCGATCAGCAATTGGTTATGGATGCGCGTGGCGGGCGCCAGGCGCGTGCGTTCGATCTCCTGGAAGATCACCACATTGTCGGCATTGACCTTCATGCCGACCCAGTTCAGGCGCAAGCGCTTGCCGTCCGGCGCCACGAGGTAAAACTGTTTTTCGACATAGCGGCGCAGGGCCGCTTCGCTGTCTTCCTGGCCCAGGTCGAAGCGGCGCTGGTACAGGTTTGTCAGCAGCGCCTCGACGTCGTGGCCCGTGTAGGTGTGCACCACTTCCGTGCTGCCGCTGGCAGCGTTGTAGCTGATGTCGGCGATCCCCATGTGGAAATTATGGGCGCCGGCCGCCATGCTGGCGCAGGCCAGCACGGCGCAAGCGAGGAGGCGCCAGCGCTTCACGCCTCGTCGCCTTTGGCCGCGCCGCTGCCTTTCAACGGCGTATGAAAGTCGCGCATCAGGTTATCCTTGGGCGATTTTTCGCTCTTGAACAGTTCCAGGCGCGATGGCGTGACTTTTCTCGGCCAGCTATTGTTGCTGGTGTCGATGTCGGCCGTTTCCCAGTACGGGTCCTGCACCAGGCCCACCATCGGTTCATCGGTGATGACGACCTTGGTGATTTTCTTCGGCGAGTAGCGCCACACTTCGGCCGGCACGCGCTCGACGTACTTCTTGCCGCTTTTCAGTTCGATCTCGAGGATCAGGGGCATGACCATGCCGCCCACGTTCGACAGGTCGACCAGGTACAGGTGCTTGCCCTGTTTCAGCAAGTCCTTTTCCCACGGTTCCAGGGCGGCCAGCGCTTCGGCGTAGGCGTTGCGGTCCTTGTTGGTCACCGTGAAATCGTCGTGCTGGTTGTAGAAATCCTTCAGTTCCGGGTGCGCATCGACGCGGCGCGGCATGCCCTTGTTGGCGCGACTCGTCACCGATTCCGGCTGGGCGTCCTTTTGCGCCTTTTTCCAGGCTTTTTCCGTGGCGGGATCTTTTGAGCTCACGCCGTATTCGCTGATGCCGTCGATGCTGATGTCGACCGGGTCGGTGGTATAAAACCAGCCGCGCCAGAACCAGTCCAGGTCCGTGCCGGAGGCGTCTTCCATGGTGCGGAAAAAGTCGGCCGGCGTGGGACGCTTGAATTTCCAGCGCTGCGCATATTCCTTGAACGCGTAGTCGAACAGTTCGCGTCCGAGGATGGTTTCGCGCAGGATGTTCAGGCCCGCCGCCGGCTTGGCGTAGGCGTTGTTGCCGAACTGCAGCAGGGACTCGGAATTGGTCATGATGGGCACCTGGTCGCGGCTACGCATGTAGTCGACGATCTCGCTCGGCTCGCCGCGCGAGGCCGGATAGTTCTCTTCCCAGGCCTGCTGCGCCAGGTATTGCACGAAAGTGTTGAGGCCTTCGTCCATCCACGTCCACTGGCGCTCGTCCGAGTTGATGATCATCGGGTAGTAGTTGTGGCCCACCTCGTGGATGATCACGCCGATCAAGCCATACTTGGTGCGCTTCGAATACGTCAGCTCGCCCGTTTTCTTGTCTTTCACGGGACGGGGACCGTTGAACGAGATCATCGGATACTCCATGCCGCCCACGGGGCCGTTGACGGAAATGGCCGTCGGATACGGGTAGGCTATGCTGTATTTGTTGTACTGTTCTATCGTGTGCACGATGGCTTGCGTGCTGTACTTTTCCCACAGCGGATTGCCCTCTTTCGGATAGTAGGACATGGCCATCACATCGCTGCCGCCCTTCTTGTAGCCCTGCGCATCCCAGATGAACTTGCGGCTTGATGCCCAGGCGAAGTCGCGCACGTTGGCCGCCTTGAAGTGCCAGGTCTTTTGCGCGCGGCTCACCGTTTTCTCGGCCGCTTCCGCCTCTTTTTGCGTGACGATGACGACGGGCTTGTCGCTGCCGCGGGCCTTCTCCAGGCGCTCGCGCTGCGCGGCGGACAGCACCTCCTGCGGATTTTGCAGCGCGCCCGTGGCGGCGACGATATGGTCGGCGGGAACCGTCAGCTGCACGTCGTAGTCGCCAAACTCCAGCGTGAATTCGCCTGAGCCGAGGAACTGCTTGTGCTGCCAGCCGGCCGCGTCGTAGTAGGCCGCCATGCGGGGAAACCACTGCGCCACTTCGAACAGGGCGTTCTTGTCGTCGAAGACTTCATAGCCTGCGCGCCCGCCCAGCACCTTCTGTTCATTGATGCGGTAATCCCAGTCGATCTGGAAGACGAAATCCTGGCCCGGCTTCAGGGGCTGCGGCAGGTCGACGCGCATCATGGTGCGGTTCACTACGTATTTCAGCGGCTGGCCGTCCGCGCCTTTCAGGGCGCGGATATGGAAGCCGCCCTGGAAGTCGCCGCGCGCCAGCATGCCGCGCAAGCCTTCGAATTTCATGGTCTCGTCGCCCGCCGTTTTGGCCCACGCCTGGCGCGACGGCGCCGTGGTCATGCGGCGCGCGTCGGAATCGGGTTTGTAGATATTCTGGTCCAGTTGCAGCCACAGGTAGCCGAGGGTGTCGGGCGACTGGTTGTGGTAGGTGATGCTGCCGCTGCCGGCGATCTCGCGTTTGGCTTCATCCAGGGTGGCGCGGAGGGTGTAATCGGCACGTTGCTGCCAGTAGGCGTGGCCCGGAGCGCCGGACGCGGTGCGGTAGGTATTCGGGGTGGGCAGTACCTCTTCGAGCTGGCGGAACTTGTCGTCGAATGGTTCGGCAGCGAAAGCCGACACGGTAAAACATAGAGCCAACGAGGCTACGGAGCCGAAAGGTATGCGCATGGTCACCCTGGTGTTGTTGTAAGGAAATAGTGGCAACTATTCTATACGCAGGGTGCAGTCGTCCTTGTATTGATTTGTAATAAAGAAAGGCGGATTGTGCGCCAGCTTTTGCCTGGCGCCGTCCGGGTGATGCTTTACCTGATTTTGCTCGGGAAAGCGGCGCTTTTACTCACTTTTCATCAGGCTGTCGCGCAACTGGTTCAGTTGTTGTTTCATGTCCACAACCTGCTCCACGCTGCAATGGCTGGCCGTCAGGATGGCTTCGGGCAGCAGGGCCGCCTCGTGGCGCAGCTGGTCGCCTTGCTCCGTGAGCGAAATGATGACCTGGCGCTCGTCGCTGGCGGCGCGCGCGCGCGTCAACAGGCCCGCTTGCTCCATGCGCTTGAGCAGGGGCGTCAGGGTGGCCGAGTCGAGGAACAGGCGCTCGCCCACTTCCGACACCGTCAAGCCGTCGCGCTCCCACAGCACCATCATCACCAGATATTGCGAGTACGTGAGTCCGAGCTTGCGCAGCAGCTTGCGGTACAGCTTGTTCATGGCGAGTGAGGTCGAGTACAGCGCAAAGCACAGCTGGCTGTCCAGGCGCGGCACCTGGTGCAGCGGGTTGGGAGAAGTGGTGGTATCCATGGGCACAGTATATATAGCGCGCTATTTAATTGCAATGCGCGGCGCCTACCCGGCGTAACGCGCGCGCAGCAGTTCGAGCATGGCGACGTTCTGTTCCCATGCATCGCTGACGGGCTGCTGCGTGTACGGCAGCGTTTGCAGGTAGGGCGCGGGACCGAATTCCGGCGTAAACGTCATGCGCTCGGCGCCGGCCGCGCGGCGCAGGGCGACGATGGCATCCCACCACGCCAGGTGGGCGTCGAGCGCCCCCTTCGCTTCCGGCGCGCGGAAGTCGGCCACCTGCGGCCCCTGCGCATGGCCCACGCGCGCATGCACGTGGCGCACCAGCGGCAGCACCTGCGCCAGGGTCTGCGGCTGGTCTTCCAGCAGCGATTCGCAGGCGCAGCACCAGTGCGACAGGTCGGCCGTCAAGGGCAGGTGTGGGTACTGCCGCAGATACGGCAGCAGCAGCATCGGGTGGCCGGAAAAGCGGCTGCGGTGGAGCTCATGCACGATGGGCACGCCGTGCTTTTCCGAGATGGCGGCGGCCAGGTCGATCAGCTCCCCGTTCTGCGCCGGGGTGTAGTAATCCTTGCCCGTGTGCGTGTTGACCAGCACGGGGCGCGCCAGGCAGGCGTTTTCCAGCAGCTCGGCCAGGGCGGCGCGGTGCAGATCGAAGTCGCTGTGGAACACGGTTTCCCACTGCGCGGCGATCAGTTCCAGTCCCGCCCTGGCGATGCGGTCCGTCCATTCCTCGCGCAGGGCGGCGTCCAGCGGCAGCGACATTTCGATGCCGTCGAAGCCGGCCGCCGCTACCTTGTCAATGAAGACCTGGGGCGCCAGCTCGTTATTGCCCCAGTGGGCGGCGAAAACCTGGATGCGCATCAGACGAAGCCCCGCACGGGAAACGCCGCGTCGCGCTGTATCCAATTGTGGGCCGCGTATTCGGTCTGGCCATCGGTGGCGTGCAGGGTGTAGGCATGGCGTGAAATGGGCGAGCGGTTTGGCGCGCTGTAATGGGGCAGCAAGCCGTGGAAGCAGACCAGGGCGCCCGCCTTCACTTCCAGTGGCACGGCCGTGCTGTCGTCGGGCCAGGGCATGGCATCGAGTTTTTCCACGCGCACGGCATCGCCGTTGCGGATGAAGCGTTCGCGCAGGGGGCCGCGGTGGCCGCCCGGTTCCGCCCACAGGCAGCCGTTGTCCAGGGTCGCGTCTTCCAGCGCGAACCAGAACGTGGTCACGCTGATCGGCGTGGTTTCGAAGTAGGTGGCGTCCTGGTGCCAGCGCACTTCGCCGCCGATGCCGGGCTGTTTAAAGATGTACATCGATTGCCAGACCTGCGCGTCCGCCAGGCCCAGGTCGCGCGCCACCTCGGCCAGTTTCGGGTCGGCCGAAAAAGCGCGGAAGACGGGGTCCAGGTCATGCATGGCGTGGCCGATCTTGTTGATCGACAGGGACTTGGCCTGTTTTAACTGGCCGTCCGGGCCGAATGCCTCTTCCTCGAAGAAGCAGCGGATGGTGTTGTCGGAGGCGAGAAAATAATCGTTGGTGTTCTTCGCCTGGTCGCGCGTGGTGAAGATCGATTGGCTGACGCCGGGATCGAATTCGTTGACAATCTGCTCGGCGCGTGCGCGCAAGGCGGCGATTTCGTCCGCTGCCTTGAAATCGGGCAGGATGATGTAGCCGTCGCGTTGGTATTGTTCTTGTTGTTCGATCGTTAGCATGGCGGCGGCTCCGGAGGGCAAGGGAAAGCGCCATTGTAGGATGGGGACAGTGCGCAAACAATCGCCCGACGGTTGACAGATTGTCGCCAAAACGCAGACAATCTTTGACATGGATCAACTAAAAGCGATGGAAATCTTTGTCGAAGTGGCGCGCCAGCGCAGCTTTACGCTGGCCGGGCAGCGCCTGGGCCTGACGCGCGCCATGGTCAGCAAGACCATCATGCAGCTGGAAGAGCGCCTGAACGCGCGTCTGCTGCACCGCTCCACGCGCGAAGTGAGTTTGACGGATGCGGGTCGCGCCTACCTGGCGCCATGCATGGCCACCGTCAGCCAGGCGCAGGAAGCGGCGCGCATGGTGGCGCACGTGGCGCAGACGGGAGCGGGGGCGGCGCTGGCCGGACCGCTGCGCATCCAGGCGCCATCGAGTTTCGGCAGCGCGTGGCTGGCCGATGCCGTGGCCCGTTTCAGCCTGCTGCACCCGCAGGTGCGGGCCGAGCTGTTTGTCGACGATGCGCTGCTCGACCCGATACGCCACGGCTTTGACTTGACCATCCGCGTGGGCGGCATCCCGGACAGCAGCGCGCTGGCCATGCGCCCGCTGGCGCCGTGCCGCGCCGTGCTGTGCGCCAGTCCCGCCTATCTGGCGCAATGGGGCGTGCCGCAGACGCCACAAGATTTATTGCAGCACCAGTGCCTGCATTTCAGCCACCTGACCGACGGCACGCACTGGCATTTCCAGCGGGGAGAAGGGGAGCAGCGCGAGGATGTGGACGTGCGCGTGCAGGCGGGATTCACGGCGAACAATGGGCTGGTGCTGCACCAGGCGGCGCTGCGGGGACTGGGCATCGTCTACAGCACCACCTTCCTCGCCTGGCGCAATCTGCTCGATGGCAGCCTGCTGCCCGTGCTGTCCGGCTGGGAGCTGCCGCTGAATCATTTGAGCGCGCTGTATCCTGCCAGCCGCCAGCCGTCGCCGAAGGTGCGCGCGCTGATCGATTTCCTGGTGGCCGAATACCAGCCCGTGCCGCCTTGGGACCGCGAGCTGGCAGCGGCCGGATTTTTTAGTTGAAGGTGACGGGTTCCAGCGTCCATGCGCCATCGGCGTACACGCGCTCGTCGTCGAGATAAACGGCTTCGGTGACGGCGAAGATATCGACGTGGTAGCGCGCATCCTTGCGCTTGAACTGCGGCTTGGTGTAGACGCCGTGCTTGGCGCCCAGCGACAGGTGGATGCCGCACATGCGTTCATACGTGCCGATGTCGTTGACCAGCTGTTCGCGCGAAAAGGCGCGGTTCATGCCGAAGCCCAGTTCGCGCACCCACACGTCGCCCTCATGCGCGCGGATGATCTCCAGCATGGCGGTAAATTCCGGCGTGGCGTGCTCCGTGCCCGTCACGCGGCCCTTGTCGATGATCAGGGTGATCGGCGTGTCGGGGCGGTTGACCATGAACTGCGTGTCGCCAAAGACGAAGATGCGTACGCGCCCGTTCACCGCTTCCAGGTCCTGCGCTTCCGTAAACACTTCGCCCAGGGGGAACTGGCCGCCGATATTGTTCATGCCGCTGTAGTCGCCGATATTCAGCTTGGCCGATTCGAACGGGGAGGCAAAGACCAGCTGCTCGCCGCCGCTGTCGACCATGCCGTGACGGGCGCGGTCGATGCGGGCCTTGAGCGCATGGCCGACGCCGCGATAATAGGCGGGGTCGTAGGCCAGCGAAGCGATGTAGTGCAGTCCCTGCACGCCGGGCATGCGCGACAAATGCACGTGTTCGATCACTTTCAGGCCCCGCTTGAACAGTTCGATGCGGATGCGGAACGCTTCCAGGCGGAAGCTGGTCGACTGGATCAGCACGACGAGGCTGCCGGCGGGCAGTTCGGCAAACGCGGCCAGCACGGCGTCCGGCGTGACCTCGTCGAAATCGATGAAGCTCGCGTCCGGCAAGGCCTGGCGATACGCTTCCGTCAGTACCACGTTGAGCCAGCTGCGCTTGTCGCAGACGATCAGGGCCGGTTCGTCCGGGCGGTGGCAGATGGCCATGGCCAGCAGGTCGGCCACGTTTTGCGCGGCCACTTCGGTGGCGGCGGCGCTGATGGCGTCGAGCCGGCTGGTGTCATTCTCGGGAAGCGTCATGGTGCGAAGGTGTCTGGCGTGAAGGAATCGCAGCATTATAAGGTGATTGCTGCTTAAGGTGATTGCGGCAGGGCACACCATTCCCCATCGGGCGGAGGACCTGTGGCTGCCGCGCCCCTGATTATCTTGTGTAGTGCTTTATGGCAATGTATTATTTGAGAAATGGTATGGTATGGCAGGACATGGCAGCGAGCCTGGAAGCGGACCGGCGCAGCGGCAAAGCCGCACATGCGCACGGTGACACGCTTTCAGTGATGCAGGGACAACAAGCCAACAGGCGATGACTAAGAGTGTGATGTGATGAGCATAATCGGACAAGATATTCCCATGGAGCGGCCAGATACGGATGGGCGCGCTGCCGTATTCGTTCCCGTCACGGGCGTCAAGGAAGATGTCCTGCTGACCATACGCAAGGGTGCGGCGATCGTCGGCTTTGCCAATCACGACCGCACGATCACCGTGTATTTTGAAAGCAACCGCTTTGACGACCCCGTGCTGGCCAAGTGGGAGCACAAGGCGCGCAAGGCCTACGACCGCCTGGTCGACAATGCGCCCACCGTGTCGAAGCTGACCACCAGCCCCGTCAATTTCGAGCAGATCGGCTACATCAATGGCAAGGGCATCACCATCCGCCGTATGGAAAGCCTGCAGCGCTGGCTCGCGTATTCGGATGCGATGGAGACTTGCCCGGTGACGGATATCATTCCGCGCACGGTGATCGCCAAGATTGACGCCGTCAAGGTGTAGGTGTGCATACGGGAGCCAACAATGTTGTCGGATTACGCGCGGCTTTGCCGCGCTAATCCGACCTACTCGACCTACGCCTGACCTTGCTTATTCCTATACCACGATGATATTCGCCTGCGCCTTGAGCGGGCACGGCAGGGTGTCGTCGAAAGTGATTTCGATGGCGCTGGCGACGAACATGCCGCCGATGTGCTGGGCGGCGATTTCCGGCGGCGTGCCGGGCTTGGTCAGGTTGACGTCTTGCGCGAAGACAAACACGCGCCAGGTGCCGTAGACCTTTTGATCATATTGCAGCAGGGTGCGGTAAGCGCGCTTCAAGTCCAGGCTGCCTGCATATACGCCGTCGTTGGCGCCCGGGTCGAAGCCCAGGCCATCGTCCGTCAGCGATTCGACGAAATACAGGCCCTGCGGCGCCTGGAACAGCACGAAGGCATACAGCTCCGTGCCGCGGAAGACAGTGCCGTTGTCGCGCTTGAAACTGGC
>NZ_LT607499.1:33157-101364 GCF_900095235.1 Janthinobacterium sp. UMAB-60
TCACCGCATGCTGGTAGGTGGCGCCCGTCGTGAAACGTTGATACTCCCAGCTGATGTCGGCCGTGTAGGGCAGGCCCGCGTTCGGCGCTTCCGGCAACACCCATTGCGCCACGACGCGTTCGGCCAGGGTCAGTTCGCTGGCGGCCGGTGGTGTTGCTTCCTGGCCACGCCAGAACGGGTCGGCGATATCGGAGCAGGCGACGGCGATGGCGCCCGAGGCGATGGCCGAGGCCACGCCCGCCACCGTGAATTCGGGCTGGCCCGAACCGGCCCCTTCCAGCGAACAGCAATGCACGTCGGGCTCCGTTTCCTCGAAGCTGCCGCCCACGCTGAAACTGGCCTTGCCGGAGCCGAGCGCGGCGGCAATGATGGCCACCAGCGCGGCGATGATGGCGATGATGATGGCGAGTATCTTCCACCACGGGTCGGAAAACGGCAGCTCGCCATGCGTGCCCGCGTAGGCGGGGTTCGGCGTCCAGACGAGGGTCATGCCGGTTGGCACGATGGGTCCCAGACCGGGCGGGCAGCGGCACTCTTTTCCATCATTGCCCGTGCTGCCCCAGCGCTTGCCCGGCAGGTGGCCTTGCGGCTTGGACAGTTCCAGCGTGCCTTCCTCGACCGTGCACGTGTAGGTGTTGGTGGTGCTGTCGAAGCGCGTCTGCGAGACGAAGATTTGCTGGATCGAGCGGCGCGGCGTGTAGCCGTCGGCCTTGGCGACAAAGCTGACGAGTCTCTTGCCGGGCGCCGCATGCTGGAAGTCGGCGTCCCACATCACCAGCATGGCCGCGCCGGCGGGAATGCTGGCAAAGAAAAAGGTGCGCGCCACGGGCACGATGCCGGGGTCGCCCACGCTTTCCAGGTACACCGTGACATTCGTCATCGCGCTGCTGGACATGTTGGTGACGTGGGCGGCGATGCGCAAGCCATAGATGGCATTGTCGAAAATGCCATCGGGCAGCATGATATTGGTGACGGGCTCGATCGCGAACGGCCGCGTCAGCACCTGCATGGGGGTGTCGCTCATGATGCTTGCTCCTCGGGGCTGTGCTGTTCTTGCGCCTGCTCTTGAGCTTGCTCTTTCTCCAGAGCGGTGACGACATACGTGATGCCGCCCAGTACCTTGCCGTCCTGGTTCTCCAGCACGCGCAGCAGCGCATACTGGCGTGGCGGCAAGGCTTCGGCACGCAGGCTCAGGTACGCGGCCTGCGCCTGGCCGCGCGGCACTTCCAGCTCCAATTTTTGCTCGCCGGGCACATCGCCGTTGCAGTGGGGCGTGCGTGCCAGGCCCGCTGTCAGGCGCGCTTCTTTGGCCGGCTGCCATCTGTCCAGGCCCAGGGTGGCCAGCAAACGCGCCGGCAGTTCGCCACCCTGTTCAATGTGCAATTCCACTTTCCTCGCTGCGCGGGGCAGGGCCGCCACCGTGATGGCCAGCAGCTGCGCGCGCCTGGCCGCCAGCACCACGGTGACGTTGCGCTGGGCGATCTGCTCGTGCAAGGTGGGCTGGAAGGGGAAATCGTTGGGCAGCGGGTCGGGCAGCGGGTTGATGTCGCCCGCGCCGTGGGCCACGGCCAGCAGGCATTCGTGGCCGCCATTGACGATGACGGGCACCCAGGGCACCAGGCACAGCACTTCCTGCGTGGCGCCGGGCGGCAGGTCGGCAAACGCGGAACCGATCTGCGTGGCGGTGCCGACGGCGATCTGGCCGGACGGGTCGGCCCAGTAAAAGTCCACGCGCACGCCATTCGAGGCGCTGTTGCCCGTGTTGTGCACGCGGCCCCACAGGTAATTGCTGGTGCCGGCAATGGGCGCGCCGGGCGGGCCATTCGGATCATTACCGGGCACGACCCAGATATCGGCGCTGTCCCACCACCAGGGCTGGCCGTCTTCGATGATCAGGTGGGCTGACATGGCAATCTCCTTGTCCGTGGCCGGTGCTTGTAGCTTAGGCCGCGGCGGCCCTGGCCTCTTGATCGGCATCAAGTCTGCGGATCGCTGCGCAGGCACGCCGTGGCGGCGCCTGCGTGGGGTAAGATTGCGGCAGAATGCAGCTGAGTAAATCCAGGAAAAGGTTGGAACGTGTCTGAAAAAGTGAATGAAGTTTGCATCAACGCCGCTTGCGGCCGGACCTTGCCGCTGCGCGTGGCGCATTGCCCGTTTTGCGGCGCGCGCCAGGTGGCTGCAGCGCCTGTATTAGAGAAAGTGCCAGCACCGCCCCCGCTGCCGCGCATGCCGCCGCCGGTGCCCGTGGCCCCGCCCGTTCCTGCACCGCAAGCCGCGCCGCGGCCTGCTCCTGCCCCCCAGCCTGTCCCGCCACCGGCATCCGCGCCAGTCAAGGCGCCGCCCGCGAAACCGGCCGCCAGGGCTTCGGTACCGCCGCCACGCGCTCCCGTGCGCTTGCGCACGTGGATCGCGGCGGCCGTGGTGCTGACCGGTATCTGGTTTTATAACAAGCCGGCCGACAAGCCGGCCAGCGTGGCGGAACAGGTCGAGGCCGCCACTGCATTGGCGGCGCAGTGCGACCTGGACGGGGCGCGCAGCGCGCTGGCCGTGCTGAAAAGCGCCAGGGCGCCCGCCGCGCAGATCAAGCGCTTGCAGGCGAATATCAGCAAGTCCGCCGCCGCGTGCGACCGGCAACAGCAGCGGACGCAGGCGTGGACGGCGCTGCAAGACAGCGTCAGGCAGGCGCTCGATGCGGGCAAGCCGGAGCTGGCCGCCACGCGCCTGGCCGCCTACGTGAAGCGTTGGGGCGACGATCCCGATACGCTGGAACTCGATGCCACAGTAAAAGTGGCGCTGGCCAGTGTCCAGCTCGACCTGGCCGACGCCTGCCTGGCGAAAAGCGACCGCGTCTGCCTGGAAAACAGCCTGATCGCCGCCGAGCGCTATAAACGGCCGGAACTGGCGGCGCGCACGCAGGCGCTGCGCGCGGCTTTGTCGCAATTGCTCGAACGCTCGCTGCTCGATGCGTCACCAGGCCAGTAGCGCCAACAACTAAAACGCCCGCCGCGGCCAGGCCGGGCGGGCGCACTTTACGCAGCCTTACTCTTGCGGCACCAGCGCCAGCGCCGCGCTGAAGTCGCCCATGGGCTTGCCGCCATTGGCCACCAGCGCCTTGTCGCGCGTGCTCAGGCCGTCGAGCACGGGCAGGCCGAAGCGGTGCGTGATGGCGCGCAGGATCGAGGCCGAATCGTATTGCGTATGGTCAACCAAGCCCTTTTTCACGTACGGCGAGACGAGGATGGCCGGCACGCGCGTGCCCGGACCCCAGCGGTCGCCCTTCGGCGGCGCGGCGTGATCATAAAAGCCGCCGTTTTCATCGTAGGTGACGATGACCAGCATGTTTTTCCACTGCGGACTTTTTTTCAGCTGGGCGATGACGCTGGCGATATGCGCGTCGCCGTCGGCCACGCTGGCATAGCCCGCATGCTGGTTTAAATTGCCCTGCGGCTTGTAGAAGGCCACGGGCGGCAGCTTGCCGGCGCTGGCATCGGCGAGGAACTGGCTGTCGAAGTCGCGCAGGTGGGCGGCGCGGTAGGCGGGCGCCTTCACCGGGTCCATGTTGGCAAAGTAATTGAACGGCTGGTGGTGGAACTGGAAGTTGGGCGGATTCGGGAAGCTGCCGGCGCGCGCGCTGGCCGTGGCCAGGGCCGTCGTATCCTTCCAGGCGCCCGCATACCAGGCCCAGTCGATGTTCTTGCCAGAGAGCAAGTCGCCGATATTCGTCTGCGTCTGCTGCGGCAGGGTGTTGGCCTTGCCCGTGTCCGCATACAGCTTGCTGCTGTCGCCGGACGCGGGCGCGTTGCTGCTGGGCTGGAACGGCGGCTGCATGGTGTTGACGGCGTAGAACATGCCGGTGCCGTCGGCCGGCGTCAGCGCGCCGTCGTTGGCATAGGCGGGCGCGCCGTTCAGCACGGTGCTCGGCGCCGTGGCGGACGGCGTCAGGCGCACGAAGTTACCGTTGGCGTCGACGTCGATCTTCGCGATCGAGCCCTTGGCCACCGAGGTGTTCGCGTTCGGATAGGTGGGCGCGCAGGCGCAGATCAGGTACTGGTGCGTGAGGAAGGAGCCGCCGAAGGCGCCGATGAACAGATTGTCGGCCAGCGCATATTGTTTGGCGATGTCCCACAGCTGCATCTTGCTGCCGTCGTAATAGCCCATGGACAGGCCGCCCGCGTCGGAATACGCGGCGAACTTGTCGTTGGCGCCGCCGTTGATCTGCATCTGGTTGTTGTAGAAGCGGTGCACCAGGTCGCGCGTGATGACCGATTGCGGCAGGTACAGGGGGCTGCCGGCATCGTCGATCTGGAACGGTTTGTTGGGCAGGTTGGCCGACTGCGCCTGGGTGATGACGGTGCTCTGGCCGGCCGCCGTCATGCCGCCCCAGGTGGGCGGCAGCACGGGCAGGGTGCTGCCGTCATAGTCTTTCTGCGGCACGTAGGCGGAGCTGGACGTGGGATTGACGCCCGGCACGCCATTCGCGCCCGGGAACAGGCCGTACAGATTGTCGAAGCCGCGGTTTTCCGCGTAGATGACGACGATGGTCTGGATATTGTTCAGCGCCAGGGCGCCGTTCAGGGCGGCCAGCGCGTCGGCCGGTGCCGCCTGTGCGCTGGCGCTGGCGATCAAGGCCGTCACGCTGGCGTTTTCCGCCTTCAGTTTCGCCAGCTCGTCGCCGCTGGCCTTGTTGAAGTCCGATGCCAGGCCCGCTTCCGACACGCCCAGGCGCGCGGCCAGCTTGCCGCTGGCAGCCGTAAAGTCGCCGCCGTTGCCGTCCATGACTTGCGCCAGTTCCGTCGACAGGGCGCTGACGAAGGCGCTGTGCCCGGCGGGGGCGCGCAGCAGCAGCTTTTGCGTGACCTTGCTGCCGGCGTCGCCGATGGCTTCGTGGCGGATGGCATCCGTGCCGATGGTCACGAGCACGGCGCCCTGACCATCGAGCGTGTAGCTGCCGTCGGCGGCCGTGCGCACGGCCGCCGAGCCGCTGTCGCAGGTCAGCTTGGTCGTGCCGCTTTCCAGGCACACCTGGGCGTTTTCATAGTAGCTGCCGATGACCTGGCCCGTGATATGGGGCGTGACGGCGTAGTCGCTGCCGCAGGCGGCCAGGCCCAGCGACAGTAGCAACGGCAGGGGCCGTAAAGAAGTTTTTGCGTGCAAGTTCATGTTCATGCCTTCTGGGTGGAAAACGTCGCATGCTAGGCAGGCAATATGTCAGCTGCGTGACATGTCAGCGTCTGTTACATGACGTAATGTACGGATTTGATACATGACGTTTTGCGGGGGCTTGTCACGCAGTTGTCACATGCCCTTGCTACGCTGCCAGCCCATGATGAAAACGATACCTGCCCTGCTGCTCGCCATGTGCGTGCTGTCCGCCTGCCAGCCCGCGCCGCCAAAAGACGCGGGCGCGTATGCGCCCACCCTGAAAAGCCAGCCTTCGGTGGCGGCAATGACGGCCATGGGCCGCGCCATGTTTTTCGAACCGAGCCTGTCCGTGTCCGGGAAGATGTCGTGCGCCAGCTGCCACAGTCCCGAACACGCGTACGGTCCGCCGAACGCGCTGGCGGTGCAGCTGGGCGGCCCGGCATTGAAGGATGCGGGCACGCGCGCCGCGCCCTCGCTGCGCTATCTCCAGAACGCGCCGCCGTTTACCGAGCATTACCACGACGACGATGGCGACGACAGCGTCGACGCCGGGCCCACGGGCGGGCGCAACTGGGATGGCCGCGCCCAGTCCGGCCACGAACAGGCGCTGGCGCCCCTGTTATCCAAGCGCGAGATGGGCAACCGCGATGCGGCGGCCGTGGTCGCCAAACTGCGGGGCGGCCCCCTGGCGGCGCAGTTCCGCCAGACGTATGGCGCCGATATCTTCGAACAGCCGGGCCAGGCGCTGCGCTGGGCGCTGATGTCGCTGGAAGTGTTCCAGGAAAGCCCGCCAGATTTCTATCCGTACACGAGCAAGTACGATGCCTTCCTGCGCAAGCAGGCCAGCCTGACGCCGCAGGAAGCGCGCGGCCTGGCCCTGTTCAACGATGAGCGCAAGGGCAATTGCGCCTCCTGCCACATCAGCCAGGTGAGCTCCGGCGGCGCCTTTCCCCAATTTACCGACTACGGCTTGATCAATATCGGCGTGCCGCGCAATGCCAGACTGCCGGCGAATAGGGACCCGGCCTTCTTCGACATGGGATTGTGCGGCCCGGACCGCACCGACTTGATGCAGCAGAAGGAGTATTGCGGCAGCTTCAAGACGCCGTCCCTGCGCAATGTCGCCCTGCGCAAGGTGTTCTTTCACAATGGCAGCTTTGACAGCCTGGAGCAGGTGCTGCGTTTTTACGTGCAGCGCGACACGGCGCCGCAAAAATGGTATCCGACAGATAAAAACGGCAAGGTGCGCAAATACGACGATCTGCCGCCCGGTCTGGCAGCGAACGTGAATGTGGCAGCGCCGTTCGACCGCCAGCCGGGCCAGGCGCCGGCCCTGAACGCGCGGGAGATCGCCGACGTGATCGTTTTCCTGCACACCTTGACGGATGGCTATCAAGCGGTCCCTGCCACGCACTGAACGGGATACTAAAAAATATCAAGATACCATTGCTTACAATTACGCCACAAAAGCCTGTTTTTATGTGCGTTAGCGCACGCTAGAAAATTTTAGGCAGGTGTATATTGCGAACTGATCTGTGTCTTTTGATAATAATGAAAGGGAATATCATGAAAGTAAGCAAAAATTGGATGACCGTGTGCGCCGCCGGGATGATGGTTGTGGCACTGGCTGCCTGCCAGAAGAAGAGCGATGTCGCCGCTGGTCCTGCTGAACAAGCTGGCCAGAAGATCGATGCCGCCGCTGCCAAGGCTGAAGCCGACATCAAGGCCGCCGCTACCAAGGCTGACGACGCCATGAGCAAGGCTGCCACCGATACGGGCGCCAAGATGGACCAGGTCGCCGCTGACGCCGACAAGAAAATGAGCGAAGCGGCCGATGCCGTGGGCAAGAAAGTGGAAAAAGCCGGCGAAAAGATGCAGGACGCCGCGCACAAGTAATCATCGCAATCAGCGCGCCCGCCGCTGCCGTCAGGTGATGGCGGCTGCGGCGATGCCATCTTTGGCGCCAGCTTGCCTGCCATGCGCCGCAGTCGCTGTATCCGCACCGTCCATCCCGTCCGTTCCCCCCAGCACCACGCTCAAATCGACAAAGCCGTCGCGCCACGCGCGTTCCAGGTCTTGCTCCACCGCTTCCAGCGTCGTTCTTTCCACCTGCTGAAAACCGCGCAAGCCATATGCCCGGTTGCGCCCGTGCGCCTTGGCCAGGTACAGCGCCATGTCGATCAGGTTGACGCTGCGTTCCCACGTCAGCGGCCGTCCCAGCGGCGCCAGCGGATAGGGCGCAAAGCCCACGGACACGTGCACTTCGATGGCCTGCCCCTGGTAATGGATGACTTGCGCCGCCATGCCGTTGAGGATGCGCCGCGCGATATCGTCGAGCCCGTCCCGCGCGACGGCGGGCAGGAAGGCGAGGAATTCCTCGCCGCCCCAGCGCACGATCATGTCCGTTTCGCGCAGCACCTCGTGCAAGGTTTCGGCGATCGTCGTCAGCACCAGGTCACCCGCCGCATGGCCGTAACGGTCGTTGATGTGCTTGAAGTGGTCGACGTCGAGCAGGAACAGCGCCCCCACGACATCGGCGCCGGCATAGGAGGGCTGTGACTTGCCCGCATGGCTGCGCATGAATTCCTGGAAATGGCGGCGGTTGTACAGTGCCGTCAGCGGGTCGCGCGAGCTCTGGCGCTTGAGTTCCTGGTTTTTTACCTTCAGCTGCACGTTCGCATGGCGCACCTTGCGGTACAGCAAGCCGACGATGACGGACGCCATGGCCAGCACCAGCGCCAGCAGCCACCACACGCGCTGCTGCAGGCGGCGGTTGTCGATTTCCGTGCTTTTGAGCTGATTTTCGCGGCTCAGCAGCTCGATCTGGCGCTGCTTCTTTTCCGCCTCATACTTTTCTTGCAATTCATACACGGCCTTCTGCCGCTGCTTTTCGAACAGCTGGTTGGAAATGCCCCGCTCGCGGTGGTAGGCCGTGACGGCGCCGCGCATGTCGCCCGCCTTTTCCAGCGCCATGCCGTATTCCAGCAGCACGGCCTGCATGTCCGGCTGGTTGGCCGTGCGTTCGTAGTAGGCCAGGCCCGTGGCCACGCTTTGCTTGCCTTCCTGCAGCCGTCCCTGGCCGATCAGCGCCTGGCCGATGTTCAGGCGCGCCGTCGCCTCCACCTGTTCATCGTTGACGAGGCGCGCCGCCGTGATGGCTTCATTCGCATAGCGCAAGGCGCGCGCGTAGTCGCCTTCCTTCAGATAGCTGTCCGACAGGTTGACGAGGGTGACGGCCACCATGCCGCGGGCACCCAGCTGGCGTTCCAGCGCCAGGGCCGCCAGCAGGGCGCGCTGGCCCCGTTGCGGCTGCTGCGCGTCGAGCGCCAGGCCGTATTCCGTATTCTTTGCCTGCGCCATGCGGCCCGCCGATGCCAGGGTGGTGGAGACGGCCAGCAGCTCGTCGAGCACCTCGAAGCCCTTGTCGTATTCGCGCATCTGCGTGTACAGCAGGGTGAGGGCATTCAGGGCGGCGGCCAGGCTGGAGGCGGAATTGCTCTGGCGCGCCAGGTCGACGGCCGCCTGCAGCTTGGCCAGCGCGAACGGGAAATTGCCTTCCTCGGCCCACGACTGGCCCGCGCTGATGGTGGCCTGTACGCGCACGGGCAGGTCGTCCGTGCGGTTGGCGATCTTTTCCGCTTCGAAGGCCAGCAGGTGCGAAGCGCGGCGCTCGTTGCGGGCAAACGTGATGTAGGCCTTGTTGAGTATGCCTTTTGCCAGCGCCACGTCGCTCTTGTTCATGCGGGCGTAGGCGATCAGTTCCTCGGCCAGTTGCATGGCGATGTCGTTCTGCCCCAGGCGCATGCGGGCGTTGCTCAGTTGGGTAAGGAATTCCGCGCGCACGGGCAGGGGGGCGCTGCGCGCCTGCGTTTCCACCTCTTGCAGGCGCTGCAGCGCGCGCGCGGGCACGAAACGGCCATCGTCGCGCACGGCGGCAAGATACTGCTTGAGGTCGCCGACCTGGGCCTGGACGGCAGGCGGCAGCAAGCAGGCCAATGCCAGCAGCCAATGCGCCTTTCGCCATGATGCCCGTCTCTGTCTGCCTGCCAACGTCCCGCCCCCGCAATGATCATGCTTGTCTGCAGCGATTATATGATGTTGCAATCAAGAAATATCATGGCATGTGCAGATTTTTGCAAAAATGCACACTTTGGCCGCACGTCAGCGCATGGCCAGGGCGGCCGTGGCCGGCGGGCTGCCCTTCAGGCGGAAGATGGCGACGGCCTCGATCAGGGCTTGCGCCTGTTCCTGCAGGCTTTCGGCAGCGGCGGCCGCCTGCTCGACCAGGGCGGCGTTCTGTTGCGTGATGTTGTCCATCTGCGTGACCGCCTGGTTGACCTCGCTGATCCCCGCGCTTTGTTCGTGGCTGGCGCTGGTAATCTCGCTCATGATGGCGGCCACCTTCTGGATCGATTCCACCACCAGCGCCATGGTGCGCCCCGCCTCGTCGACGAGCTTGCTGCCGGCGTCGACCCGTTCCACGGAGGCGCCGATCAGGGTCTTGATTTCCTGGGCGGCGGCAGCGCTGCGGTGGGCCAGGCTGCGCACCTCGCCGGCGACGACGGCGAAGCCGCGCCCCTGTTCGCCTGCCCGCGCCGCCTCGACGGCGGCGTTCAGGGCCAGGATGTTGGTCTGGAAGGCGATGCCGTCGATGACGCCGATGATGTCGGCGATCTGGCTCGAACTTTCCTTGATGGCGCCCATCGTGCTGACCACCTGGGCGACGACGGCGCCGCCCTGCACGGCAACGGCCGAGGCGGTGGCGGCCAGCTGGTTCGCCTCGCCGGCGTTGCTGGCGTTTTGCCGCACCGTCGCCGTCAGCGTTTCCATCGAACTGGCCGTTTCTTCGAGGGAACTGGCTTGCGCTTCAGTACGCGCCGACAGGTCGGCATTGCCCAGCGCGATTTCGTGCGTGGCCACCGACATTTCGCCGGTGCTGCTGCGGATGTCGCCGATCAGCCCCGTCAGGTTGGCGTTAATGGTGTTCATCGCCAGCAACAGCACGCCGATTTCATCGGCCCGTTCGATGACGGCATCGATGCTCAGGTCGCCGCCGGCGATCAATTGCGCCGTGGCGATCGCCTGGTCCAGGCTGCGCTTGATGTGGCGGTACACGAGGAACAGGCACAGCAGCGAAACCATGACCGACACCAGCAGCACGCCGACGGTGACGGAATAGGCCGCCATGGTGCCGCCCGTCGCCGTCTGCACGGCCGCGCTCGTGCGCTGGTCCAGCAGCGTGAGGAATTCATTCACCGGCTGCATGATCTTGCCCTTGTTACGGTGGTATTGGGCATCATGCATGATGGTGCGGGCCATTTCCGGGTCGGGCGGACCCTTCTTGGTAAAGTTGCCGCTGCCATCGTCGAACAAGCCCTTGACGGCGTTCATGGCGATCACCTCGGTCTTCACCAGACCGTCGGAATTGGCTTGGGCCTCTTGCAGTTTGGCAAATTCCTGCTCGCTGAAGCCGGCTTTGCGCATCAGCTCGGCCAGTGGCACGCTGGGGCCCGTCGACGGCGGCACGGGCATGCCCGCCGCCACGAAGTCCCAGTAGATGCGCTCGTAGTGGGCGGGGCGCGGCTTCTTGCCGTTGCGGATGTCGAGGATGTCCATGTATTGCTGCTCGTAGCTGGCGTCGCCCGTGACGACGTAGGTGCGGGCCAGCCGGGTCAGGTCGTCCGAGCTTTGCCGCAATTCATCGGCCAGCAGATAGGATTGGAAGCGCGTTTCAGTGACCTGGTTCGCTTCGGCCTGTTTGGTGGCGACGCGGAACAGGGCCAACAGGCTGACGATGGAGAGCGCCAGGCTAAGCAGGAAGATGGCGGCAAAGATATTCCTGATCGACAATTTGCTGCGCATGGCGTCCCCCGGAAGTGTGGTTGGGGCCGTCGGCGCTGCCCGCCAGATGAATATACTCCCGTCTGTACGGCATTTTTAATGCCGTACAGAAAAATAGTGGCGCCATGCAACGGCGCCCCGTGCCTATCACACTGCCAGTTGCTGCAGCAGGTACAGGCGCTGGTACAAACCGCCCTCGATCTGCATCAATTCCTCGTGCGGTCCCGCTTCCGTGATGCGGCCGTGATTGAGCACGATGATACGGTCGGCCTCGCGGATGGTCGACAGGCGGTGCGCGATGGCGATGATGGTCACCTTGCCGCGCAACTCGTTCAAGGCCAGCTGCACGATCTGCTCGGTCTGGCTATCGATGCGCGAGGTCGCTTCGTCCAGCAGCAAAATGCGCGGCTGGCCGGCCAGCGCGCGGGCAATCGCGATCAGCTGCTTCTGCCCCGACGACAGGCGCGAGCCGCCTTCGCCCAGCGGCGTATCGTAGCCGTGTTCCAGCGCGGCGATGAAGTCGTGCGCATGCGCGGCGCGTGCCGCCGTCTCGATCTGCTGCTGCGTGTAGCCGCGGCCCATGTCGATGTTTTCGCGCGCCGAGGCGGCCAGCAGGAAGGGGTCTTGCGGCACCAGGCCCACGTCGGCGCGGAAGTGCTCGTTGTCGATGCTGTCGAGGGCGACGCCATTGATGGCGATGCTGCCCTGCGTGACGGGGTAAAAGCGCAGCAGCAGCGAGAGCAAAGTCGACTTGCCGCTGCCCGTGTGGCCGACGATGCCAAAAAACGCGCCTTGCGGAATGCTCAGCGACAGCTCGTGCAGCACGGGCTGGTTTTCCACGTAGGCGAAGGTCAGGCGCGCGATGTCCACGGCGGGCACGTCGCTGTCCGCTGTCGCCTGCCGCAGGGCCGGCGTTTCCCTTCCCTGCGCGTGTTCCAGCGCCTGCGCTTCATCCAGCAGGGCCGAGACGCGTGCCGTCGCCACCACCGACTGCTGCAGCTGGCTGAACTGCATGGTGATCTGGATCAGCGGCTCGATTACGCGCGCGATATAGCTGATGAACGCATACAGCACGCCCACTTCCAGGGCGCCCATGTCGCGCTGGCCGAAGCTGAAGATGACGACGGCCAGCAGCACGATGTTGAGCATGTCGAGCGCGGGGCGCAGCAGCCAGGCGTTGGCGCGCAACTCCTGCATGCGCGCCGTGTAGTGGTCCTGGTTGATGCCCGTGAAGCGCTGGCCGAAGCGCTTTTCCGCGTTATTCGCCTGCAGCACGCTCATGCCGCCGATCGATTCGGCGATCTGCCCGTTGATCTCGCTGCGCAGGGCGCGCGCGCGCGTGACGGCCGGCGCGCTCCAGCGCTGGTACAAAAAGACGATCACCAGCACGGCCGGCAGCAGGGCCAGCACGATCAGCATCAGCCGCCAGTCGAGGAAGGCCATGGCGGCCATGGTGCCGACCAGCACGATGGAGCTGTCGAGGATGACGAACAGCACCTGCACGTACAGCGATTTCACCGCTTCCGTGTCGTTGGTGACGCGGCTGACCAATTGCCCCGTGATGGCGCGGTCGAAAAAGGCCATCGGCAGGCGCAGCACGTGCTGATACACGGTTTCGCGCAGGCGCTGCACCGAGCGCATGGCCAGGCCGGACAGGCGCACCAGCTGCAGGTAGCGCAGGCCGGAAGCGACCCAGCCCGTCAGCAGGCAGCCGCCCAGCAGCAGCGACATGCGCGTCCAGTCCAGGTGGCGCGGCAGCAGATGCTGGTCGATCAGGGCCTTGCCCAAAATGGGCCCCGTCACTTCCAGCGCGGCGGCGAGGATCAGCCAGAACGTGGCCCAGTATAAATGGCGCAGGTCGGGCGCGGCGGCGCGGCGCAGCAGGCCGATCGCTTGCGCGGCCTGGCGGCGCACGGATGGCGTGGTGGTGTTGGCTTGGTCGGTCTTAGATGGCATCGAGGCTGGCCTCCAGTTGTTGATAGCGCCACTGGCTGGCGTACCAGCCGTCGCGCTGCATCAGCGCGTCGTGGCTGCCCGTTTCCGTCACGTGGCCATCGCGCAGCACCAGGATCAGGTCGGCGTTGACGACGGCGCTCAGGCGGTGGCTGGCGATGATGGCGCTGCGCTCGGGGCGCTTGCGGCGCAGTTCTTCCAGGTGCTGCAGGATGCGCGTTTCCGTGCCCGTGTCGACGGCGGATAAGGCATCGTCGAGCAGCAGCAGGCCGTTGTCGGCCAGCAGGGCGCGCGCGATCGCCACGCGCTGGCGCTGGCCGCCGGACAGGGTGATGCCTTTTTCGCCCACGTGCGTTTGATAACCGTCCGGGAATTGCAAGATGTCGGCATGGATGTCGGCCAGCTGCGCCGCCCGTTCCACTTCCTCGCGCGTGGCGCCGGGACGGGCCAGGGCGATATTGTCGGCGATGCTGGCGGAGAATAAAAACGATTCCTGCGGCACCCAGCTGATGGCCGCGCGCAGCGCATGCAGGGTGTAGGCGTCCAGCGCCTGGCCATTCCACGTGGCCGTGCCCGATTGGGGCGTGACTTGGCGCAGCAGCACGCGCAGCAGGGTCGACTTGCCGCTGCCCGTGGGACCGACCAGGCCCAGGGTCTGGCCCGGCTGCAACAGCAGCGAAATGCCGGACAGGGCCGGCGCCGTCTGGCCCGCGTACGCGAAGCCGATATCCTGCAATTGCAGGGGGCCGGGCGTCAGCGTATCGATCGTGCCATGGTCGTCGATGGCCAATGGCGCGTCGAGCATCGGTTGCAGCCGCTGCCAGGCGGCGCGGCCCCGTTCGATCAATGACAGTACCCAGCCGGCGGCGAACATGGGCCAGATCAGCTGGCCCAGGTACATGGAAAAGCTCGTCAGCGCGCCGATGGTCAATTGATCGTGCCACACGAGGTAGCCGCCCAGGCCCAGGGTCAGCGCCGTGGCGGCCGTCAGGGTCAGGCCGACGGCCGGTTCATACGCCGCTTCCCAGCGCTGCGCCGTCAGGCTGGCGTTGGCCGCGTGGCCTGCCAGGGTGGAAAACTGCGCGCTGCTGCGCTCTTCCAGGCCCAGCGCGCGCAAGGTGCGCACGCCCGACAAGGACTCTTGCACATGGTCGTTCAGCGCGGAAAAACGTTGCAGCGAATCCGTCGACGCCGTATGGATATGGCTGGAAATGCGCCAGAAGGCCAGTCCCATCAGCGGGAAGGGCAAGAGCGCGATGCAGGCCAGGCGCCAGTCCACGCCCAGCAGCATGATGCCCAGCACCATCAGCAGGGTCAGGGTGCCGTCGAAGCCGGCCAGCATGGCTTCGCCGGCGGCCATTTCGATGGCGTCGATGTCGTTCGTGGCCAGCGCCATCAGGTCGCCCGTGCGCTGGTTCTGGTAGAACGACGCGCCCTGCTGCGACATGCGCGTGTAGAAGCGCGTGCGCAGCATCACGCCCAGCTGGTAGGCGGCCTTGAACAGGGTGATGCGCCAGCCCACGCGCAGGAAGTAGATGACGACGCCGACGGCGAGCAGGGTCAGCAGCTCAAGCCACAGTTCGGCGGCCGTCATGCGGTGCGCGGCCAGCGCGTCGATGATGGCGCCCACGCGGCGCGGGATCCAGACGGTCAGTGTTGCCACGCCTGTCAGCATGACGGCGGCGGCGGCATACGCCGGCCAATGCTGACGCACGAAGCCGGCGATGAGCCTCGATAAACTCATGGTTACCTTTTGTTTTGAGTAATGGGGTGTCGCGGGGCGGAAGGACGGGCACGCGGACGGAAAGTACGCGTAGGATACAACAGGGCGGAAAAGCGCGCTGTGGACGGGCACGCAAAAAACGGGCCGTAGCCCGTTGTTTTGCTGCGTCAGTGGCGTGCGCGGAGCTTGCAACGCGTAACAAAACCGTAGCGAGCGGAAGGAAGTTGTGGCCGAGAAGCGCAACTGTACGAAGGTACAGTGAGCATCGCAGGGCGCAAATTACGACGCGCAGTAGGTTTTGATAGGCGTTCTTACTTGCGGCCGTTGCCTTTGCCGCTGCCCAGCATGTCGAGCTGTTTCGATGGCGCGCCCTTGGGGGCTGTCTTGGCTACCGGCTTGGCGGCTGGCGCAGGGGTATGCTTCACGGCGGCCTTGGCCACGGTCTTGCCGGCGGCGCTGGCCGGTTTGGCGACTGGTTTGCTGGAAGGAAATGGTTTCGCGGCCGGCTTGGCTGGCGCTGGCGCAGCGACTTTCGCTGCTGCCGCGGCGGGGGCCGGTGCGGGTTTGGCCGCTTCAGGCTTGGCCACTGGCTTGGCTTCGACGGCTTTCACGGCGGGCTTGTCGGCGGCCTTCTCGGCAACCTTGGCCGGTGCTGCCGCCGGCTTGGCTGCTGGAGCCGCAACGGGGGCGGGTGCTGCCTTGGCGACCGGCTTGGCCACTTCGACCGGCTTGGCTGGCACAGGCTTGGCGGCGGGCGCAGGTGCCGCTGCCACTGGTGACGGTGCCGGTGCGGCGGCCGGCTTGGGCGCAGGCGCCGCAGTAGCAGGTACAGCGGCCAGCGCCGGCTTGGCCGCTGCCGGGACGGCAGCAGGTGCGGCCGCATCGAGGCGGGCCTTGGCCGAGGCCAGCAATTCAGCCTGGGTGCCCGAGGCGATGCCGAACAGCTGGCGGCTGTAGGCCAGCACGCTTTCGATATTCGGTTGCGCCTGGCTGGTGCTGTAGCTGAAGAAGTCGCGCGGGTCCTGCGTTGCCAGCAGGTGCTGCGCCGTTTCCGCTGTCTGCGACAGGGCGGCCTTGCCGGCGTTCAGGTTCAGGGCGATGATTTTCTCGGCGCTTTCGAAGACTTTGTTGGTCAGGGTGCTGAAGATTTGCAACTGGCTTTCCAGTTGCGACTTGGCGGCGCTGGAAAATTGTTCAGGAAGCGGAAACATATTTACTCCTTTGTACGGATTAAAATGCTGGCAAAACGCTCTGCAAAATCCCGAAAACCAGAGTTGGCCGCGTTTTGTAAAGTGGGTAGCGTGTTAAAAGCTGATCATGGACTTTTTATGATGCAACGCAATATGAATATTCTAGCGGTGATTCGAGTTAGTTGAAAGCTATTTTCTCAAGGGCGTGCGCCGTGTGTTTGCGCTATTCATGCGCCTGGCAGCATTTGCGGGAAGTTTGCGCAGGCGCAAAGCGTTGCCAGGAAATCTATGGCTACGCTTTTGCCAGTGGCTGGTTTCTTGCACTGCAGCATCCGTGAGAAATATATGAAATGACAATTAACTGAAACGCCAGACACAGATGTCAACCGAAGGAGTGTCCGCATGGACCTAGTCATCCGCAATGCCAGCCTGCCCGACGGGCGCCGCGCCATCGATATCGCCATCGAGGACGGCCGTATCGCCGCCGTCGGCCCCGCCTTGCCCGTGACGGGCGCGCAGGAGATCGACGCCGCCGGCGACCTCGTCACGCCGCCCTTCGTCGACGCCCACTTCCACATGGACGCCACGCTCAGCTACGGCCTGCCGCGCGTGAATGCCTCTGGCACCCTGCTCGAAGGCATCGCCCTGTGGGGCGAGCTGAAACCGCAGCTGACGCAGGACGCGCTGGTGCAACGCGCCTTGCAGTATTGCGACTGGGCCGTGGCGCGCGGCTTGCTGGCCATCCGCTCGCACGTGGATATCTGCGACCCGCGCCTGCTGGCCGTCGAAGCGCTGCTCGACGTCAAGCGGCAAGTGGCGCCGTATCTCGATTTGCAGTTGGTGGCCTTTCCGCAGGACGGCATCCTGCGCAGCCCGGGCGCCTTCGACAATTTAAAGCGCGCGATCGCCATGGGCGTCGACGTGGTGGGCGGCATTCCCCATTTTGAACGCACCATGGCAGACGGCGCGGAATCGGTGCGCCTGCTGTGCGAATTCGCCTGCGAGCGGGGCCTGATGGTGGACATGCATTGCGACGAATCGGACGACCCGCTGTCGCGCCATATCGAAACCCTGGCCTTCCACAGCCAGCGCCTTGGCATGCAGGGCAGGGTGACGGGCTCGCACCTGACGTCCATGCATTCGATGGACAATTACTATGTGAGCAAGCTGCTGCCCCTGATCCGCGAGGCGGGCGTGGCGGCGATTGCCAACCCCCTCATCAACATCACCCTGCAGGCGCGCCACGATACGTATCCGAAGCGGCGCGGCATGACGCGCGTGCCCGAGATGCTGGCCGCCGGCATTCCCGTCGCCTTTGGTCACGATTGCGTGATGGACCCGTGGTACAGCCTCGGTTCGGGCGACATGCTGGAAGTGGCGCACATGGGCTTGCACGTGGCGCAGATGACGGGCCAGCAAGCGATGCACGACTGCTTTTTGGCCGTGACGCAGACGCCGGCGCGCATCCTGGGCCTGGACGGCTACGGCATCGCGCCCGGCTGCCATGCGGACTTGCTGATCCTCGATTGCGGCTCCACGGTGGAAGCGCTGCGCCTGCGCGCGGCGCGGCGCCTGGTGCTGCGCCGCGGGAAAATCGTCAGCGAGGCGCCGCGCGCGCAATCGCGCCTGCACCTGCCGGGGCGGCCCGACAGCGTGAACTTCCGCCTGGGGCGCTGATACAATCGGCCATCACTTGTTATCGGGAGCACCGCCTTGAAAGAAATTGATATCCGCCCGGCCCAGGAAGCCGACTTCGACGCCATGTGGCCGATTTTCCAGACCCTGGTGGCCGCTGGCGACACCTACACCTTCCCCGCCGATACTACGCGCGAAGCGTGCCACGCCTACTGGTTCGGCCCCGGCATACAAAGCCATGTCGCCGTGATGGGCAGCGAGCGCTTGCTGGGCATGTACAAGCTGGTGGCGAACCAGCCGGGTCATGGATCGCACGTGGCCAATGCCTCGTTCATGGTCGATCCCGCCGCGCAGGGCGTGGGCGTGGGGCGCATGCTGGGCGTGCACTGCATGGAAGAAGCGCGCCGCGCGGGCTACCTGGCGATGCAGTTCAACTTCGTCGTCAGCACCAACCTGGGCGCCGTCACCCTGTGGAAAAAGCTGGGCTTTTCTATCATCGGCACCCTGCCGCTGGCCTATCGCCACGCGCAGCTGGGCTATGTCGACGCCTACGTGATGTACCAGCTGCTGACCGATCCGATGCAGTGGCCGGCATGAGCGGCGCCGTCACTGTGATCGAGACGCCGCGCCTGCGCCTGCGCACCTTCACGCCCGAGGACGCGCCGTTCTACCTTGCGCTGATCAATGAACCATCGTGGATCGCCAATATCGGCGACCGCAACATCCATACCGTGGATGCGGCGCGCGCGGCGCTGGAGGCCGGTCCGATGGCGCAGTTCCGCGAGCATGGCTATTGCTTTTACGTTATCGAGCGCCGCAGCGACGGCGCGGCCATCGGCATGGGCGGCATGATACGCCGCGACAGCCTGCCCGGCCCCGACATCGGCTACGCCATGCTGCCCGTCTACTGGGGCCAGGGCTATGCCTGGGAGGCGACGGCGGCCATCGTGCGGCATGCCCGGCACACGCTGCGCATCCCCACCCTGTACGGCATCACCTCGCCGCAGAACCAGGCGTCGATCAATTTGCTCAATAAACTGGGCTTGCGCTTCGAGCGCTTTTCGCGCTTGCCGCCGGCGGGCAAGGATACCAATATCTACCGCAAGGATTTTCACCATTAGCGATACGAATGGCGCCGCCGCCGGATGCGGGGGCGCCAAACTGCGCACGCTCCATTGAGCGCGCGTCTGCCAGGCTTACTTCAGGTCGAAGCGATCAAGATTCATCACCTTGGTCCACGCCGCGATGAAGTCGTGGATGAACTTCTCGCGCGCATCCGAACTTGCATACACTTCGGACAGTGCCCGCAGCTGCGCGTTTGAACCGAAGACAAGGTCGACACGCGTGCCGGTCCACCGGCGTCTGCCCGTCGCCCGGTCGCGCCCTTCGAACACGTCCTTCGCGTCCGCTGCCGGCGTCCATTGCGTTGCCGGGTCGAGCAGATTGACGAAGAAGTCGTTGCTCAGCGCTTGCGGCCTGTCGGTAAAGACACCGTGCGGCGTCTGTCCGGCATTCGCGTTCAGCACCCGCATGCCGCCCACCAGCACGGTCATTTCCGGCGCGCTCAGCGTCAGCAATTGCGCCTGATCGACGAGCAACACTTCGGCCGATGCCGAATACTGACCCCGCATGTAGTTGCGGAAACCGTCAGCGACCGGCTCGAGCACCGCGAATGCGGCCGCATCGGTCTGTGCCTGCGACGCATCCATGCGCCCCGGCGTGAACGGAACCTGCACCTCGTGTCCGGCATTTTTCGCCGCCTGTTCGACGCCCGCACAGCCGGCCAGCACGATCAGGTCGGCCAGCGAGACTCGCTTGCCGCCATCTTGCGCGCCGTTGAATGCGCGCTGCAGACCTTCGAGCATGTCGAGCACCTGCGCCAGTTGCGCCGGCTGATTGGCCGGCCAATCCTTTTGCGGCGCCAGACGAATGCGCGCGCCGTTTGCGCCGCCGCGCTTGTCGGAACCGCGGAAGGTCGATGCCGACGCCCACGCGACGGCAAGCAGTTGCGACACCGGCAGGGCCGATGCCAGGACCTGGCTTTTGAGCGCGGCAATATCGAGCGCGTCGATCAGGGCATGATCGAGCGCCGGAATCGGGTCTTGCCAGATCAGCTCTTCGGCCGGCACGTCCGCGCCGACATAGCGCGTGATCGGACCCATGTCGCGGTGCGTCAGCTTGAACCATGCGCGGGCGAACGCATCGGCAAATTGATCGGGATGGGCGAGGAAGCGCCGCGAGATTTTTTCGTACGCGGGGTCGCAGCGCAACGACAGGTCGGTCGTCAGCATCGACGGCGCGCGGCGCTTCGACGGGTCGCGCGGATCTGGCATGGCGCCCGCGCCCGCATCGCCCATCGGCTTCCATTGATGCGCGCCGGCCGGGCTCTTCGTCAACTCCCATTCAAAGCCGAACAGGTTTTCAAAGAAGTTATTGCTCCATTGCGTGGGCGTCTGGCTCCAGATGACTTCCAGGCCGCTCGAGATCGTGTCGTCGCCGTTGCCCGTGCCGAAGCTGTTCTTCCAGCCCAGGCCTTGCTCCTCCATGCCGGCCGCTTCCGGCTCCGGTCCCACGTGGGGAACCGGCGGTGCCGCGCCGTGCGTCTTGCCCAAGGTGTGGCCGCCGGCGATGAGCGCAACCGTCTCTTCGTCGTCCATCGCCATGCGCGCGAACGTCTCGCGGATGTCCCTGGCCGCCGCGAGCGGGTCCGGATTGCCGTCGGGACCCTCCGGATTGACGTAAATGAGCCCCATCTGAACGGCCGCGAGCGGATTGTCGAGTTCCCGCTCGCCGGCATAGCGCTTGTCGTCCGCCAGCCAGGTGGTTTCGGCGCCCCAGTCGACGCCGTCCGGTTCCCACGCATCGACGCGTCCGCCGCCAAAGCCGAAGGTTTTCAATCCCATGGATTCCAGGGCGACGGTGCCCGTCAGGACAATCAGGTCGGCCCACGAGATTTTGCGGCCATATTTCTGCTTGATAGGCCAGATCAGCCTGCGTGCCTTGTCGAGATTGACGTTGTCGGGCCAGCTGTTCAGCGGCGCGAAGCGCTGCTGGCCGGAACCGGCGCCGCCGCGACCGTCACCGGCGCGGTAGGTGCCCGCACTGTGCCATGCCATGCGGATGAAGAACGGCCCGTAATGGCCGAAGTCGGCCGGCCACCAGTCCTGCGAGACGGTCATCAAGGCCACCAGATCTTTCTTCACGGCCTCCAGGTCGAGGCTCTTGAATGCCGCCGCATAGTTGAAATCCTTCCCCATGGGGTCCGATTGCGATGCCTGCTGGTGCAGCATCTTCAGGTTCAGCTGGTTTGGCCACCAGTCCTGGTTTGCCGTGCCTTTGCCGGCGACGTGCAAGAACGGACATTTTGCTTCAGTTGACATGGATTTTTTCCTGGGTGGTATGGCTGCGCGAGCGCAGGGGGGATGTGCTGGTAATCATGCACAGGCGGCAGACGGCTCAGGTCATTGCTCAGGCGCTGCTTGCCATCGCCTGAGTGACTATATACCTGGTTGTAAATATGTGAAACTTGATTACTTTAATGATTGCAATAGTTATTGACTATGAGTCAGGGCGGTTGGCGCGCAGGCCGTTCATGGCGGATGCCAACGCGTACGCGGCTGGCGAAAGTGAAAAATAGTATTTGGAAACCCGCGCCTTTTGTAGTGGTGACGCCGGCGCTTTATTTTTATAGTTGCTTCACCGGTGGAAAACCGCCGGACTATAAAAATGGAGACTCGTGATGAAAATCGTTACTGCTATTGCATGGGGCGGCGTCATGTCCGCCGCCTGCCTGTCGATGTCGGCGGCCTCGGCGCAAAGCTGCTCGGTGCCGGTGCTCAAGGTGCTGGCGCAAAAAAGCCTGGGGCTGACGGTGATGGAAAAGACCCTGGCCGAGTATGAAAAGAAAAACGGCACCAAGGTCCAGATCAGCTATTTCGGCGAAAATGACCGCCGCTCGAAGGCCAGGCTCGACGCTTCGACCAGGGCCGGTTCCTACCAGATCTATTACATCGACGAAGCCAACGTGGCCGAATTCGCCACGGCCGGCTGGGTCGTTCCCCTGCTCAAATACCTGCCCAAGGACGCCGATTACGAGGACTTCCTGCCGGGCCGCCGCGCCGTCGCTTCCTACAAGGGCGTGGCGTATTTCGCGCCCCTGATCGGCGGCAGCGACTTCCTGTTCTACCGCCGCGACTTGCTGGAAAAGGCCGGCATCGCCGTCCCGAAGACGCTCGACGAACTGGTCGCCGCCGTAAAAAAACTGAATAATCCGCCCAATGTTTACGGCTGGGCGGCGCGCGGTCAGCGCGGCTCGGGCATGAATGTCTGGCGCTGGGCGCCGTTCATGCTGGCCGCCGGCGGCAAATGGGAAAACAATGGCGTGCCCACTTTCAATTCGCCGCAGGCCGTCAAGGCGACCACCCTGTACCGCGAGCTGTTCAAGTATTCGCCGCCGGGCGGCGCCACTTACGACTGGAGCAATGCGCTCGAAGCATTCAGGTCCGGCAAGGTGGCCTTCATGATCGAGTCGACGCCGTTCGCCGACTGGATGGAAGACCCGAAAAAATCCTCGGTGGTCGACAAGGTCGGCTATGTGCGCCCGCCATCGCCGCTGCCGTCGGCCGCTTACGGCCACGGCCTGGCCATCTCCGCCACGGGCGCGAAGGATGAATGCACGCGCCAGGCGGCCGGCAAGTTCATCGCCTGGGCCACGGGCAAGGAGCAGGAACAGGCGCGCCTGAAGGACAACGTCTTCAGCGACTACAACCGCAGCAGCACCATCGCCAGCGAGTACTTCCGCAAGCACGTCAAGCCGCAGATCCAGGCGGGCCTGACGGACACCACGCCCGTCTCGCGCGTCACCATCTGGCCCAGCCCCGAGTGGCCGGACATCGGCGACAACCTGGGCGTCGTGTTGGAGGAGGTGTTTACGGGCACGCGCGGCGACGTGCAGAGCGCGCTCGATGAGGCCAACGAGTACGCGACCGAAGTGATGCAGCGGGCGCAAAAGCGTAAGTAATTTTTACCCCAACATCGGAACAGCTGGGGTCGGACCCTGAGGGTCCGACCCCGGTATTCGCCTTGGGGTTAAAGCCAGCGCCTGCCTATCCTCGCCTGAAAGCTGATCCTTATGCCACACTCCATCCGTAAAAAACGCCATACCTGGCTGCCGGCCGTCTTTCTGACCCTGCCGCTGCTGGTCCTGCTGATCCTGGGCCTGGTGCCCAGCATCGCCGCCATCAACCTGGCCTTGCAAAACCGCGTGCTGCGCTACAGCGACAGCGAGTACGTGGGCTTGGCCAATTTTCTCCGCCTGTTCGGCGACCGCCGCTTCCTCAATGCCGTGCAGGTGTCGGCCATCTGGGAAGTGGTCACCGTGGCCGGCTCGCTGGTCGTCGGCGTGCTGCTGGCCGTGTTCCTGTTCGAGAGGATCAAGGGCCGCACGCGCGATCTTCTCGCGCTGCTGCTGATCGTGCCGGTGCTGCTGCCGCGCGTCTCGGCCGCCTTCATCTGGAAGTTCATGTATTCGCCCCTGATGGGCATCCTCAACTGGCTGCTCGAATGCGTGGGCCTGGGCGGCAGCGCCTTGCTGTCCGACCCCGCCACGGCGCTGTATGCGGTGGCGCTGGTCGACATCTGGCAGTGGGGCCTGTTCTTCGGCGCCGTCATCCTGAAACTGCTGGAGACGCTGCCCACCGAACCGCTGGAAGCGGCGCGCCTCGATTACGCCGGCACCCTGCAGGTGTATGCGTATATCGCGCTGCCGATGCTGAAGGTGCCCATCATGAGCCTGGTGTTCATCAAGATGGTCGAGTCGCTGCGTTCCTTTGACCTGATCTACGTGATGACCAAGGGCGGCCCCGGCATCGCCACCGAAACGCTGGACATGTATGCGTATGCGCAAGGCATCGGCCTGATGGGCAAGGTCTCGTATGCGTCCAGCATGGCCGTGCTGATGATGCTGGCCACGACCATCATCTTTACTTTACTCTGGAAGCGGGTCGCCAAATGGGAAAACTGACTATGACGCGCGGCCTGGGCGCCGTCGCCACCACCGCCGTCACCACCTTGATCGTGCTGGTGGCGCTGTTCCCCATCCTGTGGGCCGTGCTCAACTCCTTCAAGGAGCTGATGGACATCGTCACGCCCGTGCCGCGCTTTTTCTTCAGCCCGACGCTGGCCAATTACCAGCAGGTGCTGGCCAGCCCGGAAGTGCTGACGGGCCTGGGCAACAGCGTGGCCATCGTCGGCCTGGCCGTGCTTGCCGGCGCCGTGCTGGGCGTGCCGGCCGCGTATGCGATCGCCCGCTATCCGATCCCGGCGAAGAAGGATATCCAGTTCTTCCTGCTCTCCCTGCGCTTCCTGCCGCCGGTCGCCGTCGCCATTCCCCTGATCTCGATCTGGATCGACCTGGGCCTGTACGACTCGCGCCTGTCGATGGTGGTGACGTATCTGCTGGTGACCCTGTCGACCATCATCTGGCTGTCGATTCCCGCCTTTGCCCGTATCCCGAAAGAGATCGAGGAAGCGGCGGCGCTGGACGGCTACAGCCCCTACCAGGTGTTCTGGCACGTGGCCCTGCCGGTGGCCTCGAAGACCCTGATGGGCGGCATCGTCTTCAGCTTCGTGCTGGTCTGGAATGAGCTGATGATCGCGCTGGCGCTCACCTCGTCGAAGAGCATGACCCTGCCCGTGGTGGCGTCGGCCTTTACCTCGATGGGCCAGGAAGTGCCGTGGGGCGTGGTGAACGCGTCCACCGTGCTGCTGGCGCTGCCGCCACTGCTGTTCGTCGGCATCCTGGGGCGGTTGCTCAACTCCATGCTCAAACATAAATAAACAAGGAAACCATCATGCAAGCACTCGTACTGGAACAGGCGGAAAAAATCACCTTGCGCGACATCGACATGCCGCTCGTCGTCGGCGCGCGCGACGTGAAAATCAAGATACACACGGTGGGCATCTGCGGCAGCGATGTACATTACTTTAAACATGGCAAAATTGGCCCCTTCGCCGTCGAAGCGCCGATGGTGCTGGGCCACGAAGCTTCCGGCGTGGTGGCCGAAGTGGGCGCGGAAGTCACGCACCTGACAGTGGGCGACCGCGTGTGCATGGAACCGGGCGTGCCGCGTTTCGATTCGCCAGCCACCATGCGCGGCCTGTACAACCTGGACCCGGCCGTGCGCTTTTGGGCCACGCCGCCCATCCATGGCTGTCTCACGCCGTATGTGGTGCACCCGGCCGCGTTCACCTTCAAGCTGCCCGACAACGTCAGCTTCGGCGAAGGCGCCATCGTCGAACCGCTGGCCATCGGCCTGCAGGCGGCCAAGAAGGCGGCCATCAAGCCGGGCGACGTGGCCGTGGTGATCGGCGCCGGCACCATCGGCGCGATGACTGCGCTGGCGGCGCTGGCGGGCGGCTGCTCGCGCGTGATCCTGGCCGACCTGGTGCCGGAAAAACTGGCGCTGTTCGCCGGCAATCCGGCCGTGACCACGCTCGACGTGCGTCATGCCAGCCTGTTTGATAGCGTGCGCGAGCTGACGCAAGGCTGGGGCGCCGACATCGTCTTCGAGGCCAGCGGCAGCATGCGCGCCTACGACGACATCATCGACCTGCTGTGCCCCAACGGCTGCCTGGTGCTGGTCGGCATGCCGCCCGATAAGGTGCCCTTCGATATCGTCGCCATCCAGGCCAAGGAAGCGCGCATCGAGTCCGTGTTCCGCTACGCGAACATCTTCCCGCGCGCCATCGCGCTGCTGGCCTCGGGCAAGATCGACGTGAAGCCCTTCATCTCGCGCACCTTCGACTTCGCCGACGGCGTGCGGGCGTTCGAGGAGGCGGCCAAGGGCCACCCGCGCGACGTCAAGATACAAATTGAACTGGCAGGAGACTGATCATGGCAAATATCGCCTGCAGGCAGCTGCACAAGACTTATGACCACAAGACCGCGGTGCTGCAGCCGTTCGACCTGGAGATAGACGACGGTGAATTCATCGTCCTGCTGGGGCCATCGGGCTGCGGCAAATCGACCCTGCTGCGCATGGTCGCGGGACTGGAAGACATCAGCGGTGGCGAGTTGCTGATCGGCGGGGCCGTCGTCAACGACTTGCCGCCGCGCGAGCGCAACGTGGCGATGGTGTTCCAGAACTACGCGCTGTATCCGCACATGACGGTGTACGACAATATCGCCTTCGGCCTGCGCCGCCTGAAGGTGCCGAACGACGAGATCGAACGCCGCGTGCGCGAGGTGGCGGCCATCCTCAGCCTGGACAGCCTGCTCGATCGCAAGCCGCGCGCCATGTCGGGCGGCCAGCAGCAGCGCACGGCCATCGCGCGCGCCATGATCAAGACGCCGCAGGTATTCCTGTTCGATGAACCGCTGTCGAACCTGGACGCCAAGCTGCGCGCGCAGCTGCGCGCCGACATCAAGCGCTTGCACCGCCGCCTGCGCACCACCACCCTGTACGTGACGCACGACCAGTTGGAAGCCATGACCCTGGCCGACCGCGTGGTGCTGATGAAAGGCGGGCATATCGAGCAGATCGGCACGCCGGCCCAGTTGTACAACCATCCGCGCACCCTGTTCGCGGCCGGCTTCATCGGCACGCCGGCCATGAATTTCATCGACGGCGTGATCGAGAGCGACGGCGCGCGCACCCTGCTCATTTGCTCCGGCTACCGCTGGCCATTGACGTCGCCCCGTTTCGCGGCGCTCAAGTCGGGCACGCGGGTGGTGTTCGGCTTGCGCCCTAACCACTTGCGCGCCGCCACGCCGCAGGATCAGCAGCCTGGCGGCGGCGCAAGCCATGGCCTTGCATGCGTGATCGACCTGGTGGAATTGCTGGGCGCGGAAGCGCTGATCAGCTTCCAGTGCGGTGCACTGACCCTGTCGGCGCTGCTGCCGGCGAACGCCGCCAACAGCGCGGCCCAGGTGGGCCAGATGCTGGCGCTGGCCTTCGACGAAGAACACATCCATCTGTTCGATGCCGACACCGAGCTGGCCCTGGCGGTAAGTGCTGAAGTATTAGAATAGGCACCACCGAGACTGTGCAAGGGAACCGCCGTGACGCCTGACCTGGAACTGATCCACAAACCGATACACGAATCGTTTCGCGCGTGGGCGCACGGCTATCCGCATGTGGTGGCGAAATGGCATTTCCATCCCGAGTACGAACTGCACATCATCACCACGTCGACCGGCAAGTTCTTTGTTGGCGACCATATCGGCAGTTACGCGCCGGGCAACCTGGTGCTGACGGGGCCGAACCTGCCGCACAACTGGGTCAGTGAGCTGGCCGAGGGCGTGAGCCTGCCCGCGCGCGACCTGGTGCTGCAGTTTTCCGGTGAATTCATCGACCGCTGCGCGCTGCTGTTCCCGGAAATGGGGCCCCTGAAAACCCTGCTGGGCGAGGCGGGCAGGGGCTTGCAGTTTCCCGACGCGCTGGGCTTGCGCCTGGCGCCGCTGATGTTCGAGCTGACGACGGCGCAAGGCCCGCGCCGGGTGGAACTGTTCGCGCGCCTGTTCGGCGAGCTGTGCGACTGCCGCGAACGCCGACCTCTGGCCAGCGTCACCTATCTGGCGCAGGCGGGGCGCTACATGTCATCGACCATCAACCTGGTGCTGGCGTATATCAAGCAGAACATCACGCTCGATTTTTGCGAGCAGGACGTGGCCGACGTGGCGGAAATGAACACGCTCAAGTTCACGCGTTTCTTCCGCAAGCATACGGGCACCTCCTTCATCCATTACGTGAACCAGGAGCGCATCGCGCTGGCCTGCGAGCTGCTGATGAATACCGACATGAAGGTCACCGATATCTGCTACCGCACGGGCTTTAACAATCTGTCCAATTTCAATCGCCAGTTCCTGGCCCACAAGCGGATGTCGCCGTCGAAATTTCGCTCCTGCCTGCACATGAACATGCCCGAGTCCTTCCCCTGACGGCCGGCTTTAATCACTTTTATACATGGAACCATCGTGACATATCTCGGTATCGATATCGGCACTTCCGAAGTCAAGGCCATCCTGACCGACGACGCGCAAACCATTCTCGCCAGCAGCGGCGTGAGCCTGCGCGTATCGAGTCCCCATCCCGGCTGGTCGGAGCAGAATCCGGAGGACTGGTGGCACGCCACGCTGGACGTGATCGCGGCCATCCGCAGCGCCCAGCCGGTGGCGTTTTCCGGCTTGCGCGGCATCGCGCTGTCGGGCCAGATGCATGGCGCCACACTGCTCGACAAGCAGCAGCACGTGCTGCGCGCGGCCATTTTGTGGAACGATACGCGCGCCTTTGCCGAGTGCGTGGAACTCGAAGCGCTGGTGCCCGAGTCGCGCGCCATCACGGGCAACCAGGCCATGCCCGGCTTCACGGCGCCCAAGCTGCTGTGGCTGCAAAAGTACGAACCGTCGCTGTTTCGCGCCATCAGTAAAGTCCTGCTGCCCAAGGATTACGTGGCGCTGCGCCTGACGGGCGACTGCGTCTCCGACATGTCCGACGCCTCCGGCACCCTGTGGCTGGACGTGGCCAAACGCGACTGGTCCGAGCGCATGCTGGCGGCGACGGGCCTCTCGCGCGAACACATGCCGCGCCTGGTCGAAGGCAGCGCCGCCGCCGCGCAGATACGCCCGGCGCTGTGCCAGGAGTGGGGCATCGCGCATGCGGTGGTGCTGGCCGGCGGCGCGGGCGACAATGCCGCCGCCGCCGTGGGCCTGGGCGTGGTGGAAGCGGGCGCCGGCCTGCTGTCGCTGGGCACCTCCGGCGTGCTGTTCGCCGGCAGCGATGGCTTCGCGCCCAATCCGGGCCAGGGCGTGCATGCGTTCTGCCATTGCCTGCCCGGGCGCTGGCACCAGATGAGCGTGATCCTCAGCGCCGCATCCAGCCTCAGTTGGGTGGCGCGGCTGACGCAGTCGTCCGACATCGGAGAATTGGTGACGCTGGCCGAAGGCGTGGAAGCGCGCACGGCGCCGATCTTTTTGCCCTACCTGAGCGGCGAGCGCACGCCGCACAACGACGCCACGGCGCGCGGCGTGTTTTTTGGCTTGTCGACGGAGCATGGGCGCGCGGAACTGGCCTACAGCGTGATGGAAGGCGTGGCCTTTGCCATGGCCGACGGCAATGCGGCCCTGCGCAGCGCCGGCACGCAGCTGGAAGAAGCGTCGTTCGTCGGTGGCGGTTCGCGCAGCCGCTTCTGGGCCCAGTTGTGCGCGAATGCGTCGGGCCTGAACGTGCTGCGGCACGACCATGGCGTGGCCGGCGGCACCCTCGGCGCGGCGCGCCTGGCGCAGATGGCGGTGACGGGCTTGTCGCCGGCGCAGGTGTGCACGCGCCCGCCCGTGCAGGAAACGATCGCGCCGCAGGCATCCGCCATGCTGGACGAGCGGCTGGCGCGCTACCGGCGTTTGTATCCGCTGCTGCGCGAAGAGTTCGCGGGTGCGGCCGCGGCGGCGCGCTAGCGTTGCCAACAAGATTGCCGGCCCGACCATGCTGCGAGCCCGGCAATATGGCCAGACAGTCAACCTTCCCGTGTAATTTGTTGTTTCTGTGCTGAAAGTGTTTCTCTAACGAAAGCACCGCTTGGTTTTTTACGGGGCGCGCCGCATGATTTCCCTATTTGGTGAGAAATGGATAGATTTGGCGGCGCCTTTGTTGCCATCCTGTTCTTGCCGCCGGGAGAAACACATGCAACTCGCGAATCTGAAAATCTCCGTCCGCCTGGGTTTGTTGGGCGCCTTCTTCTTTCTTGCGCTGGTGTTCGTTGGCGTGCGCGGCTGGAGCGCGCTCGATGCGGCCAGCGCGCGCAGCACGGAAGCCATGCAGCGCTCCGTGGCCCTGACGGAAGCGGTCGACGCGGCGCGCAGCGCGCAGGTGGAATTCAAGATCCAGGTGCAGGAATGGAAAAACATCCTGCTGCGCGGCGGCGATGCGGCCGCCTTCCAGCGCTACCGCGAAGCGTTTGTCGCCAGCGGCGCGCAGACGCGCAAGGAACTGGCCGGCTTGCAGGCGATGATGGCCGCGTTGAAACTCGATACGGCGCCCGTGGCGCAGGCCTTGCAGGCGCACGACGCGCTGGGCGTGAGCTACCTGGCGGCGCTGCAGCAGTATGATGGCGCGCGTGCCGACAGCGCCCACACGGTCGATGCGCTGGTCAAGGGCATGGACCGCGAACCGACGCGCCAGATCGACGCCATCGTCGCCACTATCGGCAAGCAGTCGCACAGTCTGATGGCGCAGATGAAGGAGCAGGACACGGCCGCGCACCGCAGCGCCAGCATCGCCATGCTGGCCACCGTGCTGGTGACGCTGGTCGTGGGGTCCATCACCGTGTGGTGGCTGATCCGCAGTATCACGGTGCCGCTGGGCGCGGCCGTCGGCATCGCCCAGCAAGTGGCGGCCGGCGACTTGCGCGCCGTGGTGGCCGACAGCAGCCGCGATGAAATCGGCGACCTGCTGCGTGCCCTGAAGGCGATGAGCGGCAACCTGGCCGACATCGTGGGACGGGTGCGCGCCGGCACGGACTCCATCGCCACGGCGTCGGGCGAAATCGCCAGCGGCAACATGGACCTGTCTTCGCGCACGGAGGAGCAGGCCAGTTCGCTGGAAGAAACGGCCGCCGCGATGATCGAGCTGACCTCCACCGTACGGCAGAATAACGACAACGCGGACCAGGCGCGCCAGCTGGCCGGCGGCGCGTCCGACGTGGCGCAGCGCGGTGGCGCGGCCGTGGCGCAGGTGGTGCAGACCATGAGCCATATCAATGCCTCGTCGAAGCGCATCGTCGACATCATCGCCGTCATCGACGGCATCGCCTTCCAGACGAATATCCTGGCCCTGAATGCGGCCGTGGAAGCGGCGCGCGCGGGCGAGCAGGGACGCGGCTTCGCCGTCGTGGCCAGCGAAGTGCGCAGCCTGGCGCACAGGTCGGCCGCGGCGGCCATGGAAATCAAGCAGCTGATCGGCGAATCCGTGCGCACGGTGGAAGAAGGCAGCGTGCTGGCGGGCCAGGCGGGGCGCACGATGGACGATGTGGTCAGCAGCGTGCAGCGCGTGAACGCCATCATCGGCGAGATCGCCGTAGCCAGCGTGGAGCAGCGCGACGGCATCGAGCAGATCAGCATCGCCATCAGCCAGATGGATGGCGTGACGCAGCAGAATGCGGCCCTGGTGGAGCAGGCCGCCGCCGCCGCGGACGCGCTGCAGCAGCAGGCGGCCAGCCTGGCCGACGCCGTCAGCATCTTCAAACTGCATGCGGTTCCCGGCGTGGCCGCGCCGACCCGGAGACTGTCGCTGACCTGACGCAGGCCCGCCCCGCGCCGCTTGATGCCAGTCAAGCGGCGTCCGATCAGGCAAATATCGCGCCGAAATTCTTATACTATTTCCTTTCCGCATGGATCTGCGCCCGGCCGCATGGCGCGCGTTGCAAAGGAAAACCATGTTCTTCACTTTCCGCCTGCCGGGTGACGCATGACGGCGCTGCTGCTGGCGCTGTGCCTGACCCTGGCCGTGGTGCTGAGCGCGCTGCTGGCCTGCCAGTGGCAGGCGGCGCGCATGTGGCGCATGCGCCATGCGATCGGCGTGGTGCTGCAGGCGGCGCAGGCGCAGCGCATGGCGGATGCGCTGGCGCTGCTGCACGCGCTGCCGGCAGCCGTCATCGGCACCGACCACGATGGCGTGGTGCAGTACCTCAATCCCCGCGCCAGCGGCATGGGTGGCCTGCTGGGTGACGACGGCCTGGGCCAGCCCGTGACGCAGCTGCTGCCGCTGTTTCATGACGGCGCGCCCGTCGATGCGGCGCGCCAGGTGCGCGACTGCGTGGCGCGGCAGGAAGTGCTGGAAGTGGCGCGCGGCGCCGTGCTGCTGCGCCATCTCGACGGCAAGCGCATCGACGTGCAGTACAGCTGCGCGCCGTTGGCGCAGGGCGGCGCGGTGCTGCTGCTGCACGATGTATCGGCGCGCCGGCGCGCCGAGCAGCAGCTGGAATTCATCGCCCACCACGACGGCCTGACAGGCTTGCCGAACCGCCTGCATTTCCAGATCCGCTTCGAGCACGGCATCGCCTACGCGCGCCGCCACCAGGCTTTGCTGGCCGTGCTGTTCGTCGATATCGACCGTTTCAAGTCCATCAACGACAGCCTGGGACACGACGTGGGCGACCAGGTGCTGACGGAGTTCGCGCGCCGGGTGCAGCAGTGCGTGCGCAAGGTCGACACGGTGGCACGCCAGGGCGGCGATGAATTCATCATCCTGCTGACGGAACTGCGCACGGCGCACGATGCCGAGCGGGTGGCCGAAAAGATCGTCGCCGCCATCGCCGCACCCTTCGTCATCGGCGAATACAGCCTGTCGGTGGCCGCCAGCGTGGGGGTGGCCCTGTACCCGGACGATGACGACGACGTCAATGCGCTGATCGAGAAGGCCGACCTGGCCATGTACGCGGCCAAGCGCCACGCGCCGGGCACTTGTTTGCGCTACGCCGCGCGCATGCAGACGCAGTCGTATTCGCGCACCATCCTCGAGACGGCCCTGCGCCATGCGCTCGAACGCAACGAATTCGCCCTGTTTTATCAGCCGCGCATGGACCTGAAGACGCGTACGATCACGGGCGTGAAGGCGCTGCTGCGCTGGAAACACCCGGAACTGGGCCTCATGATGCCGCTCGACTTTTTGCCGGTGCTGGAGGAAAGCGCCCTGATCCTGCCGGTGGGCGCCTGGGTGCTGGCCACGGCGGTGGAACAGGCGCGCAGCTGGATGGCGCGGGGGCAGGTGCTGACGGTGTCCGTCAGCCTGTCGGCACGCCAGTTCTACCAGCGCGATATCGCGCGCAATTTCGCCGCCGCGCTGGAGGCGGCCGGCGTGCCGGGGCACTGCATCGAGCTGGAAATCGCCGCCGGCATCCTGATCGACCGCAACCAGAACTGCGAACTGATACTGCGCCAGTTCCGCCAGCTGGGCATGGCGATTGCCATCAGCGATTTCGGCACGGGCGACGCGTCGCTCAATTACCTGAAACGCTTTCCCACGGATGCCGTGAAGATCGAAAAGTGTTTCGTCGACGACCTGGGCAAGCCCGGTGGCGACGGCGCCATGGTGCGCGCCATCGTGGCGATGGCGCGCACGCTCGGACTGCGCAGCATCGCCGGCGGTGTGGAAAGCGGCGCGCAGCTGGAACTGCTCGCCGAGATGGGCTGCGACGAGGCGTTCGGCTACTACCTGGGCCGCGCCATGGCGCCCGAGGGCATCGAGGTGCTGCTCAAAAGTAGTGAAGCCATTCAGAACTGATAGCGCAGCGACAGCATGGCGTTGCGTGGATCGCCGTAGTAGCCGCCCATGCCCGTCGAGTAGTACTGCTTGTCGAAGACGTTATTGACGTTCAGGGTCGCCAGCAGCTGCGCACTGACCTGATACTGCGCCATCAGCCCCGCCACCGCATACGCCTTCTGCGTGAAGCGTTCGCCATGCGGCCCGCGGTCATCCATGTAGATATCGCTCTGCCAGTTCACGCCGCCGCCCAGCACCAGGCCAGGCACGCCCTGCGCCAGGCGCCAGGTGGTCCACAGCTTGGCCATGCTCTGCGGCTGGCTGGTCTGGATGCGCGCGCCGGCGGCGTTGCGGATGCGGCTGTAGGCATAGCTGGCCGTCAGTTGCCAGTCGGGACGCAGCTGGCCCGAGACTTCCGCCTCGACGCCGCGCGTGGTGGCCGGCGTTTGCGGCTGCGCGGGGGCACCGGCCAGCAGGCGGATGAAAGTGTCCTGCATCAGGTCGGCCGCATCAAAAGCATTGCCCAGGCGCCGCTGCAGCCAGTGCGCCAGCCAGCCGTGGTGTGCGCGGTAATGGCTTTCCAGCTGCGTGGGCAGCAGGGGTGGCATGGCCATGATCGTTACAGCACTGCCAGCGCGACGGCGGCCAGCACGGCGGCCACGCCGATGATGCGCGCCAGGCGCATGGCCTGGTGCGGCGCATAGGGCAGCAGCCAGATCAGCAGCAAGCCGCAGCCCGTCAGGCTGCCGACCCAGTAGACGAGGCCATAGCCGCCGCCGGCGATGTGCATGGCCCAGGCCAGTCCGGCCGCCAGCGCCAGCCAGCCGCCCCACTGCAGGCGGCGGCGCAGCGGCGCGGGCGGTTCGGCGCCGCGCCCGTGCAGGTCGGCGTAGTGGCGGTCCATGGCCAGGCACAGCGCGGACAGGCCCGCATAGCACAGCGCGAAGACGAGGAAATTGGCTAACAGTTCCATCACGCGGCCTCCATCGTTGGCGCCGGTTTTACGGGTGCCGCCTTGGCCGCCTTCGCGGGCAGCGGTTTCAATTTGAACGCCGCATACGCGAGGCCCAGGCCCAGCGCCAGCACCACCAGGTCGAAGGCGGCCACCGCCACGGGGCCGCGGCCCAGGAACAGGGTCACGCCCAGGTGCGAATTGGTGGTGAAGACGTTCAGCACGGGCAGCGCCGCCAGCAGGAAGGCGCCCACGGCCAGCTGCATGCGCCACATGGCGCGCGAGGGCCGCAGCTGGGCGATGAGGGCGGCCAGGGCCCAGGCGCCGAAGAAGCAGGCAATTTCTTCCTTCGAGCGTTCTTCCAGCGCCACCGGCAGCAGGCGGTTGGCCCAGAAGTAGGCGCCGAAGGCGATCGGGATGCCGGCGATGGCGCCGATGTTGAGCGCTTCGACCAGGCGCAGGCCGAAGCTGGCGCGCTTGCCGGCGGCCAGCGCCTTGGCTTGCTTCTGGCGCGTCTTGACGGCCCACAGCAGGGCGCCCGTGGCGACCATGGCGCAGCCGGCCAGGCCGGACAGGAAGAACAGGGCGCGCAGCAGCGGCCCGCCGAAATGCGCGACGTGCAGGCCGACCATCACGCCCTGCGTGGCGGCCGCGCCGGGCTGCGCGTCGCCATCGCTTGAGAGCAGCTTGCCGGATACGCCGTCGAACTCCATCGATGGCTGCTTCGACGACATGTCGCGTCCGCCGGCGCGCGTCAGCGAAATGGTGGCGTTGGCGTCGCCCGGATGATTCACGGAGATGCGTTCGACCTTGCCGCCCCAGTGCTGTTCCGCCTGGCGCACGAGGGGGGCGATCGGCGTCAGCGGCGCGGCCACGCCGGCCGGCTTGCTGTCGCCCGAGCGGCCGGGAAACGCTTCGGCGAAGAAGGCATCCTGGTCGCCCTTGTAGGCGGCCGTGGCGCCGGACGGCATGTACAGGAACATCAGGGTGACCAGGCCCGTGTAGGTGATCATGATGTGGTAGGGCAGGGCCAGCACGGCCGTCACGTTGTGCGCGTCGAGCCACGAGCGCTGGCCCTTTTTCGGCCGGAAGGTAAACAGGTCCTTGAAGATGCGCTTGTGCGTGACGATGCCGCTGATGATGGAAACGAACATGAACATGGCGCAGAAACCCACGATCCAGCGGCCCCAGATGGCCGACATGTAGTGCAGGTCGAAATGCAGGCGATAGAGGAATTCGCCGCCCCGCGTCTCGCGCGGCTTGGACAGCACCTCGCCCGTGGCCGGGTCGGCTTTTTCGCTATGAAAATTGCCGCGCCGTCCGCGCTTCTTTTCACCGGGCTTCGAGGGTTTGCTCCAGCCCAGCTGCGTGGCGGGATTGCGCTCGCCGGGCAGGCTGATGAACCAGCGCGTGGCGCCCGTGGCGCGCTCTTGCATCGCTTGTTGCGCGACCTTGGCCGCTTCCTCGGTGCTGACCTGGCTGGCGGCGGCGCCGTGCAATTCGGGCTGCATCCACAAGGTGATTTCATTGCGGTAGTAGCTGGCCGTGCCGGCGCAAAACACCAGCAGCAAGATCCAGCAGACGAGCAGGCCGGACCAGGTGTGCAGCCATGCCATCGACTGGCGAAAACCTTCTTTCATGCGAGACTCCAGGATAGTGCGTCCATCGACTGCAGGATGGCGGCGATGACGGCGGCGGGAATCAGCAGGCCCAGCCAGGCGCGCAGGGCGCTGCGCGTGGCGAAGACCCACATCACCACGCAGGTGTAGATGGCAAACGATAGCAGGGTGGCCGTCATGACGGCTTCGGAACGGGCCATGGGCAGGCTCACCGACAGCAGCATGGTGACCAGCGCGGCCAGCACATAGCCGCCAACGATGGCGGCCACGCTGCGCGACGCCACGCCGAGGCGGTAGCGCGCGCCAGCGGACAGGCGCAGGCGCGCGATTTTTTCAAGTGCGGCAGGTGCGTGCATGGTCATCCGTGATCCTTGCCGGACTGCGGGGCGGAAGCGGCGGGAGAAACCGCGGCGGCCAGTGTACATGTTGGTGCCATGAAACCTCCTTATTGTGGTGATGGATATGGGAAGGCTTGCTTGGCGAGGATGCCTGGCTGGCGCAGCGTGTCATCCAGCTGCGCACCAGCCATGCCGTGCCGGCCGATGGATGGATGGATGGCAGGCGGGAAATGCGGGAGGCGGACTCCGGCTGGAGTCCAAATGTGAATGAGAACTATTCTTATTATAATGTGAGGTTGTGAGACATGCAAGAGTGCGGTATGGCAATGACGCCGCCGCAGGCATGCGGCGGCGTTGAAAGTCAGTGCCTACAGCGTCGGCGTGTAGCGCACGGTGAGGATGATGTTGCGCGGTTCACCGAAGTAATTGCCGCGGCGCAATTCGCCCGTGGCGGCCCAGTAGGTCTTGTCCGTTACGTTGGCGATGCTGAGGTTGGCGCTCCAGTGGCGGTTGAACACGTACGAAGCGCGCGCATCCCACACCGCGCGTCCGCCGTTGCGGAAACGCACGTCGGGATTGTCATCGGCCCGATAGACATAGCCGCTTTGCGCCGAGACGCCGCCACCCACCGTCCAGTGCTTCCACTCGCCGGGCAGGCGGTAGCTGGTCGACACGCGCAGCATGTGCTTCGGCGTGACGGTGGGCGGCGTCTCGTCGCCTTCGCCGCGCGCGATATTGTAGGTGTAGCCGGATGACAGCTGCCAGCCCGGCAGCACTTCGCCGCTGGCGTCCGCGTCGATGCCCGTGCTGCGGATGGGGCGGCCATTGCGGTAGCAGCTGCCCGTCATGTCCCACTTCAGGCAATCGTCATTGCTGGCCTCGTCGTACACGGCCGTGTCGCGCTTGTTGATGCGGAAGGCGGCCAGCGCCAGGTTCAGGCGCCCGTCGTACAGCTCGCCCTTCACGCCCGCCTCATAGGTATCGCCGACGACCGGTTTCAGCGGCTGTCCGCCCAGCGTGTAGTACAGGCTCTGCGGCTGGAAGATGCTGGCATAGCTGCCGTACACGGACCATTGCTTGCCCAGGTCCTGCACCAGGCCCGCATACGGCGTGAATTCGCGGCTTTCCTTGTAGCGGCTGACGGGGTCGGTCGCCAGCTTGCCCGTGGTCTGCTTGTCGAACCAGCTCAGGCGGCCGCCCAGCAGCAGGTGCAGCTGCGGCTTGAGTTCCCAGCGCGTGCTGGCGTAGGCGCCGTAATGCTGCTCGTTCAAGTGCGGCAGCGAGTCCCAGGCCGGATGCGCGGGCTGCGCGAGCAGCGTATTGTTCGGATGAAAGACGTCGAACGGCAGGCCGGGCGAAGTCGAGGCCGCATGGTCGTCGGTGACGGCGCGCGAGGCATTCATGCCCAGCAGTACCTCATGCCTGCCGCCCCAGGCCTGGAAGCTGCCGCCCACGTTGGCATCCAGGCCTGTGGTGACGATATCCTGCTTGCGGTAATTGACCGTGTACAGGCGCGCCCCTTGCTGCGTGGCGGGGGCGATGCTGCCGCGCACGATGCCCGCCTGCTGGTCGAAGGCCCCATAGGTGCGGTTGATGGCAAGCTTGGTCGTCCAGTCGCCGCCAAAGCGGTGCTCGAGGTCGGCGAACAGTTCGCCGATGGTGGCGTCGTGGCGGTTCCAGTCCTGTGCCAGCGAGGTCGAGCGGCGGATCTGCAAGGTGGCGCCGTCTCTGTAGCGGGGCAGGCCGAACAGCCAGTAGCCGTCCGTGACCGTGTGCTGGCGGCGCGCGCCGGCGCGCATGGTGGTGGTGGCGTCGAGGTCCGCTTCGACGATGCCGTAGAACAGAGGCATGCGGCTGTGCGCCGCGTCATAGAAGTAATCGCGGTCTTCATAGGCGACCAGCGCGCGGCCGCGCACGGTGCCGGCCGCGTTCAGGGGCGCGCCCGCATCGAGTTCCACGCGGCGCTGCTGCCAGCTGCCCACGGTGGCCGTCACGTCCGCGTGCGCTTCGGCGCGCGGGCGCTTGCGCACCAGATTGGCCACGCCGCCCGGCGTGCCGGCGCCGACGATCAGGCCGGCCGAGCCGCGCAGGATTTCCACGCGGTCATACACGGCCATGTCGGGGATCAGCCAGCCCGTGGCATTGTCGGAAATGCCGGGCATGCCATCGATCAGGTAAGACAGTGCATTGCCGCGCGACAGGAATTCATGCGAGCCGAAGCTGCGGTTCATGCGCGTCAGGCCCGTGCTTTGCTCGAGCACCTGGTCCAGCGTGAACAGGTTCTTGTCGTCCATCTGCTGGCGCGTGACCACCGACACCGATTGCGGCGTCTCGCGCAGCGAGCGCTCGGCACCCGCCAGGGTCACGGCGCGCGTCGTATAAGAACCCGTGCCCTCGCTGGTGGCCGTGCGCTCGCCATTGGCCGTGACGGTGATTTCCGCCAGGGTCGCCGTCTCGCCCGTGGCCTTGGGCGCCGCCTTGATGATGACGGCATTGCCGTTGATGGACGCTTGCAGGCCGCTGCCGGCCAGCAGGCGCTCCAGGCTGTCGGCCACGCTGAGGGTGGCGCTGACGGCGGGCGCCGTTTTGCCGGCCACCAGCTCGGGCGAAAACAGCAGTTGCAGATTGGCTTGCCGCGCCAGTTCATTCAGGGCCTGGCCCAGCGGCTGGGCGGCGATGGACAGTTTGACGGGTGACGAGGTTTGCGCCTGTGCCAGGGGAATGTTGCTCATGGCCAGCATGGCGGCCAGGGCGAGGGGGGCGGGTGTCAAATTGAGGCGGGGGGACCACATGTTGCATTTCTCCAGGTTAATTTGTTGTCGATTAACTTGGTAGACGCGGCAGCGAGCCAAATCCTCACCTGCGAATGCGAACTATTTGCATTTATTTTTCAGGCCGCCGCATCGCAGGGGCTTGCGCCGGCATTTTTGCCGCCATGCGGATCTCGCTGACGGCACCATCGCGTACGACGTGCACGGGCAGCAGCTGGGGCAGGGCGGCGGCGAAGCGGTCGAGCTGGGTCAGGCTGAAACTGCCGCCGATGCGCAGCCTGGCGACGGCGGGATCGCGCGCGACCAGGCCCGTGTCGCCATAGCGCTCGAATTCGGCCAGCGCCGCGCCCAGCGGCACATTGTCGAAGGTGATCCTGCCGTCGCGCCAGGGCGCCACGCTGCCGGGAGCCAGGCTGGCGACGGCCGATAAATTCCCGGCGGCGTCGGCCGTCACGCCCTGGCCGGCCATCAGGTCGACTTGCTCCTGCCGCGTACCGGCCACGCGCACATGGCCATGCTGCACGGCCACGCGCAACTGGCCGTCCTGGGCCAGGGTGTTACGCACGGAAAACTGCGTGCCCACTACCGTCACCGTCACAGGACCGCTGAGCACATCGAACGCTTGTCCTTGCTTCGCTTGCACCTGGAACAGCGCTTCGCCGTGCGCCAGGCGCACTTCGCGGCGCTGGCGGTACAGGGTGACGTGCAGCTGCGTGGCCGTATCGAGCTGCAGCTTGCTGCCGTCGGGCAGGGCGACGGCCAGGCGCTGGCCGCGCATGGTGGCATACGACTGGCTGAACGTGGGTTGCTGCCACCACTGGTAGCCGCCCGCGCCCACGCTGAGCAGCAGCATGGCGGCCGCCGCATACGGCAGCGCACGCAGCCAGTGCCGGCGGGGAGCGGACACTGGCGCAGAGGGAGCCTGGGGCACCGTCCAGCGCGCGGCCACCTGCGCGGGAATCGTGCGCGCCGCGCGGTGCGTATCTTTGAGCTGCGCATACTCCTGGGCGTGACGCGCATCGGCCGCCAGCCAGGCGGCAAACTCGACCTGTTGCTGCGTATCAAGGTTGCCGCGCCGGCTGAACCAGGTGGCCGCCGCCAGCGCCACGCCATCCTGCGTGGCGGCAAAAGCGGCATGCTCGCGCAAGTCCGCCTGCTCCTGGGCGGAGGGGCCGAAAGCATGGCGGGGTGGAAGGGCGGTCATGGGCGCCATTATGTGGCTTCCCGCAAAGAATGCAACTGCGCCTGGCAACTGAGCATGCCGCGCGCGATATGTTTTTCCACCATGCTCACGGAAATGCCCATGCGCGCGGCGATTTGCGCGTGCGGCAATTCCTCGAAGACGTGCAGCACGAAGGCGTCGCGGCAGCGCGGCGGCAGGGCGTCGATGGCGGCCACGCAGGCTTGCCAGTCCTGGCTGCTTTCCAGCGCGTGCTCCGGCTGCAAATGGCGCGGCGCGGCCGGATGCGCCGTTTCCGGCAGGGCATCGAGTTCCTCGTGCTGGCGCAAGGCGGCGCGCCGGTGCTGGTCGATCAGCAGGTTGCGCGCCGTGTGGTACAGCAGCGCGCGCGGCTCGCGCACGGCCGCTTCGCCCAGCACGCGCAGATAGCTTTCCTGCACCAGGTCGGCGGCGGCCTCGCGGTTGCGCAAGCTGCGCCAGCAAAAGTTCAACAGTTCTTGGTAATAGCGTGCAACCACGGCGTCCGATGTATGAGTCCGCAGCCAGGAATGCCGCATATGAGAATGATTCTCATTATATGGCATGCCGGGATGTCGCGTTAAGCGGCTTGCCGCACCGTGGCAGGCGTACAACGCTTTGCCCCGCGGCCGGCATCGGTTAACATGGGAAGTTAATAGGGAGGCAACATGAGTATTCAAGTTATCAATACGGCACCGATGGCCGGCCAGCGGCCCGGCACCTCGGGCTTGCGCAAGAAGGTAGCGGTCTTCAGCACGCCGCAATACCTGGAAAATTTCGTGCAAAGCGTGTTCGACACGCTCGGCGACTGCCGCGGCCAGACCTTGGTGCTGGGCGGCGACGGACGTTACTACAATCGCGCGGCCATCCAGACGGTGCTGCGCATGGCGGCCGCGCACGGCTACGCGCGCGTGCTGCTGGGGCAGGGCGGCATTTTGTCGACGCCGGCCGTCAGCTGCGTGATCCGCAAGCATGGCGCCAGCGGCGGCATCATCCTGTCGGCCAGTCATAATCCGGGCGGCCCCGATGGCGACTTCGGCATCAAGTACAACATCGCCAATGGCGGCCCGGCGCCGGAAAAGGTCACCGAAGCCATGTTTGCGCGCACGCAAACCATCACCGAGTACCGCATCAGCGACGCTGCCGACATCGACCTCGACGCCTTGGGCACTGTGCGCATCGAGCAGATGACGGTCGAAGTGATCGACCCGGTTCTCGACTACGCTGAACTGATGCAGCAGCTGTTCGACTTCGACGCCATCCGCGCCCTGTTCGCGGGCGGCTTGCGCATCTGCTTTGACGGCATGCACGCCGTTTCCGGCCCGTATGCGACGGCCATCCTGGAAGGCATGCTGGGCGCGCCGAAGGGCAGCGTCATCAACGGTGTGCCTTTGGCCGACTTCGGCGGCGGTCATCCCGATCCGAATCCCGTCAACGCGCAGGAGTTGATCGCCATCATGGCCGCCGATGATGGTGACAATGCGGCTCCTGATTTTGGCGCCGCCTCGGATGGCGACGGCGACCGCAACATGATCGTCGGCCGGCGCTTCGACGTGACGCCCTCGGACAGCCTGGCCATCCTGGCCGCCAACGCCACGGTGGCGCCCGGCTACCGTGCTGGCTTGAAGGGCATTGCCCGCTCCATGCCCACGTCGGGCGCGGCCGACCGGGTCGCTAGCGCGCTGGGGATCCCCTGCCACGAGACGCCGACGGGCTGGAAATTCTTCGGCACCCTGCTCGACGCCGGCATGGCCACCGTGTGCGGCGAGGAAAGCTACGGCACGGGTTCGAACCACGTGCGCGAAAAGGATGGCCTGTGGGCCGTGCTGTTCTGGCTCAACCTGCTGGCAGAGAAAAAACAATCGGTGGAAGACATCGTGCGCGCGCACTGGGCGACCTATGGCCGCAACTACTATTCGCGCCACGATTACGAAGACATCGACAGCACGTGCGCGGCGCAGCTGATGGAGGCCGTGCGCGGCCAGCTGGCCGCCTTGCCGGGCCAGCAGTTCGATGGCTACACGGTGGCGCTGGCCGACGATTTCAGCTACACGGACCCCGTCGACGGTTCCGTGGCGACGCGGCAGGGCATCCGCATCATCATGACGGACGGCGCGCGCATCGTGCTGCGCCTGTCCGGCACGGGCACCGAGGGCGCCACCCTGCGCCTGTACCTGGAGCGCTACGAAGCCGATGGCGCGCAACACGGCATCCCGACCCAGGAGGCGCTGGCGGGACTGATCGCCGTGGCGGAAAAGTTGGCGCGCATACGCGAGCGCACGGGACGCGATGCGCCGAGCGTGACGACGTAAAAAAAAGGGCGCCCTCGGGCGCCCTTTTTTACGTCGGATCAAGCCGGCATCATGCTTTTGCCGGGATAACCGCCTGGCGGTAGTTGTCGACCATCTTGTAGCGCCTTGCATACAGGCCGAAGGCCAGCATGGCGACGGCGGCAAAGGCGGCGAAGAAGAACATCTGGAAGGCCGTCACGCTGATGCCGCTCTCGGAGATCTTGCCGATCACGCCCTCGTTCATGACGCTGCGGTTGACGATCAGCACCCACAGGTTGCCCACCGTGGTCGACAGATTCCAGAAGCTCATGATGGCGCCCTTCATCGAGACGGGTGCCTGGCTGTAGGCAAACTCCAGCCCTGTCGCCGACACCAGCACTTCGCCGAACGTCAGCAGGGCGTACGGCAGAATCTGCCACATGATGGAGACGGCGTTGCCGCTGTCGAGGGCCAGCTGCAGCAAGCCGATGACGATCCACGCCAGCGAGGAAAAGCCGATACCGGCCGTCATGCGGCGCAGGGCCGTCGCTTCCAGGCCGAAGCGGTTCAGCATCGGGTACAGCACCAGGTTATTGAACGGGATCAGCAGCATCACCAGCATCGGGTTCAGCGCCTGCATCTGCGCCGGCAGGAACCAGCTTGGTTTTTCCATGGTGTTCGCTTGCACGATCCACGTCGAGGCCTTCTGGTCGAACAGCGAGAAGAATGGCGTGACGAGGGCGAAGATGACGAGGATGCGCAAGACGGCGCGCACGCCTTCGACGGCTTCGTCCGGGTGGATGCCGCGCGCGCGTTCCAGCTGCATGGCCGTGCCGATGCTGCCGAAGGCCAGCAGCAGGACCAGCGCGGTACATGCGGCAATCACGAAGCCCCATTCGGGAATGCTGTAGAACGCATACAGGGCGCCGATCACGCCGACGTAGGCGACATACAGGCCGGGGCGCGAACCGCCATCGACGCGCGCCAGCAGGGCGGTGCGGGCGACGCGGGTAAATGAGTGGGGATTCGGCGGCGCAGGCGGTACGTGCACGTATTTCTTGGCACCCATCCAGAAGACGAGGGTGGCGGCCAGCATCATCAGGCCGGGAATGCCGAAGGCGATCGACGGGCCGAAGTCGCGCAGGAACACCGGCATCAGCAGCGAGGCGAAGAAAGAGCCGAAGTTGATGATCCAGTAGAACAGGTCGAAGACCAGCTTGGCCTTGTGCTTGTTGGTCTGGTCGAACTGGTCGCCGACGAACGAGGCGACAAGTGGCTTGATGCCGCCGGAACCGAAGGCGATCAGGAACAGGCCGAAATAGAAGCCGTTGACGCTGTTTTCAAACAGGGCCAGGCAGGCATGGCCGGCGCAATACACGAGGCTGAGCCAGAAGATGGTGTTGTACTTGCCAAAGAAGCGGTCGGCCAGCCAGCCGCCCAGCAGCGGGAAGAAATACACGCCGATGACGAAGGTGTGGAAGACGTGCTTGGCTTCGCCCGTGCGCTGGTCGATCGGGATCATCAGCAGCAAGGTGCTGATGAGGAACGGCGTCAGGATGTTGCGCATGCCGTAAAAGCTGAAGCGTTCGCAGCCTTCGTTGGCGATGATGTACGGTATTTGCCGCGGCATTTTGCCCGTGGCGGTTTGTGTCTCGGCCGATGACATTGGCTCTCCCCCAAGTTTTTTTTGTAAGCCGCGATGCTAAGGCCTGCCGCGTTTGCTTGCAACAGAAAAAACGGCCTCTCCGCTATTTCGCAGGGATTTGTAAGGTATTGATTTTCATAAAGACATTACTTTCGGCACTTGCGCTTGCACAGGCACTTGCACGAGCGGGGCGGGGCAGCAACAGCTGCAGTGGCAGCATGCCATCCGCTGCGGGGCTGTCCGCCAGGGTAAAGCCGCAGCCCAGGTACAGGCTCAACGCCGCGTGGTTGTCCTGCGCCACGGCCAGGCGCACGCGGCCCAGCTCGGGAATGGCGCAGGCATGGTCGATGGCGGCCTGCACCAGTTGCCGTCCCGCGCCGCGTCCACGCGCCTGCGGCGCCACATACACGCCCCACAGGCTGGCCTTGTCATGCACGACAGCGATCGGTTCGCGGCGCAGGCCGGCAATGGCGATCAATTGCTCTTCGTTGAAAGCGCCAAATATTATTTGGTGCGAGGTGGCGCGCAAGCGCTGGGCGATCTGTGCCAGCGGCAAGCCGCTTTCCGCTGCGTGCGTGGTGCAGAAGGCGGCGGGCAGTTCGGCGATGCCGGTCAGGCGCAGCGCGCGGTAGGCGGGCGCGTCGTCTGGTGCAAGGGGGCGGACAGAGGTGGCGGGCATGTGGGCGAGTATCGCGCTTCGATGTCAGAAAGTAAACCTTGCGTTGCAACGCAAGCGTCGCTGGTCGTCGCGCCCGCAGCCGACCTGGGGCGTTATTGCGTGGCGATGCGCTGCATGGGCGCGCTGTCCTTGCGCCATTGTTCCAGGCTGATCAGCTCACCGCTGACGATGTCGTCGACGAGGATGCGCTTGCCATCCTGGGAGACGACGAAACTCTCCCAGCGGTGCGCCGCGTCCGGCGTGTTTTCCACAAAGTTCAGGTCATAGTAAGGCTTGCCATCGATGAGACGCGCATCGGGCGACGTTTCCATCACGGCGCCATGGGCGCGGCCGCCCGATGCCTTTTCGATATGCGCCGACCAGGCCTTGATTTCCGGCAAAGCCATCAGCGCATCGACGGCGCGCGCGCTTTGCGCTTCGGCGGCCGTCTGGCCGCTCGCGCCAGGCGCATGGCCGCCCTGCGGCGCGGACTGCTGGTGCAGGTAAAAGGCGCCGAGTCCGGCGGCCAGCAAGCCGGCCAGGATGCCGGCGATGATGGTGGTTTTGGAAGAGGAGGCGCGTGGCTGCATGATGGTGGCGTGAGAAAGAGGGACGATGGCGGCCATGCTAAAGCAAAACGCGCAGGCGGGCAATCGCCGGGCTTGCCAACGGGCTTGCTAACGGGTTTGCCAAATGAATAGGCGAAAAAAAGCCACCTTCCGTAGAAGATGGCTTTCGGGGCCGCCGGGCAGGGGCACGCAGCTTTTGGTCTGCCTGTCCCGTCCCGGCGTGTGCGGCCGCGCGCGCCGTCGCCTGCGCACGGAGCCGCCGGGGTTACATCATGCCGTCCATGCCGCCCATGCCGCCCATACCACCCATGCCGCCGCCCATGCCGCCGCCTGCTTTGTCGTCAGCGATTTCGCAGACCATGCAGTCGGTTGTCAGCATCAGCGAAGCGATCGAAGCGGCGTTTTGCAGCGCCGAACGGGTCACTTTGGCTGGATCCAGGACGCCCATTTCCACCATGTCGCCATACGTGCCGTTGGCAGCGTTGTAGCCGTAGTTGCCCGTGCCAGCCAGTACGGCTGCCACGACGACCGAAGCTTCTTCGCCAGCGTTTTGCACGATCATGCGCAGTGGCTCTTCCATTGCGCGCAGGACGATCTTGATACCAGCGTCTTGATCAGGATTGTCGCCCTTGACCGTGATGTTGGCGCGTGCGCGCAGCAGGGCTACGCCGCCGCCTGGTACGATGCCTTCTTCCACGGCAGCGCGGGTCGCGTGCAGTGCATCTTCAACGCGGGCTTTTTTCTCTTTCATTTCGACTTCGGTGGCTGCGCCAACCTTGATCACGGCAACGCCGCCAGCCAGTTTGGCGACGCGCTCTTGCAGTTTTTCACGGTCGTAGTCCGAGGTCGCTTCTTCGATCTGTACACGCACTTGTTTCACGCGTGCTTCGATCGAGGCAGCTTCGCCGGCGCCATCGATGACGATGGTGTTTTCTTTGCCGACTTCGATGCGTTTCGCCTGGCCCAGTTCGGCCAGGGTCACTTTTTCCAGGGTCAGGCCGACTTCTTCAGCGATGACCTGGCCGCCCGTCAGGACAGCGATGTCTTCCAGCATGGCTTTGCGGCGGTCGCCGAAGCCAGGTGCTTTCACTGCGCACGTTTTCAGGATGCCGCGGATGTTGTTCACAACCAGGGTGGCCAGCGCTTCGCCTTCGATGTCTTCTGCGATGATCAGCAGTGGACGGCCAGCTTTGGCGACTTGTTCCAGTACCGGCAGCAGGTCACGGATGTTCGAGATTTTCTTGTCGCACAGCAGGACGAATGGGCTGTCCAGTACGGCAACTTGCTTCTCTGGGTTGTTGATGAAGTATGGCGACAGGTAGCCGCGGTCGAACTGCATACCTTCAACGATGTCCAGCTCGTCGTTCAGCGACTTGCCGTCTTCTACCGTGATCACGCCTTCTTTGCCGACTTTTTCCATCGCTTCAGCGATACGCTCGCCGATCGAGTAGTCCGAGTTCGCCGAGATCGCGCCAACCTGGGCGATTTCTTTGGTCGTGGTGCAAGGACGGGCGATTTTCGCCAGTTCTTCGACGGTCGCAGCAACTGCTTTGTCGATACCGCGCTTCAGGTCCATCGGGTTCATGCCGGCGGCAACGAACTTCATGCCTTCGCGTACGATGGCTTGGGCCAGCACGGTGGCGGTGGTGGTGCCGTCGCCGGCGTTGTCGCTGGTGCGGGAAGCAACTTCCTTGACCATTTGCGCGCCCATGTTCATGAGCTTGTCTTTGAGTTCAACTTCTTTCGCTACCGAAACACCATCCTTGGTGACGGTAGGGGCGCCGAACGAGCGCTCCAGTACGACGTTGCGGCCTTTCGGGCCCAGCGTTACTTTGACTGCGTTGGCGAGGATATTGACGCCTTCGACCATCTTGGCGCGCGCTGCGTCGCCGAATACTACTTCTTTAGCTGCCATGTTCAATTCTCCTGAGTTTCGGGATGTATCTGTCTACAACGTGGAAACAATTACTTGACGACGATCGCCATGATGTCTTCTTCGCGCATGACCAGCAGCTCATCGCCGTCAACTTTGACGGTTTGGCCGGCGTACTTGCCGAACAGGACGCGGTCGCCCACTTTGACATCCAGAGGACGGACTTTGCCGTCGTCGAGAATCTTGCCATTGCCTACGGCAAGGACTTCGCCTTGATCCGGTTTTTCAGCGGCTGCATCAGGAATGATGAGGCCGGACGCAGTTTTGGTTTCCTGGTCGAGGCGTTTGACGATGACGCGATCGTTCAATGGGCGCAGATTCATACAAAACTCCTTAAAGTTCAATGGATAAGTGTTGCTAAATGAATACATGTCCGGCACAGCGCCAGACGTGCTTTCAGTGACCGCCGTTGAAAGCAGCCCGCAACGGTCAAGCAAACCCCGGGTCATCTTGTTCTTGCCTGTCTGCGGCAGTGGTGCATCGCGGCGTCGCCCGCCGCGTAGCGTTCCCTGCAGTGGTCTGGCAAGTACCATCAGTCCTGAGGATTGCTACGAAAGAGTTTGTTAGCACTCTCTACTAACGAGTGCTAATTATAGGGACGGTGTGGTGCTAATTCAAGTAGCGCATAAAGATAGATGGTCTGCAGAGCCTGCATCTGCACTGGGTTTGCGCCAGCGCAAGTCGCGTTCCCGGGCGTCAGCAACAGCAGCGACTCTAGCATGCCGTACGAATGGGGGGCGTTCCTGTACGCGCAGGAAACAGAGTTTTACTATGGAATTTGATAAGATGATTGCAATTGCATATCAATATCGCCACTTGCTCCAGAAAGAACGCCATGCCATTTCCTGTTTCCCGTCCCGTGCTGCGCCTGCTGGGCGCTACCGTCGTCGGCCTTGCCTGCCTGGGCAATGTCGCCGCGCAAACGCCCACCATTGTCGACGAGATCACCGTGGCCACCCTCACGCCGCTGGAAAAGGACATGCTGCTCAATGACCTGTTCAACGACCTCAACAAGGATGACGACGACCAGCAAGCCCATGTGTGGGACAACGGCGCCGACAACGGCGTGCTGGTGAAAGTCGCGTATAACTTCAGCAACTCCGGCATGACGGAACACAGCCTGAAGGCGCACGTCTGTCGCGACCTGAAATTCGTCGTCACGGCGGCAGGCAAGTCGCAAGACCTGAGCCGCCGCACCTGTTCGCAGAACAGCGGCCGCTGGGATGTGCAGGGCAAGGACCCGGCCGCCGTCGTGTATCCGCCTTTCCTGTCCGACGTGACCATCGTCAAGCTCAATGCCAAGGAAAAACAAGCCTTGCTGACGGCCGCCGTGCGTACCTTGAAAGATGAAGAGGATGGCAAGACGCGCCAGTGGAGCAACAAGGGCCTGGGCAATGCGGCGCCGCTGGCAGTGCGCCTGACGCCCTCGCGGACGGACGCCAAACCTGGCAGCTACCGCCGTACTTGCCGCGACTTGACGATGGTGCTTGACGGCAAGGGCGGACAACAGACGCTGACGCGCCGCTCTTGCGAAAACCGCTATGGCGGACTCGATATCGAAGCCGATTACGTCGACGAGTAAAACGCGGTCATCGCGGCGCTGGCGGATGCGTGCAGATGGCGAAAAGCGCCAGAAAAAGCGTGTATTGTCCGCCAACTGCCCTGCATTGATGTAAATATGTGTGACAGCGGCGTGATTCGATTGACGCCCATGGAGCGTCCGCCCTATAGTGGCGGGATGATTTCCGAATTCAACGAATTATCCGACAAAATAGGCCTGCTGGCCGAAATGACCCATGCGCTGCGCCGTGAAAACGCGCAACTGCGCAAGGACAATGCCGCGCTGGCCGCCGAGAACGCCCTGTATGTACAACGCATGCGCGAGGCGCAGGAGCGGGTGGAAGCGTTGCTGGAAAAAATTCCCGAACTGGTGCAAGCTGGCCTGGAGCAAGCCGCTTCGGAAGCGGGCGCTTATATTGCCGAGAACGAGAAGGAAGCGTAATGCCGCGTGTCGATGTCAATATCATGGGCCAGTCCTACAGCATGGTGTGTCGCGACGGCGAAGAGCGCGCGCTGCGCGAAGCGGCGATCTATCTCGACAGCAAAATGAAAGCCATCCGCGACGCGGGCAAGGTCAAGGGCAACGACCGCATCGCCGTGCTGGCCGCACTGGGCGTGGCCGCGGAATTCCTCTCCGTGAAGTCGCCGCAAGGTCCGCTGTCGGAATTGACGATCCTCGAAGTGAAGCAGAAAATCTCGGCCATGCACACTGTGCTCGACAGCGCACTGACGCCCCAGGAAAACCTTTTTTAGGCGTGCACGCGACGATTTGTCTTTGCGATGCGCGAGCAAAGGAGTAAACTTGGGTCTACCCTGCGGTGTTCGCGATTGCCATATATTCCTTGAACCATTTATGCGCATCGGTTGCGAATTTTGTTTGATGGGAGTGAGCGTCGCTCGTTCGACGAACCCGAAATTGAACTAACGTGACCACCTTGAACCGTTTGGTTCGGGATGCCGGCATAGCGGCACAGGCGGGGCCTAATTTGCATTGCATTTGTAAGTACAACTAAGTACAACTGAAAACGGTTGCCGCATCCTGCGCAACCGTTTTTTTACGTCTGTCGCTTTCACACGGAGTCTGCATGAAACAATACTGGCTGATGAAATCCGAACCCGATGAAGTGAGCATCGACGACCTGATGGCGGCGCCCGATCACACCATGCCGTGGTTCGGCGTGCGCAACTACCAGGCGCGCAACTTCATGCGCGATGGCATGCGGCCGGGCGATGGCGTGCTGTTTTATCATTCGAGCTGCCCGCAGCCGGGCGTGGCGGGCGTGGCCGAAGTGGCCAGCGGCGCGTATCCCGATCACAGCCAGTTTGAAGAAGGTGGCAAGTATTTCGATGCCAAGGCCACGCCTGAACAGCCGCGCTGGATCAGTGTCGACGTGCGCGGCGTGAAGAAGACGGCGCTGCTGCCCCTGTCCGAGATGCGCCAGATGCCGGAACTGGAAGACATGCTGCTGTTGAAGAAGGGCAGCCGTTTGTCCATCACGCCGGTGACGCCGGCGCAATGGAAGGTGATTACAAGTAAGTTGCAGGCTTAACTGTTCATCAGGCTGCGCGCGCCTTGGTGGGCGGCGTGCCCATCACCTGGCTTTTATACGCCCACACCAGCAGCGCGATGGCGCCGACGATCATCGGCAGCGACAGCATCTGGCCCGACGTGATCGGCACGCCCAGCCAGACGACTTCCCAGTCCGGCGTGCGGAAGTATTCCGTGAAGAAGCGCGCGCAGCCGTACAACAGGGTGAACATGGCGCCCACGGCCATGCGCGGGCGCTGCTTGCGCGCATACAGCCACAGGATGATGAACACCAAAATACCGTCGATCAGCATCTGGTAGATCGGCGACGGATGCACGGGATACGGAATGCCTGGCCACTGCATGGCCCACGGCAGGGTGTCCGGCGCGATGCGGCCCGGCAGTTCGGCATTGATGAAGTTGCCCAGGCGGCCGGCCGCATAACCGAGCGGCACCAGCGGGGCGATGAAGTCGAGCACGTCGAACAGGTTGCGGCCCGCCTTGCGGCTCCACAGATACATGGCCAGGATGACGCCGAGGAAGCCGCCATGGAAGGACATGCCGCCATGCCAGACCATGAAGATCTCGAGCGGATTGTGCATGAAGTATTCGGGGCGGTAGAACAGCACTTCGCCCAGGCGCCCGCCGATCACCACGCCCAGCATGCCGTAGAACAGCATGTCATCGAGGTCTTCCTTCTTCCAGCCCAGCACGGCGATGTGCGGCTGCTTGATGCGCACTCTGCCCAGGATAATGAACAGGGCAAAGGCCAGCACATACATCAGGCCGTACCAGTGCACGGCGAGCGGGCCGATCTGGATGGCTATCGGGTCGGGCATCGGGTGTATCAGCATGGGGTTTCTTTCTTTGTTTAAAGCCAAGGTTGCGTAGTATGGGGGCGCTTGCGGGTTTTTGCCTTAGCGGCCACTTAATTTAATCGGCGGTCGCGCTGAGTTGCTTGCGCAGCAGCGCCAGGAAACCCTGCAGCACGGCGGACGGATTGTCGCGGCGCCAGGCCAGGCCCGTTTCCACCAGCGGCGTGGCGTCCTGCAACGGCCTGTATTCTACGCCCGGGCGCATCAGATTCGATACCGATTGTGGCACAAGCGCGATGCCCATGCCAGCCGAGACGAGGCTGACGATGGTTTGCATCTGGATCGCTTCCTGGCCGATCTGCGGCGTGATGCCGGCCGCGCGGAATACGCCAAGGATCGCGTCGTGCAGGGCGGGCGATATCGCGCGCGGGAAGATGATCAAAGGCAGGGGCGGCAGGTCGCGCAGGCGCACGGGGCCCGGCGTATTTAATATGTCGAGGCCGGACGGCGCGGCCAGCACCAGCGGCTCGGCCAGCACGGGCAGGTAATCGAGTTCTCCCTTCGCCTTTTCGGGCAGGGGCGGGATCAACAGGCCCGCATCCGTGCGCCCGGCCAGCAATTCATCGAGCTGCAAGTCGGAGGTGGCTTCCTGCAGCGCGATCTGCACCTGCGGATAGGCGGTCTGGTAAGCGCGCAGCAGGGGCGGCAGCACGCTGTAGTCGGCCGAGGAGACAAACGCCAGGCTCAGACGCCCCGCCTCGCCCTGCGCGGCCCGCCGTACCAGCGCGGGCAAATCGAGCGCCTGCGCCAGCAGCCGGCGCGCCTCGGGCAGCAGGGCCGTGCCGGCCGGCGTCAGCTGCACCTCGCGCCGGGTGCGCACGAACAGCGGTGCGCCCAGCAGTTCTTCCAGCGCCATGATGGTTTGCGACAGCGGTGGCTGCGTCATGTGCAGGCGCGCGGCGGCGCGGCCGAAGTGCAATTCCTCGGCGACGGTGACAAAGTAGCGCAGCTGGCGCAGCTCAAGATTCATATGTGTTTCCATGCGGATTGATTGCTGTGATATGCAAAACGACTCACAGGCATGTGCATCATATATTTGACAGTGGGGCGCGCGCAAGGCAATCTGACGTACCCCCACTGCATGCAGGGTTTTGTTGAAAATCCGCGCAGTCAGGCATCAATCATCCTTGGAAGGACCCCATCATGCCGCAATACCGCTCCCGCACCACCACCCACGGCCGCAACATGGCTGGCGCCCGCGCCCTGTGGCGCGCCACCGGCATGAAGGATGGCGACTTCGACAAGCCGATCATCGCCGTCGTCAACTCGTTCACCCAGTTCGTGCCCGGTCACGTGCATCTGAAGGATCTGGGCCAGATGGTGGCGCGCGAAATCGAGGCGGCCGGCGGCGTGGCCAAGGAATTCAATACCATCGCCGTCGATGACGGCATCGCCATGGGCCACGGCGGCATGCTGTATTCGCTGCCCTCGCGCGACCTGATCGCCGACTCCGTCGAATACATGGTCAATGCCCACTGCGCCGACGCCATGGTCTGCATCTCGAACTGCGACAAGATCACGCCGGGCATGCTGATGGCCGCCATGCGCATCAACATCCCCGTCGTGTTTATTTCCGGCGGGCCGATGGAAGCGGGCAAGGTCGTCAAGGTGGTCAACGGCACGCAGAAGATCATCAAGCTCGATCTGGTCGACGCCATGATCAAGGCGGGCGACAGCAGCGTGTCCGACGCCGACGTGGCGGAAATCGAGCGTTCGGCCTGCCCGACCTGCGGTTCCTGCTCCGGCATGTTTACGGCCAACTCGATGAACTGTCTGACCGAAGCGCTGGGCCTGGCCCTGCCTGGCAACGGCACGATTCTGGCCACGCATTCAGACCGCCAGCAGCTGTTCCTGCGCGCGGGACGCCTGATCGTCGAACTGGCCAAGCGCCATTACGAGCAGGACGATTACTCGGTGCTGCCCCGTTCCATCGCCACCAAGGCGGCCTTCGAGAACGCCATGGCGCTCGACGTCTCCATGGGCGGCTCGACCAACACCGTGCTGCATTTGCTGGCCGCCGCGCACGAGGCGGAAGTGGAATTCACGATGGCCGACATCGACCGCATCTCGCGCAAGGTACCGTGCCTGTGCAAGGTCGCGCCGATGACCGACAAATACCATATCGAAGACGTGCACCGCGCGGGCGGCATCGTGGGCATCCTGGGCGAACTGGCGCGCGCCGGCCTCTTGAACACGACCTTGCCAACGATCCACGCGCCGACCCTGGCCGACGCCATCGCGCAAAACGACATCATGTGCACGGACAATCCGGCCGTGCATGAACTGTTCCGCGCCGCGCCGGGCGGCGTGCCGACGCAGACGGCGTTTTCGCAGTCGGAGCGTTTTGCCGCTGTCGACATGGACCGCGCCACCGGCTGCATCCGCGACAAGGCCCATGCGTACTCGCAGGATGGCGGCCTGGCCGTCCTGTACGGCAACCTGGCCGAAAAGGGCTGCATCGTCAAGACGGCCGGCGTCGATGAAAGCATCTTGAAATTCTCGGGCAAGGCGCGCGTGTTCGAAAGCCAGGATACCGCTGTTGCAGCGATTTTGGCCGATACCGTGCATGAGGGCGATGTCGTCATCATCCGCTACGAAGGCCCGAAAGGCGGCCCCGGCATGCAGGAAATGCTGTATCCGACCTCGTACATCAAATCGAAGGGCCTGGGCAAGGCGTGCGCGCTGTTCACGGACGGGCGCTTCTCGGGCGGTTCCTCGGGCCTGGTGATCGGCCACGCCTCGCCGGAAGCGGCCGAAGGCGGTGCCATCGGCCTGGTGGAAGAGGGCGACTTCATCGACATCGACATCCCCGAGCGCAGCATCAACCTGCGCGTCACGGATGCGCAGCTGGCCGCGCGCCGCGCCGCCATGGAAGCGAAGGGCGACGATGCCTGGCTGCCCGTCAACCGCGAGCGCTACGTGTCGCAGGCGCTGCAGGCGTATGCGGCGCTGACGACGTCGGCCGACCGCGGCGCCGTGCGCGACCTGTCGCAGCTGAAAAAGCAGAAACGCTGATTTGTTGTATATGTGCGACGGCCGGCCCCGTTTGACCGCACGGGGCCGCCTGTCGTTACATCGCCTTACAAACAACATGGTCAGATGCGCGCAGATGGGGCAGAATATGAGTGCCTAATCGCTACTACATTGCGTTACTACATTGAAACGCTTGATCTGGGCTCGTGGTGCATCTGCGGAAACACAGTAAAATGCCGCAGGAAGTAACTTTGGAGAAAAGACAATGAAACGTTTTATGTTGGTGAGTGTATTGACCGTATCGGCTCTGGCATCGCAAGCAGCATTGGCCAATCCGGACCTGGCGAAAGCAAAAAACTGCATGGCTTGCCACGCGGTGAGCACGAAACTGGTGGGTCCTGCGTATAAAGACGTGGCGGCCAAGTATGCCGGTCAAAAAGACGCGGAAGCCAAGCTCGTGGCGAAAGTCATGAAGGGCGGTTCCGGCACCTGGGGCGCGATCCCGATGCCAGCGAACCCGCAAGTGAGCGAGGCGGAAGCCCACACCTTGGTCAAATGGGTACTGGCACAGAAATAATCTGTGCCGCAGTACCAGCAATCAGCGCGCCGGCAATCCCGGCGCATTTTTTTTGCCCGTTGTCTTTTGCAGATTACCCATGCCCTGCAATGTCGCCCGCACCGCCTCGTCGAGCGGCGTATGCGGCTCTTGCCCCAGCACGGCCAGCAGCCGCGCATTCTCCATGCGCAAGGGCGTTTGCCACAGATAGCGCATCTCGCGCATTTCGCGCAGGGTCGCCACGAACGGCGACGCCAGCGCCACCAGCCACCACGGAAAGCGCCGGATGGCCGGAGGCGTGCCTGTGGCCTGTGCCACCACGCGGGCAATCGCCCCCGTCATTTGCCGGCCGTCGTGGTCCCAGTGGCCGGCCATGTGAAAGCGGGAGAACGCGGGCAAGGTGGCGCGCATGGCCAGCAATTGCAGCATCGTGCGCGCCACGTCCGGCAGGTAGGACCACTGGTGGCCCACGCCGGGCGCGCCCGGATACAGGATGCTGCGCACCGGCCGGCCCGCCTTGACGAGGCCCTGCGAAAACCAGTTGTTGCCGGCGCGGGGGCCGAAGAAGTCGCCCGCGCGCACGATCAGCACGCGCGCGCCCTGCGTGCTGGCCCGTTCCAGCCGCGCTTCCAGTTCCACGCGGATGGCGCCCTTGCGCGTCTGCGGGTGCTGCGGCGCCTCTTCCGTCAGCACGGGAAAGGCGTCGGGGCCAAAGTTGTACACGGTGCCGGGCAGCACGATGGTGGCGCCTTCGGCCATCGCCGCGGCGATGGTGTTGTCGAGCATGGGCAGCACCAGCCGGCCCCAGTGGCGGTAGCCGGGCGGATTGACGGCGTGCACGATGACGGCGCAGCCTTTGGCGGCCGCCAGCACGTCCGCGCGCGACAGCGCGTCGCCGCGCAGCCATTCAATGCCGTCGCCGCGTGGCGATGGCGTTGCTCCCCGCGTCAAGGCGCGCACCTGCCAGCCCGCCGCCAATAGCTGGCGCAGCATCTCGCCGCCGATGCCGCCTGTCGCGCCCAGTACCAAAACTGTTTTCGTGTTTTCCATCATGGCCTCCGAGTGGTTGATGGCGCCAGTATCTGCCGCGCGAGGCTAATTGGGAATTGACGAACATCGAGTACAAGCTATACATTTATGCATGACTACCTCGATTGCCTGGGAATACTATCGTTCGCTGCTGGCTGTGCTGAAACACGGCTCGCTGTCCGGCGCGGCCCGCGCGCTGGGCATCACGCAGCCCACCGTCGGCCGGCATATCGCCGCTCTGGAACAGGCACTGGGTGCGATCCTGTTTACGCGCTCCCAGCAGGGCTTGCTGCCCACGGAAGTGGCGCTGGCGCTGCGGCCCCATGCGGAGACCATGGAGCACACTGCCGCCCTGATGCAGCGCGCCGCCAGCAGCCTGGGGCAGGGCGTGACCGGCGTCGTGCGCATCGCGGCCAGCGAAGTGGTGGGCGTGGAAGTGCTGCCGACTATACTGGCCCGCCTGCGCGTACGCCATCCGGGCTTGACCATCGAATTGGTATTGAGCAACAAGGTGCAGGATTTGCTGCGCCGGGAGGCGGACATCGCCGTGCGCATGCTGCGCCCGCGTCAGGAGCAGCTGGTGGCGCGCAAGGTGGGCGAGATCGAACTGGGCTTGCACGCGCACGCGGATTACCTGGCGCGCCATGGCACGCCAGCCGCATTGCTTGACTTAGCGCAACACACCATCATCGGCTACGACGAAGCGAGTCCCTTCGTGCGCAACGCGGGCGCGGCCTTTCAGGGATTTTCGCGGGACAACTTTGCCTGGCGCAGCGACAGCGACCTGGCGCAACTGGCCCTGATACGCGCGGGCGCCGGCATCGGCGTGTGCCAGGCGGGGCTGGCGGCGCGCGATCCGGCCCTGCGGCGCGTGTTGCCGCAAGCGTTTTCGCTGCCGATGGAAACCTGGGTCACCATGCATGAAGACTTGCGCGGCAGCCTGCGCTGCCGCGCCACCTTCGACGCGCTGGCCGAAGGTTTACGCGCTTACGTTGCCAGCCAATCGCTTACTTGATGACTTCCATCTTGGTTTTCTTGCCATCCCGATAGGTGAACAAAGTCAGCGCGCCATCCTTGATGTCGCCGTTGGCATCGAACGAGATCGGGCCTGTCACGCCCTGGTAGTGCACCTTGGCCAGGAATGGCAGGTAGACGGACGGTTTCGACGATTTGGCGTCGGCCATGGCGGTGGCCATGGTCATCACGGCATCGTAGACGTACGGTGCGTACAGCTGCACTTCCATATTGTATTTCTGCTTGTAGCGGGCGCGGAAATCGTCCATGCCTTTTTGCTGCGCGCCCGTCACGCCGCCCGCTTCCGCGCAGGTGACCATGTCTTCGCCCACGGCGTCGCCGGCCAGCTTGCCCAGCGGCTCCGTGCACAAGCCGTCGCCGCCCATGAACTTGGCCTTGATGCCCAGCGCCTTCATCTGGCGCAGCATGGGGCCGCCCACGGAATCCATGCCGCCAAAGAAGATCAGGTCGGGATTTTTTGACTTGATGCTGGTCAAAATGGCATTGAAGTCGGTCGCGTTGGCATTGGTAAATTCCTTGCCGACGATTTGCACGCCAGGCGCCGCCTTCTTGGCGCCCTTGACGAACTGTTCCGCCACGCCCTGGCCGTAGGCCGTACGGTCATCGATGACGGCGATTTTCTTCGCTTGCAGCTTGCCCACGGCATACGCGCCCAAAGTGCCCCCCAGCTTGTTGTCATTGGCCACCACGCGGAAGGCCGTGTTGAATTTTTGCTGGGTGTAGGTCGGGTTGGTGGCGGCCGGCGAAATCTGCGGAATGCCTGCATTGAAGTAAATGCGCGAGGCGGGAATCGTCGTGCCCGAGTTCAGGTGGCCGACCACGCCGTTGACCTTGGCGTCGACGAGCTTTTGCGCCACGGCCGTGCCCTGCTTGGGATCGGCCGCGTCATCTTCGGGCACCAGCACGAATTTGACGACTTTGCCATCGATCTTGAAGCCTTTGGCGTTCAAATCCTCGATGGCCATCTTGGCCGCGTTTTCGTTATCCTTGCCCAGGTGGGAGCTGGCGCCAGAGACCGGGGCGACGTGGCCTATCTTGATGATTTCCTGCGCGCCCGCATGACCGGCAAAAGCGAGGGCGAGGGCGAGAGGAAGGACTTTGGTCTTGAGCAGCATAAACATTCTCCAATGGATAAAGATACGGCGGCGTCTCGTGAAACCGCTTCGAATGGCGGTACGTGTGAAGAACGGTACAACAAAAAACAGACGGCGCAAAGCCGCATTTGGGGCTTTTTGCATTTTGTCGCAACAATCACCAAAGTGAGGCGCGATGCACCGGTTTCGCAGGCGCGAGCGCACCAAAGAATGGCGTTGGAGGAAAGAATAGGGTAGGTCGGGTAGGTCGGGTTAGGGGTAGGTCGGGTTAGCGCGCAGCGCGTAACCCGACATTGCGCGGCATGCTCATAACCCAACGGCAAGGACTGGGGTCGGACCCTCAGGGTCCGACCCCGGCAATTCGCTGTTAGGGGTAAAAGTGGCTTGATTACTGTGCCGGCGGATGCAGATGCCCGAGCTCATGGCTCACCGCATGCGCCACGATCTGTTCCAGCGACTGCTGCAAGTCTGCGCGCAGGGCGCCGCGCATGCCGATCAGGGCGTTTTGCAGGGCCGTCTGCAGGACGTGGGCGATGCGTTCTTCCAGCAGATGGTCGATCTTGCCCTGCACCTGGTGCAGGATGCGCTGCGTCAGCCGCTGTTCGATGGCGTCCCAGTCGGGCTGCGCCACCGCTGGCGGCAATGCCGGCGGTGCCGGTACAGCAGGCTCTGCCGGGATGGCGGGAGCTAATTCCGGCCCCAGCAGCACCTCCGTCAGCAGGGGAATGCCCTGGTCGAATGGCGGCTGGTTCATGCTTTACCCGCCACGAAATGCGTCGGCTGCACGTCTTGCTGGCGGTAGTGCAGGAAGCGCTGGCGGCCCGCCTGCGCATCTTGCTCATCCATGGAGACGATCTCGAACACGCGCTGGAACTGCGCATAGTTGGGCGGCGGCAGCTGCGACAGGTTGACGAGGATGTCGTGGTGCGGCAGCTCGGCCGCCGCGTCATCGGTCAGGATGATGGGCGTTTGCGCCGCCAGCGGGTCGCCGGCCAGCACGTGCGGCAGGAAATCCGTGGCGGAAATGGTCCACATGGCGCTGTTCAAGGCGTCGAGCTGGGCGCCATCTTGCGCCAGCACGACGACCTTGTTGCCGGCCATGTAGGCTTTGCGCACCAGGCGGCAGGCGTAAGCCAGCTTGTCCGGCACGTTGCTGTGAAAATCGACGCGCGTCATGTCGCCTTTCAAGCTGCCATGCCGCTGTGGCGCAGCAGGGCGTCGATCGACGGTTCGCGGCCACGGAAGGCCGTGAACGATTCCAGCGCCGGGCGCGAGCCGCCAACGGACAGGATTTCCTGCAGGTAGCGCTTGCCCGCCGCCGTCGTGGCGGCCGGTCCCAGCGCCCTGGCTTCTTCAAACGCCGCATAGGCGTCGGCGGACAGCACCTCGGCCCATTTGTAGCTGTAGTAGCCAGCCGCGTAGCCGCCGGAGAAGATATGCCCGAAGGAATTCTGGAAGCGGTTGAAGGCGGGCGGGATGATCAGCGCGAATTTGGCGCGCACGCCGTCGATCAGCTGCTGCACGCTCTGGCCCGTGCCAGCATCGTAGTCATAGTGCAAATGCATGTCGAGCAAGGAAAATTCCACCTGGCGCAGGGTTTGCAAGCCGGACTGGAAATTTTTGGCCGCCAGCATCTTGTCGTACAGCGCGCGCGGCAGCGGCTCGCCCGTGACGGCATGCGCCGTCATGTGTTCGAGCACTTCCCATTCCCAGCAGAAGTTTTCCATGAATTGCGATGGCAGTTCCACGGCATCCCATTCGACGCCGGCAATGCCCGACACGCCCAGCTCGTCGACCACCGTCAGCATGTGGTGCAAGCCGTGGCCGAATTCGTGGAACAGGGTGATCACTTCGTCGTGCGTAAACAGCGCTGGCTGAACCTGGCCATCGACCACGGCCGGCTGCGTGAAATTGCAGGTCAGGTAGGCGATCGGCGTTTGCACGTGTTGCGCATCGGCGCGGCGGCCGCGCGCGTCGTCCATCCAGGCGCCGCCGCTCTTGCCCGCGCGCGCATACAGGTCCAGGTAGAACTGGCCGACCAGCTTGCCGTCGCGCTCGATGCGGTAAAAACGCACGTCCGGGTGCCAGACGGGCGCCGAGTCAAGCTTGATCTCGACCGTGAACAGGTTCTGGATCTGGCGGAACAGGCCGTCGATCACCTTGTGTTCAGGGAAATATTGTTTGACTTCCTGGGCCGAGAACGCGTAGCGGCGTTCCTGCAGTTTTTCGGAAGCGTACGGCACGTCCCACGCCTGCAGCTCGGCGATGCCCAGTTCTTCCTTGGCGAATTGCGTCAGTTCTGCCAGGTCTTTCTCGGCGAACGGACGGGCGCGTTGGGCCAGGTCTTCCAGGAAAGCGATGACTTGCGCGGGCGAGGTGGCCATTTTGGAGACCAGCGACACTTCGGCGAAATTGGCGTAGCCGAGCAGTTTTGCCTCTTCGTCGCGCAATTGCAACAAGGTGACGATATTCTGGGTATTGTCCCAGTCCTCTTTTTTGCTGAAGACCTCGCCCTGGTCCGACGCCTTGGTGGCGTTGGCGCGGTAGATGGTTTCGCGCAGTGCGCGCTGGTCGGCAAATTGCAGGATCGGGTAATACGACGGGAAGTGCAGCGAGAATTCGTACCCTTGCTTGCCCGCTTTTTCGGCGGCGGCGCGCGCGGCGGCCTTCACGTCGTCGGGCAGGCCGGCCAGGTCGCTTTCGTTCTCGACCAGCAACTTGTAGTCATTCGTGGCGTCGAGCACGTTTTCGGAAAAACGCGTCGAGACGGCAGCGTGCTCTTCCTGGATGGCGCCGAAGCGCTCTTTCTTGTCCTCGGGCAACTCGGCGCCGCCCAGGCGGAAGTCGCGCACGGCATTCTCGACGATGCGTTGGCGCGCTGGCGACAGGCTGGCGAAATCGGCGCGGGCCTGCAATTGCTTGTATTTGCCGAAGAGGATTTCGTTCTGGCCCAGTTCGGTCAAGAATTCCGTCACCTTGGGCTGGTTCGCATTGTAGGCGGCGCGCAGTTCGGGCGTATCGATCACGCTATTGAGGTGATTGACGATGCTCCAGGCGCGGCCCAGGGTTTCGGCGATCTGGTCCTGGGGCGCGACGAAGTTGTCCCAGCTCACTTCTTCCATGGGCGCTTCCAGCTGCGCCACCGTGGCGCGTGCCTGTTCCAGGAGGGTATCGATGGCGGGCGTGACATGCTCGTGCGTGATCGCGTCGAAGCGTGGCAGGCCGGAAAAATCAAGCAGGGGATTGGTATTCATCGTCGGTTCGTCCATTCTGTCTTCATATATGGAGCGCCTGAAAAACGTTCAGGGCAAGGCGCGGTGCCGAAGGCAGTACGAATAGTACGGCGAGGCACTGCAACGCAGCCATGGACGTTTTCTCAGGTGCTCCTCTTAAATGCGCTCGGCGGCTTCGACGGTGTTCATCAGCAACATCGTGATCGTCATCGGACCCACGCCACCCGGTACGGGGGTGATGTGGGAGGCGACTTCTTTCACGCCGGTAAAATCCACGTCGCCGCACAGCTTGCCGTCATCGTCGCGGTTCATGCCCACGTCGATGACGATGGCGCCCGGCTTGACCATGTCGGCCGTCAGGGTGTTGCGGCGGCCGACGGCGGCCACGACCACGTCCGCCTGGCGCGTGTACAGGCCCAGGTCCGCGGTCGCACTATGACAGATGGTGACGGTAGCGTTCGCTTGCAAGAGCAGCAGGGCCATCGGCTTGCCGACGGTGTTGCTGCGGCCGATGACGACGGCGTGCTTGCCGCGCAAGTCGACGCCCGTGCTTTCGATCAGTTTCATGCAGCCATATGGCGTGCACGGGCGGAAGCCGGGCAAGCCCGTCATCAGTTCGCCGGCGCTCAGCACGGAATAGCCATCCACGTCTTTCGTCGTGGAGATCGCTTCGATGACCTTGTGCGGGTTGATGTGCTTGGGCAAGGGCATTTGCACGAGGATGCCGTGGATGGCGGGGTCGGCGTTCAGGCTGGCGATGCGTGCCAGCAAGTCCGCTTCGGACAGGTCCGCTTCATATTTTTCCAGCACCGAGTGGAAACCCACGTCGCCGCACGCCTTGACCTTGTTGCGCACATACACCTGGCTGGCCGGGTCTTCGCCGACGAGTATCACGGCCAGGCCAGGCTGGGTGCCCTTGGCCGTGAGGGCGGCGGCGCGCGTGGCGATCTCGCTGCGCAGTTTTTGGGAGAGGGCGATTCCGTCGATCAGTTGTGCTGGCATGGTAGGGAGGCTGTGTGGGAGGGAAAAGACAGATTATAAAGCCGGCCGGCGCAAAGGGGCGGTTTTGGCGTAACAACAGCGGGCCAGAGACGCGAGCCTGAGAAAATGCCGATGGCGGCGTTGCAGCTCCTTGCCCTCGACATTTTTCAGGCCCGCTTGGCCCGGTTGCCTGTGCGGACGACTGGGGCGTTAATGCGTTTTGCTGGTGTGCTGGTGGCCTAGGGAGCGCAAGGGCCTGCGGTTTTTTTGGCGCCGTTTTTGGCACTTTGATCACCCTAATTTCCGGGCAGAATTTGCGGCACTGCAGCATAAATTTCATAGGGTGTTTTCACAATATGAAATGCTATATCGTAATTTGAAAAATACTAAATACGCTGTTAGAATCCCCACACTAAACCGACTTAATAGTAAATAATCAGCGAAATACCGTCCGACAGCGATCCGGAAAATCGGGGTGGGGCGTTCACAAAGGAGACTCAACAGATGTCAGCTCAACTGAACCAGGTAACGACACAGATCGGCACCGACCCGGATATGCAGGAAACCAAGGAGTGGCTGGACGCGCTCGAAGCCGTGCTGGAAAACGAAGGTCCGGAACGCGCGCATTACCTGATGGAGCGCATGGTTGACCTGGCCCGCCGCCGTGGCGCCCAGATCCCGTTCTCCAGCACCACCGCCTACGTCAATACCATCCCCACCAAGCAAGAAGCACACTGCCCAGGCAACCTGGAATACGAAGAGCGCCTGCGCTCGTGGATGCGCTGGAACGCCATGGCCATGGTGGTCAAGGCCAACCGCGCCGACGGCGACCTGGGCGGCCACTTGTCCTCGTTCGCTTCGCTGGCGAACATGCTGGGCATCGGTTTCAACCACTTCTGGCACGCGCCAACGGCCGACCATGGCGGCGACCTGCTGTACATCCAGGGCCACTCCTCGCCCGGCGTCTACGCGCGCGCCTTCCTCGAAGGCCGCCTCTCCGAAGAGCAGATGCTGAACTTCCGCAAGGAAGTCGACGGCAAGGGCCTGTCCTCGTACCCGCATCCGAAGCTGATGCCGGACTTCTGGCAGTTCCCGACCGTGTCGATGGGCCTGGGCCCGCACATGGCGATCTACCAGGCGCGCTTCCTGAAGTACCTGCACGCACGCGGCATCGCCAAGACCGACAACCGCAAGATCTGGGCCTTCTGCGGCGATGGCGAGATGGACGAGCCGGAATCCCTGGGCGCGATCGGCCTGGCCGCACGCGACATGCTCGACAACCTGGTCATCGTGGTCAACTGCAACCTGCAGCGCCTGGACGGCCCTGTGCGCGGCAATACCAAGATCATCCAGGAACTCGAAGGCGAATTCCGTGGCGCCGGCTGGAACGTCGTCAAGGTCATCTGGGGTCCGGGCTGGGACGCCCTGCTGGCACAGGACAAGGAAGGCATCCTGCAGCGCGTGATGATGGAAACCGTCGACGGCGAATACCAGAACTACAAGGCCAAGGACGGCGCCTACGTGCGCAAGCACTTCTTCGGCAAGCATCCGAAGCTGCTGGAAATGGTTGCCAACATGACCGACGACGACATCTGGCGCCTGACCCGTGGCGGCCACGATCCGCACAAGATCTACGCGGCCTTCAAGATCGCCCAGGAACACAAGGGCCAGCCGACCGTCCTGCTGGTGAAAACCATCAAGGGCTACGGCATGGGCAAGTCCGGCGAAGCGCGCAACACGGCGCACCAGACGAAAAAACTCGACGACGAAGCCATCCGCGAAATGCGCGACCGCTTCTCGCTGCCTATCCCTGACGACAAGCTGGCCGACATCCCGTTCTTCAAGCCTGCCGATGACGCGCCGGAAATGGTCTACCTGCACGAGCGCCGCAAGGCCCTCGGTGGCTACCTGCCGCAGCGCCGCCAGAAGTCGGAAGAAACCCTGCCCGTGCCTGGCCTGGACGCGTTCAAGAACGTGCTGGAAGCGACGCCGGAAGGCCGTGAAATCTCGACCACGCAAGCGTTCGTGCGCGTCATTTCGACCCTGCTGAAAGACCCGAACCTGGGCCAGCGCGTGGTGCCTATCCTGGTAGATGAATCGCGTACCTTCGGCATGGAAGGCCTGTTCCGCCAGATCGGCATCTACAACCCGAAAGGCCAGTTGTACGAGCCGGTCGACAAAGACCAGGTCATGTACTACCGCGAAGACAAGGCCGGCCAGATCCTGCAAGAGGGCATCAACGAAGCGGGCGGCATGAGCTCGTGGATCGCCGCGGCGACGTCGTATTCGACCAACGACCGCATCATGATCCCGTTCTACACCTTCTACTCGATGTTCGGCTTCCAGCGCATCGGCGACCAGGTATGGGCTTCGGCCGACATGCGCGCCCGCGGCTTCCTGATGGGCGGCACGGCCGGCCGCACGACCTTGAACGGCGAAGGCTTGCAGCACGAAGATGGCCACAGCCATATCTTCGCCGCGACCATCCCGACCTGCATGCCATACGATCCGACCTTCAGCCATGAAGTCGCCGTCATCATCCAGGACGGCTTGCGCCGCATGATCGCCAACCAGGAAGATGTGTTCTACTACATCACGATCATGAACGAGAACTACGCCCAGCCAGGCATCAAGCCAGGCCAGGAAGAAGGCATCCTGAAAGGCATGTACAAGCTGCAGGAAGGCCAGGCTGACGCCAAGCTGCGCGTACAACTGATCGGTTGCGGCACCATCCTGCGCGAATCGATCTTCGCCGCCGAATTGTTGCAAAACGACTGGGGCGTGGCTGCGGACGTGTGGTCGGCGCCGTCGCTGACCCTGGTGGCCCGCGATGGCCAGGATGCGGAACGCTGGAACATGGTCAACCCGTCGAAACAGCAGCGCGTGCCGTACGTGACGTCGCTGTTGCAGGACACGGATGGCCCGATCGTCGCCACGACCGACTACATGCGCGCATTTGCAGAACAGATCCGCGCCTTCATGCCGAAGGGCCGCACCTACAAAGTGCTCGGTACCGATGGCTTTGGCCGCTCGGACAGCCGCGCCAAGCTGCGCGAGTTCTTCGAAGTGAACCGTTATTATGTCACCGTGGCCGCGCTCAAATCGCTGGCTGACGAAGGCAAGATCGACGTGTCGGTGGTGGAGCAGGCGATCGCCAAGTACGGCATCGACGCGAACAAACCGAATCCGGTGACCCAGTAATCGTTGTGCGGATCCGATGATGCCAGGGCGGTGCGAAAGCGCCGCCCTGGCGTGTGTGCGGGTCCATCTGACAAATAAAATAACGGAGCAAGCTATGAGCATTGTGGAAGTCAAAGTCCCGGATATCGGCGATTTCAAGGAAGTCGAGATCATTGAACTGATGGTCAAGCCGGGCGACACGGTCAAGGTCGACCAGTCCCTCATTACCGTCGAATCGGACAAGGCCAGCATGGAAATTCCATCGAGCCACGCCGGTGTCGTCAAGGAATTGAAAGTCAACGTGGGCGACAAGATCGCCGAAGGTTCGCTGGTGCTGCTGCTGGAAGTGGCGGACGACGCCTCGGTCCCGGTATCGGCACCTGCGCCAGCCGCCGCTGCGCCTGCACCGGCAGCCGCGCCAGTTGTTGAAGCAGCACCTGCCGCCGCCCCTGCGCCAGCCGCTGGCGGTCTGGTCGAAGTGACCGTGCCCGATATCGGCGACTTCAAGGAAGTCGAAGTCATCGAACTGATGGTCAAGGTCGGTGACACGATCGCCGTCGAGCAGTCGCTGCTGACGGTCGAATCGGACAAGGCCAGCATGGAAATCCCATCGAGCCACGCCGGTATCGTCAAGGAATTGAAGGTCAAGGTTGGCGACAAGGTTGCCAAGGGTAGTCTGGTACTGGTGGTGGAAACGACCGGCAGCGCCGCTGCTGCCGCTGCTGCACCGGCCGCCGCGCCTGCCCCGGCCGCGCCAGCCGCCGCCGCGCCAGCCGCCGCCGTCGCTTCGGCGCCGGTCGCCGCTGCCCCGGCACCTGCCGCCGCGCCTGCCGCAAATGGCAAGCTGGCGCACGCGTCGCCTTCGATCCGCAAGTTCGCGCGCGAACTGGGCGTGGAGCTGGCGCTGGTCGGCGGTTCCGGTCCGAAGGGCCGCATCACCCAGGAAGACGTGCAGAATTTCGTCAAGGGCGTGATGTCGGGCGCCGTTGCCGCGCCAAATGCTCCAGCCGCTGCCAAAGGCGGTTCCGGCGTGGGCCTGGATCTGCTGCCATGGCCGTCGCTGGACTTCAGCAAATTCGGCACGACCGAATTGCTGCCGCTGTCGCGCATCAAGAAAATCTCGGGCCCGAATTTGCACCGCAACTGGGTCATGATCCCGCACGTCACGCAGTTCGACGAAGCGGACGTGACGGACCTGGAAGCGTTCCGCGTCGACACCAACGCGGCCAACGCGAAGAACAAGGATGCGGCCAAGCTGACCATGCTGGCCTTCGTCATCAAGGCCTCCGTCGCCGCGCTGAAAAAATTCCCCGCGTTTAACGCCTCGCTCGACGCCAAGGGCGAGAACCTGATCCTCAAGCAGTACTACAACATCGGCTTCGCGGCCGACACGCCGAATGGCCTGGTGGTGCCCGTGATCAAGGGCGCGGACCAGAAGTCGGTCTCGCAGATCGCCCGCGAAATGACGGAATTATCGCTGCAGGCGCGCGAAGGCAAGCTGAAACCGGCCGACATGCAGGGCGCCAGCTTCACGATTTCGTCCCTGGGCGGCATCGGCGGCACGCACTTCACGCCTATCGTGAATGCGCCGGAAGTGGCGATCCTGGGTCTGTCGAAAGCGTCGATCAAGCCGGTATGGGATGGCAAGGCCTTCCAGCCACGTTTGATGATGGGCACTTCGCTGTCCTACGACCACCGCGTGGTCGATGGCGCGATGGGCGCGCGATTCTCCGTGTACCTCGGCGAAGTCCTGGCCGACATGCGCAAAATTCTGCTGTAAGGAGCGATTGATGAGCACAGTAGAGGTAAAAGTACCGAATATCGGCGACTTCAAGGAAGTCGAAGTCATCGAACTGATGGTCAAGGTGGGCGACACCATCAAGGTGGACCAGTCCCTGATCACGGTCGAATCGGACAAGGCCAGCATGGAGATTCCATCGACCCACGCGGGCGTGGTCAAGGAAGTCAAGGTCAAGGTCGGCGACAAGATCGCCGAAGGCAGCGCGCTGCTGGTGCTGGAATCGACTGAAGGCGCCGCTGCTCCCGCAGCTGCGCCAGCGGCCGCTCCTGCGCCTGCCGCAGCCGCTCCGGCAGCCGCTGCGGCCGTTGCCGCCATCCCGGCCGGTAATTACAGCGGCCAGGTCGACATCGATGTCGACATGATGGTGCTGGGCGGCGGTCCTGGCGGTTATTCGGCGGCGTTCCGCGCGGCCGACCTGGGCCTGAGCACCGTCATCGTCGAGCGCTACGCCACCCTGGGCGGCGTGTGCCTGAACGTGGGCTGCATCCCGTCGAAGGCGCTGCTGCACGTGGCATCCGTCATCGATGAAACGGCGCACATGTCCAACACGGGCGTGACGTTTGCCAAGCCGACGATCGACATCGACCAGGTGCGCAAGTACAAGGAAGGCGTGATCTCGAACATGACGGGCGGTCTGGCCGGCATGGCCAAGGCGCGCAAGACGCAAGTGGTGACGGGCGTGGGCCAGTTCCTCTCCGCGAACCACATCGAAGTGACGGCAGGCGACGGCACGAAAAAAGTCGTGCAGTTCAAGCAGGCGATCATCGCCGCCGGTTCGTCCGTGGTGAAACTGCCCTTCGTGCCGGAAGACCCGCGCATCGTCGATTCGACGGGCGCGCTGGAATTGCGCCAGATCCCGAAACGCATGCTGGTCATCGGCGGCGGCATCATCGGCCTGGAAATGGCGACCGTTTACTCCACGTTCGGTGCGCGCATCGACGTGGTCGAAATGATGGATGGCCTGATGCAGGGCGCGGACCGCGACGCCGTCAAGGTGTGGCAGAAGTTCAATGAAAAGCGCTTCGACAACATCATGACCAAGACCAAGACGGTCGCGGTGGAAGCGCTGCCGGAAGGCATCAAGGTCACGTTCGAAGCGGCCGAAGCGGGTGCCACGGCACCGGCGCCGCAAATCTATGACCTGGTGCTCGTCGCCGTGGGCCGCAGCCCGAATGGCAAGAAGCTGGCCGCCGACAAGGCCGGCGTGACTGTCACCGACCGCGGCTTCATCAACGTCGACAGCCAGATGCGCACCAACGTGCCGAACATCTTCGCCATCGGCGATCTGGTCGGCCAGCCGATGCTGGCGCACAAGGCCGTGCATGAAGCCCACGTGGCAGCGGAAGCCGCCGCCGGCCAGAAGTCGCACTTCGACGTCAAGGTGATCCCGTCGGTCGCCTACACGGACCCGGAAGTGGCATGGGCCGGCATCACGGAAGATGAAGCGAAAGCCAAGGGCATCAAGGTCGAGAAGGGCCACTTCCCTTGGGCAGCTTCCGGCCGCGCCGTGGCCAACGGCCGCGCCGAAGGCTTCACCAAGCTGCTGTTCGATGCGGAAACGCACCGCATCATCGGTGGCACCATCGTCGGCACGCATGCGGGCGACATGATCGGTGAAATCGCGCTGGCCATCGAAATGGGCTGCGACGGCACCGACATCGGCAAGACCAT
>NZ_LT607500.1:0-76775 GCF_900095235.1 Janthinobacterium sp. UMAB-60
GCCTACACGCCGTCCAATCCGTGCAGCTGCGTCACCAACAACAGCGGCTGGCCTGCCGGCAGCGTCAACCTCCCGAAATGCGGCCCCGGCACCCCCACCGGGCCCCACCATTTCCAGATCGACCATCCGGGCACGGCCCTGACGTGCGCGCCGCAAACCGTGACGGTGACGGCGTGCGCGGATGCCGCCTGCAGCGCCAAGTACACGGGCGGCGCGAATGTCACCGTCAGCCCCGGCGGCGTGGCCACGCCGATAGACAGCAGCGGGGTGGCAACGGCCAGCGTGCGCCAGTACACGGTCGGCACGGCCACCCTGAGCCTGACCAGCGTGCCCGGCACCACGGGCGCGCTGGTGTGCAAGCGCAGCTCGGACAATAGCAATAGCTGCAACATGGCGTTCACGGCGACGGGATTGATGCTCACGCCCACCAACCATATCTCGGGCACGCAGCCGTCGTTTGGCATCAGCGCCGTGCAGGCCAGCGGAGACCAGCAAGCCTGCGTGCCCCTGTTTGCCAACAAGAGCAAGGACGTGACGCTCGCTTGCGGCTACAGCAATCCCGCCAGCGGCACTTTGCCCGTCTTTGTCAAAGGCACGGGTGGTTTCATCGCCCTGGCGGCGAATAACAGCAGTGCTTGCAGTGCCCTGGGGAAGAGCGTCAACCTGGCGTTCAACGGCCAGGGCGTCGCCACGGCCGTCATGTCCTACGCGGACGCGGGGCAGCTGAACTTGACGGCCACTTATACGGGGTCAAGCGCCAGCGGCGACACTGGCTTGAGCATGACGGGCAGCGCCACTGTCATCGTCGTGCCGAAGCGTTTTGTGTTTGGCGCGATCGCCACGCCGCAGCGTGCGGGCCTGGCCGTGACGCCGGTGGCGCCAGCTACCACGATCAGTGTTTCGGCCCTGAATGATGTCGGGGCTGTGACGCCCAATTTTGGCAAGGAAGCGACGACGCAAACCGTGCAGTTGGGACACGCGATCGTCGCGCCCTTGTTTACCGACCGCCTCGACCCCGAGGTGGCAGGCAGTTTGACCTTCAATAACGGTAATGGCATAGGAACGGCCGCGAACATGAGCTGGCCGGAAGTGGGCACCATCCAGTTTACCGCCAGCTTGCCTGCCTACCTGGGGTGGTCGTTGCCACCTGTCAATGGCATCACGCCACCGTTGGCAACAGGCAATAGCGCCAATGTGCAATTCATTCCTCACCACTTTGCGACGGCAGTGACCGGGAAGGTGCCCATGCGGTGCGTGGCGCCACTGACGTGCGTGGGCGCGCAGCCGGGCCAGACCGTGGGCAACTTTGTGTATTCCAGGCAAGCGTTTGGCTTGCGCGTCACGGCGCAGAATGCGTCGAACGCGCCGACGCAGAATTTCGACGGTCAGGACAAGAGCTTGCCGGCGAACGTGGCTTTGCAAGGTTACGATGCCGCCACTGGCAAGACGGCTATGCCACCGGCCGATCCTGTGGGTAGCCAGCTCACCGATGGCACAGCCGCGCAGACTGTCGTGAGCGGCATCGCCGCAAGCAATTTCACGAAAGGCGTGGCCGACACCATCATCGCTTATCGCTTTCCCGGCGCCTATGCGGTGCCAGCCGGTGCGACAGCGCTGGCGTCACCCACCGACGTGCTGTTCCGCGCCACCACCACGTATCCGGGCGAGACCGTCGTGACGTCGGCGCCGTCCGCCTCGGGCACGGAAGGGCAGCTGACCATCCTGACGGGCCGCATGATGGTGCCGAACAGCTATGGTTCCGAGCGCCTGCCCATCCGGCTGCCCGTGCAAGTGCAGTACTGGAATGGGCGCTGGGTGAGCAATGCGTCCGACAGCGTCACCACATTTTCCCGGGCCGACGTCGTTTTGGCCAACTGCCGCAAGATGCTCACTTCGGGGGGCGGCGCGTGCAATGGCGCCGCAAAGGTGCAGGATGGTATGTATACCTTTGTCGCCGGTTTTTTGCCCTCGCCTAACGGTCGCCTGATGTTGCTGGCCCCTGGCGTGCCGGGCAGCGTCGACGTCTCCGTGCCCGCCCTGTCTTACCTGCCCAGTACGGTAGGCAGTGTCGTGTTTGGCGTCTTGCGATCCGGTCCCCTCATTTATTTGCGCGAGATGTATTGAGCCTGGGCAAAGGGGGGCGGACGCAGGCGGCGCGAAAAACCAGTAACATGCCTGGCTGTGGCATTCCCCCCCCAACCTCTGACTGGAGTTTCTATGAGCACAACATCGCAGTGGATCGATATCGCCGGCCCGGACGGCAGCTTCCAGGCTTACCTGGCCGTGCCGCATATCGGCAAAGGCCCCGCCATCATCCTGTTGCAGGAAATTTTCGGCGTCAATGAACACATCCGCGCCGTGGCCGACCAGTACGCGGCCGATGGCTACGTGGTGCTGGTGCCGGACCTGTTCTGGCGCGAGGGCGCACACATCGAGCTGGGCTATGACGAAGCAGGCTGGAAGCGCGCCGTGGAACTGATGCAGGCCACCGACAATCCGCATGCCGACGCCGATATCGCCACCACCGTCGCCGTCCTGCGCGCGCGCCCGGAAGTGACGGGCAAGCTGGCCTCGGTCGGTTACTGCTTCGGCGGCCGGCTGTCGTTTCAAACGGCCGCGGCCGGCCTGGTCGACGCCGCCATCGCCTATTACGGCGGCGGTATCCAGAACAAGCTGGACCTGGCCGAGCGTATCCAGGTGCCGCTGCTCATGCATTTCGGCGGCCAGGACAGCCATATTTCGCCGCAAGCCGTGCAAACCATCGCCGAGCGCTTCGAAGACCGGCAAGACGTGGAAATCCATATCTATCCGGGCGCCGAGCACGGCTTCAATTGCACCCACCGCGACAGCTACCAGCAGCGCGCCGCGGCCCAGGCGCATGGCAATTCCTTGATTTTCTTGGCGGAAAATCTTTAAGCGGGAGCGCCGCCAGCGCTGTCGACTCGGCAGTAAAGCCGCATGGGCGCTAAAATAGCGGCTGTGCCGGGCATCTCCGGCCGGCCGGGCGCAGCGCCCGGCAAACCTGGATGAGGAACCGAATCAAAGATGGCCCAAGTAATTGTTTCTGTGACATTGGCGGCAAGCGCCGAAAGAGTGTGGGATTTTATCGGCGGCTTCCAGTCGCTGGCTGAATGGTCGAGTTCAATCAAGACCAGCCTGTCCGAACATGGCGGCCGCGTGCGCCGGCTGAAAACTACGGACGGCGCCATCATCGCCGAACGTCTGCAAAGCTACAGCGAAGCGGACAAGAGCTACAGCTACACCATCGTCTCGGGTCCGATCCCCGTCAAGAACTACCGTTCCACCCTGCGCGTCACGGGCGAACCGGGTGCGAATGAGTGCGTGGCGCAATGGTCGGGCGAGTTCGACGCGGCCGAAGGCGTGGAAGAGGTGATGGTGGGCGCGTTTCAGCACCTGTATGAAACGGCGTTCGTGGACCTGAAACGCATCATGGCCATTTGAATCAACCATTGTAGGTCGGATTAGCGGCTACGCCGCGTAATCCGACGCCACCACCGGCGCTAACCATGTTGTCGGATTACGCGGGGCGATGCCCCGCTAATCCGACCTACGCTAGACGTTAACGCTTCACTTTTCCAAACGCCTCGCCCTTGTTCCAAGTAGGCAAGTTCTTGTCGTTCGCCACTTCGTAACCGAGGTTCAGGGTGAACTGCGCCTGCTGCACCATGCCGGACAAGTCCCACGACGGGTGGTATTCATCGGTGACCTGGTGATAATCCTTTTTAAACGCCACCAGGCGCTCGCTGGACGCTTTCGGTTCCTTGACGAAATCGAAGGAGCCGTCGCCGGAGAATACTGCCGAGCCCACGTTGAAGGCGGGCACGCCGGCCTTGGCAAACGCAAAATGGTCGGCGCGGTAAAACGCGCCGGACAGGTCGGGAATGGTGGGCGCCAGGCGCAGGCCCATGCGCTTGGCCACCCTGGCGGCGCTCGCGTACAGGCTGCTGCGCTCGGCGCCGGCCACGCCGATGTCGTGCGTCTTGCCGACAAAATTCATGCTGTCCAGATTCAGGTCGGCGGCCGTTTTCGCCAGCGGCCATAAGGGCTTGCGCGTGTAGGCCGTGCTGCCCAGCATGCCCGTTTCCTCGCCGGCCGGCCACAGGAAGATTTGCGTGCGGCGCGCCGGCTGTTTCACGGCAACCTGCGCCATGGCCAGCAGGGCCGCCGCGCCCGAGGCGTTGTCGATGGCGCCGTTGTAGATGTGGTCGCTCTGACCGCTGCGGCTATTGCCCTCGTCATCCTTGCCCAGGTGGTCCCAGTGGGCCGAATAAATGACGGCCTCATCCTTGAGCTTCGGGTCCGTGCCCGGCACGATGCCGGCCACGTTGAATTGTTCGATGCTGCGCACCTGGCTGTCGAGTTGCACCTTGACCGTGGCGTTCAGGGCCACGGGACGGAACGCGCGCGTTTCCGCCTGCGCACGCAGGGCGTCCAGGTCTTGCCCCGCTTGCTGGAACAGCGCGCGCGCCATGTCTTCCTGCAGCCAGCCTTCCATGGCATTGCCCGCGCCGGCCAGGTTGAAACGCTCGTGGCCGAAGCCGTTGGCGGGCACCGACCATGGATACGACGCCGATGCCGTCGTGTGGATCAGCAAGACGCCGGCGGCGCCCTGGCGCAGCGCTTCCTCGTACTTGTAGACCCAGCGCCCGTAATACGTGAGCGACTTGCCGGCAAAACGGTTGGGTTCGGCAACGGTCGGCTGCGGGTCGTTGACCATCATGATGACGAGCTTGCCCTTCAGATCGACGCCCTTGAAATCGTCCCAGTTTTCTTCCGGGGCGCGGATGCCGTAGCCGGCAAACACGACGGGCGCGTCGAACGCCACTGTCTGCTGGCCATTCGCCGCGCCAAAGACGATATCCTTGCCGAAGGCGGGAGCCAAGGTCTTGCCGCCCGCGCTGAAGGTGACTGTACTCGACGGCAAGGCCTTGCTGCCGACGATGGTCAGCGCCTGGCGGTAGCTGCCATCCTGCAACGGTTGCAGGCCGGCCACGGCCGCCTGCGTTTCCAGGTAGCGCACGGCCAGGTCGCCGCCGCGCTGGCCCGTGCCGCGTCCTTCCAGCAAGTCGTCGGCCAGGAAAGACAGATGGGCGCGCAGGGGCGCTTCGGCAACGAGCGGTTGGGCGAGGGCAGCCGTGCTGAACAGGCTGGCGGCGAGGACGAAGGGTAGACGCATGACAACTCCAAAAGTGAGTACGGGAAAGCAAAGCAGCGGTAATCTTACTCTACCGCAATGCTCTGGCGTAGCGCGCGGCGTGCGCGCGCCATTGCGGCCACAATGGCCGCTGGTCCACCGACAAGGAGCGTTCCATGACTGCCACCGACTTGCATTCAAACAATACCCTGCGTACCGCCGACGGCACCCTGATTCATTACAAGGATTGGGGCAGCGGCCCGCCCGTCGTCTTCAGCCACGGCTGGCCGCTGTCGTCCGACGCCTGGGAAGACCAGATGTTTTATCTGGCTTCGCACGGCTACCGCGTCATCGCGCACGACCGGCGCGGCCATGGCCGCTCCAGCCAGCCTTTCGTCGGCAACGACATGGATACCTATGCCGATGACCTGGCCGCCCTGATCGACGCGCTGGACTTGACGGGCGCCACCCTGGTCGGTCATTCGACGGGCGGCGGCGAAGTGGCGCGCTACATCGGCCGCCATGGCACGCAGCGCCTGGCGGGCGCCGTGCTGGTGGGCGCCGTGCCGCCGCTGATGCTGCAAACGGACGACAATCCGCTGGGTTTGCCGCTGTCCGCGTTTGACGCCATCCGCGCTGGCGTGCAGGCCGACCGCAGCCAGTTCTTCCGCGACTTGAGCGAGGCCTTCTATGGCTACAACCGCCCCGGCGCGACACCGTCGCAGGGCGTGCGCGAGCATTTCTGGCTGCAGGGCATGCAGGCGGGCATGCCGGCATCCTATTTATGCATCAAGCAATTTTCCGAGACGGATTTCACAGCTGACCTGGCCTGCTTCGACGTGCCGACCCTGGTGATCCATGGCGACGACGACCAGATCGTGCCGATTGCCGCCTCGGCGCGGCGCACTGCCGAGCTCATCATCGGCAGCAAGCTGCTCGTGTATGCGGGCGCGCCGCACGGCCTGGCGACGACGCACAAGGACAGGCTGAACGAGGACTTGCTGGAGTTTTTACGCCACTCGGTCGATGCGGCAAGCAATATCGAGGCGCATCTGTAAAACTGCCGAATCTATTGCAAAACATATAATATTGCTTGTTTTTTGCACCAATTGCGTGCGGATCGCCGATTTTTCTGCGTTGTAGATTGCAAAAAACGGCGTTCTGCCGCCTGTGTCCACCCGGTAAGGTCCAGTAAAGAGTAAACTAGCAGATACACTCTTTCGCATTGGGCGATTCGAGCGAACTTGTGAGTGATTTCATGTCTGATACACCAATTTCCTTATTTTCCGACCTTAACCTGAGCGAGCCGCTGATTCGCGCGCTCAAGGATGTCGGTTACGAAACACCGTCGCCTATCCAGGCGGCTACGATTCCATTATTGCTCGCTAACCGCGACGTGCTGGGCCAGGCGCAAACAGGCACGGGTAAAACCGCCGCCTTCGCCTTGCCTATCCTGTCGCGCATCGATCTGAAACAAAGCTCACCCCAAGCCCTGGTCCTGGCACCGACGCGCGAACTGGCCATCCAGGTCGCCGAAGCGTTCCAGGTGTACGCCGCCCACATTCCCGGCTTCCACGTGCTGCCGATCTACGGCGGTCAAAGCTATGGCCCGCAGCTGTCGGCCCTGCGCCGCGGCGTGCACGTCATCGTCGGTACCCCAGGCCGCGTCATCGATCACCTGGACAAGGGTTCGCTCGACCTGTCCAAGCTGAAAACGCTGGTGCTGGACGAAGCCGATGAAATGCTGCGGATGGGTTTTATCGACGATGTCGAACGCATCTTGAAAGAAACGCCGGACGGCCATCAAACGGCCCTGTTCTCGGCCACCATGCCTTCCGTCATCAAGCGTATCGCCACCACTTACCTGATCAATCCAGCCGAAGTGACGGTTGCCGCCAAGACGGGCACGGCCGACAACATCCGCCAGCGCTACTGGCTGGTGTCGGGCATGCACAAGCTCGACGCGCTGACGCGCATCCTGGAAGCGGAAGCGTTTGACGGCATGATCATCTTTGCGCGCACCAAGCTGGGCACGGAAGAGCTGGCCGGCAAGCTGCAAGCCCGTGGCTTCTCGGCTGCCGCCATCAATGGCGACATCCAGCAAGCGCAGCGCGAGCGCACGATCCAGCAGTTGAAAGACGGCAAGATCGACATCCTCGTGGCTACCGACGTAGCCGCCCGTGGCCTGGACGTCGAGCGCATCAGCCACGTCGTCAACTACGACGTGCCGCACGATCCGGAAAGCTATACCCACCGTATCGGCCGCACGGGCCGCGCCGGCCGCAGCGGCGAAGCGATTTTGTTCATCACCCCGCGTGAAAAGAACTTGCTCAAGGCTATCGAGCGCTCGACCCGTCAGCCGATCAGCATGCTGGAATTGCCGACCATCCAGGCCGTCAACGATGTGCGTATCGCCAAGTTCAAGGAACAGATCAGCGAAACCCTGGCCCTGGGCGAACTGGAGCAGTTCCAGTCGCTGATCGAAGATTTCGAGCGCGAGCAAAACATTCCTGCCATCGAAATCGCCGCCGCCCTGGCGAAGATGGCGCGTGGCAATACGCCTCTGCTGCTGGACAAGAACAAGGCGCGCGAGCAAGCCACGTGGCAAGACGACCGTCCTGTACGCCAGGACCGCTTCGAACGCAATGACCGTCCGGAACGGGGCGACCGCTTCGAGCGTAACGAGCGCAGCGACCGTGGCGAACGCCCGGCCTTCCCGAAAAAGGAACGCATCTCCCGTCCTGCCGACGCCGGCATGCAGACTTTCCGTATTGAGGTAGGTCATCAGCATGGCGTGAAACCGGGCAATATCGTGGGCGCCATCGCCAACGAAGCGGGCATCGATTCGAAAAACATCGGCCGCATTGAAATCTATGACGATTACAGCGTGCTGGACTTGCCAGATACCATGCCGAAAGAATTGCTGGATCAGCTGAAGTCCGTCTGGGTTGCTGGTCAGCAACTGCGCATCAGCCGCGACGGCGACGCACCGGACCTGGCGCCGCCAGCCGCGCCGCGCAAGCCGTTCGCCGCCAAGTCCGCGCCAGCGTTCAAGGATGCGCCAGCGGACGCGGGCGAGGCAGCACCAGCGCCGCGCGCGCCGAAGAAGGAACGTCCACGCCCGGGCGTGACGGCCTACCGCATCGAAGTGGGCCGTGAGCACGCCGTGACGCCAAGCAACATCGTGGGCGCCATCGCCAACGAAGCGAACCTGGAAGCCAAGCATATCGGCCGTATCGATATCTTTGACAACTACAGCGTGCTGGACTTGCCGGAAGGCATGCCGCCGGAAATCCTCGACCACCTGAAATCGGTCGTCGTTTCGGGTCAGAAACTGCGCATCAGCCTCGATGACGGCACGACGGAGCGCAAACCTGCGCCAGCGCGTCCAAAGTCGCCACCGCGTAAAACGTTCAAGTAAGCCATCCCTGCACAGGCGCCTCCCCGGCGCCTGTGTCGCGGATTGGAGACATATATTCCACTGGCGCGCTCGCGCCAGTTTTTATTTCCCCTCAATAAATGTTCATTGCTGATGCGTCATGCTTGCCGGCAGGCGTCGCCATGTGCCGGCGGTTATTGCGGCGCTTGCGCATCTTTTTATCGTCGCCCACACCATATTTATTGCCTGCTACATCAATACATAATTTTTTATTAATTATTGTATCTGCACGCAATTTGAATTTTACATTTCAATAAAATCAATCAAGTTGAATCAAAGTAAATCATAAAACATAAATAAATTGACTTTTATTAAATTGTTTGACCAGCGTCACTGTCGCCGTGGTGATATCTCGCCGGTGCTTGATGTGGTATATTGTTTTTATGATTTTGTTATGCTAGTTGAAAAAAAATAGAGGAGCGACGATGCGGGTCAATACGCCTATCACGCAAAAGGAATACGTATTAAATGAAGGCATGACGATTGTTTCCACCACGGATTTACAGGGAAACATCAATTACGCCAATCAGTATTTCATTGAGGTCAGCGGCTTTTCAGAAATGGAATTGCTGGGTGCGCCACAGAATATCCTGCGTCATCCCGATATGCCGGCCGAAGCGTTTGCCGACCTGTGGGATACCATCAAGACGGGCATGCCGTGGACCGGCATGGTCAAGAACCGCTGCAAGAACGGCGATTTTTACTGGGTCTTCGCCAATATCACGCCCGTCATCGAAAATGGACGCCCGATCGGCTATATGTCCGTGCGCACCAAGCCCACGCGCGAGCAGATCAACGAGGCGGCGGCCCTGTATAAAAGTTTCAAGGACGGTAATAGCGCCAACCTGGCGATCCGCAACGGCCGCGTCGTGCGCCAGGGCTGGGCCGCCAAGCTGGCCGAGTGGCGCAAATTGACCCTGTCGCAAGACCTGGCCCTGCATTGCATCGTCTTTGGCGTGGTGCTGGCCATCCTCGGCTGCGCCGTGTGGAATATCGATGGCGATACGAGCACGGCCACGCGCAGCTGGCTCAGCGGTGCCGCCGCCGCCGCCGTCGCGCTGATGCTGTATTTCTGGGCCCATCTGCACAATTCGCTGGTCGCGCCGCTGGGCGACGCCATCACGATGGCGCGCAAGATGGCGGGCGGCGATTTGACGGGCGTGATCGACAAGGTGCGTGATGATGACATGGGTCAATTGATGGCGGCCTTGCGCCAGACCAACATCAACTTGCACAGCATTATCGGCGACGTGCGCGCCAATTTCGAGGATATCCGCATCACCACGGCGGAAATCGCCACGGGCAATATGGATCTGTCCAGCCGCACGGAATCGCAGGCGTCCAGCCTGGAGCAGACGGCGGCCAGCATGGAAGAACTGACGTCCACCGTGCAAAACAGCGCCGACCACGTGTCCACGGCCAACGACCTGGCGGTGCAGGCGTCCACCGTCGCGGCCAAGGGCGGCACTATCGTCAGCGAAGTGGTCACCACGATGGATGAGATCAGCAGCTCGTCGCGCAAGATTCTCGACATCATCGGCCTGATCGATGGCATCGCCTTCCAGACGAATATCCTGGCCTTGAACGCGGCCGTGGAAGCGGCCCGCGCGGGCGAGCATGGCCGCGGCTTTGCCGTCGTGGCGGGCGAGGTGCGCAGCCTGGCGCAGCGCTCGGCAACAGCGGCGAAAGAGGTGAAAAACCTGATCGACCATTCGATCGCCACCGTGAACGCGGGCAGCGTGCTGACCAGCAATGCGGGCGCCACCATGGCGGAAGTGATCGCCTCGGTGGCCCGCGTGACGGAAATGATGGACGAGATTTCCTCCACCACGCGCGAGCAGAACCAGGGCATCGGACAAGTCAACCAGGCCGTCATTCACATGGATGGCATCACGCAGCAGAATGCGGCGCTGGTGGAGCAGGCGGCCGCGGCCGCCACCAACCTGGCGCAGCGCACCGAGAGCGTGGCCCAGTCGATCGGCATCTTCAAATTGAAGGCTTCGCCCAAGCGCAAGGCTGCCGGCGTGGGGCGCGGCGTGGGTGCGGGCGTGGCGGCAAGGGCGCTGTTAAAGGTACGCTAGTAAAACCCGCGAACTGCCGGGGTCAGTCACTGCGTGACCGGAATGCTTCCCATTGGGAGCATTCCCCCCAGACTTTGTGGGGTACTCTTACTTCTTCACCCGATACACTTCCCCGCTGCGTACCTTCTTCACCACCCCATCCCCGCCAAACAAAATCACATATTCTGCCTGCGCGCCCGCAGCGGCCGGGTAGGTGTACATCCACACTTCATTGCCGCTGTCGAAACGGATGGCCGTGCTGTCGCCCAAGGCGGCGCGCACCTGTTCGCGCGTGCTGCTGCCCGGTTGCACCGTCTGTTCCAGGGTAGCGTAAGGTACATTCTTGCTTGCCTGCAAGGCGCGCGTGCCGGAACAGGCGGCCAGCAGCGTCAGCATGGCGATCATCAGCCACTTCATGGCGCCACCTCGTCCATATAAGTAAATTCCAGCAGGGTATCGTCGGGCCAGCTCGTATCCCACAAGGGCGCGTAATACGTGCGGTCAAGCAATACCTGGCAATCGCAATAGGGCAGCGAGGCGGGCGTTTGCTCGCCACCCGCGTACAGCATGGTGAACGGTAACGAAACCCTGCGTTCGCCATGCACGAGGGTGACGCCGAACAGGGGGCGGTCCGTGAAGAACAGATAATTGCCGTCCGGCTCGGAACACACTTTGTCGGTGCTGTAGAGCATGCTGGACAGCCAGGCGATGATTTGCGGGTCGTTCGAGATCAGGCCCGAATCCATGCCGGCGCGGCACTCCAGGCGCAAGTCGCCCAGGCGCCGCGTGTCGGGCGGCAAGCCGGGCGTGATCACCTGCGCGCGCCAGCTCATGGTAGTGGCCCTGCGGTTGGCGATCAGCACGGCGTCTTCGCGCGCGGCCTGCGCATGGCGCACGGGGGCAAAGCTGTTGTCCGGCGCCAAGGGCAAGGGGATGCTGACGGTGTCGCCGGCGATGCGCAGTTGCACGCCCGTCATGTCCACGCCGGGCTGGCGCGGCAGCAAGCGGAAGCGCAGGCTCGCCTGCGGCGCCAGCGCATGGTCGCGTTCGAAGCGGTCCACGCCCTGCAGCATCTTGCGGTACGATTTATCGACGGGGTCGCGCGTGGCGTCCACTTTGACTTGCGGCACGGGCGCGGTTTGCGCCAGTGCAACATGGCCGTGGATCAGGCAGACGAGCAGCAGGGAAAAAGGAATACGCATGGCTGGATGCTACGCCTTTTTACGCGGCAGCCACGCACGGATGGGTGTTTCAGTATTCGCTATATTTGCGCGCGTCGCCGCGCACCTGCTGCGCCGGGTATTTCTGCGCGTTGAGTTCCATCTTTTCCAGCACGGCCGCGTGCAGGTCGACGCCGCTCTTGTCGGCCAGCCGCACCAGATACATCAGCACGTCGGCCAGCTCATGGCGGATGCCCGTGCGCTTGGCCTCGTCCAGTTCGCTATCTGCCCCCGTGGGCAGCCACTGGTAGTGCTCGGCCAGCTCCGCCACTTCCACGGACAGGGCCATGGCCAGGTTTTTTGGCGTGTGGAACTGGTCCCAGTCGCGTTCGTCGGCAAAGGCGCGCAGGCGCGCGCGGATATCAATCAGGCTGTCGGCAGGCGCGCTCATGCCGCCACCTGCAGTGGTTTTTCCATGAAGACACTGAACGGATCGTCGGGATAGTCGCCGTACGGTCCGCGCCGCAGATAGCCGTGGCGCGCGTACAGGGCGATGGCTTCTGGCTGGTGGATGCCCGTCTCCAGGGTCAGCAAGCGGCAGCCGCGCGCCAGCGCCTGTTCTTCCAGCAGGGCCAGCAGGCGCTTGGCCAGGCCCAGGCCACGGCTGTCCGGGTGCACGTACATGCGCTTGACCTCACCGAAATCGGGCGTGACGACGATGGCGCCGCAAGCGCGCGCTGCGCCTGCCGCATCGCGGGCGACAGCAAACAGCAGGGTATCGGACGGCACCGATGCCAGGTCCAGCGAGTAGACGCACTCGGCCGGGTACAGGGTCTGTTGATAGGCATCAAGTTCGGCGATCAGGGTTTGCACGTCGGCTTGCTGCGGCGATTCCAGGCGGATGGTCATGGGGAGGTCGAATGAATGGGACTTCCCGCATGGTATCACTGCGGCCGCGCCAGGCGCATGCTCAAACCGATGGGCGACATCACAAACCCCATCAGTTCCTGCGCCTCGCCGCCATCGGGCGTATCGACGCCGGCGATGTCGAAGCTGCTCAGCAGCATGGCCATGGCGATCTTGATTTCCAGCAAGGCCAGATAGCGGCCCGGGCACGTGCGCAAGCCGGCGCCGAAGGGCATCGAAGCGCGCTTGTTGTTCGCCTCGCCGCCTTCGGCCAGCCAGCGCTCGGGCTGGAACGCCTGCGCGTCGGGGAAGTGCGTCTCGGACACCGTGTCGTGGCGCATCACGCACCAGACGAGAGTGCCGGCCGGCACGGCAATATCGCCGATGACCGTGTCGCGCAGCGCCTCGACGGGCAGGAATGGCGCCACCGGTTTCAAACGCATGGCTTCGCTGGCGCAGGCGCCCAGGTAGTCGAGGCTGTCCATCTGTTCGATCGTAAAATGGGCCGCGTCGGGCGCCAGGCGCCGCACTTCCTCGCGCGCCCGCGCCAGGGTGTGCGGATGGCGTTGCAACAGGTAAATTATCCAGGACAGCGTGTTGGCCGTCGTATCCTCGCCCGCCAGCAGCATGGTCAGCACATTGCCGGCCACGGCGCGGTCATCCACGCCGCTGTCGGCTTCGTCGGCGGCGGCGATCATCGCTTCGAGCAGGTTGGGCGGACGCGCGCGGCGCGCCGGGTCGCGCGCCATGCGCGTGCGCGCCTGCTGCACCAGGCCGGCCACGGCGGCGGAGAGGGCCGCCACGTCGCGGTCCAGGCGGCGGTCGATGGGCAGCTTGACATAGCGCCAGTACGGAAACATGGACAGGCTGCGCCGCGCCACGGCGGGCAGGATGTCGTCCATGTGGCGCTGGATCACGTCTTCGCCCGATTCGAGCGTGTTGACCTCCGTGCCGAAGGCCAGGCCGGCGATGATGTCGACCGTGTAGCGTTTCAGGTCGCCATCGAGGTCGATCGCCTGGCCTTGCGTGGCGGCCAGATGCCAGCGCCGCTGCAGGCGCTGTGCCACCGTCACCAGTTTTGGAAAATAAGCCTTGATGGCGCCCGGCGCCATGCCGGCCATCACCATGCGGCGCTGGTTGCGCCACTCGCTGCCCTCGGCCAGGAACAGGCCGGGGATGCCGCCCATTTCCTCGGACACGACGGAGCTGCTCAGGGGGCGGCGAAAACCGTCGGGCCGGTCGCGCAGCACGGTGCCGACGGCCTCGCTGTCGGCCACCACCAGCACCAGCGTGCGGCCGAACCAGGCGCGCATGAAGGGGCCGTAGCGCCGCACCCACTGCTCCACGTCGCGGTGGATACGCGTGAGCTTGAGTTGCAGGCTGTTGCCGACGATGGGCAGGGCGAAGGGCCCCGGCAGGTGGCGGATCTGGCGCAAAGGCATGGCGACGACGGGCGTGGCGGCGTGGTCGAGCGGGGGCATGGCGGACTCCTGGTGGATGGCGACAATGACATCACTGTAGCGCGCTTGCGCGCCCGCGTCTTGAACGAATACGACATCGTGCGGTGCCCGACTTTGCCGGTACAATCGTCGCCATGCCTGCCGCCCCTACGCCCCTGACCCGTTTGATCGCACCGCGCACCGCGCTCGCTTCCTGCGTGCGCGCCATCCTCGTGCGCGACACCACGCGCTGCGCGCCACTGCCGCCGGCGCAACGCCTGAACCGCTTTCCCGTCGCGCCCATGTGCAGCATCATCTGGACCGTCGCGGGCGACGTCGAGGCGGCCGCGCCGGGCCTGTCGCTGCCGGACGTGCGCATGCCGCCCGCGCTGTTCGGCGGCCCCCGCTCGTATCCGCTGGTCAGCTACAACCCCGGTCCCGTGCATTCGTTTGTCGTGATGTTCTATCCCGCCGCCCTGCATGCGTTGACGGGCATATCGATGGATACCTTGCTGGACCAGTTTCGCCCGCTCGATGCGCTGTTCGATGCCGACTGGCTGGTCTTGTCCGACGCCGTGCTGGCGGCGCCCGACGACGAGGTCCGCGTCAGGCTGGTGGAAGACTTCCTGGCACCGCGCTGGCAGGCGGCGCGCAAGGGCAGCGACGTGTCGGCCGGCGTTGTGCAGGATTGGGTGCGCCGACTGGGCGTGCAGGCGGCATCGACGGGCCTGGCCAGCAGCGCGCGCCATATCGAGCGCCGCATCAAGGCCTGGGCCGGCCAGCCCATGCGTACCTTGCGCCGCATGCGCCGCGCAGAGCAGCTATTCCTTGACGAGCGTGGCGCCATCCTGCAAGGCAGGGTGTCGTGGTCCGATATCGCCGCCAGCGGCGGTTACGCCGACCAGGCCCATTTCTGTCGCGAGACGCGCGAAATCACGGGCTTGAGTCCCACCGAGCTGGCGCGCGCCATGAAAGAAGATGAAAGTTACTGGATCTACCGGATTTGGGCGTAGGTCGGATTAGCTCGTAGAGCGTAATCCGACAACATCGTTGGCGAGGCCGGTGGTGGTGTCGGATTACGCGAGGTGTTGCCCCGCTAATCCGACCTACCGTTCCGTGTACACCTTTCCCTTGGATAAGGTCACTTCATGGTGCCCGGCGCCGGGGGCCATCATGGGGAAGCAGTTTTCCGCGCCATGCACGCGCACGTCAAGGAAGTACGGGCCTTCGGACGCCAGGCAGGCCGCCAGCGCTGCGTCGAGCTCCTCGCGCCGGCTCACCGTGTGCGCCTGCCAGCCGAACGCGCGGGCCAGGGCGACGAAGTCGGGCAGCGCTTCCGTGTAGCTGTGACTGTAGCGCCCGCCGTGTATCAGTTCCTGCCACTGGCGCACCATGCCCATGTAGCCATTGTTCGACAACACCACTTTGACGGGCAGGCGGTGCTGTACGGCGGTGGCCAGTTCCTGGATATTCATCAAAATCGAGGCGTCGCCGCTGACGCACACCACGCAGGCATCCGGGTGGGCGATCTGCGCGCCGATGGCGGCCGGCAGGCCGTAGCCCATGGTGCCGGCGCCGCCCGAGGTCAGCCAGCGCCGGGGCTGCTCGAAACGCAAATGCTGGGCCGCCCACATCTGGTGCTGGCCCACGTCGGTGGAGACGATGGCGTCGCCGCCATCCATGCTGTCCAGCGCCGCCTGCAGCCGGCGCATCAGCGCCTGCGGCGCGATCACCTGCGGCGTGTCGTCGAACGCCAGCGAGTCCTGCGCGCGCCAGCCATCGATGCGCTGCCACCACGGCTGGCGGTCCGCCAGCAGGCGTCCGCGCAGCTGCGCCAGCAAGGCAGTGAGCACGGGCGCGCAGTCGCCGCGCAGGGCCACGTCGGCGCGCACCACCTTGCCAATCGAGGCCGGGTCGATATCGACGTGGATGACCTTTGCACCGGGGCAGAAGGCGTCCAGCCGTCCCGTCACCCGGTCGTCGAAGCGGGCGCCCACGCAAACGACCAGGTCGGCATGGTGCATGGACAGGTTGGCTTCCAGCGTGCCGTGCATGCCCAGCATGCCGAGGAAGGCCGGGTGCGAAGCGGGAAAGGCGCCCAGGCCCAGCAAGGTCAAGGTACAGGGCGCGGCCGCCAGTTTCACCAGTTGTTGAAACGCGGCGCAGGCGTCCGGGCCGGAATTGATGAGCCCTCCGCCGCCATAGAACACGGGCTGGCGCGCACCGGCGATCAGGCTGGCGGCCCGTTCCAGGTCGGTACTGTCGGGCAGGGGCGCGGACGCTTGGGCGGCTGGCGTCAGCGGCGCGGTTTCGATGACCTGCGCCAGTTGCAGATCCTTGGGAAAGTCGACCAGCACGGGGCCGGGCCGGCCCTGCGTTGCCTGCGCGTACGCTTCGCGCAGCACGGCCGCCGTTTCATCGGCCGTGCGGATTTGCCGGTTCCACTTGGTGACGGGGCGCGAAATGCCCAGCGCGTCGCATTCCTGGAAGGCGTCGGTGCCGATGCTGGTGGTGGCCACCTGGCCGCTGATGCAGATGACGGGGATCGAATCGCACAGGGCGTCGAGCAAGCCCGTGGTGGTGTTGCTCATGCCGGGGCCGGAGGTGACGAAGACGACGCCGGGCCGGCCCGTGCTGCGCGCATAGCCCTCGGCCGCGTGCACGGCCGCCTGTTCGTGGCGCACGAGAATATGGCGCAGCCGGGGCTGGGCGTGCAGCGCGTCGTACAGGGGCAGCACGGCGCCACCGGGATAGCCGAAGACGGTGTCGACGCCCAGCGCCAGCAGGGTATCGATCAGGGTGCTGGCGCCGTTATGGGAGGCGCGCGCGAGGAGGGGATCGGGATCGGGTTTCATGGCCTTATTTTCTGCCTGATGCGGCAGAAAAGGCTGCTGGTTTTCTCGTATAGAATGACAACTTCAGCAAAATTTGCTGTAAAAATAAGGAAAAGCAGAATGAAGCTGGACAAATTCGACCTCGCCATCCTGACGGCCCTGCAGCAGGATGCCCGCATCAGCCTGCATGACCTGAGCGCCAAGGTGGGCCTGACCTCGTCGCCATGCTGGGCGCGCATCAAGCGCATGGAAGACGATGGCGTCATCGAGGGGTATACGGTGAACGTCAACGCGGCCAAGGTGGGGCTGGCCGACACCGTCATCGTGCAAGTCACGCTGGACGACCATTCCGACCAGGCCCTGTTCGAATTCGGCCACGCGCTGGCCATGATCCCGGAAGTGCTGGAAGCGTTTCTTGTCTCGGGCGACTACGATTACTACCTGCGCATCGCGGTCAGCGACACGCGCGACTATGAGCGCCTGCTGCGCGAGCGCCTGTATAAAATTCCCGGCATCCGCCACAGCAAATCGAGCTTTGTGTTGCGCCAGCTCAAGCAGAGCTACCTGCCCTTGCAGCGCTAGCTCCCCGCACGGCGGGAGTTTTTCCCTAGCGTATCCCCTGGTGGCTGTCCGATACTGGACGCAATAAAAACCACTATAAATCGGGGATACGCATGAGACTGACTTTATTCGCGGCCGCCGCCATGGCGCTGTGCCAGGCGCAGGCCGCCGAGCCTGCCGCATCGGGCGACTTGCCCACCGTTATCATCACGGGCAGCATGCCGCTGCCTACCGTGGAGCAGCCGCGCGATACTTTGGCCGCGCCCGTGCAGACGGCCAGCGCGCAGCAGATCGCGCGCAGCGGCGCGCTCGACATCTCCGCCTTCCTGCGCCGCAACCTGGGCAGCGTGTATGTGAACGAGGTGCAGAACAACCCGTTCCAGCCCGACGTAAGCTACCGCGGCTACACGGCCTCGCCCCTGCTGGGCACGCCGCAAGGACTCTCTGTGTACCTGGACGGCATGCGCCTGAACCAGCCGTTCGGCGACGTCGTCAGCTGGGACTTGATCCCGCGCATGGCGATCGAATCGCTGACCCTGATGCCCGGCTCGAACCCTCTGTTCGGTTTGAACACCCTGGGCGGTGCGCTGGCCCTGCAAACCAAGGACGGGCGCAGCAATCCCGGCACCGCCATCGAAGCGCGCCTCGGTTCCGCTCAACGTCGCGGCGTCGAGTTCGAGCATGGCGGCAGCAATGCGCAGGGCTGGCACTGGTATGTGACGGGCAACCGTTTCAAGGAAGAGGGCTGGCGCGACGATTCCCCATCCGACGTGCGCCAGCTGTTTGGCAAGCTGGGCTGGAGCGATGCGCGCACCGATATCGCCGTCACCGTAGCCCACGCGGACAATGCGCTGACGGGCAATGGCTTGCAGGAGCAGCGCCTGCTGGCGCGCGACTACCGCAGCGTCTACACCAAGCCCGATTTGACGCAGAACAAGTCGACCCTGCTGAACCTGACGGGCAAGCACCAGGCCAGTGAGGCCTTGCTATTGTCCGGCAATGTGTACTACCGCAAGATCGACACGCACACGTTCAACGGCGACCTGAACGACGAATCGCTCGACCAGTCCGTCTACCAGCCCGGCGCGGCCGAGCGCGCGGCACTGGCGGCGGCCGGCTACACGGGCTTTCCCGCCAGCGGGGCGAATGCAGGCAATACGCCGTTTCCGAAATGGCGCTGCATCGCCAACGTCTTGTTGAACGATGAACCGGCTGAAAAATGCAACGGCATGATCAATCGCAGCCATACGCAGCAGGAAAACTATGGTTTTTCGGGCCAATTCACGGCGCTGGCCGACGTGGCCGGAGCGCGCCATGTCGTCACGGCCGGCGCCGCCTACGACACGAGCCACGCCACCTTCCGCCAGACCAGCCAGTTCGGCTACCTGAACCCGGACCGCGGCATCACGCCCGTCGACTTCTTTGCCGACGGCACGGAAATCGACGATGACGGCACGCCCGTCGACAACCGGGTCGATTTGAGCGGGCGCATGCGCACGTGGAGCGTGTATGCGAGCGACAGCATTGCATTGAATCAAGCGTTGACCTTGACCATCTCCGGTCGCTACAACCGCAGCACGGTGCGCAACCGCGACACCATCACGCCGGGCGGGGGCAACGGTTCGCTCGATGGCGACCACCGTTTCAGCCGCTTCAATCCCGCCATCGGCCTGGCCTATGCGCCGGCGGCCGGCATCGGCGCTTACCTCGGCTACAACGAAGGCAGCCGCACGCCGACGGCCATCGAACTCGGCTGCGCCGACCCGGAAAACCCGTGCCGCCTGCCCAACGCCATGGCCGGCGACCCGCCCTTGAAACAGGTGGTGACGAAGACGTGGGAAGCGGGCGTGCGCGGCAAGTTCGCCGACGTGGCGCGCTGGAGCGCGGGCATGTTCCGCGCGGAAAACCACGACGATATCCTGTTCGTGGCCGACAACCAGGCGGGATTTGGCTACTTCAAAAATTTCGGCAAGACGCGCCACCAGGGCATGGAGCTGGCGCTGGACGGCAAGACGGGCGCGCTGGACTTCGGCGTCAACTATACGTGGCTGCAGGCGACGTACCAAAGCCGGGAAGTGGTCAACGGCAGCGCCAACAGCAGCAGCGACGCGCAAGCACCTGGCCTGGAAGGCAATATCGTCATCGCGCCCGGCAACCGGATTCCGCTGACTCCCAGCCACATTTTCAAGACGCACGTGGATGTCCAGGGCGGACGCGAGTGGACGGTGGGCCTGGCCATGACGGCCGTGTCGAGCGCCTATGCGCGCGGCAATGAAAACAACCGGCACCAGGCGGGCGGGGCGTCGTACCTGGGCGCGGGCAAGAGCGGCGGCTATGCCGTGGTCGAGCTGAATGGCAAGTACCAGCTGACGCCACAGCTGAGCATATTTGCCCAGGTAAATAACTTGTTCGACCGGAAGTATGCGACGGCGGCCCAGCTGGGTGCGACGGCTTTCGACGCCAACGGCCATTTTGCCGCCCGGCCGCTGCCCGCCGTGAATGGCGCGTATCCGATGGTCAACGCGACCTTCTATGCGGCCGGCGCGCCGCGCAGCGTGAATGCGGGCTTGCGTTACGCGTTTTAAGGGAGAATATGTTCGATGACGCCGTGGCGCAGCGCCAGGTGGACCAACGCGGCGGGGCCGGGCACGTCGAGCTTTTCCTTGATGCACGTCTGGTGGTTGGCCACCGTCTTGCTGCTCAGGTGCAGCAGGCGGGCGCAGTCGGCGGCGCTGCGGCCTTCGGCCAGCAGGCGGAAGATTTCGAATTCGCGCTGGCTCAGGCTGCTCAAACGCTTTGCTTCCATGCGGGCCGTGCCCTGCAGCACGCCCGGTGCGCTGTGCGGATCGAGGTAGCGCCGGCCCGCGTGGGCGGCGCGCACGGCGTCGACCAGGTGTTCCGGGTCGGCCTGCTTGCTGACGAAGCCGCAGGCGCCGCCGTCCAACGCGCGCGCGATCAGCTGCGGCGTGTCGTGCATGGTAAACACCAGCACGCGCGCAGCGGCGTCGCGCGCGACCAGCTTGCGCAGCAATTCCAGGCCGCCGATGCCGGGCATGGACAAATCCGTGACGCAGACGTCAGGCGCCTGCTCCTGATACAAGGCATACGCCGTTTCGCCATTGCCGGCCTCGGCCACGACGGCGATGTCGCCGCCCTGTTCCAGCAGGCGCCGGTAGCCCGTGCGCACCACCGGGTGGTCGTCCACCAGCATCACGCGGATCGGCTGCAGGGCGCTGTGCATGGCGTTCATGCCGCGCACCGGGCCGCCAGGGCCACTTCGATGCGCAAGCCGTTGCCCAGCGCGCTGATCCAGCGGATATGGCCGCGCAAGCCGGCCACGCGCTCGCGCATGCCCAGCATGCCGAAGCCGGAGTCCTGCTGCCTGTCCTGGCACAAACCCCGGCCATTGTCTTCGATGGCCAGGTGCAGCAAGCCGTGCGCATCGGCGCGCAATTCCACGGTGGCCTGGTCGGCGCCCGCGTGGCGTGCCACATTCGTCAAGCCTTCCTGCACCAGGCGGTAGATGGCCGTGGCGATGCTGTCGTCGAGGTCGGCGGGGATGGCGTGCGGCGCGAAACGGCAAGCGATGCCGTGCTGCTGGGCCCAGCTGTCGCACAGCGCCTGCAGGGCCGGCGCCAATCCCAAGCTGTCGAGCACGGGCGGGCGCAGCCGGCGCAGCATGCTGCGCACCATCGCATGCAGCGCTTCCGCGGAGCGGGCGATGCTGGCGGCGCAGGCTTGCACGTTCGCCTGGTCGCCATCGCGCGCGCGCAGGATATAGCTGGCGGCGGCGCGGATGGCCGTGCAGTCTTGTCCTACTTCATCGTGCAGCTCGCGCGCCAGCGCGCAGCGTTCCTCTTCCTGCGCGCGCAGCAGGCGCTGCGTGAGCGCGCGGTTTTGCGCCAGCAGCAGCGCCACCTGGCGTCCGCGCCAGACGGCAAAGCCGGCCAGTACCAGCACCAGCAGCAGCAGGCTCAGGGCCAGTTCATCGAGTTGCCAGTGCTCCTGGCGCCAGAGGACGCGCGTCAGCCGTTCGGCCAGGTCCAGCCTGATGGCCAGCAGGAAAAAAGCCAGCGCCAGCGCGCCGCACGCGATGCTGCGCCAGACCGGCCGCATGCCTGAGCGGCCGCTGCCGGCCAGTTGATGGTGTTCCATGATGCTGCTCCCTGAGCACGGTCGATTCCCTTGTTGTGCAAGCTTCATGCCATCGGCACTGGGCGCGCAGGGGGGCGTCTGGCGGAGCGCCGGCAGACCAGGCAGTGTTCCAGGATGGAACAGGTGTACCGCGATGTGACGGTGCAACAAGCGCGGTTTTCGAGCTTATCTGAAGTCGGGCCGGCCCGTTGGCGCGCACGTCAGCCGCGTGATGAATTGTTGTTCAAATGTAACGTTGAGCTTTCTCAAGCTTTCATAGATAAAACAAAACAAAGTTTCGCAGAGATAGATAAAAAATAAATAAATGATATTAAAAATATGATATTTATTTTATGCAATTTGCTATATTTGTTGGCACTTTTGTGAAAAAGCTGAAAGCGGGCGCCAGACCTGCCGACCTATCTATCCACAACAATCAAGGGAATAGAATGAATCGTTTATCACCTGCGCGGGTATCGCCCGCCACCATCAATCCGCCCGCTACCCGCGGTCGCTCCACCGTTTTTGCCGCGCTGGCCACCTTGTCCGTGCTGGCCTCGGCGCCGGCCATGGCCGGTGTCCTGAGCTTCGATAACTTGCCCCCCGACGTGTATGCAAGCGGCCAGACGCTCAATACGCCGAGCTACAATCTGCTGTTCCTGGCCGACCCGACCACGGCGGCCGGCGGCGGCGTCAGCGGCGTGGGCGCCATCCTCGACGGCCGTGTGGGCTCGTCGTGCGATATCGCCGCCTGCCCGCAGGGCGCCAGCGGCAACTACCTGGCCATCCTCAACGATGGCGGCGTGAATTTCTCGCGTGCCGATCGCCAGGCATTCACCCTGGCCGGTTTCGACTATTCCTTCATCGCGCCCGTCTCCGGCTTGCCCAACATGCAGTGGGGCAAGCTGCAGCTGAGCGGCACCCTCGGCAATGGCCAGGTGATCAGCACCTCGCTGGCGTTTCCCGATCAGGGCAGCGATGGCAATTACCATTTCCAGAGCGCTTCCCTGCTGAGCAGCTTCAGCAACTACGCGTTTACGGGCCTGACTTTCAATGCGTGCATTTTCAACGATACTGGCGCGTGCAGCAATTCCCTCGATTTTCCCGCCTTTAACCAGGGCCAGTTCGCGCTCGACAATATCAATATCAGCGCCGTTCCGGAACCGTCGACCTACATGCTGATGCTGGCCGGCTTGGGCGCCATCGGCATGCTGTCGCGCCGCCGCACCGGCAAGTTCGCCGCGTCCACCGTGCAAGGAGCGTGACATGAAACTACGTCCCGTTTCACTCGGTATCCTCTTGCTGGCCGCCAGCCTGGCGCAAGCGGCGCAGGCGCAGGAACGCCGCTCCTACATCGTGCAGCTGGTCGACAAGCCGGCCGCCACCTACACGGGCCAGGTCGACGGCCTGGCCGCCACCAAGCCGGCCCCGGGGGCACGCATCAACGTGGGCGCCGCCGACGTGCAGGCCTATTTGAATTACCTCGACACCAGACAGGCCGCCGTGGCCGGTACCGTCAGCGCGGCGGAAATCACGCACCGGTACAGCGTCGTCTTCAACGGCTTTTCCGCCCTGCTGACGGACGATGAAGTGCGGGCCCTGAAGAAAAACAGCGGCGTGGCCAGCATCAGCGCCGACTCCATCCTGCAACTCGACACCAGCTACACGCCCAGCTTCCTGGGCCTGGACAAGCCGGGCGGCATCTGGGAGCAGCTGGGCGGCAAGGCGCACGCGGGTGAAGACATCATCATCGGCATCGTCGACAGCGGCATCTGGCCCGAGAACACGGCCTTTGCCGACCGCCTCGACGAGAGCGGCGTGCCCAGCCACAGCGGCAACAACGTCGTGTACGGCGCGCCACCGGCCAACTGGCAGGGCATGTGCCAGACGGGCGAAGGCTTTGGCGCCGAGAATTGCAACAACAAGCTGATCGGTGCGCGCTACTATCGCGCCGCCACGTCGGCGCTGCACTGGACGGAATTTTTGTCGCCGCGCGATTCCGTCGCCGGCCTGACGGGACACGGCGGCCATGGCACGCACACGGCGTCCACGGCCGGCGGCAACAATGGCGCCCTGGCCAGCTCGAACGGTGTGTCGCTGGGCAAGGCGTCGGGCATGGCGCCGCGCGCCCGCATCGCCGCCTATAAAGTCTGCTGGACTGCCGCCTCGACGGGGCGCAACGGCTGCGCCACGGCCGACAGCGTGGCCGCCATCGACCAGGCGGTCAAGGATGGCGTCAACGTCATCAACTTTTCCATCGGCCCGAACGCGGGCGGCGGTGCCTTCGACGAACCGACGGAAGTCGCTTTCCTCGGCGCGGCGGCGGCCGGCGTGTTCGTCGCCACGTCCGGCGGCAATTCCGGCCCGGCCACGCCCGCGCCCGACGTGCCGGCGCCCGTGTCGCACATCAGCCCGTGGCTGGCGACGGTCGCCAATTCCACCCACAACCGCCTGTACGCGGGCAATGTGATACTCAGCAACGGCGCCAGGCTGGAAGGCGCATCGAGCAATGCGAAGACGCCGGCGCTGCCGCTGATCCGCTCGCGCGACGCGGGCCTGGCCGGCGTGTCGCCAACGGATGTCAACCTGCTGCGCTGCTTCGGCGCGGCCGATACCACCTCGGCCTACCTGGACCCGGCGAAAGTGGCGGGCAAGATACTCGTGTGCGACCGCGGTGGCAACGTGCTGGTCAACAAGAGCGCGAATGCCAAAACGGCGGGCGCGGCGGGCGTGATCATCGCCAACGTGGCCGGTGGCGCCAACACCATCATCAACCAGGCGCACGTGCTGTCGACCGTGCACCTGGCGCAGGCGCAGGGCGATGCGCTGAAGGCTTTCATGGCGGTCAACCCCGATGGCACGGCGGCATTGGGCGAAATCCATACCATCCCCGACACGACGGTGCAGGCGCCGATCGTCAGCGACCGTTCCTCGCGCGGGCCGAACGTGGCCAACGCGAACATCCTGAAACCCGACCTGTCGGCCCCCGGCACCAACGTGCTGGCCGGCGTGACGGCCGACCTGACGCAGGCGCAGCGCGATGCCGTGGCGGCCGGCGGCGTGGCGCCCGTGGCCGAGTGGGATTTCTATTCCGGCACCTCGATGGCCAGCCCGCACGTGGCGGGCGTGGCGGCATTGCTCAAGCAGCAGCACCCGACCTGGTCGCCCGCGGCCATCAAGTCGGCGCTGATGACGACGGCCTTCAGCACCTATTCCGACGGCTTGAACGGTTCCGTGTCGTGGGATGCCACGGCGAAGAACTCGGGCCAGTTGCCGTGGGGCCAGGGCGCCGGCCACATCGCGCCGAACAGCGCGGCCGATCCGGGCCTCGTGTACGACGTGTCGGAAATCGACTATGCGCGCTTCCTGTGCGGCCTGAACCTGAAGGTCTACAGTCCCGCCACCTGCCAGTCTGTCGGCACCATTCCCGCCTACAACCTGAACCTGGCGTCGCTGACGGCGGCCAACGTGCTGGGCACGCAGACATTGACGCGCACGGTGACCAACGTGGGCGCCGGCAGCGCCGTCTACAACGTCTCGGCCAGCCTGCCCGGCTACACGGTGGCGGTGACGCCAACGAGCCTGAGCCTGGCGCCGGGCGCCAGGGCGCAGTACCAGGTCAAGCTGACGCGCACCACGGCGCCGGCCAATACCTGGACCTACGGCGCCCTGAGCTGGAGCGATGGCACGCACACGGTGCGCAGCCCGCTGACGGCGCGCGGCACCTCGCTGGCCGCCATTCCACTGGTCAGCAGCGAAGCGGCCACGGGCAGCAAGGTGCTGACCCTGGGCACGGGCTTCACGGGCGCGCTGGTGGGCGTCAAGTCGGGGCTGGTCGAAGCCGTACGTGAAGCGCGCACGATCGGCCAGGCGACGACGGGTGCTGCCGCATCGGCCGCCTGCAAGGCCGGTGGCGCCATGGGTGTGAACGTGCACAACGTGCTGATCCCGGCCGGCACCCTGGCGGCGCGCTTTGCCACCTACGACGGGGAAACGACGGGCGGCGCGAATACCGACATGGACATGGAGGTCTACAACGCCGCCAATGTGCTGGTCGGCAGCAGCGGCAATGAAGGTTCCAATGAGCAAGTGGAACTGCGCCTGCCCGCCACCGGCACGTACAAGGTGTGCGTGATCGGCTACGCGCCGCAGAACGGCCAGGCCGACTACACTTTGTCGTCGTGGGTGCTGGCGCCGGGCCTGTCGAATGGCGGCTTCAAGGCGTTGATGCCGGGCACGGCCTACACGGGCGGCACGGCGACGGTCTCGCTGAGCTGGTCCAACCTGGCCGAGGGCAAGCGCTACCTGGGCGCCGTCGGCTACCAGGTGGGCGGCGTGGTGCAAGGCGTGACGGTGGTCGAGGTCAATACCAATGACCCCGTGCCGCTGTTCCAGAACGCGCGCGGCGCCAGGCCGGTGCTGGCTGAATAAGCTGTTTCCTGTGTGAACGCAAGGCGTGCTTCCGGGCACGCCTTTTTTATTCGCTCACCCCCGTTCGGGAGGAATAGCACTTGCATGGCGGTAAGGCCCCCGGTATCTTGTCGGATAGCCATGGCTTTGTGCCCTGGCATTCTTGGGGAGTCGCGCGTGACCAGTTTCCGCACCAATACCGACCGCCTGCTGGAAGTGCGCCTGCAGGATGAAAAAGTGCTGGCGATCGCCGGCGCCATGGTCGCCTATACGGGCAGCATCAAATTTGAAAAATCCTTGCTCGGCGGCGAGGGCATCTTCGGCGCGCTCAAGCGCAAGGTGACGAACGAAGGCATGCAGCTGATGCAGGCTTCAGGCAGCGGCACGGTGTTTTTCGCGCAGAACGCGGCCGAGATCACCGTCATGGCGCTGGCCGGCGAAAAGCTGACCATCGAAAGCAGCAGCCTGCTGGCCTACGACACCAGCCTGAAGACGGGCACCAGCTTTGCGGGCCTGCGCGGCGCCAGCTCCGGGCAGGGCCTGTTTTCCACCACCGTCGAAGGCCATGGCAACCTGGCCGTCATTTCGCGCGGCAACCTGATCATGCTGGAAGTGACGCCCGCGCACCCGCTGCGCGTGGACCCGGACGCCTTCGTCGGCTTCAAGGGCGATATCCGCCAGGAATTCGTTTTTGATGTCAACTGGCGCACGATGATCGGCCAGAGCTCGGGCGAATCGTACCAGCACAAATTCACCGGTCAGGGCGTGGTGTTCATCCAGCCCGCCGAACGCTAGGAGCCGTCATGCCTGTCTATCAGCAGATCAATGAAAAGATGCTTGAGGTCAAACTCGGCAATGAAGAAGTGTTCGCCCGCAAGGGCGCCATGGTGTCGTACCAGGGCGACGTGGCGTTCAGCCGCTCCTTCCTGGCGGGCCAGGGCGTGCAAAGCCTGGCCATGCGCGCCGTCACGAACGAGGGTTACGCCCTGATGTCGGCGCGCGGCACGGGCAGCGTGTTTTACGCGCAGGGCGGGCTGTTCGTCAGCATCGTGCCCGTGCGCGGCGAAACTTTCTATGTGGAAAGCGACTCGCTGCTGGCCTTCGATGCGCGCCTGACGGCCGGCACCATGTTCCTCGGCAACCAGGGCGGCGTGCAGGGCGTGGTGCGCGGCATGGCCTCGGGCCAGGGCTTGTTTACCACCACCTTGCAAGGCACGGGCGAAGTGGCGATTTTGTCCGATGGCAATGCCATCGGCTTGCCCGTCACGCCGGACGTGCCCGTGTTTGTCGATCCGCAAGCGTATATCGGCCACACGGGCCAGCTGAGCTCGACCATCGTCACGGACCTGAACTGGAAAACCTTCGTCGGCCAGGCGTCCGGCGAATCCTACCAAGTGAAGTTTACGGGCCAGGGCACGGTCTACATCCAAGCGAGCGAAAGGTAAGCCATGACGATTTACAACCCCGATACCTTGCCGAAGAACGATAACCTGAACCGTTTTTCGTATGTCATCGACGTCAAGGAACAGATCTTCATTCGCAAGGGCAAGATGATCGCCTTCTATGGCGAGCTGCGCTTCGAAGCCATGGGCAGCAGCGTGCTCGACTTGATCGTGCGCACCGCCTTCAATGCGCCCAAATACGTGCACCACTTTGTCGTGGCGCAAGGGCAGGGTCAGTTGATCCTGGGCGATAACGGCAACGACCTGGCGTGCTACGACCTGGACAACGCCAACATGACCATCCGCGCGAAAAACCTGCTGGGGTTTACCAAGGACGTGATTTGCCAGGAATCGACCTTGCCCGGCTTTTTGACCATGATAGGCACGGGTAAAGTCATCGCCTCGTCGAACGGCCCCGTGCATTTTCTGGAATTGCCGTGCCGCGTGGACGAGCAGGCCGTGCTGGGCTGGGCCGATTGCCCCAGCCCCTCGTATCACTACGATTACGCCCACGTGCAGGGTTGGGCCTCGGCCGCCGGCGCGCTCACGGGTTTCAGTTTATCGGGCGAGGAAAAGCAGATCGACTTCACGGGTGCCGGCACGGTGCTGGTGCAGTCGTCCGAGCTGGACGTGACGGGCAGCTCGGCCCTGATGCAGCTACTGTCGCAACTGCCGCTGCTGGGCAAGGAAGACCTCGGTACCTTGAGTCTTTCCGTGCAGCAGCAGATGAAGCAGGAACGTTAAGCTACTTGACGGCCGCCCAGCCGGGCGGCCGCTTCTCTAAAAAGGCGGTGACGCCTTCCTCTGCATCCTCTTCCATCATGTTGCGCGCCATCACGTCGCCCGCATACGCATACGCGTCGTCCAGCGGCAGCTGGCGCTGCCGGTAGAACATGGCCTTGCCGTAGCGGATGGCCGTCGGGCTTTTCGCCATGATCTGCTGCGCCAGGCGCGCCACGGCCTCGTCGAGCGCCGTGTCGGCCACCGTTTCATTGATCAGGCCCCAGTCGGCAGCCGTGTCGGCGTCGATGAAGCGGCCCGTCACCAGCATGTCGAAGGCCCGCTTGGGCGACACATTGCGCGACAGGGCGACCGATGGCGTGGCGCAGAACAGGCCCACGTTGATGCCGGAGACGGCAAAACGGGCGGACGCCCCCGCCACGGCCAGGTCGCAGCTGGCGACCAATTGGCAGCCGGCCGCCGTGGCGATGCCGTGCACGCGGGCAATCACGGGCACGGGCAAGGTTTGAATGGCTTGCATCACGCGCGAGCATTGCGCGAACAGGGTTTGATAATACGCAAGCTGGCGCGTGGCTTGCATCTGGCGCAAATCGTGGCCCGCGCAAAAAGCCTTGCCTTCGGCGGCCAGCACCACGCAGCGCACGTGCGGCTGCTGCGCGATGCCGTCGAGTTCGGCCTGCAGCGCGGTCAGCATGGCTATCGACAGGGCATTGAATTGCAGGGGGCGGTTCAGGCGCAGGGTGACGAGGCCACCCTCATCCTCGCGCAGCACCAGCGGTGCGTCGGTGTCTTGGGTATCGGGTGTTGCGGTCATGCGGTCTCCAGTGGCTTGATGGCCTGTTTTTATGGAAAATCTTATTTGGCGGCATTCACGCTGCCGATGCCGGCGACCGACTTGTGCACGATCTTCGGCTTGCCGTAATACGTCAGTTCGCCCATGCCGCGCACCACGGCGTTCAGTTCGCCAGAGGAATACACCTTGACGGAGCCGATGCCGTCGAAATTGACGTCGACGTTTTTCGCCAGCAAGGCTTTCGTATCGACTTCGCCCACGCCCTGCGCCTTCAGGCGCAGCCAGTCGACCTGGCCATCGGCGGCCAGACGGCCCGCGCCCTTGTAGCTGATGTCAACTCGTGGGCCATTGAGCTTGGTCAAGATCTTCTCACCCGCGCCTTCCGCGATCAGCTTGCGCAAGGTCGGCATGGTGATGATGATGCGCGGGTCGCCCTCGGTCTTCTTGATATCCTTGTCCTTCATGGAAATTTTCAGCTCGCCATCGACCACTTCCGTGATGACGCCGCTGAGGAATTTCTGGTCGCCGCGCAGCAGCAGGCTCTGCTCCTTGCCCGATTCCACTTCGATGCTGATGGGGCCGCGGATGTCGATGGCGTTGAACGCGGCTACCGTGCGGGTTTGCTCGTCGGCATGCGCGAGGGTGGAGAGGCAGGCGAGGGACAGGACGGACAACAGGAACAGAGGGCGCATGGCGGTTTCCTTGAGTAGTTGATCAGTGTATTCTATGTTGCAACATCTCCAACGGGGAGAAATTTGCGATGAACGGCACAAATCGCATCGGCCAGCCGCGCGCCCGGCCAGGCGCCATTGGGCTATGCTATGGCGTACCGCGTCCTGGAGACCAGATGAAAAATTACCACAAAGAAGATTATCCCGTCGCCGATATCCGCCGCTTCCTCGAACCGGGGCCGGTGGTGCTGGTCAGCTCAACGTGGAAGGGCGAAAGCGACATCATGACCATGGGCTGGCACATGCTGATGGAGTTTACGCCATCGTTGCTGGGCTGTTTCATTTCCGATGCGAACCACAGCTATGAAATGATCAAGCGCAGCATGGAATGCGTGATCAACCTGCCCACGGCCGACATGGTCGACCAGGTGGTCGCCATCGGCAATTGCAGCGGCGAAGACACGGACAAGTTCACGGCCTTCGGCCTGACGCCGCAGCCGGCCGAACTGGTGGGCGCGCCGCTGATCGCCGAGTGCTACGCCAACTTCGAATGCAAGCTGGCGCAGGTGGCGGGCAACCCGAAGGGCGGCTTCTTCATCTTCGAGTGCGTGAAAGCCCACGTGGCCACTTCGCCCAAGCTGCCCGAAACCCTGCACTACCGGGGCAATGGCGAGTTCATGGTATCGGGCCGCACGATCAGCCGCAAGAGCCTGATGAAGCCCGAGATGTTGTAGGTCGGATTAGGTTCGAAGAACCGTAATCCGACAACATCGTTGGCCGATGATTAAATCACCCCCTGCGCCAGCATCGCGTCGGCGACTTTGACGAAGCCGGCGATATTGGCGCCATCGACATAACTGACGGTGCCATCGGCGCGCATGCCGTACTGCTTGCATGCGGCGTGGATGCCTTGCATGATCTGCAGCAAACGCGCGTCGACTTCTTCGCGCGGCCAGGAAATGCGGGCTGCATTCTGGCTCATTTCCAGGCCGGAAGTCGCCACGCCGCCCGCATTGCTGGCCTTGCCCGGCGCATACAGCACGCCAGCCGCCTCGAACGCCTTGGCTGCCTCGATGGTGGTGGGCATGTTGGCGCCTTCGGCCACGCACTGCACGCCATTGGCGATGAGCAGGCGCGCATCGGCGATATCGAGTTCATTTTGTGTGGCGCAGGGCAGGGCGATGTCGACCGGCACATGCCATGGCGACACGCCCGCTTCGAAGCGCACGCCCGTGCGCGCGGCGTAATCGCTGACCCGGCCATACAAATGGTTCTTGACCTCCATCAGGATGGCCAGTTTTTCCGGCGTAAAACCGTCTTCATCGATGACGGTGCCGCTGGAATCGGAGACGGTGATGACTTTCGCGCCCATGGCCATGGCTTTTTCCACCGCGTACTGCGCCACGTTGCCCGAACCGGACACGGACACGCGCATGCCTTCGAACGAGCGGCCCCGCGTTTTCAGCATTTCTTCGGCGAAATACACAGTGCCGTAGCCCGTCGCTTCCGGCCGCATCAGCGAGCCGCCGAAGCTGGCGCCCTTGCCCGTGAACACGCAGTCGGCGCGGTTGCTGAGTTTTTTCATCATGCCGGCCATATAGCCCACTTCGCGTCCGCCCACGCCGATGTCGCCGGCCGGCACGTCCGTGTCCGAACCCACATGGCGGAACAGTTCGCTCACAAACGCCTGGCAGAAACGCATCACTTCGCCCGGGCTCTTGCCCTTCGGATCGAAATCGGCGCCGCCCTTGCCGCCGCCCATCGGCAAGGTCGTCAATGCATTCTTGAATGTTTGCTCAAAGGCGAGGAATTTCAGCACGGACAGCGTGACGGAAGGGTGGAAGCGGATGCCGCCCTTGTACGGCCCGATGGCCATGCTGTGCTGGATGCGGTAGCCGCGATTGACTTGCACTTGCCCATGGTCATCGACCCACGACACACGGAACATCACCACGCGCTCCGGCTCGATCAAGCGTTCCAGCAAGCCTTGTTCCGCGTATTTCGGGTGCTGCTCCAGGAACGGCCACAAGCTTTCCATGACTTCGGTGACGGCTTGCAGAAACTCGGGTTGACCTGGATTGCGTGCGGCGACATGCTGGACATACTCGTGAGCAGATGCGTATTTCATCAGAATTCCATGGAGGTAATCGGTTATTTGGGCAACTATCATCGCAGATTTCGCACAAAAATGGTGCGGAAATTTGGTTTTGAGGGGTTTCTGCTACATTGTGGGGCGAATTTGCCGGCTGGCCGGCGCGGCAAAACAGGTAGTGGTCTGGTGGGATTATCGACTGAGAAGCAGGCGCTGCGTAATGACATGCATACACGGGCCGAGCGATTTTGCGGCAAGGCCTCTTTGCTCCGGGTCGCCTGGAATACAAATGGCTACTCGCCACTCTTGGTCTTCCACTTGCCAGAATGTATGTTTTTAAGAATTGCTTATTTATTGAAAGATTGACAGATCCCAATCGCCCCTATGGGTAGTCAGGCAAGAATGACTTGCTGTTTGCCAACTTTGAATGGGGGAATCCTTATGTTCAAGTGTCTTGCCACTAAAAGCGCGCCTATCGTCATCACCTTGCTTTACGCGCACATGCTTTCCGGCTGCGTAACAAAGACAGTGCCAGTGGTGGCGTCGGCCTCAAGCTATGAATGCAGGCCGACGCCAGTCGATGGCTTGCCCATGGCAGGGGAGGGGGTGTATGGATGCCATTTTCAACTGCTCGATACGGAGACGAAAGAAATTCTCGTCAATACACCGTATTCACTCGACGTCTATGCACCGTCAAAATCGGCCGCCTCAGAAACACCATTTCTCGCCACACTGAAAGGTGTGACAGATGCGCATGGGCGATCCGGATTCATACGGGCGTCATTTCCCATCACTCCCGAGCGCATGCGATTTGTGCGGGTGGTGGGAAGCGGGCCATATGGCCTCAGTCCTCAATTGTTGCGCCCGACGGATGGCTCGGGCGTGGCCGGCATGCATTATCACGTGACAGGTTGCGGATACGATCAAACAGGCATTACCGATGAACAAGGTCTTGCGCCCCTGTTTCTCAGTGTATCCGAGTGCAAACTGAAAGCGGCTTTTTACATGTGCCGTAATGGCAAGTGCCCGACCAAGTGACGTCTCCGTCGCCCTCCTTGCGCAGCCCACCAACGACAATGCCAGCCCGAAGGCTGGCCTTGTCGTTATGGCCGGGTGGATCACCCGGCCATGCCGCGCAGTATCAGCCCCGTGATGTAGGCGCCGTAGGTGCCCAGCGCGTAGCCGAGCACGGCCAGCAGTACGCCGACAGGCGCCAGCGATGGGTGGAAGGCGCTGGCGATGACGGGGGCGGAGGCGGCGCCGCCGATGTTCGCCTGCGATCCCACGGCCATGAAGAACAGCGGTGCGCGGATCAGCTTGGCGACGAGCAGCATCAGGCCGCCATGCACGGCGATCCAGATCAGGCCCAGCAGGAACAGGAAAGGCTTGTCGAACAGGGCTTTCAAGTCCATGTGCATGCCGATGGTGGCCACCAGCACGTACAGCATGGCCGAGCCGATGGTCGAGGCGCCCGCGCCTTCCAGGCTGCGCGCGCGGGTAAAGCTCAGCAGCAGGCCGAAGGTGGTGGCGAGCACGACGATCCAGAAGAAGTTCGATGTCAGGCTGTAATCCTGCAAGCGCCAGGCGGCCGGCAAGGTAGCGATCCAGCTGATGATGGGGCCGGCCAGAAAATGCGACAGGCCCGTCACGCCCAGGCCCACGCCGAGGATGATCATGATGTCGGTCAGGCTGGCGATGCGCGCGTGCTGGGCCCGATAACTTTCGATGCTGTCCTTGAGCGCATTGATGGCCGATAAATCCGCGCCGGTCCAGCGGTCGAAGGCGCCCGCGCGGCCGGCCAGGAACAGCAGCACGGCTGTCCAGACGTTGGCCACCAGTACGTCGACGGCGACGAACTGGCCGAACAGCGTGGCATCGACTTCAAATACTTCCTTCATGGCCGCCTGGTTGGCGCCGCCGCCTATCCACGAGCCGGCGACGGTCGTCATGCCGCGCCAGGTGTCGCCCGCCACCGTTTCCGGGTGGATCAAACGCAAGGCTTCGAACGAGACGAGGGCGCCCAGCATCACGCCGAGCGTCCCTGTGAGAAACATGATGATGGCCTTGGGGCCGAGGCGGATAATGCCGCCGAAATCGATGGCCACGCACAGCAGCACCAGTGCGCTGGGCAGCAGATAGTCGCGCGCCACGGCGTACAGGCCGGAAGCGTTGCCGTCGATGATGCCGAAGGTGTTGAGCAGCGCCGGGATCAGGTAGCACATCAGCAGCGACGGGATATACGTATAAAACTTTTTCCAGAAGCCGTCGGCGCGGGAGGCTGTCCAGAAGACGGCCCCCAGGGTCATGGCGAGCAGGCCGAGGACGACGGCATCGTTGGTGATGAGGGCAGAGGTGGCAGGTGGCATCGGGGATTCCGGTGAACGTGTCAGGGACGCACCGGATGCCGATACGGCCCCCGGGCGCAGGGTGGCCGTATCGTATAGCAATGTTGAGGCTTAAACAAATTGTTTAAGCGCTACTCTGCGGATTTTTTCTTGTCAAATCAAACACTTACATACTGGTTTGCCGCCCGGCATGCCTGACTGGCGGTTACAAATAGCGCGCCAGCAAGGCTTTATTCAGCGCCCCGTCGAGTTCGATGCGCACGAAGTGGCCGCTGCCGGGCGCGACCTGGATCTCCTTGCCGTCATCGCTGAGCATGCGGGCAATGGTGAAATCGCGGTTGCCGCCCGGATGCAGGGCCTCGATGCGGTCGCCCACGGCGAAGCGGTTTTTCACTTCCACCCTGGCCCAGCCGTCCGTCACGCCCAGCACGTCGCCCACGTACTGGCTGCGGTCCGCCTCGGACGCGCCGCGCATGTAGTTCTGGTGCGTTTGCGTGTGATGGCGTTGATAAAAACCGTCCGTGTAGCCGCGGTTGGCCAGGCCTTGCAGTTGGCCCAGCAGGCTGATGTCGAAAGGACGGCCCGCCACGGCGTCATCGATGGCCTGGCGGTAGACTTGCGCCGTGCGCGCCGCGTAGTACAGCGACTTGGTGCGGCCCTCGACTTTGAGCGAATTGACGCCGATCTTGACCAGGCGCTCGATATGCTCGACGGCGCGCAAGTCCTTCGAATTCATGATGTAGGTGCCGTGCTCGTCTTCGAGGATCGGCATCAGCTGGCCCGGGCGCTGGGCTTCTTCGATAAAGTAGGGCTGGTCGGCCAGCGGGTGGCGCGGCTGCTGGTGCAGGGCGGAAAATGCATTGTTGTCGGCCTCGGCCAGCGCCTGGTGAAATTCCAGCGGCACCACCTGCATGCCGCCCAGGTCGCCGCTGGCGTCTTCCGAGGCATTTTTCACCTTGTAATCCCAGCGGCAGGAATTCGTGCACGTGCCCTGGTTCGGGTCGCGGTGATTGAAGTAGCCGGACAGCAGGCAGCGGCCCGAATAAGCGATGCACAGGGCGCCGTGGACGAACACTTCCAGTTCCATCTCCGGGCAGCGCTGGCGGATTTCCTCGATTTCGTCGAGCGACAGTTCGCGCGACAAGATCACGCGCGTCAGGCCCATGCGGTGCCAGAATTTCACGTCGGCCCAGTTGACGGCATTCGCCTGCACCGATAAGTGCACGGGAACGTCCGGCCACTTGTCGCGCACCATCATGATCAGGCCCGGGTCGGCCATGATCAGCGCGTCCGGGCGCATGGCGATCACCGGTTCCATGTCGCGCAAATACGTTTTCAGCTTGGCATTGTGGGCGAAGATATTGCTCGCGACAAAGAATTGCTTGCCGCGCGCATGCGCGCCATCGATGCCCTCTTGCAAGGCTTGCAAGGTCGAAAAATCATTATTGCGCACGCGCAAACTGTAGCGCGGCTGGCCCGCATAGACGGCGTCGGCGCCATAGTCGAAGGCGGCATGCATCTTGGCCAGGGAGCCGGCAGGCAGGAGGAGTTCGGGAGCGTGGCGCATGGAGGAGGGGCAAAGCCGGCGATTGTAGGCGGGCTGGCGCCAGATTACCTTGCCTTGGATCAAGGGATTGACATCCGCTGCCTGACAGCTTCAGGCGTAAGGCGTGCCCGCCATGGCGGCGTTGAGGCCGACATGCCCCTGGTCCACCAGGGACAGAAAGAAGGCCTTGGCCAGTTGCGCGTCGCCATGCAGACGGAAGGCGCGGTGCGCTTCGATGAGGGCCGTGCTCCAGGTGGCCAGCAGCAGGCTGGCCGCCAGCTGGGCCAGGGGATCGTCGCTTTCCCGTCCCGTGGATTCCATCAGCGCTTGCGCGACGACGTGCGCCAGCTCGTCGCGGATGGCCCGCGCCCGCGCTTTCAGGGTATCGCTGGCCTCGATGGTGGCAATGAAACCCTGGCCGGCGGCGGAAAACACGATGTAGGGACTGTCTTCCCGTACCAGGCGGTGCGCCAGCAGGCGCAGGGTTTCGACGGGGGAAACGGTGGGCTCGCGCTGGCGCAGCGCCTCGCGCAGCAGTTCGCGGCCCTCTTCCTCGCGGTCGAAGAACATGTCTTCCTTGCGGGGGAAGTGGTTGAACACCGTCATGCGTCCCACGCTGGCGGCCGCGGCGATCTCGTCCACCGTCACGTGCTCGAAACCGCGCACGAAGAACAGGCGCGTGGCGGCATTCGAGATAGCTTGCCGGGTGGCAAGGCGTTTGCGGGAGCGGAGGTCGGCAGGAATCGTCATGTTGCCCCGATCATACACGAAGTGTACTGAGTACAGATAACGCTTGATGGCGCAGCCAGGCGGGGCGTACTATTTATGTACTGAGTACATATTTAGATTGAGTATATGAAACCATCCGTTCCCGTGGCAGCGCTGCCCGTCATCTTTGCCACGGTCGCGCTCGATGCCGTCGGCATCGGCCTGATCTTCCCCATCCTGCCCGCGCTGCTGCGGGACGTCACACATGCCGATAACGTGGCGCCGTATATCGGCATCATGACGGCCCTGTATGCGTTGATGCAGTTCATCTTTGCGCCCGTGCTGGGCGCGCTGAGCGACCGCCTGGGGCGGCGCCCCGTGCTGCTGCTCTCGCTGGCGGGCGCCGCCGTCAATTACCTGTTCCTGGCCTTCGCCCCCAGCCTGTGGATGCTGCTGCTGGGGCGCGCCATCGCGGGTTTGACGAGCGCCAACGTTTCCGTGGCCACGGCCTACATCACCGATATTTCTCCCGATGAAACGCGGGCGCGCCGTTTCGGCTTGCTCAACGCTATGTTCGGCGCCGGCTTCATCATCGGCCCCGTGCTCGGCGGCGCGCTGGGCGATTACGGGCTGCGCCTGCCGTTCATGGCGGCGGCCGTGTTGAATGCTGGCAACCTGCTGCTGGCGTTGCTGACGTTGCCCGAATCACGAACGCCGACACGCGAAAAAATCGACCTGGCGGCATTCAATCCCTTGCGCCCGCTGCGCTGGGTGTTCTCGCAGAAGAGTTTGCTGCCGATCACCGCCATCTTCTTTACCTTCAGCGCGGCGGGCGAAGTGTATGGCGTGTGCTGGGCGCTGTGGGGCCACGATGCGTTCGAGTGGAACGGGCTGTGGATCGGCCTGTCGCTGGGTGCCTTTGGCGTGTGCCAGGCGCTGGCGCAAGCCTTCCTGCCCGGCCCTGCAGTAAGGCTGCTGGGCGAGCGCGCCACCATCCTGGCGGGCATGGCTTGCGCCTGCGTGGCCCTGGTGGTCATGGCCTTTGCCACCCGCAGCTGGATGATCTTCGCCATCATGCCCGTGTTCGCCCTGGGCGGCATCGGTGCGCCGGCCCTGCAGTCGCTGGCCACGCGGCAAGTCGCCGAGGACCGGCAAGGCCAGTTCCAGGGCGTGCTGGCCTCGGCTGTGAGCCTGGCGTCCGTGCTGTGCCCGCTGGTGTTTTCCAGCATTTACTTTGGCTTCAGGGCGTACTGGCCAGGCGCCGTCTGGCTGTCCGTGATCGTCGTGTACGCGGCGCTGGTGCCGCTCGTGCTGGGCTTGTCGCTGGCCTCGACAACGCCGGCGTCATCGCGGGGATAGGCGGCCGGCGTTTCATGCGCTGCGGCGGGCGCAAAATCGTCGACCTGGATCAAGCCATCGACCAGGCGCGCGTATTCCAGCAAGGTATTGTGCTCCTGGCAGCTGACGGTGCCCGCCGCCGTGGCCGCGGCCAGCCAAGCCTGCATGGCGGACAGGCTTTGCGGCAGGTGCCGCAGGGCCGCGCCTTCGGGCGTGTCTTTCAGGCGCTTTTCGATGGACAGCACTTCCGGCAACAAGGCCAGCGCCCGTTCGGCGCAAGCCACGGGATCGGTGGCGTCGCTGGCAACATGGCCGTCGGCCAGCAGGCGTTCGCGGTCGGCGCCCGGCGTTTGCAGGGCCAGCGCCACCTCGCTGCCCAGTTCGTCGGACGGCGGACGGTGGGGCAGGCCGAACGGGAACAGCAGGGTGCGCAGCAGCACGGCCAGCACGCGCGCGGGGAAGTTGTCGAGCACGCCCGTCAAGCCTTGCTGCGCCTTGAGCAGCGCATCCTGCAGCGACCAGTGCACATAGGGCAGGTCGGCCTCGGGCCGGCCATCGTCCTCGTAGCGCTTCAGCACGGATGAAGCCAGGTACAGCTGCGCCAGCACGTCGCCCAAGCGCGCGGACAGCCGTTCGCGGCGCTTGAGTTCGCCACCGAGCACGAACATCGACATATCCGTCATGACGGCAAACGCCGTCGACAGCCGCGTCAGGGCGCGGTAGTAGGGCGCCAGTGCGGGTACGCCGATATCGGGCACGGCCGCCAGGCGGGCGCCACCCAGTCCGTACCAACATCCCCTGGCCAGGTTGCCCAGCACAAAGCCCACGTGGCCGAAGAAGGCCGCATCGAAATCGCGCAGGGCTTTGCGGCCATCAGGTTCCTGGACGGCGGCCATTTCCCTGAGTACATACGGATGCGCGCGGATGGCGCCCTGGCCGAAGATGATCAGGCTGCGCGTGAGGATATTGGCGCCTTCGACGGTGATCGCGATGGGGATTTGCTGGTAGGCGCTGGCCAGGAAATTGTTCGGCCCCACGCAGATGCCCTTGCCGCCGAGGATATCCATGCCGTCGTTGACGAGCGCGCGTCCCCGTTCCGTGACGTGGTATTTGACGATGGCGGAAATGACGGCCGGCTTCTCGCCCAGGTCGACGGCGTGCGCGGCCAGGGTGCGGGCCGCGTCCATCAGGTACAGGTTGGCGCCCATGCGCGCCAGCGCTTCCTGCACCCCTTCGAACTTGCCGATGGGCATGTTGAACTGGCGCCGCACGGCCGCGTACGCGCCGGTGCCGCGCACGGCCATCTTGCCCATGCCGACGCTGGACGAGGGCAGCGAGATGGCGCGCCCCGCCGCCAGGCATTCCATCAGCATGCGCCAGCCTTTGCCCACTTGCGCCTGGCCACCGATGACCCAGTCGATGGGGATGAAGACATCGTTGCCGGACGTGGGGCCGTTCTGGAATGCGGCGTTCAAGGGATGGTGGCGGCGGCCGATCACCACGCCGTCGTGGCTGGCGGGGATCAGGGCGCAGGTGATGCCCGGTGCATCGTTGTCGGAGAGTAAATGTTCGGGATCGCTGGTCTGGAACGCCAGCCCCAGCAAGGTCGCGACGGGCGCCAGCGTGATGTAGCGCTTGTTCCAGCTGAGGCGGAAACCCAGGGTGGATTTCCCCTCATGCATGCCCATGCACACCACGCCCAGGTCGGGGATGGCGGCCGCGTCGGAACCCGCATACGGGCTGGTCAGGGCAAAGCAGGGAATCTCGGTACCGGCGGCCAGGCGCGGCAGGTAGTAATCTTTCTGTTCTTCGGTGCCGTAGTGCAGCAGCAGTTCGGCAGGCCCCAGCGAATTGGGCACCATCACGCTCACCGCCAGCGCCGAGCAGCGGCTCGACAGTTTCATCACCACTTGCGAATGCATGTAGGCGGAGAACTGTTTGCCGCCGTATTGTTTCGGGATGATCATGCCGAGAAAACCCTGGCTTTTCATGTAGGCCCAGGCTTGCGGTGGCAAGTCGAGTTGCTGCTGCGTTTCCCAGTCATTGACCAGTTCGCACAGCCGCTCGACGTCGTGCTCGAGAAAGTGGCGTTCCTCGGCGGTGAGCGAAGCGGGTCCATACGTGAGCAGCTTGGGCCAGTCGGGCCGGCCGGAAAACAGGTCGGCGTCCCACCACGTGGTGCCCGCCTCGAGGGCGTCGCGTTCCGTGTCGGACATGGTCGGCAGGATGCGCTTGAACAAGGCCAGCAGGCGCGGAGCGAGCAGGGCGCGGCGCACGGGGCCGGGCGCGAATAGTAGAACCAGGCCCAGCAGGGCCACCATCAGTATGATCGTCAGCATGCGATATCTCCCTGTGTAATGACAACAGGGTAGGCCGATGTGGCCGATGTTACTGTGCGGTACAGCGCATACGCACAACGCCAACCGCAGGGGTTGGCGTTGTGGTGTCTGGCGTGAGACGGATTAGCGTTGTGGAACGACAATCACCGTGTCGCCCGTTTTGCCCTTGGCGCCGTCGTCGCCCTTGGTGCCATCGTTGCCTTGTGCGCCAGTAGCGCCGGTAGCGCCCTTCGCGCCATCGTATCCGGCGGCACCGCTGTCACCGGTCTGGCCCGTGGCGCCGGTGGCACCCGTCGCACCGGCAGGGGCTTCAGCGCCCTTGGCACCGGTAGCGCCGGCAGGACCAGGCGCGCCGGCAGGGCCGGGAACGACTTGCACGACGGTCGGCGCGGGTGGCGCTTCGCGCTGGCAAGCGGTCAGGGCGAGGGTAGAGGCGAGCGCGAGCAATATCAGGGTAGTTTTCATGATGCATCCTTTGGCAGTGAGCCGTAATGTACGGAACGGCTCGACGGCGTCGGGCGCGAGTTTCGCATGGCGGTGTGGCGGAGAGAGCTGACCAGCCGACCCGTCTGCCGCGTCGCGCAGGGCGCTGGCGGCGGGAAGGGTGTGTGGTCTGCCTGCAGCATGTGCCCTTGGGCGGCTGCAGTCCGTACGTTTGCGTACATAACGGTGGGATGGAAGGTTTTTGCTATGTGCTGCTGAATTCTTGGTGCCCGGGTGGTATCGAACCACCGATGCAAGGATTTTCAATTTCGATGCTGGGCGATATTAAGCAAATTACATTTTTATTTATATTCGAGATAATTCCTGGAAATCAACATAGTGCGATCAATCTGGCATCCCGGAGTACGGTGGGCGCACATCAAACCATAGTTGATCAAGGGCAACGATCTCTCATTTTAGTCATCGGCTGCCGCATAAAAGGTAGACACTATCCGCTGACCAGTCCGAGTGCATGTTCGAAACGAACGTCGACCGAACGCTTCGGCCCGTATTCCAATGTAGCGAATTTCCGATTAAATGGTTTGGCAGAAATTTTTTCTGATAAAGGTCATTCAACCATGAAATTCTATTTTTTGACATGTCTGTTGACGCTCGCACTTGCTGCCGAAGCCGCTATTTCGTCCCCGACATTAGACGAAGTCAACACGGCATATGAGGCGAAAGATTACCCTGCGTCTTTAACGGGCTACGCGAAACTTGCTGAGGATGGTAATGCGGTGGCACAGAACAAGTTGGGCGAGATGTACGCCAATGGCGTGGGTACTTCAAAAGATGAGCAACGGGCGGTTTCATGGTATCGAAAAGCTGCGGAGCAGGGCTTGGCCAATGCGCAGCAGAACCTGGCCGTAATGTACGGCAAAGGAAAGGGAGTCCCCCAGGATTGGCAGCAGGCTCTGGCTTGGAATCGCAAGGCGGCGGAGCAGGGCTACGCTCTCGCACAGTTTGTCATGGGAGTGATGTACGAATTCGGACATGGCGTTTCCAAGGAACCAGCGCAAGCTATCAGTTGGTATCGCAGAGCCGCCGATAATGGGTTTGCTCGCGCTCAATATCGTATGGGAACGGCAGCGGCAGACGGGTGGGGCATGCCTGAGGACGCACAGCAGGCGGTGACCTGGTATCGCAAGGCTGCTGAACAAGGGCATGCCAACGCACAGCTTGAATTGGGCTTGGCGTTCGCCAGTGGGGATGGTATCCCGAAAGACGAGCAGCAAGCTGTGAGTTGGTATCGAAAAGCGGCGGCGCAGGGGAGTGCGCGTGGACAGTTCAGTTTGGCATTGGCTTATGTCAACGGTACAGGGGTGCCGCGTGACGAAGAGGAAGCCTCGACCTGGTATCGGAAGGCTGCGGAGCAAGGCTACGTCGACGCGCAATACAATCTGGGTGTGCTGTATGCCAGCAGTCGCGGGCCTACCAAGGATGAGAAGCAAGCGGTCAAATGGTATCGGCGAGCGGCGGATCAAGGCGATGCCGGTGCGCAGTACAATTTGAGCTTGATGTACCTTTACGGCAGAGGCGTCCCGCAGGATATTCAGCAAGCTTATTTCTGGTGCCTGTTATCTAGCTTCAGAGGCCATAAAGCCGCAACCCTATCCAGGCTACTTGCTTCCTTTGACAGCAATGAGACAGATGCGGCGCATGAAAAAATGTTTGCAAAGGTTAAGGCATGGGTGCCAAGAACTGAATAGTCCTACGCCCTGATCTCAGGTGGTCGTGCTCGGCATGGTAGAGTATATTAACGCTGAGCAACAAGTGGAGCCGCCCGAAGTACGGTGGCCTACCGGGTAACATAGATGGACCGGGGCAAAGATTCTTTTGAGCCTGCAAACAAAAAAGCCAACCCGAAGGTTGGCTTTTTGATATTTTCTGCTGAATTCTTGGTGGCCCGGGGCGGAATCGAACCACCGACACAAGGATTTTCAATCCTCTGCTCTACCGACTGAGCTACCAGGCCAAGGCGGCGAATTATAGCAGAAAGACTTTCCACCTGACCAGAGCTAGCTGTGTTCAAATGCAACAGATGGCCAAAACATGGTGTTTTGGCATCCTTGTATGACTTGAAGGGATGTGGCGATGCGGCGACGTATGGGAGTGCAGGGCCTGGCGGCTGCGGGCTTGTTCAGTTTGTTTTACGGTACGGCGCGGGCCGATGGCCTGGCCGATCTGAATGCGGCGCTGGCGCGTTTGCAGGGCCAGATGCCGATCAAGGCGCAGGTCGAATCGAAAACCTGGCGCCGCGAGGGCGAGGGCAAGGCGGCGGAAGACGATAGCGGCCAGGCCACGGTGGCTGTCGAGGGCGGGCCGGCGGGCTTGCAGGTGCTCTATAGTAAGGACTTGCTGGCGAAAGTGGAAGCCGAGCAGCGCGCCAGGGTGAAAGATCCGAAGGTCAAGACGCCGATCGGCTTTGCGCTGGGAGAAATGAAGGCGACGGAGCTGCACTCCATGGTGTCGGCGGCCGATGCCCTGTCGCGCGAAATCGAGGAAGCCGTGTTCAGCGGCGAGAAGATCGATAACTACAAGGGCAAGCCGGCGCGCCTGCTCAGCTTTACCTTGTCGCTCGACAAGGTGCCTGAGAAAGACCGCAAGTATGTGAAGAAGTTCGAAGGTGGCATCGAGGTGTGGATCGCCGCCGACGGCACGCCGCTGGCCAGCCATTTCCACTTTGACGTCAGCGGGCGCGCCTTTGTCGTCGTCAGCTTTACGCAAAAGACGGACGAAACGCGCCAGTATGGCGTCAGCGGCGACCATTTATTGCTGCTGCGCAAGGAAAGCAAGAATGCCACCTCGGGCGCGGGCGAGAAGGTGGAAAGCAAAATCATCAAGACCTTGCAGCTGCAGTCCTGACCTGTTGCAGCATCACGCAAGCCGCTGATCCAGCGGCTTTTTTACATCGCCGAGCTGCCGCCCAGGCCGCTCTTTTGCAGCACGCAGCGTCCCGCTTCGCAGGTGGCGCCCGGGTCCGTGACGATGGAGCAGGTCGACATCATGCCGTCCGCCTGCTGTTGCTTGCGGCTCGCCTCGGCTTGCGCCTGGGCCAGTGCCTTGAGTTTCTTGCCATCATGCTCCTTGCTGGACCAGGCCAGGTAGCGCTCGGGGCCGCCGCAAGCCTTGGCGCCGATGGCGATGGTTTGGCATTGCTGGGTGGAATCGCAAGCGGCGGCGCCCACTTCCGCCTGGATTTGCGCCAGCAAGCCGGCATTGCCGGGCGCGGGCGGCGCATCTTGTGCGGGGGCGCTACCGCAGGCGCTGGCGGCAAGCAGCAGGAGGCTGGCGCACGCGGCGCGCAGCAGGGGCAACAGGGCGGAGTAGGTGGGCGTTTGCATGCCTTCATCATGTGCCACGCTTGCCCGAATGGCAAGCACGATTCGCACTTGGCCAGAACCTTGATCCCCGTCATTTCCATTGTCAACCCGTCAAAGTTAATATAAATCAACATCCAATCAGCGATGTACGGGTGGCAACCGGGTCGGTGCGCTGCATTCCCGCGCCGGCGCGTGCCGCCGATTCGGGAATGTTTCCAGGAGTTAGACTATGCGCCGCACCCTCTCACCCTTCCTCTTCATCACCAGCCTGGCCTTCGGCGGCGTGCTGCACGCCGCTGAAAAGGAGCCGATCCAGCCCATCACTGCCGCCAAGGTGGCCAATCCGGCGATGGTCGAGCTGGGCAAGAAACTGTTTTTCGACCCTCGCCTGTCGCGTTCGGGCTTTATTTCCTGCAATAGCTGCCATAACCTGAGCATGGGCGGCACGGACAACATCAAGACCTCGATCGGCCACAACTGGCAGCGCGGACCCATCAATTCACCCACGGTGCTCAATGCCAGCATGAACGTGGCGCAATTCTGGGATGGCCGCGCCAAGGATTTGCAGGAGCAGGCGGGTGGTCCCATCGCCAATCCCGGCGAGATGGCTTTTACGCACGCGCTGGCCATCGACGTGCTGGCCTCGATTCCCGCCTACCGCGCACAATTTCGGCAAGTGTTCGGCCAGGATAAATTGACCATCGAGCAAGTCACGCGCGCCATCGCCGCCTTCGAGGAGGTGCTGGTGACCCCCGGTTCGCGCTTCGACCAATGGCTGATGGGCAAGAAAAGCGCGCTGACGAAAGACGAGCTGGCCGGTTACCAGTTATTTAAATCGAGCGGCTGCATCGCCTGCCATAACGGTCCCGCCGTGGGCGGCAACACCTTCCAGAAGATGGGCGTGGTGGAACCGTATAAAACGGCGATGACGGCGCAAGGGCGCTCGGCCGTGACGGGCAAGGATGCCGACCGTTTCAACTTCAAGGTGCCGACCCTGCGCAACGTGGAATTGACGTACCCCTATTTCCACGATGGCGAAGCGGCGACCCTGACGCAAGCCGTCGACGTGATGGGCCGTTTGCAGCTGGGCCGCACCTTTACGCCCGATGAAAATGGCAAGCTGGTCGCCTTCCTGAAAACCCTGACGGGCAAGCAGCCGCAGCTCGTGCTGCCGATCCTGCCGCCATCGTCCGATACGACGCCGCGGCCCGTGCCGTTTGATTGAGTGCTTGTGGTGTCGGATTACGCCCTTGCGGGCTAATCCGACCTACTCGCTGCACATAAAAAATGCCCGCATACAAGCGGGCATCGAGGTTTACTTCAATGTTCTCTGGAACAACTGATAGATGCGGCGGTACTCGTCATACCACGCTTCCGGCTGCACGAAGCCGTGGCGCTCCATCGGGTAGCTGGCCATTTCCCAGTTATCCTTTTTGAGTTCGATCAAGCGCTGCGACAGGCGCACGGAATCCTGGTAAAACACGTTGTCGTCGATCATGCCGTGGGCGATCAGCAGGTTGCCCGTCAGTTTGTCCGCGTATTCGATGGGCGACGAGATTTTATACGCTTGCGGATCGACGTCCGGCGTGTTCAGGATGTTCGCCGTGTACTCGTGGTTGTAGGTGGTCCAGTCCGTCACGGGACGCAGCGCGGCGCCGGACTTGAAGATTTCCGGGGCGCGCATCAGGGCCATCAGGCTCATGAAGCCGCCATAGCTGCCGCCATAGATGCCCACGTTCTTGATGTCGCCCTGGTGCTGCTGCGCCAGCCAGTTGGCGCCATCAATAAAATCTTCCAGTTCCGGGTGGCCCATCTGGCGGTAGATGGCCGTGCGCCACGCGCTGCCGTAGCCGAGCGAGGCGCGGTAGTCGACGTCGAGGACGATATAACCTTGCTCCACCAGCAGGTTGTGGAACATCTGCTCGCGGAAGTAGACGGGGTAGCGCTCGGTCACGTTCTGCAGGTAGCCGGCGCCGTGCGCGAACATGACGATGGGATACCGTTTACCGGCTTCCAGTTGTGCGGGGCGGTACAGCTTGGCCCAGATGGGCGCCGCACCATGCGTGGACGGCACTTGCACCAGTTCCGGCATGACCCAGTTGCGCGCCTTGAAGGCGTCGCTGCGCGTGTCCGTCAGGACATTCGCCTTGCCGCCAGCGACAGAAACGGTGGCCAGCTGGGCCGGCATATAGCTGGTGGAATAGCGCAGCAGCAGCTTGCCGCCATCGGGCGACAGGCCGAAGTTTTCCACGCCTTTCAACTGCGTGACTTCGCGCGCGCCGCCATCCCTGGCCGTGCTGGCGCACACTTCATATGTGCCAGGCGCTTGCGGGTTGCATAGAAAATAGGCGTGCTTGCCGTCGCGGCTCCACTCGACGGCGCTCACTTCCCATTTGCCTTGCGTCAACGCGCGTGCCGGAGCCGCGCCCGTTTTCGTGTACAGGTGGGCGTAGCCGCTTTCCTCGGACAGATACCACAGGGTGGCGTTGTCGGGCAGCCAGCCGAATTCGTCGGCGCGGCGGTTGACCCAGGCCGTGTCGCTGACGCGGTGCACGGGCACCAGGGCGCCGTTGGCCAGGTCGACGTTGGCGATCCAGCCGTCCTTGTTGTCGATGGCGCGCACGCGCACGGCCACCTTGGAACCGTCGTCGGTCCAGGCGATGCCGTCGCGCTGGGCGTCGATGCGCACGGCGCGGTTGCCTTTCAACGGCGGCAGTTTTTGCTCGGCGCGCAGAAGCGCCAGCGGATCGACCGCGATGCCGGGCAGGCTGTCGAAAGCGATGTCACGTACCTGGCCCGTGCGCAGGTCGGCCAGCTTCAGGCTTTGCGCAATCGGCATGTTGCGGCCCACGCGCGTGCGCTCGTCGTCCGCTTCCGGGTAGCCCGTTTCCGTCACGTAGCGGGCCAGTTTGCCCAGCTTGCCCTTTTCGGCGGCTTTATCTTGCGTGACGAACAGCAGCCAGCGGCCGTCCGGCGACAGGGCGCTGCCGGAAATCGTGACTTTCTCGCCCAGGTAGATCGGCTCCGGCGCGCGCGTGCTGTCCAGGCGGCGCTCTGCGTGGCGGCGTTCGCGGCTGGCGTCGCGGTCTTCCTTCTGGCGCGCCAGGTTGACGATCAGGCGCAGCTGCAATTCGCGCAGGGCGTCCGCTTCCGGCTTGGCGTCCGGGTCCTTGGCCGCGCGCAGCAGGGCGACGGGCGCGCTCAGACGGTCAAGACGGCTCCAGCTGAACCAGTCGGTGCCGCTGCGGTATTGCACGGCGCCGCCGTCGTTTGAGTATTGCGGGTCGCTGATGGCCGGGACACCGCGCGTGATTTGCGTCAAGGCGCCGTTTTTCAGGTCGCGCTCGAACAAGTCGCCGTTGCGCAGCAGGATGGCGCGCGTGCCGGCCCGGTTGAAGACCATCTGCTGGCCATCGAGGTTGGCCAATTGCGCGTCGTCGACCTTCTTGCCGCTATTCAGTTTCGCATTCGTGCCAGATACTTGAAACGTGTCGCGCAGGGGCGAGCCGAGGCGCTTTTGCTTGTAATACAGCTGGCCATTCCAGCCCCACCATGCCGCTTCGACGGGTGTGCCGATCCAGTCGGGGTCGGCCATGGCCTGGTCCAGGGTGATGGGCGTGGGTGCGGCGGTGGCGGAGGGGGCCGCATGCGCGGCGGGCAGCAGCGATAGCAGCAGGAGCGGCAGCAGGGGAAGAACCAGACGCATCGGGGATCGCTTTAAAAAAAGGGGATGGTGAAGGTACAGGCTATGAGGCCGGTATTCTAGCGGAGGAGTTTCGTTCAGGAAATGTCGGAAAGCTAAGCTTGCTGCCTGGCCAGCCAGGCGAGAAAGTCGGCTAGCGGCATCGGCCGCGCATACAGGTAACCCTGCAAGCCGTCGCAATCGTGGGCGACGAGGAAGTCGGCCTGCTCCTGCGTTTCCACGCCTTCGGCCACCACGCGCAAGCCCAGGTGGCGCGCCATGGCCAGGATCGCCTGCACGATGGCCGTGTCGCGCGGCGTGTCGTCGATGAAGCGTTTGTCGATTTTGAGTTCGTACAGCGGCATCGAGGTCAGGTAGGAGAGGCTGGAATAGCCGGTGCCGAAATCATCGATGGAAAAGCGGATGCCCAGGGCTGCCAGTTCGCGCATGCGCGCCAGCGAGGCGTCGCGCTGGTCGATCAGCAAGCCTTCCGTCAGTTCCAGGATCAGGGCGGCGGCCGGCGTGCCGTGTTCGGCCAGCGCCGCCCGCACGCGGGAGGAAAAATCGGGCTGGCGAAACTGGGCCGGACTCACATTCACGGACAGGGCGACGGGCCGGCCAGCCTGCGCCAGCACCCTGGCGGCGCGGCACGCTTCGCGCAGGGCCCAGTGCCCCAGCCTGACGATCAGTCCCGATTCCTCGGCGATGGGGATGAAGATGCCCGGTGCGATAAAGCTGCCGTCCGGCTGCGGCCAGCGCATCAGCATTTCGGCGCCCGTGACCCGTCCATCGCGGTCGACCTGGGGCTGCACGTGCATGCACAATTGGCCCATGTCGAGGGCGCGCGCCAGCGCCCGTTCCAGCGTCAGGCGACGCTCCACGTCCGCCTGCATGGCCGCTTCAAAGAAGGCGATGCCGTTGCGCCCTTCCGCCTTGGCGCGGTACATGGCGATATCGGCTTCGCGCAGCAGGTCGTGCGCCTGCTGGCCCGCTTTCGGCAGCAGGGTCACGCCGATGCTGGCGCTGCAATGATACGACTGCCCCTCGATATCGAAGTCGCGCGCGATGGCGGTGCGGATTTTCTCGGCCACCTGGGCCGCCGCATGGGCCGCGCCGTGCAAATCATCGGCCAGGTGCGCCAGCAGCACGACGAATTCGTCGCCGCCGATGCGCGCCACCGTGTCGGCCTTGCGCATCAGCTGCGCCAGCCGTTCTCCCGCCAGGCGCAGCAGCGCGTCGCCCGTGGCATGGCCGCGCGCGTCATTGATGTGCTTGAAGTGGTCGAGGTCGATGAACATCAGCGCGCTGATGGACTGGTCGCGCGGCGCGGCGGCCAGCAAATGGGCGATGCGGTCCATCAGCAGGCGCCGGTTGGGCAAGCCCGTCAGCACGTCGTAGAAGGCCAGGCGGTGGATGTCCGCTTCCGATCGCTTGCGCTCGTCGATTTCGCGTTCGACAGCCACCCAGTGCGTCTGCCTGCCGTCCGCATCCGTAAACGGCACCAGTTCCGCTTCGACCCAGTACGCCTTGCCGGCCTTGTTGTAGTTCAGTAACTCCGCCCTGGCCGGCTGGGCGCTGGCCATGGCGGCGGCGATGCGCGCCAGTTCGCCCGCATCGGTGGCGGGGCCTTGCTGGAACAGCAGGCTGCGGCCCAGCACCTCGGCGCGCGCATAGCCGCTGCTGCGCCTGAAGGCGTCGTTGACGAAGATGATGCGCGTGGCCGATACCGTGCCGGCGCCGGCGCCGGGCGGGCCGTCCAGCACTTCGGCGATCATCACCATGTCGTTCAGGCGGGCCAGCGCCGTGGCCGTCAGGCGCAGCTCGGCGTTGAGCTGCGACAGGGTCTGGCTGCTGTCTTCCAGGTGGCGCAGCAGGAAGGCGCAGGACAGGGTCAGCACGGCGGCGATAAACAGGAAGTTCAGGGCCACGATCAGTGCGCGCAGCACGGGAGAATCGGGCGTGCCCGGCAGGTGCAGGGCGACGTCCGGGTGCAGGCCGAGGAAAAAGATGGTCAGCGAGGTCAGGGCCAGGGTCGACAAGGCTGGCCGCATGCCCAGCAGCAGCGCCGCCAGCACGGGCATGAGCATCATGTAGATCTGGCTGACGGGGCCGATTTTCAGCAGCAGGCCCACGCCTACCAGGTAGGCGACGATGAGAAATTGCCACACGCGCCAGCGGTAGGGCATGGCGCGCAGATGCCAGATGACGCCGATCCAGCCGATGGCCAGCAAGTCGAGGGCGACGATGGACCAGATGGCTTCGCTCGCGGCCAGCAACGCGCTGGGAATGGCCGTCACGCAGCCAAGCAGCAGCACCACCTGCAGCAGGCGGTCAAAGACCTGGCCGCGCCAGTGCGCGAGATCGTTCGACGCCGCCACGCTGCCGTCCTTTCTCCAGAATGCCGTGTAACCGTACTGAGCAGTAGGTTGACTAAATACTACGCGCTATCTTTCTCCATGTCATCTTGATCATTCATCATGATTGCCGGCGTTCAGCGTTCAGATTCATTGATCCATTGGTAGGGCATGATCACCTTGCTGGCGACGGGCTTGCCATCCAGCGTTTCCGGCTGGAAGACGCATTTGGCCAGCGTATCGCGGGCCGCCTCGTCGAGGGCGGGATAGCCGCTGGAGCGGATGAGAGCCGCTGCGCTGACCTGGCCATCCGCCTCCACCGTGAAGTGCAAGGTCACTCTGCCTTGGGCGCCGCGCCGTTTCTCGCCCGGGGGCCAGGCTGGCTGGGTGCAGCCGGCCGGCATGCTGGCCGGCACGCGCACGGCAGCTGCCGCGACCGGCGTCGGCGTGGCCGTGTGGCAGCCGGCCAGGACGATGGCGAGGCAGGCGGTGGTCAGCAGGCTGCTGGCAGAGGAAGGGGGCAGGCGATAGGGCAAAAGGGAACTCCATATTCGGAACAAAAAAAAGCCAGCCTGTCGGCTGGCGCTGTGGGGTGAAGCGCCCACTGGCGCTTCGAACCGGCGCTTATTTCTTTGGCGCGCTCAGGCATTCTTTCATGAATGCCTTGCGAGCGTCGCCCTTCATGTCCTTGGCGTCGGCATTGCATGTTTTCATCTTGTTTTGCTGCGTCATGGCCGGTGCCGGCTTGGCGCTCAGGCATTCCTTCATGAAGGTTTTGCGCTCATCGCCTTTCTTGCCGGCGGCATCGGCATTGCAGGTAGTCATTTTCGACTGTTGCGCCGTCTTGGCGACTGGGGCCGCTTCCGGTGCGGCGGCAAAGGCGGTGCTGGCAAACGCGGCAGCGATGCAGAGGGCGATTAATTGTTTCATGGCAAATCCTTGTAGACGCAGGCGATGGAAGGGGACATGCAATCGGCAGCTCACTGCCGATATGCAGAACGTAACTAACTATATGACATTTATCAACAAAATTTCCACTCGTGTGTGTCTTTTTGTTACCGATAGGCACAAGGCGCCCGTCGGCTGGCCCGGGCGGTCATTCTGCGGCGGCAGCGGTCCTGTTTTTTGCTATGCTAGCGTCTTTCCACCGGCCGATGCCGCTGCCTTGGCCGGCGCACCCTCAATACGGAGTAGTTATGGTCTCGTTGCAAGAGCAGTTTTTAAAGGCCGGCCTGGTCGACAAGAAGAAGGTCAAGCTGGCCAACCAGGACAAGAGCAAGCAAAAAAAGGACGAGCGCAAGAGCGGCACGCAAAGTGTCGATGAGGTGCGTCTGGCCGCGCTCGAGACCCAGCGCAAGAACGCTGAACGCGCGCGCGAACTGAACGCCCAGCGCGACGCGGCCGCCAATCAGAAGGCCATCGTGGCGCAGATTGCGCAAATGGTGCAAAAGAACCGCCAGAGCAAGGGCAACCACGGCGAGCTGCCGTACAACTTCACGTTTAACAACAAAATCGAGCGCATCTACGTCACGGCCGCCGTGCAAGCCCACCTGGTGGCGGGCCGCCTGGTGATCATCTGCCTGGGCGGCGCCGTGGAACTGGTGCCGCGCATCATCGCCGACAAGATCGCCGAACGCGATCCCGCCATCGTCGTGCGCGTGAAACAGGCCAGCACGCAAGTGGACGAGGACGATCCGTATGCGGCGTTCCAGATTCCTGATGATTTGATGTGGTAAGGCCGCGCTTGCAGCGTTGAGACACGAATGCAGATGCTGCAAGCAAGAAAATAAGAGCAATCGCTGAGGCTGCTCAACGTCGGCACAGCCCAGCGCGGCATGCTGTGGGAATCTTCCCATCGGGCATGCCATGACGATACTTCCCTACGACCGCTCGCGCCTGCATGCCATGCTGGTGGCGCTCGATCAGCAAGCCGAGCGTGACCTGCGGCGCCATCTGTTGCATGCAAGGCATGATACCGCTGTCCTGATGCGTTCTGAGAACCGCTCGCGTCGCGTGCTGCAGGCGCTCGATTACGCCAAAGATCCAGCGCTCAAGCGTTTGCGCCTGCAGTTTTCCCAGGTCGATATTGCCACCATATGGCCACAGCTGAGCGAAATTTGCCATGATGTCGCCTTGTGCATGGGCATGGCGACGCTGGCATCGCAGGCGGCGCTGGAAGCCTTGCTGGTGCAGGTGTTCAACGCGGGCACCATGGGCAAGTCCATGGTTGCCGGCCTGCGCGACGCCGGCAGCATTTACCGCATGGGCTTAGGCAAACTATGGGGGGCTGATCCTGCGGACACCCGCTTTGTTGTGTCTGACTTGCATCGCCCAGCGCCCCATGCCAGCATGGTTGCCGCCGATTTCGCCCATGGCCATGCGCTCGCCGTCACCGCCATGCTGCGCAGCGTGAGCCTCGGTTTACGCCATGGCAGCATGCGGCGGCAAGCCATACTCGGCGCCGCCATGCACAATGCGCGGCTCGGCCCCAAGGTCGCCATGTGGCTAGCGCGCAATGAACTGGCGCTGGCCCGGCATTCGTCCTTGCAGGCGCGAACGGCGGCGATCGAGACGGCGCCTGCCATGCTGGCGCGCACCGCGCCGGCCACTGCCGTCAAAGGCGTGGCGGCAAACGCAAACAAGGTCGCGCGCGACATGGAAATCCTGCGCTTCTACGCGGCCCAGGGCAACCGTGAAGCCTACTGGAACTATCTGGCCGCCGGCGGCGACCGTTATGCGCGGCTGGCACTGGGTGTCGTGCGCAATGACACCATCAGCGGCGTCATTGCCAACGGTTATGCACAGATGCGGGCAGATCAGCTTGGGCGAGTAATGAGCGAGCGCGACTGGCATCAGTTTGGCATCGAGCTGATGCGGGCTGATCTTGAATATCGTGAACTGAATTTGGCGAAGTCGATGGCACTGGGGAAAATCGCGCCGCTTTCGGTGAAAGATATCGCTCGATATCACGTCGATACATTTACCAAATTTGACCTGGATGCCTATGCGTGGACCGCGCATGTTCCTCTGTCTCCTTATCTGAATGCCCATGATGTCGCAGGCGCGGAGAAAGCTTGGCAGGCCATGCTCGATGAGCGCTTTTATGTCAATGCATCGCGTGTTTTGCAGTCGGAAGGGCGCGCGTTATTGAACGGAGTAAATTCCACGGAGCATGCCGCCTGGCTGGGAAAAATTGGCGTGCTCACGTCAGGCTACGCCCTCGATCCATTCCAGGCCTATGCCGACGCGGACAAGATCGGCAGTTGGCGCTACGCGAATGGCGCCTGGTCGCGCATGCATTTCGATTACCCGGCCGCCATGGATGGCAGCTTCGGCATGGACGTGGCGCCTGAGCGGCTGCGCAAGCAATTGGATCTGGACAGGCTGTTCCGCCTGGAACGTCTGCGTCCGATGGACAAACATCCGCAGGACCTCTCTCATCTGATGCCGGGGAAGTGAGATGACGCAACCGTCCCCGCGCAAGCGACATTTGACAACAAGGATATTGCTCGGCATTTTCTGTCTGGCTGCCCTGGCCTGGTGTGTGTCCCCACGCCAAGCACCGCCAACGGAACTGCGCATGAAGCTACACGGCAATTATCTTCTTGTTCCTGTGAACTATATTCCGAAGTATGAACAGATTTGGTATCAGCAAGATGGGATTGTTAATGATGGCTTGCATCTTGAGGCTGGGTGGGACGGCGGTAAGTTACTGCCATTTAATGCACCAGAAGACAATACCCCTATCTGGATCAGTTATCAGAATGAAGTTTCCATTCTGGTGCAGCATTTTGACGCCAATACGCTGGCCGAAAAGTATCAGCTTGCCCAGCGCTTTAGCTCGATCTGGATGCCGAATCGCAAGCAGATGGCGTCACGTCATGGCTTGCTGCGCTATGAGCACAACGATCTGCCGCAGCGCGTGCGGGAAGATGTGATCACGGTATTTTATGAAAAGGACTTGTATCTATACCCATCGCGCAAACGGATAGAAACGCAGATTGTCTGCGACCCGGATTTTTTTCCCGATCCCGGTACGGAAAGGGCGAACGCGTTGAAGAAGCGCGGTAAGTTGCTCATTAATCCCCGCTGCTCGCACGATATTTTCCTGCATGGCTTGAGAAATTCTCATATCCGAGTCAGCTACTTTCGCAGCCACCTGCACGAATGGCAAGCCATCGAGCAGGCCGTGGTCGCGTTGCTGGATTCATTGAATCAAGAGCCGCAGAAGGCCTTGTCGCTGGCGCGGCAGCGCGATGCGCAGCGTGAAAGCGGGATGGGACGATAAACGCAAAAACGCCACCCGAAGGTGGCGTTTTTGAACGTATTACGAATTCTTGGTGGCCCGGGGCGGAATCGAACCACCGACACAAGGATTTTCAATCCTCTGCTCTACCGACTGAGCTACCAGGCCAAGGTGGCGAATTATAGCAGATCAAAACGCGAATGCAAGGGCCAGATGTGACTTTTCCTGGATTTTCTGGGTGCACCTGCCTTTTTAGATAGGGATGTACCGTGTAGCCATGGAGGGGAGCGCTGCAGGCGAACGCTCTTGCGTGCGTAGTATTATTGTTTGATAATCAATTCCTTATCAAACCAGTCAATTCGCATCGCGATGTACACACCGGCGCTAGCCGGTTTTTTTATGTGCGGCGCAGGCGTTGGCTTCAATGGCGGAACAGGGAAACCGGGATGGCGATGCAATGCATGGCGGTAGAAAATGGGCGCGCGCGGCGCGTCCTGGCGGGCTTGCTGGGAGCGGTGCTGGTTTGCGCCGTAGCGCCGGCACAGGCGGGCGACGAGAATATCGTATCGCTGGCGCGCTTGTGGAGCGCGGCCCGCACCACGCATCCGGCACTGGCTGACGACCGTATCGACTGGGACCGCGCGCTGGTGGCGGCCTTGCCCCAACTGCGAGACGAATACGATGAACCCAGCTTGCGGCTTGCCATCGCGACCCTGATGGCGCCGCTGCACGATGAGGCCTTGCGCATCGGAGCAGAGGCGCCGGCGTACGTGCGCTGGCCGGCCGATGGCGATGTGCTGGAATGGCTGCCCGGCGACACGGCGCTGCTACATCTGCATCCGGGCATGCGGGATGGCGGCCCGCCGCCGCTGCCAGCCAGGGCCAGGCAAGTCGTACTTGATTTGCGTCCGCGCAGGGAGCTTTCCCGCGCGCCATCGCCAGCCATGCTGCATGCCGTGTTGGCGCAGTTGATCGCCGAACCCTTGCTGCTGCCGGCCGAGCGCTATCGCTTTTCCACCGGCCCGCGCCCGAATAAGCCCGGGCAATGGGAAGGCATGACGGCGGGTTTCATGCAGATGGAGACGCAACGGCTGCAGCCGGCGCCTGGGGCGCGGGCGCTGCCCATGGTCTTCATCGTCAATGACACGCAGACGGTGCCGCATGCCGTGCTGGCGCTGCAGCGCACCGGCCGCGCGCGCATCGTGGCCGAGGAGGGCGCCTGGCGCAGCCGCGCCGGTCCGGTGCAAACGTTGTCGATAGGCGACGGCTTGCGCGTCGAATTCGCGTCCGGCCAGCTGGCCTGGCCGGACGGCAGCGCCGCCGTGCTGGCCGCCGACCGCACCTTGCGCATGGATCGCGCCACCGGGCCGGCCAGCGCGCCCGTCAAGGCGGCGCTGGCGCTGCTGGCGCAGCCATCGACGCCGGTGATATCGCCGCCGGCATCCGCTGCGCTGTATCCGGTGCGCCACGACGACGAACCGTATCGCGACATGCGCTTGCCTGAGCGCGAGTGGCGCATGCTGGCCGCCATCAAGCTGTGGGCCACGATGGACAATTACTTTCCGGCCAAGCGCCTGATGAGCAGTTCTTGGGATGACGCCTTGCGGCGCTGCCTGTACAAGATGGCCCAGGTGCGCGATGCGCGCGAGTATGGCGTGATCCTGCAGGAGATGGCGGCCAGCCTGGATGACAGTCATGTCGGTGTGGGCAGCCGGGCGCTGGGCGGGAATAGCCGCACGCACGGCATTGGCGTGGTGCTTGCCGCCATCGATGATGACATCTTGGTTGCCAACGTAACGGATCCCGCCTTGCTGCGTTCGGGCCTGCTGAAGGTGGGCGACGATATCGTGCAAATCGATGGCGAGTACGTGGGCGCGCGTCTGGCGCGGTTGCGCGCCGCGACGGCCGCCTCGAACGAAGCGGGACGCTGGCGCAAGGCCATGGCCGAGATGCTGACCTTTTTGCCCGGCGCCAGCGTGACCTTGCAGGTCGATGGCGGCGATGGCAAGCGGCGCGAGGTGGTGCTGCAGCCTACGCCGCTGGACGATGCGCTGGCACCGCGCCACGCACGCCCGATGATCTCGGTGAACAAGGGCATTGCCTACGTCGATCTGGACCGCTTGCAAGCGGGCGAGGTGGACGTCATGTTTGACAAGATAAAAGGCAGCCGCGCCCTCATACTCGATATGCGCGGCTATCCGCATGGCACGGGCCGCGCCATAGCGGAACGGCTCAATGTCAATGACGCCAGTATCTTTGCCATGAACTACCAGCCGCTGGTGACGGCTCATGAGGCCAGTTACGGCGTGCAACTGGCGTATCCCGACTTTCTGCTCCCCGCACGCGCTCCTCTGTACCAGGGCAAGGTCGTCATGTTGATCAACGAACACACGCAAAGCCAGGCCGAGCATCTGGCGCTGGCGGTCGAGGCGGCCACTCCCGTCACCTTCATCGGTACGCCCAGCGCGGGCGCGGATGGCGATTTGCGCGAGGTGGTGCTTCCTGGAAAAGTCCATGTCTGGTATTCGGGGCTGGAAGTGCGTCATGCCGACGGGCGCCAACTGCAAAGAGTGGGTGTGCAGCCCGATATCATGGTCGCGCCCAGCGTGGCCGGCTTGCGCGCGGGGCGTGACGAAGTGCTGGAGCGGGCGTGGGCATTTCTGCGCCAGGATCAAGAATAGTTCAAATCTTTGGCTTTTCCCCGTTTGCGCTGGCGCACGCGCATGCTGAAACGGGGGCGGCAAACGCTATAATGAGCGCATGAACAGTCCCACTCCCCCTACCATGCGGCGCTTCATGCACAGCCACAGCGACGTTTGCATCGTCGGCAACGGCGCCATCGCGAAAACCACGGCGCTGGCGTTTGCCCAGGCAGGACAAAGCGTCACCCTGTTATCCCCGGCGAGTCCTCCGGCACCCATCGCCAAGCCGGTGGAAGCCAGCTGGGATGTGCGCGTGTATGCGCTCAACTACACGGCGCACCAGTTGCTGTCGTCGCTGAAGGTGTGGGGCGCCCTGGAGGCCGACAGGGTGGCGCCCGTCGACGCCATGCTGGTCAACGGTGACGGCGCGCAGGCGGGCGGACTCGGTTTCGACGCCTACGGCGCCCATGTGAATACCCTGGCGTGGATCGTGGAAGACCGCAATCTGGGCCAGGCGCTGGACGCCGCCCTGAAATTCGCGCCGAACGTCAGCGTGCTGCAGGGCCGTGCCAGTCGCCTGGAATGGACGAACGACTCGGCCATCGTGCACCTCGATGGGGGCGACACCATCACCTGCGCGCTGGTGGTGGGCGCGGACGGCGCCCAATCGTGGGTGCGGGGACAGTGCGACATCGGCCTCGATTACCGCTCTTATGGCCAGCGGGGCGTGGTCAGCAACTTCGCCTGCGAAAAGCCGCACCATGGCGCGGCCCACCAGTGGTTTACGGGCAGCGAAGGCATCGTCGCGCTGCTGCCGCTGCCGGGCGAGCGCGTTTCCCTGGTCTGGTCGGCGCCCGATGCGCTGGCCGATACCTTGATGTCCGAATCGGCCGACGCGCTGGCCGCGCGCCTGGCCGCCTATTGCCACGACAAACTGGGTAAACTCACGCCGTTGCAGCCGGAACTGGTGCGCGCGTTCCCGCTGACCCTGATGCGCCCGCACGCCATGGTGGCGCCGCGCGTGGCTTTGGTCGGCGACGCCGCCCACGTGGTGCACCCGATGGCCGGCCACGGCATGAACCTGGGCTTTGCCGACGTGGCGCAGCTGGTCAAGACGATCAGCGAACGCGAGGCGCACCGCGGCATCGGCGACGAGCGCGTGCTGGCCCGCTATGCGCGCGCGCGCAAGGAAGACGTGCTGCTGATGCAGCTGGCCACCGATGGCCTGGCGCGATTATTCGGCGCCGATCTGGAGCCGCTGCGCGTGGTTCGCAATTTGGGATTAAACTTGCTGGATAAATTACCGGCCCTGAAGCGGAAAATGATTTCGCACGCATTGGGGCATCAGTGAAAATCAGTAAGTCTTAAGATATCGCTGGATAATGGTAGCAGTGAAAATTCAAGGTCGCCGCAGCTGGTCTGCGGCGATCGTTTTATCAAAGAGATAACGACGTCGGGCCAGGTGCCAGTTCCGCCAGGCGTTTCAAGTGGAGAAGTGATAGTGATAACAATGAACAGAAGCATGAGCAAAATCGCCTTGCTGATGGCCTCGGGCCTGATGATGTCGTGCGCCGGCGCGGAAACGCCAACGGAAGCGAGCATCAAAAAGCTGATCGAGCCGCGCCTGGGCGAAGGCGCCAAGGTCGATTCGGTCAAGGAAACGCCGTACGGCGGCCTGTACGAAGTGCGCACGGGTGGCGACATCCTGTACACGGACAAGGCCGCGCAATACCTGTTCGTGGGCCACGTCTTCGATGCCAAGACCTCGCAGGACCTGACCAAGGTGCGCCTGGACGAAGTCAACCGCATCAAGTTCTCCGACCTGCCGCTCGACTCGGCCATGAAATCCGTCAAGGGCAACGGCAAGCGCGTGATCGCCGTGTTCGAAGATCCGAACTGCGGCTATTGCAAGCGATTCCGCCAGAACGCGCTGAAGGAAATCGACAACGTCACCGTCTACACCTTCATGTACAACATCCTGTCGCCGGACTCCATCGTCAAGTCGCGCAATGTGTGGTGCGCACCTGACCGCAACAAGGCCTGGGATGACTGGATGTTGAACGGCAAGGCGCCGGCTACGGTGGCCGCCACTTGCGCCAACCCGCATGAAAAAATCCTGGCCCTGGGCCAGCAGTTGCGCGTCTCGGGCACGCCGGCCATCTTCTTTGCCGACGGCAGCCGCATTCCGGGCGCAGTCGACGCGAAAACGTTGGAACAGAAATTCTCGACCATTAAGTAATCCGGGCTGTCGCCAGGAAGGCTGGACGGCGCGCCCTCGCAAGGCGCGCTTTTTTTTGTACTTTTTTTCCGCTGTCGTATCATCAAGTGTTGTTCGTAGACGCCATAACAATCCAAAAAAGGGGAAGCAGCAGATGATTACCTTGAATATCAACGGACGCGACACGCAGGTCGACGCCGATCCTTCCACGCCCATCCTGTGGGCGCTGCGCGATAACCTGAACATGACGGGCACCAAATTCGGTTGCGGCGCGGCCCTGTGCGGCGCCTGCACGGTGCATCTCGACGGCCAGCCTATCCGCTCGTGCATCACGCCGATTTCCTCGGTGGGCGCGCAAAAGATCACCACCATCGAAGCGATGGAAAACGACCAGGTGGGCAAGGCCGTGCAGGCGGCATGGGTGCGCCACGACGTGCCGCAATGCGGTTACTGTCAAAGCGGCCAGGTGATGAGCGCCACGGCGCTGCTGCGCACGAATAAGTCGCCCAGCGATGCCGACATCGACGGCGCCATGAGCGGCAATATCTGCCGCTGCGGCACCTATCAACGGATCCGCGCAGCCATCAAGGACGCGGCCAAGACCCTGGCCTGAGGAGAACGACATGCGTATCGAATGGTTGAATCAGGAAGCATTGCAGCATGGTGGCGTGACCCTCGGCGCGGCACTGGCATCGGCGCCTGTTGCCGTGGTCGATGGCGTCTCGCGGCGCGGTTTCATGAAGGCCGGCGCGGTGGCCGGCGGCGGCTTGATGCTGGGCTTTTTCCTGCCCGGCGCAGGGAAACTGGCGCAGGCGGCCGATGCCGCCCCCGCCAAGCCCGTGTATGCGCCGAACGCCTTTTTGCACATCGCCCCCGATAACACGGTGACGGTGCAGGTGAACCGGCTGGAATTCGGCCAGGGCGTGCAAACGAGCTTGCCCATGCTGATCGCCGAGGAACTCGACGCCGACTGGTCGACCGTAACGGGCGCGCTGGCGCCGGCCGGCGAACAGTACAAGGATGCCGCCTACGGCATGCAGATGACGGGCGGCTCCGGCAGCATCGCCCATTCATTTACGCAGTACCGCGAAATCGGCGCCAAGGCGCGCGCCATGCTGGTGGGCGCCGCCGCCGCGCAGTGGAAAGTGAACCCTGACCAGGTGCGCGCCGCGAAAGGCGTGCTGTACGGCCCCGGCGGACAAAAGGCGACGTATGGCGAACTTGCCGACGCGGCCATGCGCCAGCCCGTTCCCGCCACCGTCAAGCTGAAGGACCCGCGCGACTTTGCCATCATCGGCAAACCCGTGAAACGGCTCGACGCGGCCGCCAAGTCCACGGGAAAACAGCAGTTCGGCATCGACTTCAAGCCGCCCGGCGCGAAAGTGGCCATGGTGGCGCGCCCGCCCGTGTTCGGCGCGAAAGTGGCGAAATTCGACGCCAGCAAGGCGAAAGCCATCAAGGGCGTGCTGGAGGTGCTGGAGGTGAAAACCGACCGTGGCGGCAGCGGCGTGGCCGTCATCGCCGACGGCTACTGGCCCGCCAAGCAGGGACGTGACGCGCTGGTGATCGAGTGGGATAGCAGCGCCGTGGAAAAGGTCAGCAGCGACCAGCAACTGGCGGCCTTCAAGGTGCTGGCCAAAACGCCGGGCACGGTGGCGCGCGCATTCGATGTCGCCGCATTGTCCAAGGCGCCGAAAAAAATCGAGGCCGTCTACGAATTTCCCTATCTGGCACACGCGCCGATGGAGCCGCTCAACTGCGTCGTCGACCTGCAGGCCGACAAATGCACGATGTGGGTCGGTTCGCAATTCCAGACGGGCGACCAGGCGGCGATTGCCGCCACCTCCGGCCTGAAACCCGAACAGGTGACCCTGCACACGATGATGGCCGGCGGCGGCTTCGGCCGGCGCGCCGTGCCTTCGTCCGACTACGTGGTCGAAGCCGTCAATGTCGCCAAGGCGTACCGGGCGGCGGGCAAGAGCGGTCCATTAAAGCTGATGTGGAGCCGCGAGGATGACATCAGGGGCGGCTACTACCGGCCGTCGCATGTGCACCGCGCGCAGATCGGCCTCGACGCCAAGGGCAAGATCCTCGCCTGGGACCACACCATCGTCGGGCAGTCCATCATGGCCGGCACGCCGTTCGAAGCGTTCATGGTGAAAAATGGCGTCGACGGCACCATGGTCGAAGGCATGGGCGAGCCGTACACCTTGCCGATGAAACTGTCCGTGCACACGGCCAAGGCGAACGTGCCCGTGCTGTGGTGGCGCTCCGTCGGCTCGACGCATACGGCCTTCGTCATGGAAACCCTGATCGACGAAGCGGCGCATGTGGCGAAGATGGATCCAGTCGCCTACCGCAAGCAGCTGATCGACGCCAAACACACGCGCCACATCGCTGCGCTGGACCTGGCCGTGGCCAAGTCGGGCTATGGCAGGAAGAAGCTGCCGAAGGGCCAAGCCTGGGGCGTGGCCATGCATGAATCGTTCAACTCCGTGGTCGCCTACGTGGTGACGGCGTCCGTGGTGGAAGGGGCGCCCAAGCTGCACCAGGTATGGGCGGGCGTGCATTGCAACCTGGCCGTCAATCCGCTGACGATCGAGGCGCAAGTGCAGGGCGCCGCGCTGATGGCGCTGGGCATGACCATTCCCGGCGCGGCCATCACGCTCAAGGATGGTGTGGTGCAGCAGCAGAACTTCGGCGATTACCCGGTGCCGCGCATGCCCGACATGCCGGTGATCGAGGTGCACCTGGTGCCATCGGGCGACGCGCCGACGGGCATGGGCGAGCCGGGCGTGCCGCCGCTGGCGCCCGCCTTCGCCAATGCGCTGTTCGCCCTGACGGGCAAACGCCTGCGCAAGCTGCCGTTTGATTTGGCGGCCGCATGACGGTAGCAGTTTTTTGAGTACGCTCGGCATCTTGCTGGCAGCCGGAAGGGGACGCAGGTTCGATCCTTCCGGCGTGCAGAACAAATTATTGCAACCTTTGACGGAAGGCCCGCACGCGGGCTTGCCGGTCGTGGTGGCGGCGGCCAGGAACATGCTGGCGGCCTTGCCGCGCGTGCTGGCCGTGGTGCGCGTCGACGACACGCAGGTGGCGCGCGCACTCGGCGCGCTGGGCTGCGAGGTGCGCGTCTGCCATGATGCCGACACGGGCATGGCCGCCTCGCTGACCTGCGCCGTCGACTATGTGCGCGGCGCGCCGGGCTGGCTGATCGCCCTGGGCGACATGCCTTTCGTGGAAGCGGCTACAATCGCCGCCTTGTCGCAAGCCATCGGCGATGGCGCGCACATCGCCGTGCCCGTGTTCCAGGGCCGGCGCGGCAATCCTGTCGCGTTCAGTGCCTTTCACTTGCCGCTGCTGCTGGCGCTCGATGGCGACCAGGGCGCGCGCAGTATCGTCAACAGCCATGCCGTATGCGAAGTGACAGTGGACGACAGCGGCATCTTGCGCGATATTGATACACCTGACGATTTGTCGCCGGTGCATGGCGCGCCCGGGCAACTTTAGAACATCCATGCCAGACACAAGGAAAACATGAAAAAAGCTCCAGTTAAAAAAAGCATCGCCAAGGCGCCCGCCGCCGGCATCATCTACAGCATCGCCGCCTCCGACCTGGCTGGCCACATGTTCAAGGTCACCTTGACGGTCAAGTCGCCGGCCGCCATCGGCCAGGTCTTGTCCTTGCCGGCCTGGATCCCGGGCAGCTACATGATCCGCGAATTTTCGCGCAACATCGTCAGCATCCGCGCCGAGTCCGAGGGCAAGGCCGTGGCGCTGAGCAAGCTGGACAAGCATTCGTGGCAAGCCGCGCCGTGCAAGGGCGCCTTGACGGTCGAATACGACGTCTACGCCTGGGATTTGTCCGTGCGCGCCGCGCACCTGGACCAGAATCACGGCTTCTTCAACGGCACCAGCGTGTTCCTGCGCGTACTGGGCCAGGAGGCCGAGCCGCACGAGGTGCACATCGTGCAGCCGAAGGATGCGGCCTGCAAGACCTGGCGGGTCGCCACCACCCTGCCGGAACTCAAGGCGAAGCGCTATGGTTTCGGCAGCTACCAGGCGGCCAACTACGATGAGCTGATCGACCATCCGGTGGAAATGGGCGACTTCGCGCTGGCCACTTTCAAGGCGCATGGCGTGCCGCACGATATCGTCGTCACGGGCAAGGTGCCGAACCTGGACTTGCCGCGTTTGTGCCGCGACCTGAAAGCCATCTGCGAAACGCAGATCGCCTTCTTCGAGCCGAAGACAAAAAAAGCGCCAATGGACCGCTATGTGTTCATGACCATGGCCGTCGGCGATGGTTACGGCGGCCTGGAACACCGTGCCTCGACGGCGCTGATTTGCGCCCGCGCCGACTTGCCGACGACGGCGTCAAGCAGCACGGAGATCGGCGAGGGCTACCTGAAATTCCTCGGCCTGTGCAGCCATGAGTACTTCCACACCTGGAACGTCAAGCGCATCAAGCCGGCCGCCTTTGCGCCGTACAACCTGCAGGCGGAAAGCTATTCGCCGCTGCTGTGGCTGTTCGAAGGCTTCACCAGTTATTACGACGACCTGATGCTGGTGCGCGCGGGCTTGATCGATGAGGCGGCCTATTTCAAATTGCTCGGCAAGACCGTCAACAGTGTGCTGCGTGGCAGTGGCCGCAGCAAGCAAAGCGTGGCCGATTCCAGCTTCGACGCCTGGGGCAAGTACTACCGCCAGGATGAAAACGCGCCGAACGCCATCGTCAGCTACTACACCAAGGGTTCGCTGATCGCGCTGGCCTTCGACCTGACGATCCGCGGCAAGACGAATGGAGAGAAATCGCTGGACGACGTGATGCAGGCGCTGTGGCAGCGCTACGGCCGCGATTTCTACAAGGGTAAAGCGCGCGGCGTGACGCCGGCCGAAGTCGAAGCCCTGTTCGATGAGGTCTCCGGCACGCGCATGAAGCCGTTCTTCGAGCGCTACATCCGCGGCACGGACGACGTGCCGCTGGCGCGCCTGCTGGCGCCGTTCGGCGTGAAATACAGTGACCAGCGCAGGGCGGAAAAGCCCAGCCTCGACGTCAACCTGGGCCGCGACGGCAACGACGCCAAACTGGCGCAGGTGCACCAGGGCGGCGCCGCCCATGTGGCCGGCCTGTCGGCGGGCGACGTGCTGGTGGCGGTCGATGGCTTGCGCGTGACGGGCACCAACCTGGATACCTTGCTGGGCCGTTACGCCGTCGGCGCCAGGGTGGCGATCCACGCCTTCCGCCGCGACGAGCTGATGACGTTTGCCACCGTATTGCAGGGCGACCGTGTTCCTGGCGTCAGCTTGACACTGCTGCCGGCGCCAAAGAAAGCCACGGGGCCTAAGCGTCCTAGCGCCGCATGATGATCATGCGCTAAGTCAGAAACCGGCCGTTATGGCCGGTTTTTCATTTCAAGATGCCACTTCTTAAATGCAACTAATCCACTAATATTGGCGCTGTGCCATCATATTTACCGCAAATGAACTAATTTTCCTTCAACTAAACTAAAATTGCCGAACTGTTTCTTTTAGATCGCGCCCAACGTGCAAACCCTCGATCCACGAACGATCATGCTGATGACGACCCTGATGTGTGGGGCGATGAGCATTGTCATGTTCTCGGTGTATCGGAGTTTCCGGCGCGAGGTGCATGGTCTGGGACATTGGGCCGCCGGTTTGCTGTTGCTGGTGTGCGCATCCCTGCTGTTCGGCACCCGCGAGGTGCTGCCGCCGGCATTGTCCATGATCGCGGCCAATGCGGCGCTGGTGGCCGGCATCGGCCTGTCGATGCTGGGCACGGAGAAATTCTATGGCCTGGCGACGAGTCGCCGCGCCTATCTGCTGATACTTGCCCTGGCCATCGCCGGCAATAGCTGGTGGCTGCTGGTGCACCCCGACTTCTCGGCGCGCGTGGCGGTCTTCTCTTTGCTGGTCTTCCTGCTTTATGCGCGCCAGGTGCAGCTGGTATGGCGCCATGGCGAGCGCCATTTTTCGAGTTTTTTCTTTGGTGCGCTGATGCTGATGCAAGCTGTCGTGGTGCTGGCGCGCGGCGTGTCGGCGTTGCTGCATGGCGGCGCCAGCGTGAACCTGGCGGTGGCCGGCACGCCGGCCGGCATCTATCTGGCGGTCGCCAATTTCATGGCGCTGCTGCTGACGGTGGGCTTCATGACGGTGGCGACGCGCCGCCTGCAGCAGATACTGGAGCGCCGCTCGACCCACGATCCGCTGACGCAGGTGCTGAACCGGCGCGGCTTTGGCGATGCCTATGCGCGCGAGATAGATAATCTGCGCCGCCGCCGTGTGCCGTTGACACTGCTCAGCATCGACCTCGATTACTTCAAATCGATCAATGACCGCCACGGCCACGCGGTTGGAGACCAGGTGCTGGCGCATGTGGCTACCGTTATCAAAGGCGCCTTGCGCGAATCGGATTGCGTGGCGCGTTTCGGCGGCGAGGAGTTCGTCGTGCTGATGCCGGATATGCCTGTACATAATGCCTTGGGCGTGGCTGAACGCATACGCGCCTTGCTGCGCGAGTCCAGTCATGCGGGACTGCCTTCGTGTACCGTCAGCATCGGCGTCGCTTGCCAGGCATCGGTGGTGGAGGGGCTGGAAGAATTGCTGTCGCGCGCCGATGCGGCCCTGTACCTGGCCAAGGAGCGGGGACGCGACCGCATCGAGCTCGATGCCGCCGCGTTTACTGCGGACCTGACAATGTCCGCAGCTGGAAGCGGTATTGGTCGTTGAAGAGGAAGGTTTCGGAAAAATCGAAGGTTTTGGCGTGGCGGCGCATCAGGTGTGCCGCCGGCGGAAAGAGGGTTTGCACGCGCCGCACGGCGGCCAGCGCGGCGGCCGAGGCTTCGCTGTCGCGCGAACGGTGCACGTGCACGCTTTTCAGCTCGCCGTCTGGGCCCACGCTCAGGTCGAGCACGACGATGGCCGGCAGCATGGGCGGCAGGCGCCCGCTGAACATGTAGGCGCCGTTGGCCGCCATGATCTGCTGCGCCACCAGCGACTTGTAGGCGTCGATGTTGGCGGCAAGCTGTAGCGCGGCCGGCGTGCCAGAGGGAATGCGCTCCGCTGGCGAAGGCCTGCGCTCCCCTTGCGGAGGTGCAGTCTGGCAGGCCGACAGCAGGACAGTGGCGGCAAGGACGGTGATTGCGTGTCTCATGGCTGCCAGCCTACCATGGTTTAACTGAACAGGCGTGCCAGTTCCACGCCGGGGTCGGGCGCGCGCATGAACGCTTCGCCCACCAGGAAGCTGTGGATGTGCGCGTCGCGCATGCGTTGCACGTCGGTCGTGCTGTGGATGCCCGATTCCGTGATGATCAATTTGTCCTGCGGGATGCGCGGCAAGAGATTGATGGTCGTGTCGAGCGAGGTCTCGAAGGTGCGCAGGTTGCGGTTGTTGATGCCGATCAGCGCGCTTTTGAGTTTCAGGGCCGCCGTCAGTTCGTCGCCATCGTGGCTTTCGATCAGCACGCCCATGCCCAGTTCGTGGGCGCACGCTTCCATCTCCGCCATCAGGCCATGGTCGAGCGCCGCGACGATCAGCAGGATGCAGTCGGCGCCCATGGCGCGTGCTTCATAGATCTGGTACATGTCGACCATGAAGTCCTTGCGCAGCACGGGAATGGCGCAGGCGGCGCGCGCCTGCTGCAGATAGGCCACGGATCCCTGGAAGAACTGTTCATCCGTCAGCACGGACAGGCAAGCCGCGCCATGCGCCGCATAGCTGGCGGCGATGTCCGCCGGGCGGAAGTCGGCGCGGATCACGCCTTTCGACGGCGAGGCTTTTTTTACTTCGGCGATGATGCCAGGCTTGCCGGCGGCGATGTGCTGGCGCAGGCTCGCTTCGAAGCCGCGCAGATCGGTGCGCAGGGCGCTGTCGCTTTCCACGTCGCCGCGCAGGCTGGCCAGGCTGCGGTGGGCTTTGGCCTTGGCCACTTCATCGGCCTTCACGGCCAGGATTTTATCGAGTATGTCGGACATGATGGTCGCTATTCTTTCAAGGAGGGCGAGGAGCTTACGCTTGCGCCGGGGTGCCAAGCTGCTGCGTCACTTGCACGAATTGTTCCAGTTTTTCCAGGGCGGCGCCCGAGCTGACGGCGGTGCGCGCGCGCGCCAGGCCATCTTCGATCGAGCTGGCCACGCCGGCCGCGTACAGCGCCGTACCCGCGTTCAGGGCGACGATGTCTGCCGCCGCACCGGGTTCACCGCGCAGCGCTTCCATCATCTTGGCCTTCGATTCGATGGAATCGGCTACCTTCAGATTGCGGCTGGCGATCATCGACATGCCGAAATCCTCAGGATGGATTTCATACTCGCGGATCTCGCCGTTGATCAATTCACCCACCATGGTGGCCGCGCCCAGCGACACTTCATCCATATTGTCGCGGCCATACACGACGATGGCATGCTGCGCGCCCAGGCGCTGCAGCACGCGTACCTGGATGCCGACCAGGTCGGCGTGGAACACGCCCATCAGGATGTTCGGCGCGCCGGCGGGATTCGTCAGCGGGCCGAGGATATTGAAGATCGTGCGCACGCCCAGCTCCTTGCGCACGGGCGCCGCATGCTTCATTGCCGCGTGGTGGTTCGGTGCGTACATGAAACCGATGCCCGTTTGCGCGATCGACTGGGCGATCTGCTCGGGTTGCAGGTTGATGTTGACGCCCAGGGAGTCCAGCACGTCGGCGCTGCCGGACGATGACGAGACGCTGCGTCCGCCATGCTTGGCCACGCGTGCGCCGGCTGCCGCCGCCACGAACATCGAGGCGGTGGAGATATTAAAAGTGTGCGCGCCGTCGCCGCCCGTGCCGACGATATCGAGCAGGTTGGTGGTGTCGGCCATCGGCACCTTGGTGGAAAACTCGCGCATCACTTGCGCGGCGGCGGCGATTTCGCCGATGGTTTCCTTTTTCACGCGTAAACCCATGGTCAGGGCCGCGATCATGGTGGGCGACATTTCGCCGGACATGATCTGGCGGAACAGGTACAGCATTTCGTCGTGAAAAATTTCGCGGTGTTCGATGCAGCGCAGCAGGGCTTCTTGTGGGGTGATCGGCATGATGCTTCCTTCTTCAATGATGGCGCAGGAGGACACTGATGGCACGCCGTGGCGTGCGCAGGGAATCAGCGCTCGAGGAAATTCTTCAGCAGGGCGTGGCCGTGCTCCGAGAGGATCGATTCGGGGTGAAACTGCACGCCCTCGATATCGTATTCCCGGTGGCGCACGCCCATGATTTCGCCGTCGTCCGTCCACGCCGTCACTTCCAGGCAGGAAGGCAGCGAGGCGCGTTCGATCGCCAAAGAGTGGTAGCGGATCACTGTGAAGGGGCTGGGCAAGCCTTTGAAAACGCCCACGCCCGTATGCGCGATGAGGGAAGTCTTGCCATGCATGACCTGCTTGGCGCGGATGACCTTCCCGCCAAACGCCTCGCCGATGGCCTGGTGGCCCAGGCATACGCCCAGTATCGGCTTCTTGCCGGCGAAGTGCTTGAGCACTTCGACCGAAATGCCCGCCTGGGCCGGCGCTTTCGGGCCGGGCGAGATGCAGATGCGGTCCGGGTTCAGCGCCTCGATCTGCTCGATCGTGATTTCATCGTTGCGGTAGACCCGCACGTCTTCGCCCAACTCGCCGAAATACTGCACGATGTTGTAGGTGAAGGAGTCGTAGTTGTCGATCATTAGCAGCATCTTAAAACTCCCCATCCAGGCCATCTTGCACTTGTTCGGCGGCGCGCAATACGGCGCGCGCCTTGTTTTCGGTTTCCTGCCATTCCATTTCGGGGATCGAGTCGGCCACGATGCCGGCCGCGGCCTGCACATACAGCATGCCGTCCTTGATCACGCCCGTGCGAATCGCGATCGCCACGTCCATTTCGCCGCCAAACGACAGGTAGCCGCAGGCGCCGCCATAGATGCCGCGCTTGGTGATTTCCAGCTCGTCGATCACTTCCATGGCGCGCACTTTCGGCGCGCCCGTCAGGGTGCCGGCGGGGAAGGTGGCGCGCAGCACGTCCAGGTTCGACAGGCCGTCTTTCAGCGTGCCTTCCACGTTCGAGACGATGTGCTGCACGTGCGAGTATTTTTCGATGACCATGCGGTCGGTGACTTGCACGCTGCCCGTTTCGGCGATGCGGCCGATGTCGTTGCGCGCCAGGTCGATCAGCATCACGTGTTCGGCGATCTCTTTCGGATCGGCCAGCAGTTCGGCCGACAGCTCGGCGTCGCGCTCTGGCGTGGCGCCGCGCGGACGCGTGCCGGCGATGGGGCGCAAGGTGACTTTCTTGCCGCCGTCCGCCCTCGTCTCGTTGCGCACCAAAATCTCGGGCGAAGCGCCGATGATCTGCATGTCGCCGAAATTATAGAAGTACATATACGGCGACGGATTGAGCGAACGCAGGGCGCGGTACAGGGTCAGCGGCGAATCGACATACGGTTTGCGGATGCGCTGGCCGATCTGCACCTGCATCAAGTCGCCGGCCATCACATATTCATGCGCCTTGGCGACGGCCTTCAGGTAGTCTTCCTTGGAAAAGTCGCGGATGGTTTCCGTGCGTACGGAAGCGCTGGTGACGGGCGCATCGACGCCGCGGCGCAGCATCATGCGCAAGTCTTTCAGGCGCTGGCGCGCCTTGCTGAACGACTCGGGCTGCGTGGTGTCGGCGTAGACGATCAGATACAGCTTGCCGGACAGGTTGTCGATGACGGCCAGTTCTTCCGTCACCATCAACTGAATGTCGGGCAGGTTCAAGTCGTCTTTCGGCGCGCCGCCGGCCAGCTTTTTCTCGATGTGGCGCACGGTGTCGTAGCCGAAGTAGCCGGCCAGGCCGCCGCAGAAACGCGGCATGCCGGGGCGCAGGGCCACTTTGAAGCGCGATTGGTACTGTTCGATGAAGTCGAGCGGATTGCCTTCGTGCTCTTCGATCACGGCGCCGTTCTTGACGATTTCCGTGCGGTTGCCATGGCTGCGCAACACCGTGGTGGCGGGCAAGCCGATGAAGGAATAGCGGCCGAAGCGTTCGCCGCCGACGACGGATTCGAGCAGAAAGGTGTTTTTGCCGCCTTGCTGGGTTTGCGCCAGTTTCAGGTACAGCGTGAGCGGGGTTTCCAGGTCGGCAAAAGCTTCCGCGATCAGGGGGATGCGGTTGTAGCCTTGCTGGGCCAGCGATTTGAATTCGAGTTCGGTCATGTGTCTCTCCATGCCGTCAGGGTACAAGTGTGCGCGATGCACAAACCCTGCGGTGGGTTATCAAAAAACCTGCCACTGCACGCGTGCGCGCAGCCGACAGCAATCTTACACGGCTCGGCCCTCAGGCCTGCCAGAATTGCCAGCGTCGCCAAAGCCAGGCCTCAATCGAGCCGGTTTGGGTGACATTGTGTTTTTTGATGAGAAACGTGTTCACGATGTGGTGTGGGTCAGTATGCTGGTCTGTTGTGCATGCTTATAAAATGCGCCGCTTCGAGCAGCGTATTTACTATACCATCGGAATCGGTGTCGTGTATAGAGTGTCCGTGGTTGTAGCCATACGGTACGGTCAAGACGGGGCAGGCCGCAGCCCGTGCCGCTTGCGCGTCATTCGAGGAGTCGCCGATGGCCACCACTTTGGCGGGCGCCAGGTCGAAGTCCGCACACACTTGCAGCAGCGGCATGGGATGCGGTTTTTTCTGCGGAAGCGAATCGCCGCCGTAGACGATCTCGAAATACTGCGTCAGGTTTTTCTGTTGCAGCAGGGGCAGGGCGAAGGCGATCGGTTTGTTGGTGACGCAGGCCAGGCGCAAGCCCGCCGCCTTCATCGCCGCCAGCCCTGCTTCCACGTCCGGATACAGGGTGCTGTAATGGCCGTTGACGGCCAGGTAATGACGCTGGTAGGCGTCCATGGCGTGCTTGAATCGCTGTTCCACGCCGGCCGCGTCGAAGTCCAGGGCCAGCACGGTGCGGATCAGGTTTTCCGAACCCTTGCCCACCATCAGCTTGATGGCGTCGGCGCTGATGGGCGCCAGATCCAGTTCGGCGCGCATGCCATTGATGGCGACATGAAAATCGGGCACGGTGTCGAGCATCGTGCCATCGAGGTCGATGATGGCGGCGCGCACGCCGGCCAGTACGTGGTCTTTCACCGTGCCCGCTTGCATCAGGCGCCCGTCACTTTTGCCAATTCGGCACGCATCGCGTCGATGACGGCCTTGTAATCCGGCTTGCCGAAGATGGCCGAGCCGGCGACGAAGGTGTCGGCGCCGGCGGCGGCGGCGGCGGCGATGTTGTCGATCTTGATGCCGCCATCGACTTCCAGCATGATGTCACGGCCCGATTCGTCGATCATGCGGCGTGCTTCGGCGATTTTCTTCAGCGCTTGCGGAATGAAGGACTGGCCGCCGAAGCCCGGGTTGACCGACATGATCAGGATGATGTCGATCTTGTCCATCACGTGTTCCAGGTAGTGCAGCGGCGTGCCCGGGTTGAACACCAGGCCCGATTTGCAGCCATTGTCGCGGATCAGCTGCAAGGAACGGTCAAGGTGATCCGACGCTTCCGGGTGGAAGGTGATGATGTTCGCGCCAGCCTTGGCGAAATCCGGGATAATGCGATCGACAGGCTTGACCATCAGGTGCACATCGATGGGTACTTGCACGTGCGGGCGAATCGCTTCGCACACCAGCGGGCCGATGGTCAGGTTCGGCACATAATGGTTATCCATGACGTCGAAGTGGATGATGTCGGCGCCGGCGGTAACGACGTTGCGCACTTCCTCGCCCAGGCGGGCAAAGTCGGCGGACAGGATGCTGGGAGCGATACGGAATGTTGTCATGGTGGCTTAGGGCTAAGAGTAGAAAATGCGAAGATGCGCTATTTTACGCTTGACGCCGTTACCATGCCTCACTGGAACGCAGAATACACGGCGCGCGATGGCCAATGCGGCGCGCGCGACACACAATATACGACTGGCAATGTCTGAATAGGAATGACGATGGCGACTTATGAATTTACGGTAACGGTCAAGACGCAATATCTGCCCGAGCAATCGGCACCGGACCAGGGGCGGCACGTGTTCAGCTACACGATTCGCGTCGTCAACACGGGCACGGCTGGCGCGCAACTGATTTCGCGCCACTGGGTCATCACGGATGCGAACAACAAGGTGGAAGAGGTGCGCGGCCTGGGCGCCGTCGGCCACCAGCCGCTGCTGCAGCCGGGCGAACAGTTCGAATACACGAGCGGCACCATGCTGGGCACGCCGCAGGGCTCGATGCACGGCGAATACTTCTGCGTGGCCGAGGATGGCCATCAGTTCGAAGCAGCGATTCCCGAGTTCGTGCTGTCGGTGCCGCGCACCCTGCATTAACGCAACGCCGGGGGCTTGCGCCCCCTTACTTCAGCTTTTCGGTGCTGTCCTGTTCTTCGCCGAGCTGCTTGCGCGCCGGTGGTGCGGGTTTTTTACCCGAATACATGGTCCACCAGACTATAAATGCCAGCAAGAAGAACGCTACCAGCGCCTCTATCATCAAGATCCACATACGTACCCCTATGTTATTTACCCGCAGCTTAGTATTTACCCGCCGTCTGTTGACACGCGGTAGTCTACCCGTTTCAGTCGGCGCCGTCGCGCTTGCTCTGTCCGCCTGTACCACGCCGCCGGCAGAGCCGGTCGCTGCGACTGGCAAGGCGCCAGCGATTGCGCCGACTGTCGTCAAGCCAGTGCCGGCCAAGCCGGCCGAAGCCAAGGATGCCAAGGACGCCATCGATGCGGCGACGGCCCCCACCTTGGTGCCCGCCAAGTTTGCCGCCTTGCCTGGCTGGGCCCGCGACGACATGCGCGCCGCCTGGCCCGCCTTCATGGCTTCGTGCGGCGTGCTGGTGAAACGTCCGGACTGGAAGGAATCGTGCACGATTGCGCGTCAGGTGAATGCGGACAGCGACAAGGCCATCCGCCTGTTCTTCGAGACCTTCTTTGTGCCCAATCAAGTCATCACCGCCGATGGCGCCAATACCGGCTTGGTGACGGGCTATTACGAGCCGTTGCTGCACGGGGCGCGCAAGCGCGGTGGTCCATACCAGACACCGTTGTACAAGGTGCCCGACGATCTCGTTTCGGTGGACTTGTCCGGCGTGTATCCGGAACTGAAGAACATGCGCTTGCGCGGCAAGCTGGTGGGCAAGAAAGTGATCCCATACGCGACCCGCGCCGACATCGAGCGCGCCACGGCCGTCACGGGCAAGGAATTGCTGTGGGTGGATGACGAAGTCGAGGCGTTCTTCCTGCAAGTGCAGGGTTCCGGGCGCGTGCAGCTGACCGATACGCAGGAAACCGTGCGCGTGGCGTACGCGGACCAGAACGGTCATCCGTACAAATCAATCGGCCGCTACCTGGTCGACAAAGGCGAGCTGACCTTGAGCCAGGCGTCCGCGCAGGGCATCAAGGCGTGGATCGCCGGCCACCCCACGCGCAAGGATGAATTGTTCAACGCCAATCCCAGCTATGTCTTCTTCAAGGAAGAGCGCCTGCCCGATCCGAAAGTGGGACCGAAGGGCGCATTGGGCGTGCCGTTGACGCCGCAGCGCTCGGTGGCCATCGATTCGCGCTTCCTGCCGCTGGGTGCGCCCGTGTTCCTGTCCACCACGCAAGCCAATAGTGAGATCCCTCTGCAGCGGCTGGTGATGGCGCAGGACACGGGCGGCGCCATTCGCGGGCCGATCCGGGTCGATTATTTCTTTGGCTTTGGCGCGGAAGCGGCCGAGAATGCGGGCCGCATGAAGCAGAGCGGCGCCGTGTGGGTGTTGTTGCCGAAGCAGGCGCCGGCGCGCTGAGTTTGTCGCGGCGCCGGGCGGAGATTGCGCTAGCGCAAGATTAGCGCAAGACCATCACTGGCAGCTGGGTATGCGCCAGCACTTTTTGCGTTTCGCTGCCCACGAACAGCTTGTTCAAGCCTTTGCGGCCATGCGAAGCCATCAGGATGATGTCGCAATGGTAGGTTTGCGCCGCATTGACGATTTCCTCATGCGGGCTGGGCGAGACGACGACCACGCCTTCGAAGGGCACGCCGACGGCGCGCGCCGCTTCGCCGATCTTGTCGACGGCGCGTTGCGATGCTTCCTGCATTTGTTGCTCGTACAAACCGGCGTCGAGCACGATGCCGCCATCGGCCATCGGCGAGAACGGGAAGGGTTGCACCACACTGATGCTAACCAGCTTGGCCTTGTTCAATTGAGCGAAGGCGAGGGCCGTCTCGGCCGCTTTGTCGGACAGCGGCGAGCCGTCGGTGGGAAATAAGATGGTGTTAAACATGACGTGCTCCTAGAGTGATGGAAGACAGCTTATGGATTTACCTCAATTAAAACCTTGATGTAAATCAAAACTCACAGGCTTTGGCATGAATAGTGTCGCCAAGGCAATCTTTCAGCAGTGTATGCCCGTTCATTGTTTCAGGTGCGCACGCTACGCAGCGGCGTGCCCCACACCATGGCGATCGTCAGTGCAATGCTGCCTGCCGCGATGCAAGCCAGGCCATTGCGCACGCCAAAGTGTTCCGCTACCCAGCCGGCGGCCAGCGCGCCCAGCGGCGCCGTCGCCACCGTCAGGAAACGCATGGTCGAGGTCATGCGGCCCAGCATGGGGTCGGGTGTGACCTTCTGGCGCAAGCCCAGGTAGGGAATGAAGAACAGCATCACGCCGCAATCAAAAAAGAACATCAGTACGGCATACGCCACGGCGCTGCCGGCCGCGCTGCCGAACAAGGCGGCGGGGATGGTGGGCGTCAGGGCAAAGCACACGGAGGTGGACGCCAGCCCGATCAGGATGGTGGGGCCGGCGCCATAGCGGCGTGTCAGCGGCTTGACGATGAAGGCGCTCAGCAGCACGCCGGCGCCACCGAGCATCTGCGTCATGCCCAGCACGCCAGGGCTCATGCCCAGGTCGCGCGTGGCGAACAGCACCGTCAAGGCCATGCTGGCGTAAAACAGGAAGTGCCAGATGCCGGCGCCCCAGGCCAGCGCGCGCAGCAGCGGCTCGCGCCAGACAAACAGCAAGCCGTCGGCGATGTCGCGCAAGGCGTGCTTGCTTGACGGCGCCGGGCGTGGGTCGCGTACGCTCATGGCGCGCAGATTGAAGACGGAAACCAGATAGCCGCAAGCCGTGCACAGGATGGCGACGGGTGCCGACAGGACTTGCACCAGCACGCCGGCCAGGCCGGGGCCGATCAGGCGCGAAGCCGATTCGGTGGCGGCAAATTTCGATTGCGCATCGATCAAGCCGTCGCGGCCCACGAGGAAGGTCAGAAACACCTGCTCAGCGCCGCCACCGACGACGAAGCCCGTGCCGATGATGAATCCCACTATATATAACCACGGCATCGACAGCACGCCGCACCAGTAGGCCACGGCCACGCTGGCCAGCGCCAGGCCCGACATGGTTTCGCTGAACAGCATGATCGGGTGTTTGCTGCGCCGGTCCAGCAGCACGCCGACGGGCAAGCCGAAGAGGGCAAACGGCAGCGCCTGCAGGGCGACGAGCACCCCCATCTGTTCCGGCGTCGCATGTAATAACAATACCGCGCACAGGGGCAGGGCCAGCGAGGTGATCTGGGCGCCGAAGCAATTGAGGCCGTTGCTGAACCACAGGCGGCGAAAATTGACGCTGGCGGCGCTGCCGTCGCCGCGCAGGTGGCGGGCGCAATACTGGAAGAGGGAGGAGAAAATACGCTGCTCGATAAAGGTGACCGGGCTCACAATAATAGCAGCGCACCTGTCGCGCCGCCGCCGTTAGCCGCTACAATCCTCACACCGTTCATCGAGAGGAGACACTATGCAATACGAAGACCTGATCATCGACATCCAGGACAAAGTGGCGGTCATCCGCCTGAATCGCCCGAAGGCGCTCAACGCCTTGAACGACAACATGATGAATGAGCTGGGTGACGCCCTGCTCAAATTCGACGCGGACGAGAATATCGGCTGCATCGTGCTCACGGGCAGCGAAAAAGCATTTGCCGCTGGCGCCGATATCGCCGCCATGGCCGATTACACCTATCCGGACACCTTCACCCAGGGTTACATCAGCCGTAACTGGGAGCATATCTTGCGCGTGCGCAAACCGGTGGTGGGCGCGGTGGCCGGTTATGCGCTCGGCGGCGGCTGTGAACTGGCCATGATGTGCGATTTCCTGATCGCCGCAGACAACGCCAAATTTGGCCAGCCGGAAATCAAGGTTGGCGTCACGCCGGGCGCGGGCGGCACGCAGCGCTTGCCGCGCGCCATCGGCAAGGCCAAGGCCATGGATTTATTGTTGACGGCGCGCACCATCGATGCCGCCGAGGCGGAACGCATCGGCCTGGTGTCGCGCGTGGTGCCAGCCGATAAATTGCTGGAAGAAACCTTGGCTGCCGCCAAGACCATCGCCGCCATGCCGACCTCGGTGGCCATGATGATCAAGGATTGCGTCAACCGCGCCTTTGAAACGACCCTGACCGATGGCGTCGCCTACGAGCGCCGCTTGTTCCAGGCCGCCTTCGGCACGCCTGCACAAAAAGAAGGCATGCACGCTTTCCTTGAAAAGCGCTTGCCAAACTTCGACGGTCTTTGATATGATTCGCCTCCCCGATGAGACGCACTGGTTTGCGGCACAAAAGGGACAGCCTTCAGGGGCTGGGTAGTAAAAAAGAAGGTTGACGAAATGCTGAAAAAGCTTCATACTCTTCCTTCTTCGCAGCTG
>NZ_LT607501.1:0-5241 GCF_900095235.1 Janthinobacterium sp. UMAB-60
GCTGCAGGGCTGTTGCAAGATGCTGCGCGAAGGCGGCGACGAGCTTGCGCCATGACCAAAGCAGCAGGCAACAAGCACCGGCCGGCGCGCCCACCGTGGCCGTCAGCTCCACCTTCAACCCTTCCTGCAAGGCACATCATGAAAAAATATCTGCTCCAGACGATTTGCTTCCTTGCGGCCATCGCTCTCTGCACTGCCTGTGCGACACCATGTTCGCAGCAAGGACCCGGCATGATCGTGACCTTCAGCAACGGCATCAAAGGCAAGAAGGTCGACGTGCTCCGCGCGCGAACCGCGAACGGCGTATTTTTTCCGACTCCTGGTTCACTTGGTCCAGACAAGAATCCCATGACTGGCGGCAAGACCATGGGCGCCGCGCCGGATGGCCGCGAACTGCCGCAATGGGTGGAGTTCGAATGGCAGGTATGGCCCTATCCCTACCCGGACAGGCCCTCTGATCCTGTAGCGCGGCAAGTCTGGAGCGAAGGGGTACACGCCCTGTCGCGTGCCTTGCCCATCCAGACGGCCCGCGTCGCCGTCCGGTCGCGCGTGCCGCAAGACGTCATCGACGAAGTGCTGGCGTCAAACAGGCAAAGAGCGCCCAACGCGCTGCCGGACAAAGATCTCTGGGTGTATTTCATCTGGTACGAGACGGGCATCAAGCTCCGCTGGAAACTGAAAAGCAGCTGCTGTGGCTTGCTGCGCGAAGGCGGCGACGAGCTTCCGCCATGACCAATCCGCTTGGCAAAGACCAGCGGACCAGCGCTCCCACCGTGGCCGCCGGCTCTACCTTCAACGCTTCCTGCAAGGCACCATCATGAAAACATATCTGCTCCAGACGATTTGCTTCCTTGCGGCCATCGCTCTCTGCACTGCCTGTGCGACACCATGTTCGCAGCAAGGACCCGGCATGATCGTGACCTTCAGCAACGGCATCAAAGGCAAGAAGGTCGACGTGCTCCGCGCGCGAACCGCGAACAGCATATTTTTTCCGACCCCCGGCTCCCTGGGACCCGACAAGAACCCCATGACTGGCGGCAAGACCATGGGTGCCGCGCCGGATGGCCGCGAACTGCCGCAATGGGTGGAATTCGAATGGAAGGTATGGCCCTATCCCTACCCTGACGTGCCTGCCGAGCCGGTAGCACTGCAGGCATGGAGTGACGGCGTGCACGCCATGTCCCGCTCACTGCCCATCCAGACGGCCCGCGTCGCCGTCCGCTCGCGCGTGCCGCAAGACGTCATTGACGAAGTACTGGTGTCAAACAGGCAAAGAGCGCCCAACGCGCTGCCGGACAAGGATCTCTGGGTGTATTTCATCTGGTACGAGACGGGCATCAAGTTTCGCTGGAGGCTGCTACAGGGCTGTTGCAAGATGCTGCGCGAAGGCGGCGACGAGCTTGCGCCATGACCAAATCGCCTGGAAACGACCAACGGCTAGCTCTACACGGCACTCGACGCGCAGTCTTAGGCCAGTGCGCGCAACAACCGCAAGCGGTTCGGCACGTGGCCTGAGAATTGAAGCGCGCGCATCATGAACCTCCTTACCCCTTTGATGCCCAAGCAAAGCGCAGCGAAGCATTAAATAAATTAAAGCCATCTGACTACGTTGGCACCATTCTGCCCCAGGGAGCTGCGCCGCTACCAGAGGAAAAAAAATGAACACCTGCCGTCAATTCTGTTCGCGTCGATTCCGAATGCGCGTACTCATCCTTGGGTTCCTGCTCGCTACATGGACGTTATGGCGGATGGATAGCCCGCCAGTTCTGTTGCCGCCGCGTCTAGTAGCCAAGTCATTTCTGCCTTGTATCGAAATTCGGCCAGGATTCGGACCATATCAGGAGGCAGTAATCAAGGCTTCGGGCCTGTACTGCATCGCAGAGGATTTCTGGCAACAGCGCCTATCCGACTTCGCTGGGCATACCGGGCCAGCGCCTTATCGTCATTTACTTGGAGTGATAGCGAACGACGTCACTGTCGACATGGCTAACCACACCTTGCACAGCGACGGACACTCCAGCGGTATTGTCGCGGTCCGGATTGATAAGGAGGACGAGAAACCGGTGGCCAAGAACATCACTATCCGGGATGGTGTTCTCGACATCAGGGGCCTAGGTACGGCAGTGGAGGTCATAGACCACTGGCCCATGTACAGCATTGACGAGCCGGTACCGAAAAATTTTCCCGGCTTCAAAAAATCAGGCGTGGTGCTGGATAATTTACTCATCAAGACTGACAACGTGGGGGTAATCCTGGAAGGAGACGGCAATATCATTCGCAACTGCGTCATCGAGAGCGGCGGCGACAGCGCCATCATGATGGCCGGACCGAATGGCCAAATACTGAACAATATAATTGTCCTCACAGACCCACTCATTCCAACATGGCTGGCCAATGCTTCCGAAGGTTACCTGTATCAGTACGAGAACCTGTCCAAATCCCGAAACAATCCGCGTGCGGCCGTAACCCTGCACCAAGCTAACGGTACGTTAATCAGCGGTAATCGAATCGAGGTCAAGGGTAAATCCACCACCCGACATAACATCTACCTCACCGACGCCAGCATTGGCGTGCGCGTTGAGAGCAACACGATAGTGGGGGTGGACGCTCCCGTCGTCTTGATGAAAGATAGTACGGCCACATTAAAGAACAATGTATTTGAAAAACGGATGAAGAAACCATGGTGGCGTCTATGGTGACGTGCATGGCCATTACCTGCGGCGCTATCACGCCACTGTCCAGGGACACAAAATGGGCCTAAATCACAATGCCGCGCGGTCGATTTCCGTACGCAAGTCATTCTGGCAGAGAAAGCCACTCCTCCTATGCCAGGCCTGCACAGCATTGCTGTCAACCTTTGACAACGGCACCTTCCATACTTTTTGGCAAGGACGAGTTCATGAATGGCATTGGGGGGCGGAATAATGAAGTCGCCTAAAACTATCCGTTTGGTTCTGGCAGCGCTCTCGCCACCGGGTCTGTATGGCATCTACTCCCTCAGTGTACTGATACTGGGCAGCCCATACTTTGCTACCCCTATGAGCATATTAATTTATGCCAGCATTCTGGTCCAAGGCTGCTGTGTCATATGGGAAGTCACATATTTATTTATTCAGAACGCTCTCGCAACGCCTCCCACTGACCCTCCATCGCACAAGGGGATGACGGTATGTTTTATCAGTCAGTTGGTGTGCTGGCCTTTGTTTTTTTTGCACGGCAGTTACATGATGGTATTGCCATATGCAATCCGTCTCGGTGCTATGGAAGCACCGATGCCAAGAACAGCTGACTTTAGTCTCGTCGCTCTGTTTTACTTACTGTGCGTCCTAGTACTGCCCTCCCTGATAGCAATACTTGGTTTACTGCTGTTCCTATGGCGGTCGCGCCGGCCATACCGAGAAAAATGCATTGCTTTTACTTTCTTTGTGGGTACATTCAATATAGTGCTCGTGTTGAATCTCAGCGGATTAGCACCATTACCCACTGAATTGCTGCCTCTGTTCTGGCTACTGCCGACAATCGTCACATTGACGTACCTAGATGACGATATGAAGCAATAGTTCATATTTCGCCGCTTCTGAATATGCTATTTACCGATATAAATATTTTAAACCAACGCCAATTAGAATATTGAATATAAAATTTGTGCGACTGAAATGCGGATGACGCTGAGCGGCCTCAAATACCAAGCATATTTACATAACAATTACGGCGAACCTTTAGACCGAAAACTCTACCAAGGCACGATTCTTCCTAAGTAACCTCTCTCTCGGGGCGTGAAATGCATATCAGGATTATATTTAATTTTGCAGTTCTATGTTTCGGATTGGCAATGACATGTTCAAGTTTTGGACAAGAATGTTTTCATGTGCTTCTTCCTCATGGCCTCAATGACGTACGGGTGCCCAGCAAACTCTCTCTCGTTAGAATTCAAGGTGAAGATACCATGTTTCCCGCGGGCTTCTGGATATTCCATAGCGGCCAAAGTCTGGCACTGAGTGGCCCAGCGCACTTCTGCCTTGAGCAGGACATAGTTAGAAATACCGGATTAACAACCCTACTTGGCGAGCCTGGCGGCTTAGGTCCATTGGCAAGACTCTCTAATAGCGACATTGTCTTTGACCTAAGCGGTCACGCGTTACGTTTAGACCGAGCCAGCGTTGCTATCCATGGATACTCTGGAGGATATGTCAATCATATAAAGATAAAAAATCTAATCTTTCGAAATGGCACTATTGAAGTAAAAGGTACCGGCATTTCATTGACGGGGTGGCAGTATCTGGAGCAACGCCCGAATTATCGCCCGGGGCCCGACCAAATCGACACGGCGCTACATAGATACGGCCCCAACTTCCGGGAATTTGGCGACACCAATATCTTGCTGGAAAACCTCACCATCAAAAGCGGCGACTTGGCCGCGTATCTGGTTGGCCGCAACAATATCATTCGTCATTGCCACATCGAAGTGGAGGGGCATGAGGCGGTCGCGCTGTTTGGCGCAAACCACCAGTTAGTCGACAATACCATTATCATCAAGCGCGCAAGGCCAATCCCTGCCCCACCCCGCCAGCCACCGGCCCACCTGAATATCGGCTCTTACTACCCGCAATACGCTGCCATATGGATACGCGATGCGCCAGGTTTAATCATCCGGGGCAACAAAATCACCATCGAGGGGCTGTTCAACGCCAAAGAGGCGATTATGCTCATCAACAGCCCCAACGTCATTATCGACAACAACGAGGTCACCGTCGCCGATAAGCTCTACACGGCACTCGACGCACAGTCTTCGGCGCATGCGCGCAACAACCGCAAGCGGTTCGGCACGTGGCCTGAGAATTGAGGCGCGCGCATCATGAACCTCCGCGCGCGCTTTAGACTGTCGAGCAGGCCAAGCGTATCCAGCACGACACTGCCGGCGCATGGCCGTATGACACTGGCCCCGCAGGCCAACGGTGCCACCGACTACACTTGTTCCAGCATCACACTTGGCAATCTCAAGCGCGCGTTCACCTATGATGACGCCGGCAGCATCGTGCGCCAGACCGTCACCACCTGGCGCTACGCGGGCGCGCACCTGGTCGCCATCGATCACTCGCAACAAGCCGAGCGCTACAGCCATGATGCACAGGGACGCCTGCCGGGCCAGTATGCCGACCAGGAAACGGGCTTGTACTACAACGACCAGCGCTATTACGACCCGGCCCAGGGCCGTTACCTGACGCCCGACCCGCTGGGCCT